>CAZJKG010000001.1:0-169241 GCA_964546795.1 uncultured Candidatus Saccharibacteria bacterium
GAAGGAAGATATTTGTAGCAACATACACGAATGAGGGGCTTAAGTTTCAAATGGTTTTAGGTCCTCTGAAATTTGAACCAAGTAAGAGGGGACGTCCGACAGCCACGATCTAGACCAAGACCACCCGATTTGCCATTTATTTGCCCCGGTGGCGAGCTTTGTCCCGAGGATCGACGTTTGCCCCATCTTGCGCCTTGGCCAAGCCGTTTGAACAAATTTGAACCATTGGCACTATTTGCTTAACTTAAGCAAACTGAGACAATTCACCGATTTTTTGCTACAATAAGAACAATGATAAGTGATGAACAATTAATTTCTGACTATCTTGATGGCAATGAAAAGGCCATAGGAATACTTGTCGATCGGCATTTAACTAGTGCCTATAATTTCGCGTTGAAACTAGTAAATGACAGTCAGGCCGCTAATGACATAACTCAAGATGCATTCGTAAAAGCGTGGAAAAATATTCGAGGATTCAAGCGAGGAAGTACCTTCCAAACGTGGCTTTTTGCAATCACCAGAAATGTCGCGATCGACTGGCTTCGACGAAGAAAAGAAGTTGCCTTCTCTGCTTTTGAAAATGAAAGAGGAGAAAATATGCTCACTGAAACTCTCGCAGACTCCAGCTTGTTGCCAGATGAGCTTTTAGCAAGGGCAGAAGATGCTCGATTTGTAGAAATACTTTTGGAAGAACTTGATCCTCTCTACCGCGATGTATTGAAACTTCGATATTCAAGCAATATGACATTTGAGGAAATCGGCGAACTTCTTAAGAGGCCACTTCATACAGTTAAAAGTCAGCATAGAAGGGCGCTCATTGCATTGCGGCGGTCTCTTGAAGTAAGGCCAATTTAAATAAGAACTTTCTCTCCCTTTATCAGGATGCACCAAAATGCATTTTGTTTTCGTCTAATACATGTAGTCGATATTATTACTAATAACTAACAATAAACAGATGATCAAAAAATATTTATCAGGAATTTCCAGGAAGTCTAAAATGATAGCGGTCACTGCTTTTGTTCTCGGACTTACCGTACTCGGTGGCGGGATCGCGAGCGTGAGCGCAGCAGAAACCACTAATGCTCATAATCCAATGAGTGCTATCGTATCTGCCATTGCGAGCAAATTCAATCTCAACGCTGCAGACGTACAGACTGTAGTGGGTGAAGTTATGAAGACTCAGCATGCAGAGATGGGAGCGAAAATGCAAGCTGGTTTTGCAAGCCGACTCGCAAAAGCGGTGACAGACGGCAAGCTTACTCAAATTCAGGCTGATCTTATAACTGCTAAGTCAGCAGAGCTCAAAGCTTCAATGGAAGCTGATCGTACAGCCAATCAAACCTTAACTCAGGAGGAGCGAAAAGCTAAGATGGAAGCGAAGCAGACATCTCTTAAGGAATGGGCAACTGCTAACAGCATTCCAGAAGAGTATCTTAAGTTTATAGGCGGAGGAGGTATGGGATTTGGTGGCCATGGTTTCCCTGGCGGTCAAGATGGACATCGACCAATGAAAGTACGATAAAGTATTATAGTTTCTATAGTAAAAAGCCCCAGTGGGGCTTTTTACTATATACATTACAGATGCACCAAAATGCATCCTGTTTCCGTCTAATTGGTATGGAGAAAATAGAGCCACCGCAGGACTTAAAACGGAATATCCTTTTAGGAATTGCAAAGGAGGAGTTTCGACGTGCAAAAGTTTACTTCACTGTAGCAGCTACGGCATTACCAGTGTCTTTAGTTGCAGTATTTTTGTCCGGCAAATATCTCATAAGTAGTTTTTATGAATCTGGCTTTTACGACTATTTTTCATTGCTGTTCTCCGGAGATAGTGCGGTTTTGGCCTACTGGAAGGAGCTAACGTACTCCTTAGTAGAAACAATGCCGGTCGTGGGCACGATCGTGTTTCTGATTGCCTTTAGCTTTCTCATTTGGTCAGGAGCTAACACATTTACAAATTTGCGCCGTTTTACTTTAGCAACTAATTAATCAGATATGGATTTTAGAGATATACACAAATCACAAAAAGTAAGAGGTATCCTGATAGGACTGGGAGTTGCCGTTCTTGCCCTAGTTATTTTCCAAGCTGGCATGGTTGCGGGGTACAACAAAGCTAGGTTCGGTGCGCGATTCGGCGACAATTTCGAGAGAAACTTTGTCGGTCCTCGAGGAGGAGACTTTGGCGGAGGATTTCCTGCTCCAGGTATGCCAGGCGGACACGGAGCTGTCGGAGAGATTGTCAGTATCGCTCTTCCGCAAGTTGTCATAGCAGGTCCCGATAATTTGGAAAAAACTGTGCTCGTTGGTACATCAACAAAAGTTCGTGAATTTCGAAATGAAATCACAGCAGATAAGCTCAAGGTCGGTGATTTTGTCGTAGTTCTTGGAAATCCAAATGAGGAAGGCCAAGTCGATGCCAAATTAATTCGTCTCATGCCTCCACCACCCGATAGAGCCATGAACAATCAACCGCTGCAATAGTTATGAAAACATTTATTAAAAAAATCATTACATGGGGTAAAGCCCATAAGATCATGGGCGCTGTTGTTCTCCTCGTACTCATTGGTGCGGGTTATGGAATGGTGCGCGCTTTTGGTAGCGACACAAGTGAGACTCGCTACGTCCTTGGTACGGTGGAGAAAGGTACGATTGTTGCTTCCATATCTGCAAGCGGCCAAGTTTCAGCTTCCAATCAAGTCGAAATTCAACCGAAAGCATCTGGAGAAATCATTTACATAGGAGTTAAAGAAGGACAGACTGTAAAAAATGGAACTGTCATAGCACAAATCGATGCAAAAAGCGCACAAAAATCAGTGCGTGACGCCCAGGCGAATCTCGAGAGTGCACAGATCGCATTGGAAAAGTTGAACAAACCCGCTGATTCGCTTTCGCTTACACAAGCGGAAAATTCACTTGCAAAAGCAAACGAATCAAAACAAGACGCACAGACTGATCTGCAAAAAGCATATGACGACGGGTTCAATGATGTCTCTAACGCCTTTCTTGATTTGCCGACGGTAATGGCAGGCCTCGAAGATATTTTGTATGGAAGCAATGGAAATTCGGGACAAGACAACATCAGCTTCTACGCTGATGCTATTAAGTCAACTAATGACAATGCGATGCGTTTCAAGGACGACGCGGCAACAAAATATACTGCCGCACGTGCCGCCTATGATAAAAATTTCTCAGACTATAAATCGGCAAGTCGGACTTCTGATGCTACAACAGTCGAGGCGTTGATTAATCAAACCTACGATACATCGAAAGAGATTGCAGATGCAGTAAAAAGCGCGAACAATCTGATCCAGTTGTATCAAGACGAATATACGAAACGACATTTCACTCCGGTTGCTTTCTCGACCACAGCACTTACAAATCTTGGAACATACACCGGAACAACCAATACGCACGTTTCCTCTCTGCTCTCCGCAAAAAGTACGATAAAGACCAGTAGGGACGCGATCGTCAACGCTGATCGTACAATCACCGAAAGCACAGAATCTCTTAATAAGCTCAAGGCAGGGACTGATTCCCTCGACATCCGCAGTTCGGAACTAAGCGTGGTAAAAGCACAAAATGCATTGCAGGACGCCCAGAATACACTTGCCGATTATTATATTCGTGCACCGTTTGACGGCGTTGTTGCGTCCCTTGATATACAGAAAGGACAGACAGTAAGTTCCGCTGCTGTGGCAACGCTGATTACAAAGCAGAAAGTAGCAACACTCTCGGTCAACGAAGTGGATGCCGCGCAAATCAAGATTGGCAATAAAGCGACCCTTAGTTTTGATGCTATAGAAGACCTAACACTCACCGGCGAAGTGGCGGCAATCGATACTATTGGGACGGTAACCCAAGGTGTCGTTTCGTACGAATTGAAAGTCGTATTCGATTCGCAAGACGAACGCATCAAATCTGGCATGACAGCAAATGCCGCGATCCAAACCGCTACAAAACAAGACGTTCTTGTTGTTCCTTCAAGCGCAGTCAAGACGCAAAACGGAGTGAGTTATGTGCAAGTATTCGATCCGCCACTAGAGCAAACGGGCGGTACGCAAGGTGTTGTCTCTGCCGTTGCTCCACAACAAGTAGAAGTAGTAATAGGCATAGCAGACGATGCAAACGTAGAGATCGTCTCCGGTCTTAAAGTAGGTCAACAAGTCGTAACGCGCACGGTTTCGGGCACCACCACAAATGCTCCTACAACTGGAAGCGCAACTAACCGCGGAGGTGGATTTGGTGCCCCCACCGGAGCAATCCGTTTTTAACATGATAGAAATTAAAGGAATAACTAAATCCTATGGTGAAGGAGACGCTACCTTTCAAGCACTGAAGGGCGTTACTTTCACGATAGAAGATGGCGAATTCGTCGCAATCATGGGTCCATCAGGTTCTGGTAAGTCAACGCTCATGCACATCCTTGGTTGTCTCGACACACCGACATCCGGCACATACTTTCTCGACGGCAAAGATGTTTCGACTTTCGACGATGATCGGCTCGCGGATATTAGAAAAGACAAGATCGGATTCGTATTCCAATCATTCAATCTGCTGCCACGAACTACTGTATTGCGAAATGTTATGTTGCCGCTCGTATATGCTGGCATAGAAGAAAAGGAACGCGAGGTTCGTGCTACGAAAGCCCTTAAATCTGCAGGTCTTACTGAGACTCATTTTCAACATAAGTCGAATGAGATTTCTGGGGGACAAATTCAACGCGTAGCGATCGCACGAGCACTAGTTAATGACCCTTCATTGATTCTTGCCGATGAGCCAACAGGAAACCTTGATACTAAAACAGGTGAAATCGTTCTCGGTACGTTCCAAAAATTAAATAAAGAACATGGACGTACGGTCATTCTTATTACGCACGAGCATGATGTTGCCGAACACGCGGACAGAATCATCACATTGCGTGACGGTAATATTCTTTCCGATTCTAAAGCGCATTCACGTCGCCACTCAAAACACCATGAAGATTAACGATATCGCACACGAAACATACACCGCCCTTTCTGCGAATAAGGTTCGCTCGGGTCTTACGATACTCGGCATCGTGATCGGCATTTCTTCGGTTATCGCAATGGTCTCAATAGGTACCGGTGCATCAAATAGTATTTCTTCCTCAATTGAGTCACTCGGATCGAATCTCATCCAGGTGACTCCTGGCGCACAACGCACACAAGGGTTTGGCGTAAGCGCGGGTCGCGGGGGCGCAAAGACACTCACGAATGAGGACGCGGAAGCAATCGCAACTGAAATCGCAGATGTGCAGGCAGTGGACTCACAGGTTTCCGGGCGCTATCAGATCACTGCAAAAGGTACGAACACTAATACAAGCGTGACTGGCGTGACTAGCAATTATCCGCAGATTCGTAACCTCGAAGTGGAAGAAGGGGCGTTTATCTCCGATACACAAAATAATTCGGCGTCAAAAGTGGCGGTCATAGGGCCGACGACACGAGACGACCTCTTCGGGGAGGGTACAACAGGCGTTGTCGGCCAGTCGATCCGGATTAATAAACTCGAATTCAAAGTCATTGGCGTTACGAAAGCGAAAGGCGGCAGCGGATTCCAAAATCAGGATGATGTGATCTACATCCCTGTCAAAAGTGCGCAGCGATATCTCTCCGGTGATCAGTATCTCACCACGATCGCAGTGCAAGCCTCCTCGCCAGATGCAATGGCGCAAGTACAAGCCGATATAACCACCCTGCTCTTAGATAGGCACCGCATTAGTGATGCGACAGCGGCTGATTTTAGTGTTCTCAATCAAAATGACATTCTCGGTGCTGCGACAAGCGTCACAACAACGTTGACGTATCTCTTAGCAGCGATAGGCGGCATATCGCTTCTTGTCGGCGGTATCGGCATTATGAACATGATGCTCACGACAGTCACCGAGCGCACGAGAGAAATCGGCTTGCGGAAAGCAATCGGAGCGAAGAAGAAAGACATCTCGACGCAGTTTCTTGCTGAGGCTATCGCGCTTACCGTAATCGGTGGCGTTGTGGGGATTGCACTCGGCTGGCTCATTTCCTTTGTTGTGAATTTAACAGGTCTCGTGACAACCAGTGTGTCGCTCTCATCGGTTGTTATTGCGTTCGGTGTATCGGCAGTAACAGGAATCGTATTCGGTTATTACCCCGCGCGAAAGGCGGCAGGCATGAACCCTATCGATGCCTTGCGCTATGAATAGGTGAAGCAAAATTAATTAATAACTTAGTAATAAAGATATATGAATAAACAAATGATTATTGGAGGATTGGTCGCATTAGCAATCGTTGGTGGAGGTGCATTTTACGGGGGTATGACTTACTCAAAATCTCAAGTACCTGCGCGAGGACAATTTATGGGAAACGGTCAATTCCCGGGAGGGGCAGGAGGAGGTGCGCGTGCAGGTATGAACGGAGGTTTTACTGCTGGTGAGATTATTTCCAAAGATGACTCGAGTATAACGATCAAGATGCAAGATGGTAGCACCAAAATTGTGCTCGTCAGCTCAAGCGCGCAAGTTATGAAATCAACTACAGGCTCGTTTAACGATCTTGCCGTCGGTACTCAAGTCACCGTCACCGGCTCCGCAAACAGCGATGGAAGCGTAACCGCACAATCCGTCCAAATTCGTCCAGCTGGATCAGCACCGCTTCGTGGTACGCCACCAACAGCACAATAGCTTTATACTGAGTTAATAAATTTTTGCAAAGATAATTTCACGATGGTTACTCAGTAGTTTTTCCATCAAATTCATCAGTGGTGTCGGCTTCGCCCTCGGCTTTGGTTTTGTGAATTACGCTATCTCGATGATGCGGTGGCATATAGAGGGTATAGAGCTTCATGGGGCCGGAATCGGAATTCATAATGTTATGTTTTGTCCCGGCAGGCACGATGATCACGCTACCATCGGCAAGGTCGTGAGAGATGTCGCTTAAGATTGCGATGCCTGTTCCTTTTTCCACGCGTAGGAACTGATCGACATTATGCACTTCTTCTCCGATTTCTTCTCCAGCAAGGAGAGACATCAAAACAAGCTGGCTGTTTTTGTCGGTGTATAAAACCTTACGAAAATTATCATTTTCAAGTGATAGCTTTTCAATGTTTGTGACGTATCCTTTCATAAATATATTTTTTATTAAGATTAATTAAGCATCCAAATACTAAAATTCAAGTATCCGGCAAAACTTACCCAGAGAATATATGGCATAAGAAGCCATGCGGCCGGTTTAGAGATTTTCGCAAAGGCAATAATCGTGGCGAGAATGGCGAGCCAGAGGAATACGATCTCAATAAGCGCACCGCCCGGGCTGTGCAGACCAAAAAAGATAATTGACCAAAGGGTATTGAGCACTAGCTGTCCGAGAAATATGCCGAGAGCAATTTTTACATCCCTACGATCCAGTCCTTTCTTCCAGACAAGAAAGGCCGCGATGCCCATAAGCGCAAACAATGTCGTCCAGACCGGTCCGAACACCCACGCCGGGGGATTGATAGCAGGCTTCACGATCCCTGAGTACCAGCCGGCAATGGACGGCGTGGTAAACACTGAACTGATAATGCCAGCAAGTTCGGAGACTATGATGGCGATGATAAGTTTGAAGGCGTTATTAATTTTCATAACTTCATTTTACTCCTTCCATTCTCTTATTCATAATTCATCAACTGGTTACTCCCTATGATGGGTTTGGAATTGGGAGCAAGAGAATAAAAAAGAACCTCTGGTGTGGGCAAAGATTTTGATGTCATCCGGATAAAGAGGTATAATGATGTCATCGACCTATGCCACCAATCGCCAGCTCAATACAAAAGCAGTTCAAAATATTAGAACCTCGTGAGGAGTGGTCTTTTAGAGATGCAGGTCGTTCTCAGACCACCGCCTTCTCTCATGACTACCACCGTTACCCAGCAAAATTTATTCCACAGATCGTCCGCAAACTGATCGAAGATTACGCGCCAAGCACTGAGCAAATAGTCTGTGATCCATTCGGTGGATGTGGGACGACTCTGGTGGAAGCAAAACTGCTAGGACATCCCAGCATCGGTTTTGATATCAACCCTGTTGCGAAATTGATAACCCAAACAAAGACTACCGCGATCAAGCCACGCACCCTTACAAATCACAAGCAGAAATTTTTAGAGTACTACGATATGGCACCTAAGATTTCCTACGAGCACCATCCTCGCATTACCTACTGGTTCGACGAGGAAACAATCACCGAATTAGACAGAATTTATTTTGCGGTAAAGAAAATAGAGAATCATAATGTCCGCAGGTTTTTCCTCTGTGCCTTTTCACACAACCTTAAAAACTGCTCGCGCTGGCTGATGAAAAGCATCAAGCCAACCATCGACAAGGATAAAATCATACCCGTCCCAAAACAGTCTTTCCTCCGGCATCTTGATTCAATGATTAGAAAGAACGAGTTGTTCTATACGAAGCTGGCTGAATCCGGACGCACTAAGGTCTCCGCTAAGATGTATCGCCGAGATTCCACTAAGACATTCTCGATGGAGTCTGAATCGGTAGATTTAATCGTTACGTCTCCACCCTACGTCACCTCATATGAATACGCTGATCTTCACCAGCTGACGCTTCTATGGTTCGGGGATGATCCTAAGCATTTCAAAAAATGGCATCATTTTAGTAATGGATTTATAGACTTTCGTCGAACTTTTATCGGCACAAGTTCAAAAGCTAAAAAAACTGGTGACTTCAACAGCACCATAGGAAAAAAGATTGTCGACGATCTTATGCTAGTTGAACGTCCACTCGCTATCGATGTCGCAAATTATTTTCTGGATATGCAAAAAGTATTCGCCGAAACTCACCGAATCCTTAAGAAGGGTGGAAAGGCCTGCGTGATTATTGGCAATACCAATCTTCGAGGCGTAGAAATTCAAAACGCGCAGGTTGCGGCAGAACAGATGCAGGCCGCTGGTTTTACCAAAGTAGATTTTATAAAACGCGAAATCCCTAATAAGATGATTACTCCGTGGCGCGACACTGAGAGCGGCAAATTTACAGGCATGGACAATCCGTCAAAAACTCGTGCTTACGAATTTGAGTATGTAGTTGTGATGGAAAAGAATTAAACAATTTTCCTTATCATGCCAGGTAGGGCTTTCCCAATAGCACGCATAGCAGAACCGAGAATCAGGTCCTTATCAGGATCGTTTTTTAATTCAAAGTAAAGATACAGAGAATAAATATAGGTGTCAGCAATATATTTATTTTCCGCACTTCCAACCTTATCAAGGCCCACCATCTTTTTTAGGTCCTTCAAGGGTTTGGAATCCACATTTAGATTAACTATCAATCCTTGCGTTCGAGAGGAGTCAACACTGGCCACGCTATGCTCATTCCATCCATGGGTTGGCCAATCTCTTTCGTAAACAGGGTTTCTTTTTGGTTCGTTAAGCTTCGAACTTTCTTCGGGAGATATGACCTCGATTGGTATAGAGATATCAAACTTATGATCACCGTCATTGTTAATCAGTATTTTGGCATCTGGTATTTTTCCTAATTTTTCAGTGGCGGCATAAAAGGTGACTTCAAGAATGCCGTCATTTAAACGAAATTTCTTTAGCCGTAAATCGTCACGATCTTCAAACTCAAATGACCCAGGATCAGCTTCCCGGGTAAAGTAGTCATTTGCAACATCCGTAGCAAAACTGAATTTTTTATTTGTTTTTGACGGAATTCTTAACGTTTCCTTTAGTGGCTTAAAGTATGTTGGGAAATATGAACCTTCGTAAGGAGGCGTCTCGATTATTTTGAAAGTAACCGTTTGTTCAAATTTCTTTACTTTCTCGGAGTCTAGCAGAGTGAAAGTAATTTTATCTTGATCACCAACTTTGGCATTTTCTCTACAATCTACACGGAGGGAGACAATGCCCTTATTCATACTGCGAACAACGACATCGAGGAGGGTTGAATCTTTCGACCAATCAATGTAATAGCGGTTCTTTTTTCTGGTAAAGAGTTTGTCTTCCGCGTCGGTCTTAAAAGATATAAGGGTATAGGAAGATTTATCGACCTCCTTGGGCTGGCTTCCTACAAGTTCAAACATCTTTGGATGTTCTTCGCCGACATACTTCTCTTTATCCTCGTCTTTCCCTTTCGGAATCTTAATTTCTTCACCGATACCGAGTAGCTCTTTTAGTTCAGGATCGTCAACAATTGCTCTCTCTATAAGCTTATCAAGTTCCTTATTATCCTCATTAGAACTTGCCAAGCTTTTTTCTTGATATTCCCTATCCCATTTCTCGAAAATCTCATTTTCAAAGAATTTTTTTAGACGATCTCTCAGGGTGTGATAATCTTCAGTGCGAGCTAATTCCTCTCTTCCAGAATGAAAGATGTTTGCTAGTTCGACTGGAATATCCGACATATCAATATAACAGAGCAGATAGGGAGCTAGAGCAGGAAGTTGACAATCTGTTCGCACAAAAGATTCATTCTCATATCCTAGTGCCAAGCCATTTTCCAGATAGAATATTTTCTGATTTAGTTCTTTATAAGATTTTACTCCTTCGGCATCGCTTATATGCCTCAAGCGAATGCATCGAATATTACGAGTTCCTATCTCACCCAAACCCGCTGGAAGTGTGATGTCGTCATTGATAATGTTTTTATTATCCTCAATTCGTCTAAGCAAACCCGCAATTGTATATTTTGTATCTCCCTTCCACCCTCTCTTGTCTTGCAAAAAGATAGGGAGTGGAGGTTTCTGTAATTTCTGATCAAAATCAAAAGCTAGTGAATGGAATCCGAAAGTTATGTTTGATGGATTATCCAGATAATAGTCGTACAGACGAATGAGACAGCCATCGATAAAATCAATTTCTAAACCATCAATTTTTATTGGATTATCATAAGGAAAAGAAAAAATGCCCTCAGTTATGTCGGTACAGTATTCGTAATAGGGAACCCTATTTTTATAACTACGTCTCACCAAAGTGAATCCCCAATCGTTCTTCTCATTTTTATCAGCAATACTTTCTGCGCGTCGGGATAGAACGAGTTGGTAGCATTTAGATTTGCCACCGGCGAAGCGTATGGCTGCTGATCCGCCTTGATGGTACTTACCAAAGACAAAATTAATCTTCTCTTTTATACTCTCACTCAATCCAACGATAGTATCTTGGATTCTATTAGGAGTTTGCCCTTCTCCACGATCAATAATAGTAATTGTCGGCCTCTTTTTATCACCCTCAGCTAAAACGACTAAGTGTTGCCTTGCCCACGCGCTTCGGTTTTTATTTATCTCCTCCTCACTCCCGAAATATTTTGTAATTGCTTCAGATAGAGTTTTTGGTAATCGTGGATCACCACTACTAGGATGCACACCTTCCACTTCGTAGCATCGTCTCATTAACAATGCGTCCGTAGAATTTGTTATTTTTTCAACCAAAGCATTACTTGAGCTTTTCATCTGCCCCTCAATCTGCGGAGCATTAAGTTCACGCCCACCATACGGCACCCATTTAGAGTTTTCGGGTCCAAAAAATGCTTCACTTTCGATCAAAGAGGCTATCTCTTCTGAAGAAACAGTACCGAGTAGTTTAAAAAATATTTCTTTGTTCAGCTTTTGATTCATATTTATTTTCATATTTATGTTCTTGGAGAGGAGCTATTTATAAGCGGAACTCTCGGTTTTTGGGGAAGTGGAATTTTGCCTTAACTTCCTTTAATTTACGTTCAATTTCATAAAATATTTTATCCACGTCCTCCTCGGTATATTGATAAGCTTGTCTATTTGCACAATTTCCAAGCACCTTAAGCCTTCGGAGAACAGTGTTCGTGCGAAGCGTGGCCAACCTTTTGAATCTTTCTTGAGGGGTCTCTTTTTTATTTGGCTTTTCCATAATATATTATATTTATCACATCTAGTTTACAGATGCAAGGGTGTTATGCCCTTTATAAGGGTAGTCTAAATGAAAAGATAAGACGAGTCAATAAGATACACACCCATCCATCTATCGTAAGATAGGCAAAAGTGATAGAATAAAATCAACAGTTAAATAAGCGCCTCACGAGGCAACCTGAAAGGTATTCCGAGTCCAAGGGCTCGCGATCTACGTCACTTTTGTGATTACGGATCGCGAGCCTTTTGTTTAACTGGACAATAAATATGAAAAATAAGTATGAGAAATTGAGCTTTATTAAAGCTCTCATAAGCCAGCTGGATAATTTGTCCCGTGTACCGGCCAAGGTTTATTTTAATTATACTTCCGCAAGTTTTGATATTAATCAGCAAAAGGAAGTTTTAGCGGAGCTTAAAAAGAAAAAGTTGATATCGAGCTACCGATGGAACGAGGACGATTTTATAATCACCAAGCCAAGCAGGAGAGGTCTTTTTGAATACTGGCTGAAGCTACATATAGAACCGGTCCCGGAACAAAAGCCGATTGACACGAGAATAATTTTTAACGAGAAAACCGGCGACATCGTCCGGGCCGGAAAGGTGTGTCCGATCCCTATCAGCACAAACCAATATTTTCTTTGCAAGGCTTTATTCGCTGTTCCTTTCGGCACGCCGGTAACGGAGATCGACATCATGGAAGCGGCCGATCTGGCGAGAAGGGAACCCAAGCGAAGCATACGCGACGCCAAAACGGCGGTGAATAAGAAAATAAAGGCCAAATTCGGCATAGACGAGTTTATATGCTGGAAAAACCAGCGGGCTTGGATCAGAAAATAAACTGCGAGTCCGGGTGACTCGAAGGTGAATCGCGGGCGCGGGAGCAGACTGGAAGAAAACAGTCTGTTTTTTTATTTATGAGAATAAAAAGGTCGCCACAATTCAAAATCGAAACGATTTACCGGGAAGTGCCGGACAAGAAGGATCGTATCCGGCAACTTTGGGATTTATTGATATCCCTGCCGGAGCAGGAAGATAAGAAAATAGAAAATAAGAATCCTTATGAAAATCAAAAAATCACAGCCAACGTATAACACCACCGACTTCTATTTGAGTTGTTTTCTTCTAGCAAGAGGGATACAGCTCATAGGACTCAATCAAACCGATGATCCGGGTCGTCGGTCTTTTGTGTTTGTGGAATCGGAAATGCGATCCGTGCTCATGAACGAGTACAACTTTGACGGAGAAGCGGAAATCAACGTGAGAGATTTTATATCGGCCATACGCAAACTCAAGACTCTCTTATACGAAAAATAATATGGCCAACATCCCAAACACAACTCAAACGCCTAACATCATTTTCAACGGCTTGATGAAAGAGATGTCTGACACCGAGCTTCGTGTCGTGCTTATCGTTACCCGGGCCACACTCGGCTGGGTTTTGGATAGGGAGAAGGGAATGCGAAAAGAGGAGGATTGGATTTCACACTATCAGCTGAAGCAAAAGACCGGCCGTGAGTCCGGCGCCATATCTAAAGCCATTGACCGGTGTATCCAGAAAGGATGGATAGAAGCCAGAGACCACGGTGGCGAACTGTTGGATACCAAAGACAAGCGACGTGGCAAAAATATCTACTACCGCTTGGGTCCAGCAATCCTTTTGAGAACATCTTCGGAAAGCGAAGATGTATATGTAACCTCTTCCAAAAGCGAACTTCATAAACCGAATTTCGCAAAGCAAAGTATACAAAAGGTAATCCCTACAAAACTAACTATACAAAAAACTATATTGCCGACTCTGGAGGATATCGAGATATCCATGACCTTAAAAGAGTTTGTTGATTGGTGCAGTAAGAGTAGTCAAAAGCACATTCGGATCATCGGTAACTGGGCAGACACCATAGAGCCAGATTTTAAGACCAAACAGCAGTGGGAGGCATTTCTGAAAAGAAATCTAAGAGCGGCCAAGAATCTTGAGCCATTCGAGGATAAACGACTGATCGAAGGATTCAAGAAAATCCAGGAAGCGGCAAAACAGGGTTGGCTCAAGAAATACACACTGGAGACTCTCTTTAAATTCATCGTATGAAATACAACCAACCGGCGGAAGCCACAAAAACCGAATACGATCTGAATAATCCGGAGGAAAAGAAAACTATCAGGGACTTTGAAGTCCTGCTTGAGAATTTGAAAACCGTACCGCTCAAATATCCGCTCTGGGTTTATGGAGAACCGAAAGAGGTGATCCCTGCGTTCAAATTCGGCAAGCGAGAATTTCCGGAAAGTATAAACCCAAGACGTATTCGCAATGACATCGTCGGTCTCACCGATGCTGGTATCGTTCAACACCTGCTCGAGGTCAAAGCCATATCCCGTCGCCATGTGAAAAAAGAACATCCGAATTATGGCTGGGCGGTGGGTCCCGATCTGAAAGCATACGAGGATTTTTATAAGAAACAGCGAGCCCTCGAGGAACTCAAAGATAAACGTGTGTACGCCGAGCAAAAAGACGAGGAATCTTTTGACGCGCTTATCGAAGGTCGTGAGGGGCTAATCAAATCAATGAAGCCATGAATAAATACAGCAAGGAAATGGAGAACGCCATAAATGTGCTCAAAAGGAATCCGGTCAAAGGGGCGGAAATAGTATTGTCCCTACTGAAAAGTAAAGATGACATGGTAAAGCTTGAAGCGGCCGCATTCATTCTTGATCGGGTCATGGGGAAGCCAAAGGCGATGCCGAACAGGAGTAGAAGAAACTCTACTTAACACAACTTTTTATGGCCAAACTGAAACACATAACCAAATACCACGAACGAGCGCTCGAACTGAAATATAAAGGGTATTCCTACCAAAATATCGCCGAGGACATCAATAGGAAATTTGAAAAAAGTAGAAAAGCCAAATTCACCGAGCAAAGCGTAAAAGATTGGTTCAAACAATCCGGAACATTGCAGGAAACCTATAGGCTCTACGCGCAGGAACTGGATATCATCCATCAAGAAACCGTGGACATAGTCCGGAAAGCCGGTGTGCGTGTTCGTGAGCAGAATTTTCGCTTGGCCAATGAGATGCTCGTAGCTCTTATGGGAAGTCAGAATGACGGCGTGAAGCTCGCGGCCATCAAGGAACTTTTAGATCGTGTAGAGGGTCATCCTAAAGACCGCATTGAGCTTAGCAAGATCAACTTTAAAGATATGTCACCGGGCGATCGATGGGAGTTTATTCCTTACGAGATGCAACTTGCTCTGGCACGCAATCAATACCCCGATGCCAAGGCCGCGATCATAAAAAAGTGGCTTGCGGACGGAGAACCAGCTGTGGGCAACTCGAGCTTAGCGGATGAGCAAAATTAGTATAGGGTGCTGTGTTGAGAACGAAGATGAGCATAAAAATATGAAATCAGTCCTTTACGCCCGGGTTTCAACCGAGGAACAAAAAAGCAATCAAACCATCGACACTCAAATTCATGGCATCGGTGGAATGTTGCAATATGCCATCAATCACAAATTGCCGGTCCCGGACGAGACAATGATGTTCATTGATGATGGCTTCAGCGGAGCGACACTGATACGTCCGGCTCTCACTGCTTTCCGTGAGTATTTGAAAACGCATGACGATGTCAGCTATTTTCTGGTTTATGACGCCGACCGAATCGGCCGAGACACGTATAACCAACTGATTATCCTTGAGGAGCTCAAAAAGAAAAACGTCACCATCCATTTTAAGACCGGCGAGCTCGGATCAACCCCGAACGATAAACTGCTATTCACCATCTTAAGCGCGTTCAGTGAATTCGAGAGAGCAAAAATAATGGAGCGAACCCAGCGCGGAATGAAAAGAAGAATAGAGTCCGGCAAATTTAATGGCGGACGTCCGCTTTTCGGATATCGATACAATTATGCGATCGGCAAACACGAGCTTGACGAAACCGAAGCTAAGGTAGTGAAGATGATTTATGACTGGTACACCGAGGACAAACTCAACATCAGACAAATCCAAGCCAAACTATTTGAGCTTAAAATCCCCACTAAATATGACGCTCTGAAAAATAACGAAAAGAATCGCAAGATGAAAGGATTGAAAAAGTTTCCGCTGGGCTGGTGGAGCGAAGTGACAATACGAAACGTTCTGGCCAACGAAGCGTACACCGGTCGATGGTACTGCTGTAAAAATCAGACCATCAAATTGGACGTGGCGAATCTTCGGACGGGGAAGCCTAAAGTCAGACAAATCAAAAGAGCCAAAGAGGAATGGTTTCCGATAGAGATACCAAGGATCGTCTCCGATGAACAGCATAAGAAAGGACTCCTGCAAGCTAGAAAGAATTTGATGTTCGCCAAACGATGTACCAAGCAAACATATCTACTGCAAGGACTCATCCGATGCGGTAAAGACCATCTCAAGTATCGCGGTCATCAGGAAAAAAGTGGCGTCATTTATTACTACTGCAAAAGCCGGATGAATAATAATCCGGTAGAGAATTGCCATAGTCCGTATCTGCGAGCGGATCAGATCGAGCCAATAGTTTGGAACACGGTACAATCGATCTTGAAAAATCCGGAAGATGTTTTTAACACGTTCCGTGACGAATCCATACTGAACGAGGAACGAGCCAAAAGTATCGAAGGCCGATTAGATTATATATCCGGCGCGGTCAAAAAACTTGAGGTGGCCAAGAAACGAATCACCGAGGCGTTTAAAGCCGAAGTGATGACGCTTCCGGAATTGAGGAAAGAGAAAACTGATATCGAACTTAGCGAGGAGAAGCTTATTTCCGAGCGTGATGCTTTGATGATGAAGCTCAACGTTCAGCATGACGTGAGCGCAAAGATCGATCTGTTTAAAGAAACCTGCTATAAGTTTTTGAGCAAAATAAACGATCCGAAAATAGTGACAGAACGTCTGAAAAAAGATATAATCAAACTCTTAATTGATGAAGTGGTGATCGAAGGCGAGAGCGTCAAGATTTTTGCCACCATCCCTCTGCCGAATAAGATTCACGAACGGGAAATGGACAAAACTGACATTCCCGGTACTTTTAATGCTGGGGCCACATTAGGCCCGGTGAACGAAACGAATATGACCAGAATTTGGAATAAACACAAACAAACAAATACCCCTCTTAAAAGAAAGGTCTTCGTCGGGTTGTCGGGAGGAGTGGACTCCGCGGTGTCGGCGGCACTTTTGAAGCAGGCGGGTGCATACGTAACGGGCGTATTCATCAAGGGTTGGTATCCGCCCGGGATGCCCTGCTCATGGGCAGAGGAGCGCCGCGACGCGATGCGGGTTGCGGCGCGGCTTCAGATACCGTTC
Organism: uncultured Candidatus Saccharibacteria bacterium; assembly: GCA_964546795.1. GTDB lineage: Bacteria > Patescibacteriota > Minisyncoccia > Phycocordibacterales > Phycocordibacteraceae > C7867-001. The sequence goes on from CAZJKG010000001.1 coordinate 17,180, forward strand.
CGTACGCTTGACGCGAGCGTTGAATACAAAAAGGGAGTCATTGATTATCTCTTGGCCGAATATCGCGCCGGCCGCACGCCGAATCCTGATGTCATGTGCAATCGTGAAGTGAAGTTCGGTGCGTTCTCGCGCTATGCCATGGCACAGGGAGCCGACGCCATCGCGATGGGACATTATCGCTCGGGAGAGAATGATCAGAGTTATTTCCTCTGGGCGGTGCCCAAAGACATTCTGGCCGGAACGCTGTTTCCCGTGGGTTCCTATGAAAAGAAAAAAGTGCGCGAACTTGCAAAGCATTTTGATCTGCCGGTTGCGCAAAAAAAGGACAGCCAGGGTATTTGCTTTCTCGGCAACATTTCAGTTGAAGAATTCCTGCGCAGCGAATTTGATGTTCTGTCCGGCCGTGCACTTGACGAGCAGGGACGCGTCCTTGGCCAGCACGGAAGCGCTCTACTCTCCACTATCGGCGAGCGCGTTGCGCTCAAGGGTGCTCTTGAGAAAGGTCCGTGGTTCGTGCTCGCAAAAGATGTCGCCAAGAATGAGCTTATCGTGGGGAAGACGCGGCTTCCGCATTCCGCTCCCTCGCACCAAGAGATACCATTCACCGATGCTAATTGGTTTGACGTACCGGAGAATGTTACGGAAGCGCACTATCGCTATCGAGGTCCGCATGTACCGGGAAGCATCAGGGGAGATCGTTTCGTGAGTTCGGAACCGCTTCCGGATATTCCCGCTCCCGGCCAATCGCTTGTTTTCTATCATTCTGGCGAACTTGTCGGTGGTGGTATTATTGCTTCATGAATCCTATTGAAGATACCGACGAACAGACAGGGATGAGTTCTCATCCCATATCGAACAGAGTGAATCATATGCGCCTATGGGTTGCTGCAGCTATCATCGCTTTCGTCGTCCTCATCACCTTTATGCTCTCCGTGCCACATACCCGCGATCTTGGCGTGAAGTCACCACTTTCTTCTGAGACAATAAGTGTTCCTGTCGTCACGTTGCGCGACGTCTTTAAGAAAGATCTCCATACCATCACTGGTTCGGTAGAGGCGCCGAACGCATGCGCTACCGCAAGCGCCGAAGCGAATATGATGAGCGACGCATCAAGCACACAAAGCATTCTTGTAGCTATTTCTATGCATACCGACACAGGTATCTGCCTCCAATTGCCGACTCCTATCTCTTTTCAAACAACGATCACGGCACCCGCACGTTTGCCGATCATCGCGACCGTCAACGGCGCGCCAGCGACCATAAGCGCACCATGACAAGGATGCCGATTATTAGTAAGGCAGACGGGACAAAGGAAATCTTCAATCCGGAGCGCCTCGTCGTGTCGCTTGAGCGTTCCGGCGCAGGTGCCTATGCGGCGCAACGCATAGCGGAAAGCATTACAAACACCGTCGCGCCGGGTACGTCCTCAAAAGAAATTTATACGCGCGCGTTTGCGCTCCTGCGCAAAGAAGCACGTCCGGTTGCCGCGCGTTATGCGTTGCGCCGCGCGTTGCTTGAACTCGGTCCGTCAGGGCATCCGTTTGAAGATTTTGTCTCGCATCTCTTTCGGGCCGAGGGTTGGCAGGTGGAGACGCGTAAGACCATCCAGGGAAAGTGCGTGCCGCACGAAGTCGATTTTTATGCTTCGCATCCGGAACAGAACACTTTCATCGCTGCAGAATTGAAGTACCACAACGACCCGGGCTATAAAACCGATCTAAAGATCGCTCTATATGTGAAGAGTCGGTTTGATGATATTTTCAATTGCGACCCTTCTATCCGCGCATGCCCAATCGATAGAGGTCTGTTGGTTACGAATACGAAATTCACTTCTGAAGCCATCGCGTATGCCGAATGTTCGGGCGTAGAACTCCTTGGCTGGGGGTATCCCGTGAACGAGAATCTTTTTACCCACATGAGCCGGGCAAAAGTATATCCGATAACCACACTCACCGGACTTTCCCGTGCCGAAAAATGGCTCCTTATTGAGCATGGCGTCATTGCTGTTGATGAAGTTATGGAAGACCGCCGTCGGCTCGATGTATTACATCTCACGAGCGAGCGGATAGGAGAGGTTCTAGCGGAGGTCGAGGGCCTCCTTGCGCTCCCCTCCATATCCCGTGATATTGTTCCCATATGATGAACCACTTTTCCATGAGTTCCTTTATCGTCGGTCTCATGTTCGGCGCCGTCCTTGCGGGCGCGTGGTTCTTTGGCGGCACCTCCGGCTTCGCACCGGGACAACCTTCTTCAAGTCCCGCCGAGAGCAGTGAAGCATTGGGACAGGGAAGCGGGGCGGTTTCTGTCGCTGACCAACCATCAGGCAGCGAGGTTATTGTTGAATCGGTGACTGTACCGCCGCCTGGCGTCTGGGTCGCCGTGCGCGAAATGCAAGGCAGCACTTTGGGGAATGTGCTTGGTGCCGTACGGGTAAGCGGTCCGCGAAGCTCAATCTCCATCCCTCTCTTGCGCGCAACCGAGCCGGGTCGTCCTTACGCGGTACAACTGTACCGCAATGACGGCACTGATGCCTTTGACCTTTCTACGCTCAGCGTGTATGTGGATTTCGATTCCGGCGCGCGTGTCATCTCGTATTTCAAGACCACCGAGTGATATGAAGCCCAATAGTTTCAGAGCGAGGACGCAAGGACCGTTCGACCCATCTTCACGCGAGCCGTTTAAGGTCAGTCGTTCCAAACTCGATCTCTTTACGGAATGTCCGCGCTGCGCGTATCTCGATATGCGGCTCGGCGTGAAGCGGCCCTCCATGCCGGCGTTTACGCTCAATAACGCCGTTGACGAGCTTTTGAAACGCGAGTTCGATATCCATCGCGCCCAAGCGTCCCAGCATCCTCTTCTGCAGCGCTACGGCCTTGATGCAGTGCCTCTCGTCGATGAGCGGATGGAGGAGTGGCGCGATGCGCTTCGTCGCGGCATCACGTTCCTGCATGAGCCAACAAACCTCCTCATTCGGGGAGGCATTGACGACGTCTGGGTCAATCCCGAAGGAGAATTCATCATTGTGGACTACAAAGCGACCAGCAAGAAAATAGGCCCGAGTACCGTGGACGACCTGTACGATTCGTATAAGCGGCAGATGGAAATCTATCAATGGCTCTTTCGTCAGAACGGATTCAAGGTGTCACCGACTGGCTATTTCGTGTACGTCAACGGCAAGGCCGATGCGGAGGCGTTCGATGGAAAACTTGAATTTGATGTGGAACTTATTCCATACACGGGTAGCGACACGTGGGTGGAGCCGGCGATTTTTGACATGAAGGAAATGCTTCTGAGCAAAGAGATCCCGAATATAGGAACGTCGTTCGGCGGCGGTCCGTGCGAATATTGCACGTATCGGGAGAATGCCGGAAAGATTTTCCGTGAACTTCATACTAAGAATAAGAAGAAAGAATAATTTGATGGCATGAAAAAGAATTCATTTGCCGACATAGTCCGAAATGCTGTACGCCAAATTCCAAAAGGCGAGACGCGTAGTTATGCGGCTGTGGCAAAAGCCGTCGGCCATCCCCGAGCCGCACGCGCCGTCGGCACTGTCATGAAGAATAACTATGACCCGACCGTTCCATGCCATCGCGTCATTCGAGCCGACGGTACGCTCGGCGGATACAATCGCGGCCGCAAACACAAGCGCGAACTATTGGAAAAGGAAGGGGCTCTCTGATACGCAGACATGAAGGTTAAGATAGAACCGTCATGGGAGAAAAGATTGGCAGGGGAATTCGAGCAGTCGTATTTTACGGAACTCGCGGCGTTTGTGAAGAAGGAATATCAGGATGGAACGGTGTATCCGCCACCAAAGGATATTTTCCGCGCGTTTGATCTCTGTCCGTTTGAAAGCGTGGAGGTTGTGATACTCGGCCAAGACCCCTATCACGGAGAACGGCAGGCCAACGGTCTTGCTTTTGCGGTCGGCGAGAAGGAAATTGTGCCGCCTTCACTCCAGAATATTTTTAAGGAGATCGAAAGCGATCTCAGGAAGCCGTTGGTGCACAAAAGCGGCAATCTTTCCCGGTGGGCGCATCAGGGCGTTCTCCTCCTTAACTCAACGCTTACCGTGCGTGCTCATGCTGCCGGCTCGCACCAGACGCGCGGTTGGGAACTCTTCACCGACGCAGCCATCCGCGCACTCTCGGACGAACGCGAGCATCTCGTTTTCATGCTCTGGGGGAATTATGCGAAAGCGAAGGGTGCACATATCGACCGGAGCAAACATCTCGTGCTTGAAGCCCCGCACCCTTCTCCCTTTTCTGTGAACAATGGCTTCTTCGGCTGTAAGCATTTCAGTCGCGCAAACGAGTACCTCATTGCCCACGACAAAACCCCTATCGACTGGTTGTAGCGCCGAGAAGTGCTAAGGGTACACAACAACTTGACATCTTAGTATAAATGGTATTATACTGCCTTTGGATATTCTGCTCATCAATAATAAAATCAAGAGAAAAGGAGATCCTCAATGGAGACAAAAAAGATCGCAGTTGCTTGTTTCATCGGCGGTGTGCTCTGTTGCGCGGTTGCGCTTATGTTCGCGCCGGTCTACTGGTGGTTCGGTCTCATCGCGGGAATGGCGGGCGGCTACATCAGCTACGAGTTCCGTGAGGCTCGCAAAACGATTCCCATCGCCTTGCGCGCCGCCGGACGAGAAAGTGTGGTTATATGGGAGGACGCAATCGCACAAGCGAGAGAGTGGTTCTCCGAACCCCACCCTTTCTTCTATTCTTCGGCAATTATAGCCGTTCTCATGTTTTTCTTGCTCCCTCCTCGCATGGACACAAAGGAGATAACCATCAGCCAACTGTTCGTAATGGGAGCCCTTTTCATCGAAATTCAAATATGGGCAACCATCTGTGTGGGACTTTTTACCTTTATCGGTATGACTAACCAAGAGTCTGAAGCGGAAGAATCTCAGAGAAAACTGCTAAGCTACCAAGATTTCACTCGCTGGTTTGCCAAAGGTCTCGGTCTCACCATCTTGTTCTTCGTGTGGACGCTATGGAAGTATCTCGTCATCGCTGCATGGGCGGCAATCCGCTTCTTTGGTGAGTTCGCATGGCATTTGTTCAAGCTAATCCACTCGGAGAAGCGGGTGCTCTGTGCGCTCGATGGAACGCTTGGTGGCGCCACGAGCTACATCTGGTTCGCGTCGGCGACGATGTCGTTTCCGGAGCAGGTGGTGTTCGTCGTCTTCGGCGGACTTCTCGGCGCCGCATTTGGCGTCGCGAACTGGGAAATCGTTTCCAAGGGAATCCTCCGTGTGCCTGCAAGCACTTCGGCGTAACAACGCCACAACTTCACTGGCGGTTCGGTAGATGTCAAACATCTCCAGCCGCCAGTTTTATTTTCTAAATTTTATTGATTGCCGGACTTCTACCATTTTAGGATATACTCGACAGATGAACCATACGCCGCAGATAAAAAAGGCAATTCAATTCGCGGCGCGCAAGCATCATGGGCACATGCGCCAAGAGACAGAACCCTTGCCGTATATCACCCATCTCTTTTCGGTTGCGCTCCTTGTCGCCGAAGATGGAGCGAACGATGATGTGGTGACCGCGGCGCTCCTGCACGATACGCTAGAAGATACTAAAACTACGTGCGAAGAGATCATCGAGATTTTCAACGAGAATGTTGCGGGACTTGTCGAATCAGTGAGTGAGATAAAAGAAAAAGATGGGGCTACGCTCGATTGGAAAGGGCGTAAGACGCACTATCTCGCGCAGGTCGAGAGCGCGAGTGACGATGCTGTGCTCATCGCCATTGCCGACAAGATAGATAATATCGAAAGCAAACTTGAAGCATTTCAGAAAGAAGGTGCGGTACTTTTGAAACGCTGGAAGCAGCCGGTAGAGGAATATCTGTGGTATCACGGCGAGGTATTGCGTATCGCTCATGCGCGATTACCAAAACATCGGCTCACAGCACGCCTTGCTGAGGCGCATGCGAAGGAACGAGAAACATTTTTGTAGATTCTAAGCCGGTTTGCTACAGTAGAGGAGTATGAGTTCCTCATCTACATCTTCAATGCCGACTGTTGCTGGCACGACTTTCATCCGTTCTCTCGAGAATATTCATGAGTATCGCCTCGATGCGAACGGGCTCCAAATCCTGCTTTCGCCCGACCCTGTAGCGCTTGTGGCTGGAATCATGGTGACGTACCGGGTCGGTTCCAGAAATGAAGCGATAGGGTATACAGGCGCGACGCACTTGCTTGAACATCTCATGTTCAAGGGTTCGGACAATTTCAATAAAGAGAAAGGGGGTACGGTCTGGGATCTACTCGAGACGAAAGGTGCTTTAGTGAATGCGACGACCTGGAACGATCGTACGAACTACTTTGAGATGCTTCCTCAGGAGCATCTCCCGACGGCGATAGCGCTCGAGGCCGATCGTATGCGCACAGCATTCATTAAAGAGGAGGATCGGATTTCTGAGATGCCAGTAGTACGGAATGAATTTGAACGCGGAGAAAATCTTCCTATGGAAGTGCTTGATAAGCAGCTCTGGGCGCTCGCGTACGAAGCTCATCCGTATCATCATTCGACTATCGGATGGAGGAGTGATATCGAACAGGTACCGATCGAACGGCTTAAGAAATTCTATGACGACTTTTATCATCCGGACAATGCGACCATTTCAGTAATCGGAGGTTTCGATGTCGCGGTGACTCTTGCGACTATCGTGAAGGAGTTCGGAGTGCACGGGAAAGCTCCTTCAGCATATCCAACGATGTATACTGAGGAGCCAAAGCAGGAAGGCGAGCGTCGTGCCGTCGTGAAGCGCGCCGGTCATACCAACATGCTCGCTCTCGCACACAAGATTCCGGGGGCTACAGATACCGATCTCCCAGCACTCCTCATCCTCTCTCTCATCCTTAGTGACGGGAAAACGAGCCGTCTGTATCGTGCGCTCATCGACTCAGCCATCGCCACAGACGTCACCACCATCTGCTACCAGTTCCGCGACCCATCGCTTTTGATTTCCTATATCACTCTCGCGCCACGCGCACGGCACAAAGCTGTCGAAAAACGGGTCAAACAAGAGTTCGACAAGATCGTCGTGAAAGGCATCACTGCTCAAGAGCTTGCGCGCTCGAAACGCTCCTTGCGCGCTTATATTGCTTCGCGGCGCGATGGTCCATACGCACTCCTCTCGTCTCTCAATGAAGAGATAGCGGTTGGCGATTGGATGCGATTCGTGACACTTCCGCAGGCGCTCTCGAGAGTAACTGCGAAAGACGTGCAGAAGGTTGCGAAGAAATACCTCGTCGATGATCAAAGCACCATTGGTTATTTTATTGGCACCGACGCATGAAAAACGAACATCTATCAGCACAAGAGTTTCCGATAGTAGAGAGCGGCAGATTGTTCCTTGCACCGACTCGCGCGCACGACATCGTCACAGTCGAGGGTAGTGTGCTCGGCGGCCCGAACATGCTTTCCGCTACACTCAACGTCGTCTCAGGATTGGCTTCTGAATTGCTTGATGCGGGCACCGTCAAGAAAAAGAAAAGCGTTATCCGAGAAATGCTTGCTAGGCGCGGCATCTCATTATCCTTCTCTTCATCCGGCGATCGTACGGCGTTCTCCGGACGCTGTTTTCCGGAGGACCTGCCCGTACTCCTCGCTACTATCACCGAGTGTTTAAATGAGGCGAGTTTTCCAGAGGGAGAGGTGAAGAATGCGAAGGTACGTACGCTCGGCGAGCTTTCTGAAGAAAAATCCGATACGCGCACTCAAGCAGAACGAGCTCTCACGGAGCTTCTCTATGACCCAGAGCATGTGAATTACCTGCGTCCTACCAAAGATGAAGAGAAGAATGTTGCCGCAACGCGCCGCTCGCATCTTCAGGATTTCAGAAAAATGCTAGGGAGGGGCGGTCTCGTGCTCGCGATAGTGGGAGATATTGAAGTCGCATCTGCGCAAGCGATTGCTCTAAAAGCGTTCAAAAAGCTCGGGCAGGGAACCTCGATAGCGCCAGTGAAGCAGATGAGCAAGAAAGCACAGAACTCAAGCGAGAGATTAATCGAAATTGCCGACAAAGCGAATATAGACGTTCTTCTCGGCACCACACTTCCGCTCACTGTGCATCATCAGCTGTATCATCCTGCGAAAGTGCTTACCGAGATGCTCGGTGGCGGATTCTCTGCGCATCTCATGCAGACCATCCGTGAGCGCGATGGCCTCACTTATGGCGTATCTGCCACGCTCGCTGGTCTGACTTCAGGTGCGGATGGATATTTCAAGATTTGGGCGACCTTCTCGCCGCAGCGGTATGAAGAGTCCGTTGCAAAACTCCGCGAAGAGATAGGCAACTTCTTTTCAAAGGGTTTGATGGAGACAGCGCTCGAGAAGAGGAAGGAAGAGATCGCCGGATCATATCTAGTCGCTCTCTCGACTACACGGAATCTCGCCTCGACTCTGCACTCTATCGGCGCACTTGGCTTCGACCTCTCGTATCTGACCGAGTATCCGGAGATCATCCGTTCTGTATCGCTTGTCGATATCAAGAACGCCGCTGATCTCATCCCACAGAGCAAGTTTGCGCTAGCAGCATCGGGCACCTTCCAAAAAAATTGATATGATTTCCACACTATGACCCCCGTTAGAAAACTCGAGGATTCGCGTTCAAACGGGACAAGCGTCAGCGAAGTGAGAAGTAAATACTTTGCGTTTTTTAAAGCGCGAGGACATATGATCATCCCTTCGGCTCCCATCGTGCCCGAAAATGATCCGACGACGCTTTTCACAAGCAGCGGCATGCAGCCCTTAGTGCCATATCTTTTGGGTCAGCTGCATCCGGAGGGCTCGCGTCTGGTGAATTCTCAGATGTCATTTCGCTCCGAAGACATAGAAGAAGTGGGGGACAATCGCCATACGACCTTTTTTGAAATGCTCGGCAATTGGTCTTTGGGCGATTATTTCAAGCAGGAGCAGCTTCCGTGGTTCTTCGCATTTCTTACTGACAAAGAAGAGGGAATCGGCCTTGATCCAAGAAAATTATATGTAACAACTTTTTCCGGCGACCAGGAGAGCGCGATGGAAGCAGATACGGAATCCGCAGACATTTGGAAAAAGATCGGCGTTCCTGACGACCATCTGTTTTCCTACGGCGCAAAAAAGAATTGGTGGAGCCGCGCCGGCATACCGACCAAAATGCCTCCGGGAGAGATAGGAGGCCCCGATTCCGAAGTGTTTTACGATTTCGGCCTCCCGCATGATGCGAAGTTCGGCGAAGAATGCCATCCCAACTGCGACTGCGGACGCTTCGTTGAAATCGGTAATTCGGTTTTCATGCAATTCATCAAGCAACCGGAGGGTACTTTTAAGGAACTGCCGAAAAGAAATGTGGATTTCGGCGGCGGCTTGGAACGACTCACGGCCGCTACACTTGGGAATCCCGATATATTTCTCATTGATGTATTTAATGCGGCGCGCGCCGCGCTCGAAAAGCGCTCGGGGAAATCCTATGACGATGAGAATGCGATACGCTCATTCCGCATCATCCTTGACCATATGCGTGCAGCATCGTTCTTCATCGCCTCCGGCATTCGTCCTTCCAATACCGAACAGGGATATGTATTGCGCCGCCTCATTCGCCGCTCTATCCGAGAAGCCGATAAGCTCAGTATCAAAGAATCCGTGCTTGCAGAAGTTGCAGAGGGATTCGGCGGCGCATACAGAGAGGCCTATCCTTTTGTGCATGAGGCAACATTCATTATCCGCGACGAGCTTGAGAAAGAAGAGGCGCAATTCAGGAAAACGCTTGCCCATGGCCTGCGCGAGCTTGAGAAAATGACTGACGTTGATGCCTTCATGCTCTTCACTACATACGGATTTCCGGTGGAACTCACGGAAGAAATTGCAAAAGAACGCGGTATTGCATTGGATATGGAGGCCGTGAAGGTGAAGATGGAGGAACATCAGGCGCTTTCGCGTGCGGGAGCAGCGCAGAAATTCGCCGGCGGGCTTGCCGATCATGCTGAACAGACCATTCGGTATCACACCGCGCATCATATTCTTCTGAAGGCGCTCCAGATGGTGCTCGGGCCGGAGGTCCATCAGCGCGGCAGCAATATCACGAGCGAGCGTTTGCGCATTGACTTCTCCTACGGGCAGAAAATGACGTCAGAACAGAAAGCTGAGGTAGAAAAAATCGTGAACGAGAAGATTTCCGAAGGCATCCCCGTCGTTCGTACGGATATGAAAAAGGAGGAGGCGGAAAAGCTCGGCGCAGAACATGAATTCGGCGCGACCTATCCTGACATGGTCTCGGTGTATTCGATCGGACCCCTGCCTGCCGGCAGGCAGGGCTTGAAACCATTCTCCATAGAGTTCTGCGGCGGTCCGCATGTGAGTAACACAAGCGAACTCGGACAAGGCGGTAAAAAGTTCAAGATTTTGAAGGAGGAAGCGTCATCCGCGGGCGTTCGTCGCATTAAGGCAGTGTTAGAATGAGAGGATGAGTTTCTTTTCTGATTTTTTTCGCAACAAAAAACATGCGAAATCAGTCGTACTGATAGATATAGGTACGGATTCGGTCGCGGGCGCATATGCACACTATGTGGAGGGCAAGAAACCAGTTTTGCTCTACACGCAACGTCTCCCGATTCAGATCAGAAAAGGTGAGTTCCCTGAACACGCAATGCTGCACACGCTTAAAGTGCTCGGCGCCACACTCATTCTTGAAGGTGCGCCGGCCTTGATGCGCGCTACCGGCAGCGGTCATAGCGGTACCATCCTTGTCTCCGTCGATGCTCCATGGCAGACGACATCAGTGCGCACTGAACACTTTGAACGGCAAACTCCATTTGTTTTTACTAGAAGCATGACGATCACCGCATTACAGAAGACCGGCGTTACTCCGCCCGGAAAATTGCTTGCCGATGAAAGCATCATCGGCACTATCCTCAATGGGTACGAAACACGCGATCCGTATGGGAAGAAAGTGCATCGCGCGTCCGTCATCGTTCTAACGTCATTCATAGACGAACCCGTAGCTGCCGGCATAGCCGCGATCCTTCAGGGCCTGTATCACACGAAAGACAGTATGCTTATCGCGGGCAGTTCGTTGCGCTATCAGGCGATGCGTACGGCGTTTCCGCACGAACGAGATGCTCTCATTCTCGATGCGACCGGGTCGGTGACTTCTATTGCACTCGTGCGCAAAGACCTGTTCGTCGCTTTGTCCGAAGTATCGGATGGCGTTACCGGCAGCGATGATTGGATAAGAAAGATAGCGAGTGAATTTTCCAAGTTTCAAGAGCGCTATCCATTGCCGCGAACGATATTTCTCCTCGCGGAAGAGTCCAAAATTCCGTCTCTGCAAAAAATACTTGGCTCCATGTATAACGGAAAGCTTCGACTCTCGAGTAGTTCGTCGAAGATCGTTCCGGTCTTCGCCAATCACATCCTCGGATTGATACAGCAGACCGGTACCACACCGCCAGATCTTCAACTTCTTCTCATGACTCTTTTCTGGCAGCACCACGCGTCCGAAGAAAAGGACTTAATACACAGCGACCATCCGAGCTTGCGCTAGAAACTCTGTTATACTTCTCCCATGCGTACACTTGATGACATCATTCCGCCTTCCCGCCGTAAAGAGAGTGAACAACTTCCCACAGTCGCCGGTCGAGGACCATCACATCCGTCCGAGCGCCCATCCACATTCCCCTACACAACGATCATCATCGTTGTAGTTGTCATAGCCGCCTCCTTTGGGGCGCTTTCTTATTTCTCAAATGCGAAGATCGAGCTAACGCCGAATACCGTTTCTGCGGCGGTGCAGAGTTCTTTCACGGCCCAAAAGAGCGCCGGCAATTTGCCATATGAGATCATCACGGCCCAGAAGATCGCCTCGCAAAGCGTGAAGGGTAGCGGCACCAAAACAGTGAATTCCTCTGCGTCCGGCATGCTCACTATCTACAATACTCAAGCAAAGGCGCAGAAACTCATCACGAACACTCGTTTCGCGACCGCAAGTGGACTCATCTTCCGCATCCATTCGGCGGTGACAATTCCGGGAGGCACATCATCCAAGCCCGGCAGTATTAACGTAAAGGTCTATGCCGATCAGACGGGTAGTTCCTATAATGTGGGTCCTACTTCCTTCACTATTCCGGGATTTGCGGGGACACCGCTCGCGAGCCAGGTCTATGCACGCTCAACGACTCCTATGGAAGGTGGGGCCTCGGGGAATGTACCCGTAGTGGATGCGGCACTTGAAGCGCAGACGCGCAGTGCGCTCATAGCGGCACTCGCGCCGGACCTCGCTGCAAGCATTCAGACGCAAATCCCCTCCGGCTACGTGCTTCTCACTGGCGCCGCGACGACGACTTATCAGGCATCCGCGGCTGAACCGTCCTCAACGACCGGCCAGGTGGATGTGAAAGAACAGGGAACCATGACGGCGGTTATTTTCCCGAATGCCGCCCTTGCCAAAGCCATCGCTACTTCGGTGAGCGGTATCGGCTACAATGGCGAGCCGCTGACACTCTCATCTGCCGATGGTCTCATATTCAAGGGGACTAACGGTATTCCGGACCCGGAGACCGCATCCCTTTCCTTCACAATCACTGGTACGGCTTCGCTCGTGTATACAGTTGATCCGGCGCGCATTGCTGCGGCGGTAAGCGGAAAGACACGTTCGGAGGCAGAAGTTGCCCTCACAAGTTATCCGGAGGTCAAAAAGGCAATCATCATCCTCCGGCCATTCTGGAGACAGTCGTTCCCAGAGGATCCGTCCTCCATCTCTATCGTGATGGCCGCAGAGACGCATTGACGCTTTTTCAAGCATCTGCTAGATTGATATGGCGTCTGCATATTTAATGATTAGCAAATGAGCGACGGCGAAGAGAAAAAAACGGCGGTTGGCACCGTTGAAGAAGTGTTGCCAAATTCACTTTTTCGTGTTCGTTTATCTCTGGAGGCCTCACTGGGCGCGTCCGGCGAGGGCGAAGCGAAAGAAATCCTCCCCGCAGACGGGGAGGCAGAAGAGGGGGAACTTGTGCTCGCTTATCTTGCAGGCAAGATGCGCCTGCACCGCATCCGCGTCTTGATGGGTGATCAAGTAGACATGATACTTGATCCCTACGGGGGCCGTGCGAGGATTGTGCGCCGATTAACGTAACTACTATCACACCTTTACGATGAAAGTCCGTGCCTCAATAAAGAAGCAACAGCCAGCAGATCAACTCGTCCGGCGCGGCGGGCGTTTGTATCGTATTAATAAGAAGAATCCTCGACGCAAGGCGCGCCAAGGATAATCGATCTATTTTCATATATGCGTATCGCTGGTGTCACCATTCCGGATAACAAACAACTTGCGTATTCATTGCCGCTTATTTTCGGCATCGGGCCGACGCGTGCGCGGCAGATATTGAAGACCGTCGGCATTCCTGCGAACAAGAAGGGTAGCGAGCTAAAGGGCGATGAGGAACAGAAGATTCGCGCTCTCGCGGAAGAGTTCACCATTGAGGGCGAATTGCGCCGCGAGATAGGACAGAACATCAAACGTCTGAAGGATATTCGTTCAGCGCGTGGTGAACGCCACTCGCGCGGATTGCCGGTACGCGGCCAGCGCACCAAGACCAACTCACGCACGCGCCGCGGCAACGTCCGTAAGACGATGACCTCTGGTCGGCGCACGCTTGAGAAAACCTAAGTATGGGAAAGAAACGTATCATCAAGAAGTCCGGCCGCGGGATGGATCAGGGACGCAAGGAGCGAGCCCTCTCCAAAGTCACGAAGCGCCATTTGGAGAAAGGTGTTCTCTATGTGGACGCGACTTTCAACAACACAAAGGCCATCCTCACGGACGAAAAAGGGAACGCTATCGTCTCGTCAAGCGCAGGCGCGCTCGGCTTCGCTGGTGCGAGGAAGTCCACGCCGTATGCTGCGGCAAAGGTGGGCGAGTTCCTCGGCGAAAAGTGCGCGATGATAGGTCTCAAAGAGGCGACCGTTATCATTCGCGGTGTCGGTGCCGGCCGCGAGTCGGTGTTGCGGGCATTTTCTGGGAAAGGCATCCAGATTCAATCTATCAAGGACGTCACGCCAGTGCCGCATAACGGTCCGCGGCCGCCTAAGCCACGACGCGTATAAACAATTATGATAACCGGCCCACGATACAAAATAGCCAAGCGCCTCGGTGCATCCGTCTTTGAGAAAGCTCAGACGCAGAAGTTCGCGCTGTCCGCCGACCGCAGCGCGAAGAACAAGCGTCGCGGACGCGGACGTCAAAGCGAGTACGGCAAGCAAATGTTAGAGAAGCAGAAGGTGCGCATCACGTACGGCCTGTCGGAAAAGCAATTCCGCAATTACGTGCATAAGGCGCTCGCCGCCGTGCACACGACGAACCCGAGCGACCGCCTCCATGAGCTTCTTGAGCTTCGCCTTGATAACGTCATCTGGCGTCTCGGCCTCGCGCGCACGCGTAGGGCCGCACGTCAGATGGTCGCTCATGGTCATATGATGGTCGGCGACAAGAAAACCCGCATTCCCTCGCATGCGCTTCAGGTCGGCGATCGCATCAGCGTGCGCGAGGGTTCCAAGGAGCACGGCGTGCTCCTTGGTTTTGCGGACCGCTTCGCGGAGCATCCGGCTCCATCCTGGCTCCTGTGGGACCCCAAGTCGATGCAGGGCTTGGTCAAAGAGCGGCCGACCCACTCGTCTGCGGATCCGGCGGGCGACCTCGTCGCGGTGCTCTCGTTCTACACGAGATAATATTATTACGTGCTCGTCCTCATTAATTAATTGGTAACAACGATTGAGTTATGGAATACCATATTACACTTCCGAGTAAGCCCCGCATTGTTTCCGAAGAAGGTTTGCAAGGCGTTTATGAAATTGACTCGCTCTACCCGGGCTACGGCCACACGCTCGGCAATTCGCTCCGCCGCATCATCCTTTCCTCGCTTCCCGGCGCGACCGTCACGCAAGTGAAGATAGAAGGCGTCCCGCACGAATTCGCCACCATTGACGGCGTACGTGAGACGGTCATGGAAATCCTTTTGAATCTTAAGCGTGTTCATTTCGTCCTCCACGGCGATGAGCCGCAGACCATATCGCTCGTGGCCAAGGGCGCTGGCGAAGTCACGGCAAAAGACCTCAAGACACCGAGTCAGGTGGAGATAAAGAATCCGGGACAGCACATTTGCGATCTGTCGGGCAAAGCATCACTCGAACTGGAAGCCACTATTGAGCGCGGCCTCGGATACGTCGCACGCGAAGTGCTTACCCGCGACAAGGTAGATATCGGCACTATCGCACTTGATGCGACCTTTACGCCCATCCGCCGCGTGAATTACGAAGTGGAGAACATGCGCGTTGGGGATCGCACCGATTTCAATCGTTTGCGCATCCTTATTGAGACCAATGGCACGATAGCTCCGAGAGAGGCGTTGGAGCGCTCCATTGAGACGATGATCCATCAGCTCAAGGCCGTTATCGGCTTCCAGGAGAGCGCCACAATTGAGACCGAGAACGGCTATTCCGGCAAAAGCGCAGAAAGTGGCTCCGATGCGACCAAGATTAAAGTCGCTGACCTCGGCCTTTCGCCACGCATCACCTCTGCTCTAGAAGACGCGAGCATCAAGAGCGCCGCAGGCCTCGCACGTAAGACGGCACGCGCGCTCAAAGAGCTTGATGGCATCGGCGACAAGGCGATTGAGGAGATCTCGGAAGCGCTTGCCGGTCACGGACTCACGCTCAAGAGCGAATAATAACGTATGCCCCGTATGATTAACTTGAGTCACCAATCGCTCGCAATCCCAATCGCACCTTCGCGCTGCATAAGCGTGGGTTATTATTCGGCGCGCCTTCGCGCAAACTAATCATACGGGGTATGGCATTTACCAAGAAAGCACAGATCTTCGGTCGTCCGAGTAATCAGCGCCGGGCGCTCCTGCGCTCGCTTGCGCGCTCCCTGGTCATGCATGAGCGCATCTCAACCACCGAAGCGAAAGCAAAAGCACTGCGCCCGTTCATCGAGCGTCTCGTGACATATGCTAAGAAAAACACGCTTGCAAGCCGCCGGCTCACACAGACACGCCTCGGCGATAAGGATGCCGTCAAGAAACTTTTCGACTCCATCGGCCCCCGCTACACGGGACGCGCCGGCGGCTATACGCGTGTCATCAAGCGCACCAAGCGCGGCTTCAACGATGCCCGCAAACTTGCGTATATCGCTTTTGTTTAGAGAAATAAAGAGTATGACGACTATATTTCTCTTAACACTGAGTAGAACTTTTGCGGGCACTTCCGTAAAAGTGATGCGTAGTGTAAGGTTTCCTAATTGCCTATGACACTCAACACGACACCAAAGGAGATGATTCACACGATTGACGCGACCGACCGCACGCTCGGCCGCGTGGCGAGCGAGGCGGCGCATGCGCTCCTCGGGAAGAGGAGCGTCCACTTCACCAAGAATCAAGCATTGCCGGTCACGGTCACCATCATGAACGCCGACAAGCTTCACCTCCCGGCGCGCCGCACGGAAGGCAAGGTCTACCTGCGCTACACCGGCTATCCGGGAGGTCAGCGCGAGATGACCATGGCCGAGATGGTCACGAAAAAGGGCGTCGCGGAGGTCCTCAAAAAGACGATTGACGGCATGATACCGCGCAACAAGCTCCGCAAGTTGCGCATGAAGAACCTCATCATCAACGCCTAATATGCCAACCAAATACATCATCGCTGTCGGACGCCGCAAGACCGCCATCGCGACAGTGCGCATGACCGCCGCTCCGAAGGGCAGTGTCATGGTCAACGGCAAGACCCCGAAAGAATATTTTAAGACAAATGAACGCGCAAAGATCGCGGAAGAAGCACTCGGCACTGCGCAGAGCGCGGAGCATTATGCAGTCGTCGCGCACGTAGAGGGCGGTGGTGTTGCCGCCCAGGCAGACGCTGTGCGGCACGCCATCTCCCGCGCCATCATCAAGGCAGAGCCGAAGACGCGCACAGTGCTCAAGGCCGCTAAGTTCCTCAAACGCGACCCGCGCGCCAAAGAGCGCAAGAAACCAGGCCTCAAGAAAGCAAGGAAGGCTCCCCAGTGGTCTAAACGGTAGTAATACAAAAAGAACGCCCGATAATCTCGGGCGTTCTTTTTCATCATCCTTCCGCAGTCCAAACACATGAAATGGCATTTTGCATATGCGGCCACCGGTAGGTGAGCAGCCGCGATGCCATTTCTTGTGAGGGACAAGCAAAGCCCCTCAGTGGTCTAAGCGTTAATCCACTGCATGAAAAACTCTCCCATACGGAGGGTTTTTCATATGTCATGATGAACGAGTGGAAATCCATTTCAGTGATCATGCGTTATTGAAGTTGGGTCAGCGGAAAATTTCGATCTCGTTAGTGCGTAAGGTGGTTTTATCACCCGATATTCGCAGATCAGAGAACTTCCCAAAAGAAGAGTGGTTTAAGCGGTTTAGAATTTGGCATCTCAAGGTCATTCTTGTCCGAGAGCCCAGACGAATCATTGTCATTACTGCCCATTGGGTAAAGAAGGTTCCGTTATGATATACTGTCGACAATGAAAATTACATATGATAAAAAGGTTGATGCGTTGAATGTCTCGATCCGTCCCGGGGCAGTCGCTAAAACTGTAGAAGTCGCTCCTGAAGTGCTTCTTGATATCGACAAGAAAGGCCGTCTCCTTAATCTGGAAATTCTTGGTGCCCGAGAAAAAGTGGGGGCTCGAAACTTCAGCACTGTGAATATCGGGGGCACGTTGGTTCCGATGTCTTCACTGGCTTAAATACCAAAGAGCGCAAGAAACCAGGCCTTAAGAAAGCAAGAAAAGCTCCTCAGTGGTCGAAGCGTTAGCGGAAATCCCGAGTATTTTGAGGGGAGCAAGCGTTAATCTAAAAGTCGTTTTTTATCACTTCATTTTAATTTCAGGATTCAATTAGAGGAATTATGTTTTTGTTGCGAGCGAGAATACATGTGGCATTAACACTACCTCCATCTTGAAAAGAACGCTTATATTCTTTTTCTTTCCCGATTTCTAAATATTTTTCAGACATTTTCACTGCAGCCACAACTTTTCGGACAAAATCTATATTTTCGCCCCAACCCATAAAATAAATACTTTCTACACCGGATGGTAAGTGTTCTGTACGATACACGTAACTACTAATCTCCTCGGTATTTCTTTTATCCCTCGCTGCTACTAGTATAAAAGAAACCTTTATGTTGTTATCCCGGAAATCCATATTACTAATCGATCTGCGCTCTCGGCTGATGAATTGTAAAAGGAATCCAATAAATTTCTCCACTTCTTGAGACAGTCCTCTTATATGTGGGCGAAATGATGCCTTTGCTCCAAGAAAAACCATTTCTTGAATAAAGACAGTAAAGAAAACACCGCCTTCGTCCATCTGTTCAAGCTTATTGAACAAGGTCTGTATATTTGGATGTTTTGCAATAAGTGGTCTATAAAATTTCTCTTCCAGCTCCTTTAATCCTTCCTTTCCTCCATTCATCAGAATATTTTTTGCGGTATAAAGACGAATAGCTTCCTGTTGAAGACGATTTAAAGATGGATCGATCCTCGAATATAAGTGTTGGCTATAGAAAACTGCGACGTTCGCTAAATTTTCTCCGTGATTCTCTCTTTTCTGAAGATATAGTACGAGAGTATGGTCTCTTATAAATGCTTCACGTGTCGTGGTTCTAACAAGGACTATTTTAACTTGATTGGCGTCGAGTCCATCTATCTTGCTTAGAACATTTTCGATACCCTTGCCGACTTTGCCCTCGATATGGTTAACAACGTAATAACGCTCGGCAAAAACACCAAAGAAATAGGATAGAACTGACCAGACCTGAGCGAGAACAAGTTTGACGTTGGCGGGATACTGAACCCAAATCCACCAAAGAATCAGTGCTATAACAACTGCTGACCCGAGACCCGTGGTAAGACCACCTGCGAATCCTCGGGCAGTGGCTTCTGCAATTTCAGGACTAATCATGGTCCTTTCTAGTAATTTTTTCTAATTTTGCACGGGCAGTGTCGTTGTCTGCAACAAATCTGATTTCTTTCCCATCTGAAAATATGCTGAGTAGATTATTCTTACTTATTATGACATTTGAGAAAATACAATGAATGTGCCCATTCTCAAAATCATTCTTAAAGCCCAGATCTTCAATTAATTTTGATAGGTCTTTGTCGTATACTGCTTTAATTTCCTGTGGTTGACTCATTCCCATATTTTACTCTTGTATTAATATCAGTAAAGAGAGTTTTCATTTTGACTTCAACAAGATATTCTGGCATAGTGGGGAGATGGCTATAACTTTTGGAAAAAGTTCGCCCGACTCCGCCGAGGAGGCGGAGTTTAGGGATGAAGAGGAAGTGAAAATTGTCGAAGACCCTGAAGTTGCTGAAGGGTCTGAAGATCCCGAGGCAGCCGAGGGAAAGAAAGTCGCGAAGATGCGCGAGGAGTTGAGCGCGTGCCGGAAGGATAAGCAGGAATATATGGACGGCTGGCAGAGGGCCAAGGCGGACTATGTGAATCTACTCAAGCGATTTGAGGTGGAAATCAAGACCGCCAAGGTCGCAGGAGTGGTGAAGGCAGTAGAGACGCTTCTGCCGGCATTTGACGCCCTGGAGCGCTCCAAGGAGCACCTGCCTGCCGGCAGGCAGGTGGTAAATTCCGAAGGATTCCTCGCCATCGCCAAGCAGCTAGAGAGTGCCTTCGCCTCGCTCGGCCTCCAAGAGCTTGGGAAGGGCGGCGAAAAGTTTGATCCGGCTTATCATGAGGCATTGGGACGGGATGTGGCAGAATCCATTGAAACCGACGATACTATCACCACGGTATTAGAAAAAGGATGGAAGATAGGCGACAATGTCATTCGTCCGGCGAAGGTCCGTGTCGCGCACTTTGCAAAATAACTTGCCGCCAAGTGAAAAATAAGAGCGCGTTCCAGGCTACTTCGGTCAAGTCCTTACTCTCTTATTTTTTACTTGGCGGGGCAAAGTTGCGCGAACACGAACATTTACGTACAATTACTAAAAGTTAATTAATTTCACTATGGCAAAAATCCTTGGCATTGATTTGGGTACTACGAATTCCGCGATGGCGATAGTGGAAGGCGGCGAACCGCGCGTTCTTGAGAACGCCGAGGGCGCACGCACGACCCCGTCCATCGTCGCAGTGGGGAAGACCGGCGAACGTATTGTTGGCACACTTGCCAAGCGCCAATCGGTGACGAACCCTCTCAATACTATTTTCCAAATTAAGCGTTTCATCGGTCATTCCTTTGACGAGCCGGAGGTACAGAAGGATAAAGCCGTTGTCCCATTTGAAATGAAGAAGGCCGACAAAGGCGGCATTGAGGTCAAAATGACCGAAAAATGGTATCGCCCCGAAGAAATATCGGCAATGATTTTGGGCAAGATGAAGGCCGATGCGGAGGCGAAACTCGGCGAGAAGATTACCGAAGCGGTTATCACCGTTCCCGCATACTTCAACGACGACCAGCGCAGTGCGACGAAAGCCGCAGGACAGATAGCCGGTCTGGATGTGAAGCGCATCATCAATGAACCGACCGCGGCTGCCCTCGCCTATGGCTTCAACAAAAAAAAGGATGAAAAGATAGCGGTCTTTGACTTCGGCGGCGGTACCTTTGATATTTCGGTGCTTGAAGTGGGCGGCGACGTCATAGAAGTGAAGAGTACCGATGGCGATGCACACCTGGGCGGCAAGGATATTGACCAAAAGATAATCAACTGGCTTGCGGACGAGTTCAAGAAGGAGAGCAGTATAGATGTGCGGAGCGATGCACTCGCGCGCCAGCGCCTGGACGAGGCCGCCGAGAAAGCGAAGATAGAACTCTCAAGCGCGATGGAGACCGAGATTAATATTCCGTTCCTTACCTCGGACGCCTCTGGTCCGCGCCACTTACTCATCAAAATGACGCGTGCCAAACTAGAAGAAGTTGCGGCTGAATTCATCACCCGCGCGATGGATATCACCAAGCGCGCGATGGAGGCCTCGCCGTTTAAAATACCGGAGATAAATGAAGTGATACTCGTGGGTGGTCAGACCCGCATGCCGAAGATCCAGGCCGAAGTCGAGAAGTTCTTCGGCAAGAAGCCAAATATGACGGTGAATCCGGACGAAGTGGTTGCCATCGGCGCAGCTATCCAGGCGGGCATTCTCCAGGGCGACGTGAAGGATATTCTGCTCGTGGACGTCATCCCTCTCTCGCTCGCCATAGAGACGATGGGCGGCGTCGCAACCAAGCTTGTGGAGCGCAATACCGCGATACCGACGAACCGCTCACAGACGTTCTCCACCGCAGCAGACAATCAGCCATCGGTAGAGATACATATCACGCAGGGTGAGCGCGCGATGAGCGCCGATAACAAGTCGCTCGGTAAGTTCATGCTAGACGGCATCCCGCCGGCTCCCCGCGGCATGCCGCAAGTAGAAGTGACGTTTGATATAGATGCTTCCGGCATCCTCACCGTGAAAGCCAAGGAGAAGACGACCAGCAAGGAACAGTCCATTCGCATTGAGGGTTCCACTGGTCTTTCTAAAGAAGATATCGCGAAGATGCAGGCCGATGCCGAAGCGCACGCCGCGGACGATGAGAAACGCAAAGAGCTTGTAGAGGCGCGTAATATCGCCGACCAGGCCGTCTACGCCGGCGAGAAAGCAATTAAGGAGCACGGTGAGAAAGCGGGGCCGGAGGTGGTGAAAGAAGTGCAAGATAAAATTGACGCTCTGAAGACGGCGCGCGCGAGTGAGGATTCAGCGCTCATCAAGACCGCCACCGAGACACTTTCCTCGGCACTCATGAAGATCGGTGAGGCGATGGCGAAACAATCCCAGACACCGCCGGCGTCTGACGCCGGCGGGCAGACCCCTCCGCCCGATGCCGCCGCTGGCGCGACCGACGCAGAGTTTAAAGAAAAGCCCTAATCCCTAAGATAATTTCTAAAGCCCCCGCGATGCTCTGCATCGCGGGGCTTATCCTTGACTTATATCTCGCCTGAGCATATTTTCTACATGGATGCTTTTTCCAATCACAAACTAACACGACCAAAAATCCGAAAAGGGAGGGTGTATGTACAAACCAGTTCCTCTGAAATCGGTTTTCCTGGAAAACGAAAAGGAGTGGCCGGAATGGTTTGCACTTGATTTCGTCTACGATCTGAATCCGACGCTTCTTCCTCTACCTTTTCCGGTTCCTCTCCTCATCCTTGGCTTTGCCGAAGAACCTCTGCATCGGCTCGTTGAAGAGTTGCTGAAATCTCCCATTCTCGAAGATTGCCAAGAACGTCTCAAGGAACATGACGTCAAAGCGGACTTTTCCCTCAACATCAAAGAACCCTGGGGGTTCGCGGGGGTGCTCAGTCCGTATTATCGACCAGGCCGCGAGGGAATCATTGAATACGCCATTCCCATTCCGCGGATAGAGAAGGATGCGGGTGAGTGCGAATCCTGCCACGGCACTGCTCAGGATGATGAAATGGATTGTTTTCACTGCATGGGAACAGGAATGGAGACGGAGCGGGACTGGGAAGCCATCACCTGCATTTTCGCGACCCTCTGGGTTCTTGGCGTTCTGTTGGACAGGCCGGAAAAGGAATTACTTGCTGGTATCGACACCGAGCGAAAACAGCTCTTGTCGGTACGGACATCCTTTGACCGGGAACGTTTCTTTATCAGCGCGCGACTCTCCAGAACGTTCGGTGATTACATGCGCTCGCTCTCGAACCAGAATTTGCCGGAAATGAAGGAGGCGATCAAGAGCGCATATCTGCAGATGTACCCGAATTATGAAAGGTTCGGTGACTTCGATTACAAGGCGGCTGTTCACGACAATGGTCAGGTCATTCTTGATGTTCCCGGCAGTGCTTGTGGCTTGTACGTGGACGGCTCCAGCAGCAGCTTGTACGAGGCCTCTGGACCGATGAGATTGGATTGCCACAATGTCGATGGATACCATCAGGAATTGGCACTTCTCTCGGGTCTCGCCGCGCTCTGTGGCATGGCCAGAAAAAGCTTGTACCCCAATACGTGAAAGGAAAACCGCGCCGCCCCGGTATATGGGCGGTTTCTTTTTGCATACAAAAAGTAAGAGGAGTATAATCGACGCATATGGCAAAGGATTACTACAACGTACTGGGCATTGATAAGAAAGCGACTAAGGACGATATCAAAAAGGCGTTCCGACATCTTGCGCACAAATATCATCCTGATAAGGGCGGTACTGACGAATCAAAGTTCAAAGAAATTACCGAGGCCTATTCGGTCTTGAGTGATGATAAGAAGCGCCGCGAATATGATACCTATGGCCAGGCATTCGCGGGCGGCGCGCCGCGGGGCGGGCAGGGAGGCGCACAAGGATTCAACGGTTTTGATTTCAGCGGTTTCCAGCAGGGTTTCGGCCAGGGCGGCGCGGAATTCGATTTCGGAGATATTTTTGGCGACATGTTTGGAGGCGGCCGCGGAGGGCAGACACGCACGCCACGGGGCCGTGATATTTCCATTGACTTGGAAATTCCTTTCAAAGATGCCGTCTTCGGCACTTCTCGCACGGTCCTCATAGCCAAGGTCTCTACCTGTAGTCATTGCCACGGCTCCGGAGCGAAGCCGGGTACCGAGCTTGAGACCTGCACGACCTGTAATGGCAGCGGGCGTGTGCACGAGACGCGCAACTCCATCCTCGGACAGTTCAGCAGCGTCCGCGCGTGCACCATCTGCGACGGCAGCGGGAAGATTCCTAAAGAGAAATGTCCAGAATGCAAAGGTCACGGTACGAGGCGCAAAGAGGAAGAGATAAAAATAAGTATTCCCGCTGGCATGGATAATGGCGAGATGATACGCCTGCCGCAACAGGGCGAGGCGGTAAAGACAGGTGTCCCGGGCGATCTGTACGTTAAAATACATGTGAAGCCGCATCAGACGTTCCGCCGCGATGGCTCGCATCTCATTATGAACCTGCCGGTCAAGCTTACCGATGCAATACTCGGCACTACCGTTTCTATAGAGACATTGGAAGGGAAGACACTTGAAGTAAAAGTTCCGCCAATGAAACGCGCGGAAGAACTCCTACGCGTCGCAGGTAGAGGTATTCCGAGCGAAAGTGGCGGGCGCGGCGATCTCATCATTCATTTGGAAACGGCGCTTCCGCACAAACTCTCGGCAAAGGCACGGAAGGTTGTTGAGGACTTGAAAAGCGAGGGATTATAGAGGTGGTATACACTATAAAGCATGACTGCTGCTGACGGGATTGCACAAGTGAGCACACTCGCCACGAACACCGCGCTCACGGTATGGAACGGCGCTAGTGATTTTCTCATCATTCTTATCTTACTTTCCGTCTTCTTCCTCTTCGCCTACTACGTTGGACGTGGGCCTTTTGTCGCGCTTCTGCTTGCGTTCTACTGTGCCTACGCACTCTACGCTCTGTTCCCGTATGAATCATATCTGCCCACTGCTCCGGCGATGACCGCGCTTCTCGCGCATATCGGCCTCTACGCCGCCTTCACGCTCGGGTTCTATATTATTTTGCGCCGCGTCGTTGTGTCTGACTTTCTCTATGTTGGGCTTTTCGGGCTTATTGCGCTCTCGTTCCTTGCTTCGGCTCTCCTCCTCGCGTTCGCGTACCACATCTTTCCCGTTGCAAACGTTTATAACTTCACACCGGCGATAGACCTCTTGTTTGCGCCAAAAGCATATTTCTTCTGGTGGTTTTCCGCTCCTGCTGTCGGCTTATTCTTCCTTGCGCGCTAGAGTATGAAAATAGGAAGGGCCGCATCGCGATGCGCGAGCGGCCCCTCGAAAAATCAGAAACGAACGATGTCTACAACAAGAGAACGGACCGGCTGCTCGGCAGCGCGACCAGGTCGTTCGGTCCGTACGCGATGCGGCGGCTCTTTTTGACATATAGCTGCCCGGGCGTCTCATCGTTCAAGTAGCGCAGGTCCCGCACATCCTTGCTGATCATATCGCGGGGATTCGAAATGATGGCACCAGTGACCGCTGCATAGGACACCCTTCGCAAGCAATCCGTCCTGGTAGGGTGCCGATTGGGCGCCATCCAGTTGGTATTGACCGCGAGGATGCCGGCCGGCATCGGAGTGTTCTCGCCGCCGTAGAGGCCGGGAGTGGACACCGGCACACAGACGTTCTTGACGCGCTCGATGGTCGGCTGGCTCAACTGGATAGAGATCTCGGCCGGCGGCGACTGGAACGCAAAGACGACTGCGAAGACAAAGATCAGTGAAGACAAGATCAGGACCTTCTTCCTCATATCCTCCCCCTCTCGATACGGCACTGCATCATTGCAGTGGCGTAATTTCACAATATCACATATCTCAAAAACTGCAAAAGCTTAATCCAACTTCATCAATAATCCTTTTTCTTTTACCACGGCAAACATCCGGTGGAAATACCAGAATGTGAGGAGTAGGTAGATGAGATTCGTACCGACTGCCAACAGGAAATTCTCAATCGACATCTGCCCGGTCGCAATGACGGACCGCATTCCCTCAAACACGTACGTTGACGGAATGAGATATGCGATAAAATGCACTTGTTCTGGAAGTGCTGAGACGGGATAAAAAACGGCGCTGAACGGCTGAAAAATAGAAATAAGCCCGAATGCAAGCACTTGAGCCGATGTTCCAAACCGGAGGATGATGGCCGTAGAAAACAGCCCAAGAGTCCAGCCGAACACGAGAAGATTCAGAACGAACGGAATGAGAAAGAATCCGAATGTAAAGATATTGAAGTGATAGAGCAGGAATGCAAGACCGGCCATGACGGTTCCCGCCATGAGTATCCGGACGAAGCCCAGTAAGAACGATGAAGCCATGAACTCATTGATCGTAAGTGGTGTGACAAAGAGATTCAGAAAGTTCTTCTCCCACACCTCTTCCAAGAATGCGATCGAGACGGAACGTTGGGACTGGCTCAATAAATCCCAGAAGATGATGGCGCCAAGAAGGACGGTGATAGCATTGAAGCCCGCGATATTGAACGTGGCGATGAAAGCGCTGATAAAGCCCCATAGCAGAAGCTCAAATATCGGCCAATAGAAAATATCCATCAGCCGGGGGATGCTCCGCTGGTAGAGGTAGAGATGTCTCATCAGAATGCCTTGGATTCGATGCCACTTCATATTCATTTTTTCAGTATTGTCTCAAAATCTTTTGCTTCCTGATTTGTCTCTCCGCGCGCGATGGTTAGGAACACTTCGTTCAAGTCGGTCCGGCCGTATTTCTTGATGAGCTCCGCAGGCGTTCCGTCATCCTTGATCTTCCCGTGGTCAAGGAAGATGACGCGATCGCATATCTCTTCCACTTCTGCCATGTTGTGAGATGTGTAGAGGATGGTCACCCCTTTTTCTTTCTGGATCTTCTGAAGGAGTTTCCGCGTCCGGTCGGCGATATCGGGGTCAAGAGAGGCCGTCGGCTCATCCAATAACAGGAGCTTTGGGTCGTTTAAAAGGGCCTTCGTCAAATTCAGACGGGTAAGCTGGCCCGTTGAAAGCGTCGAGGTCATTTTGGGCAAGAGGTCCTTGATGCCGAAGAAATCTGACAGTTCGTTAATTTTCTTTTGTATGTTTCGGACACCGTACAGCCGAGCGAACGTTGTGAGATTTTCCCAGACCTTCAAGTTGTTAGGAAGGGCGACGTACGGGGATGAGAAATTAATCTTGCCGAGAAGCTCTTCGCGATGATATTTCATTTCCTTACCGAAAATATGTATCGCTCCGCTGGTCGGCGTGACCAGATCAAGAAGCATCTGGATGGTGGTCGTTTTCCCCGCACCATTGGGGCCCAAAAGGCCAGTAATAAGCCCCTCTTGGATGCTAAAAGAAATGCCGTCAACCGCCGTGACGCCATTGAATTTCTTCACCAGGTCTTTCACTTCAATAATGCCCATGAGTGCGTATGAAAATAACATATGGGACGGGACTTTCATAGGCGGAACATGATATAGTTTTCCCATGACTTTCGCCGAGGAACTGAAGGCACGTGGACTTATGGAGCACTCATCTGCGGCCCCGGAGCAAATTTTGGCAGCTCCTCGAACAGCATATTTGGGCATTGACCCGACCGCTGACTCGCTCCACGTCGGCCATCTCGTTCCCATTCTCCTGATGAAGCGTCTCGGCGATGCTGGGAACAAACTCATCTTCCTCGTGGGCGGCGGTACGGGGATGATCGGCGATCCGAAAGAGAAAGGCGAGCGCCCGATGCTCGATGAGAAGACGGTTGCGACCAACACTAAAGCGCTCACATCCCAACTAAAAAAAGTGCTCGGGAACGCATCGTTCAAAATGGTGGATAATGCCGATTGGCTTATGAAGGTCAAGTTCGTGTCGTTCCTACGTGATATCGGCAAGTATTTTACTATCAATGACCTAATAAAACGCGACATCATCAAAAAGCGCATTGAGACGCCCGATGAGAGTATTTCCTATACTGAATTTTCCTATGCCCTCCTCCAGGGATTTGATTATCTGACCTTGTACCAAAAATATGGATGTGATCTGCAGGTCGGCGCGAGCGACCAGTGGACGAACATTCTTTCCGGCGTAGACCTCATCCACAAGAAACTCGGCAAGGACGCCTATGCGTTCACCGTACCCCTGGTCACGGATGCGACCGGCAAGAAATTCGGCAAGAGCGAGGGCAATGCCGTCTGGCTTGACGCGAAGAAGACCTCGCCATTTCAGTTTTACCAATTCTGGATAAATCTTCCGGACGAAAATATTGAGAATTACCTCAAGATATATACATTTTTGCCTCTTACAGAGATAGATGCGCTCATGGAACAGCATCGGCGTAATCCGGGTGATCGCGAGGCCCAGGAGACGCTCGCACGGCTCGTGACCGAGATAGTGCACGGCCCCGCAGCAACGGCCCAAGCGGCAGCTACAACCGATGCACTCTTTGGCGACACTCCTTTTAACGAACTCTCGCGCGAAGCGCTCGCTGTCGCGCTTGCGGAAGCCCCCTCGCTTGCCCTCTCGAAGAAAGATGTCGCTGACGGCTCGCCGCTTGCCGAAGCGCTCGTCGCCGGTGGCCTTGCGGCTTCCAAGAGCGATGCGCGCCGTCTGATATCCGGAAAGGGAATTACGCTCTCCGGCCAGACGATAGAGAATCCCGACCAGAAAGTGTATCCGGGCGACCTTAAGAACGGCTACGCATTGGTGCGCAAAGGCAAGCAAGGCGTCCTCATTTTGGTTTTGAAATAATCCAAAAATCCGCTATAGTGAGTTTCTTGCGTCGGTAGGTAAGTGGTCAAAACACGCACGCTGTAAACGTGCTGCCTTAATGGCTTCGGAGGTTCGAATCCTCCCCGGCGCACAAAACAAATGAGTTCACAGCGAAAGCTGTGGGGGATTATTGTTTTGTAGCGGAGGGAAGGATTCGAAGAGACGGAGCGGGGCACCCGTTCAGCAGAATGGGTCGCGAGTCGCGGACACGACCAAAACCGAGCGGCGGCGAGGTTTCGAGTTGCGGAAGAAAAATGTAATCATGGTCCTTCCCGGCGCACGTGGCTATATATAATGTGATGGTGTACCATTACGGTTCAGAGTTAGATCATTAAACAACCAATACTCAATCAGCCGGAAGGAGGGAGTCATTATGTCATTGCTCATTCCGGTTGCCACGATCGAAGTAGACGGCATCGTCTCGTTTGTCACGAAGGAGAAATTCCGAGAAAGAACGGTAACGGATGGCGTAAGATTTGTCTGGACCGGCGAGAACTTCGATGAACACTTCCTCAGCAAGATTGAGAAGAACGTTCCTGCTGCATCGCTATGCATTCAGCGGCTCAGGAAAGCATCTTCGGACTCTCAAATCATCGCAAAGCTCCCCGACACCCATGAGACAATGTTGTCGCACTGTTGGGAACTGCTGAAGAAGCAGGGTTCCGGGGAGAAGGGTGCGCTTCTCGTCAATGGTTGTGGGAACATCGCTTTCATCCGTGACGAGAAGAACATTCTTTGGACTATGCACTTCTGCTGGCACATCGTTGTTGATGGTTGGGGTGTCGAGGCCCACTCGCAGAACTCGTGGGAATGGCACGCCAACTATCAAATCATTTCACGCTGATCTTTCTCAACTCTTTCACTTTGAAGGGAGGATGCCATGAAGAAATGGGTGGTGCTGTCCATCGCGATCGTGCTTGTCTCTCTGATTTCGATCTCCTGCGCCAAGCAGAAAGTCGCGGTTGAAGAAGTCGCTCCCGCTCAAGTCCGTTCTTCGGAGTCCGTGTCGACCGCAGACAAGGCGGAAATCGCCCGGCTGCGCACGGAAATCGTATCGCTCCAGGAAAGCGTCAGTACTCTGACCCAGGCCAACAAGGGTCTCGCGGAGGAGCTTCTTGCAGCGAAAGATGCTTTGAAAGTCAAAGACAGCGAGATGGCGACCCTTTCCGAGAATTTGGGAGCCACGATCGAGGCCGGGAGCAAGGGAAAGAAAGCGATGATGGAACAAATTGCCGGTCTCATTAAAGAAAACAATGGGCGTAAGGGCGAGCTCATTGCCTTACAGACATTCTTTTCTGAGAAACTTGCCGCCGCCGAAACCGAGAAGGCGAAGCTCGTCGCCGAAATGACCGCACTCAGGACTTCTTTTGGCAAGGAAATCAAAGAAGCGAACGAGCGCCTTCAGAAAAAGGACGTTGAACTCATTAGGGCTCAAGAAAACGCCTATGTGCAAAAAATGGCTGGAGTTGCTCTGGCGTGTATGCTTCTCCTCTCTTTGGCTTCCGGTCTGTACCTTTGGACGCTTGCAGCAAAAAGAAACGAACCGCAGCCAGTAACGCAGTGAGCCATGCTGTCCTTTGGAAAACCCCCTGAACCTTTGCCGCTCATCGGCATTGGAACAGGGGTTTTTTGTATACGACCGAAAATATTAAGACCTTTTGAGAAGAGTTGTCTCGCAACGCTTCGCGCCGAAGAACGT
This sequence comes from uncultured Candidatus Saccharibacteria bacterium, assembly GCA_964546795.1. Taxonomy (GTDB): domain Bacteria; phylum Patescibacteriota; class Minisyncoccia; order Phycocordibacterales; family Phycocordibacteraceae; genus C7867-001. The sequence continues at coordinate 47,144 of CAZJKG010000001.1, forward strand.
CTGGCAGAAGGCAGCGGTTTTCTCTGGGTCGAACCACGCGCAAGAGAAGATGTTGAGATAGGCCGTACCCCGATGTTCCGAGAAGTGCCCGGTAATGGAACTTGTCTCTATAAGCTGTACCAGAGAATATCCCGAAGTTATGGGATTATCGTGGCCGAAGTGCGGTATTTGTGGCTCGCCGTAGCGCACCATCTTGATAACATTGTCGCAAAGCTCTATGACGAACTTCCGTATCTCATCCTCCGAAGAAATCTTCGCTGGGTCGCAATCGTAGAGATTCAGGATGAGCTCTTGGCCGAAATAATCGGCTTCGTGGGGATTCGGATTGTTAAGCATGGACGAACAGAAAAATTAAAAAAGAATAATGAAGCGAGCATAGCAACTGCACACTAGAGCGCAAGAGGTAAAACGAGTTTTCCACAAGTATTGATTTCGTACAGCTATCAACAACTTGTCGCTATAGCTACAAGTTGTTGATGGTCGCTATATTGGAAGATATGGTATCGTATCGGATATGAGCAGTCAGAAGCCCGTTCTCGTCTCCGGCATCAAGCCGACCGGACAATTGCACATCGGCAATTATTTCGGCGCAATGCGCCAGTTAGTTGAGCTCTCGAAGGCGGGGAAGTATCGCCCGTTCATTTTCGTTGCCGATTACCACGCGCTCAATACGATGCAAGATGCGCAGGAGATGAAATTGCGCACCCAGGAGCTTGTGAAAGCATATCTTGCTATCGGTTTGGACCCCAAGGACGTCGTGTTTTTCAAGCAGTCAGACGTGCCGGCGCACACCGAGCTCTGTTGGATCTTTGACACCATTACCACGATGCCGTATCTCATGCGTTCGCATGCCTACAAAGACGCCGAAGCGAAGAATAAGGAGATAAACGTTGGAACCTTCAACTACCCAATGTTAATGGCGGCCGATATTCTGCTCTATGATGCCGCAGTGGTGCCGGTCGGGGCCGACCAAAAGCAACACATAGAATATGCGCGCGATGCCGCTGAAAAATTCAATCGCACGTTCAAGACGGACGTATTCAAACTCCCGGAGCCCTATATCATGCCGGAGGTTGCTGTCGTCCCCGGCACCGATGGCCAGAAGATGAGTAAAAGTTACGGAAATGTCATTCCTCTTTTCGCTTCTCGCGATGAATTGGTGAAATGCGTGATGAGCATCATCACCGACTCTTCGGGAGAACGGCCGGAGAATGTCTATCGAATACATCGGCTCGTCCGAAGCGAAGCGGAACTGGCATCTCTCTATGCTGAACATCGCGGGAACTACAAATCACTCAAAGAAGCCCTTGTTGAAGACCTTGATCGCTATCTCGCGCCGATGCGGGTGGCATACGAAGAACTTGAAAAGGATACCGGTATTGTGGAAGAGGTCCTGACGAAAGGGAAGCGTGAGGCGCGCGCCGTAAGCGAAGTGAAGATGGAGCAGGTCCGTCGAGCTATCGGTGTAGCAGAAAGATAGCCCATAAAATAAAGAGGACTCCTCTGTAGGAGTCCTCGTTCGAATGGAATGGAGCCCAATCAAATGGTATCCCGTTTCCGCTCGATTTTCTTTTCCAGATACACTGGATCGATATTCACCGTAATCCACGAGTATTGTTTTTCTTTCCCTTCTTCATAGAGCACTTCGATCTGTCCCCAGATCTCAACTTCCTTTCCATTGAGCTTTCTAAGTTCGGCGATGGTTATTTTTTCTCCGCGTATCCGAATCACCGTTTCCGAAGTGACTTTGATTGTCATGAGAAAAGATTCTTCCCGCAGTTTCGGGCTCCAGAGCGTAACCTTTGTTTCCGCCGGCATAGAGTATGCTGCGAGGTCAATTTCCATTATGACCCGGGCCGGATGAAAATCCGTTGTTTCTTTCACACCCTTCTTCTCCGCCAGCGTAGCTCCCGGGGATAGGGTAATGAGCAGGAATGCGAGAATGAAAACATTCAGTATGTTCTTCATCAGGTGTTCTCTCCTTTCTTCTTTGATCGGTTTTTGTTTCCCAATGTTCAATTAACCGCCTACATGATAGCATAGTGTATTGTACTTGTCAATGACGTTTAGGATATGACTCGAGACAAACAGTTATAGATGATATATGAATTCTTGACTTTAAATTAAATACTGGTAGTATCGTCTCCAGCCCAAATCCTGGGAAACTAATTGGATGTTCATTCAGCAAACATATGGAAGGGAGGAATCTGTCATGGCTAAAGTTCTGTCGCAGTTCCCGATCTGGAAAGTCGTGTTGTTCGGTACGACCGAAGTTGACCTGGTCAGTGTTTCTCCCAGAGAGCTTGGTCTCACCGGGAGGTTGATCAGAGATAAGGAGATCTGCGAGGGCGGTGTTGCCCAAGGACTTCAGCTCTGCTCTCCGGAACTGGTTCATCAATTGCGTCTACAACATCTTAAACCGGGTCCCAATAATCTCCGGATCGCAATGGACGAAATCGTCATCGATACGTCAATCAGCTACTTGATCACGGCATTGCTGGCTTCTGGCCGTCGTCGTAGGACCAGTGGTGGTTTCCGAGAAGCTGACGAACGTATCGTTTTCATTCAGCCGCGCCACTGATCCCTTCAATTCGTTCCTTACCGCAGATCAAGCTCTGTGTAGCGCCCCGCGATTCCGATCGCGGGGTGTGCTATTTTATACGCTATATGCAAGACCGAACGCTTATCGGTGACTTAGGAAGTCACGTCGGCAAAACAGTCACTATTTCCGGCTGGGTGGACGTCCGTCGCGACCATGGAAAGCTTGTCTTCCTCGATATCCGCGACCGCTCGGGGAAAGTCCAGAGTGTGTGCTTGCCAAATCATGCCGAAGCCGTCGCTACGGCCCAAACGCTGCGGCCCGAATGGGTCGTACAGATAGAGGGCATAGTGAACGAGCGCTCAGAGAAAATGCGCGCCGAAGGCATCAATGGGAACGTGGAACTTGAGGCGCTCGTTATCACCATGCTTGCACAAGCGCAGGAGTTGCCTTTTGAGAAAGATATCGAGGTGAATATGGATACGTATTTGGATAATCTCCCGCTCACACTACGCAGCCAGCGCGCCCGGGCGATATTCAAGGTGCAAGCGGAGATTGTGAAGGTCTATCGCAGTTTCCTTGATATGGAGGGATTCATCGAATTCCAGGCGCCAAAACTCACGGGTGATGATGCCGAAGGCGGAGCGAATGTTTTCTCGGTGCCGTATTTCAATAAAAAAGTCGCGCACCTAGCCACCTCGCCGCAATTCTATAAACAGATCATGGTCGGCGTTTTTGAACGCGTATACGCCATCGGCAATGTCTATCGCGCCGAAAAGCATTCCACGACCCGCCATTTGAATGAATATACCTCCATGGACATGGAGATGGGCTTCATCAACGACCATCGTGACCTGATGGACCTTATGACGCGTTTTATGCATGTGCTCATCGCGCAATTAAAGAAGAACTGTGAACGGGAATTCAATATGCTCGACGCAACGCTGCCGAAAGTCCCGAAAACGTTCCCAGTGTTGAAACTCCGCGAGGCGCTTGAGCTCATTTTCAAAGAGACCGGCCGCGACCACCGCAATGAACCCGACCTTGAACCGGAAGATGAGCGTTGGCTCTCGGAGTGGGCGCTTAGAGAGCACGAGAGCGATTTCATATTCGTTACGCACTATCCGGTGGCTAAACGGCCGATGTATACGTATGAGGATCCGGAGGATAAGGGATATACGCGGAGTTTTGATCTCCTCTTGCGGGGCGTGGAAATAACCACCGGAAGCCAGCGACGACACGAGTATGACGATTTAGTTGCAGGTATAAAAATGAAAGGTCTCGATCCAGAAAAATTCTCCTACTATCTTCAGGCGTTCAAGTTCGGTATGCCGCCGCACGGCGGATGGGGGATGGGCCTCGAGCGGCTCACCCAGAAGATGCTTATGCTTGCGAATGTAAAAGAGGCGACGCTCTTCCCGCGCGACATAAACCGTATTGACACGCTTCTTTCCGAGTCGTCCGTTAAAGAATGAGTTAATGAATCTTACTTTTGCCAAAGGAGGTATTGAAAAAGCGCCGAAACAATTCGTACGCATCAAGCTCACTGACGAATCAAAGGGGACGAAACGTTTCGTGCGGGAAAAGGAAATAGAGACCCTTGAAATGGGGGTGGGGAAATCTGCGGAGATGAACAGACGGAAATTCGTCATTTTGTGCCGTTCCGTCATCCAATCGGCGAAAGCGAACAGGTGCAGAAAGATAGCAATCCAGTTTGACCGCACGCCGGAACTATTCAAAAATCTTCGAGACATCTCTCCTGAGGATATTTCGCAGATCGCGGCGGAGAATTTTGAGATGGCGAATTTCGAATTCAACGCTTTCAAGACGAAACCGAAAGAGGGTTGGCACATGGTGGAAGAAATACTGTTGTACGGGAAATCCTCGTCCAGCATCGAGAAGGCGGTGAGGAAAGGCCAGGAAATAGGGAAGGCGGTGAATGCGTGCCGCACGCTTTCCAACACGCCCGGAGGCAATATGACCCCGACCCTGCTTGCCAAGGCCGCCAAGGCGGCGGTGAAAGGGCTTCCGGTCAAAGTGACCATGCTTGGGGAAAAGGAAATGAAAAAACTCGGCATGGGAGCGCTCCTCGGCGTTGCTAAGGGCTCTACCGAAGCGCCGACCTTCACGATCATGGAATACAAGGGCGGAAAAGGAAGTCCTATCGTATTCGCGGGCAAAGGCGTGACCTTTGACAGCGGAGGGCTCAATTTGAAGTCATCAAACGGCATTTACGAAATGCATATGGATATGTCAGGAGCCGCTTCAGTCATTCACGCAGTAGCGTTAGCTGCACGTTTGAGAATTAAAAAACCAATTATCGGCCTCATACCTGCGGTTGAGAACATGCCCGGCAATAATGCGTATCGCCCCGGCGATGTGTTGAAATCGCTTTCAGGGAAGACGATAGAAGTCCTCGACACCGATGCGGAAGGCCGGCTCATCCTCGCGGATGCGCTTACCTACGCGAAACGCTTCAAACCCTCCGTCGTCATTGACGTCGCGACATTGACCGGCGCATCGCTCACTGCGCTCGGCCTGCATGCAAGCGCTCTTTTGACCCGGGATGATGCTTTGGCCGAAAACATATCCGACAGCGGAGAGTCCTCCGGCGATTATGTCTGGCGGCTTCCACTCTGGGATGAATATGAAGAGCGTGTGAAAGGAACGTTCGCCGATATCAAGAATGTGCCGGGCGGCTCAACGAGCCGTCATGGAGGAGCGATTGATGGAGGAATGTTCCTCTGGCAATTTGCGAAAGAGTTGGAATGCCCGTGGGCACATCTTGATATAGCTCCAAGGATGACGAGTGCGCCGGAAGATGAACTCGCAAAAGGCGCCGCCGGTGCGCCGGTGCGGCTATTACTGCGCTTTATCGAACAATGGCCCGTCACACGAAACGGCGTTGCCGCGTGACGAAAAACGCGTCATAATGCCGTAAGTATGACGTATTACACACGGGCGTCGACTTTGGTTATGACATGCGCGGCGAAAGCCGAGACGCCGTTTTCGTGTGTCGGGCAATGGAAACCGTAACCAAAAAGAATGTATTTTCAATAAAAACCGACTCCTATGAGGGTCCTTTTGAAGTGCTTCTTGACCTCATTGAGGAACGAAAACTCCTGGTCAACGATCTTGCGCTTGCGAACATCACCGAGGATTTCATACAGCATGTGCGTTCGCAGGAAACATTTCCCGTTGAAGAAACTGCAAATTTCATCCAAATCGCCGCAACGCTCCTCCTTATTAAGTCAAAATCTCTTATTCCCGACCTCGCACTGACTGAAAACGAAAATGCGGATGTTGAAGACCTCAAGCGCCGGCTAGCGGCATACGAAAAAGTTCGCGAAGCGGCGCGTGAACTCTCACGAATATTTGGAAAGTCGATCATGCATCCCGTGGGAGAAAGGCCTCCGGAACCCTCGTTTGCACCTTCGCGCGATCTCTCCGTGAGCGCGCTTGAAGCGACGCTTGTACGAGTTCTCGCGGCGCGCGTGGTGGTGGAGGAGCTGCCTGAAGCCCGCGTGAAGCCGCTCATCACTATTGAGGAGATGATGGATCGGCTAGCCAAGCGTGTACAAAGCACTATGACGCTTTCCTTCAAGGAATTCGCCGGAAGCGTAAAGGAAAGGGTGGAGGTTATCGTGTCTTTTCTTGCGCTTTTGGAGCTCGTGAAGCAGGGTGCAGTCGCCGCGGAACAGCATGGTACCTACGGCGAGATTCGCATCAGTCATACTGCCTCTCGAGCGGTCCCGCGCTACGGATAAGCATCCCCAAAGGCGCATTGCCGAGGAGGAGCGGCGCCGTTATGATAGAGGGAATGCTCACTCCTCCTGCCGCCGCCCATGCACTCCTCTTCGCTTCCGGCGATCCTCTGGAAAAGAAACGGCTCGCAGGGCTTCTCGATATCAAGAACTCAGAACTTGCGGTGGTACTCAAAGCGCTTGCCGATTCGCTCAAAGGAAGCGGTGTTGTGTTGGTTGAGACCGATACTGAGGTTGAATTACGCACGGCGCCCCTCGCTTCCGGCTTCATAAAGAAGCTCCGAGAAAGCGAGCTGACGCGTGACTTGGGGAAGGCGAGTTTGGAGACGCTTGCCGTTATCGCGTACCAGACGGGCACGACCCGCAGCGAGATTGATTGGGTGCGCGGTGTCAACTCGTCGACATCGCTTCGCACTCTGCTTTTGCGCGGCCTCATTGAGGGAAGGGAGGATGAACGCGATAAGCGACGAGTGCGATACGCTCTCACGACCGAAGCGCTTGCGCATTTGGGCATATCGCGCGAAAGCGAACTGCCGCGAGTCGAGGAATTGGGCACCAAAGCGCGAACTATTATTGAAGAAGAAATGCGGAACGCGGCCAGTGCAGATGCTTCCGTCTAAGATATATGGATACCGTCGAACTTCAGAAGCTTGCTTTACAAACTCGCTTTATGCGCGAGACGGGTATTGCGCTGGTGTTTGGTTCAGGTATTCTCGCACTCTTTCTTTTCATACCGATAACGCCGAAGGAAACATCCTCCGCGCCGATCGCTGTAGCAACGTCAACCGCTCCTGATGCGTTTGCGCGAGTTCCGATTGAGGCGAAGGCGGCCATCGTCTACGACCTTGCCTGTGGAAAAACGCTCTATGCCAAAAATGCCGATGCGCAACTACCGCTCGCTTCACTCACAAAACTTCTGACCGTGTATGCCGCGCTCAACGAACTTTCGTTGCATACACCTATAACCATTCCCGCCGAAGCGACACATCTTGAAGGACCTCATGTTTTTTCCGCGGGACAGACATTTACGCTCGCCGATCTTGCGCGTCTCACCTTGGTCGCTTCTCTGAATGATGGCGCCGCAGCTATTGCACAGACGACCGCTTCTCGCTCGCAGCGCTCGCAAAATGAAACGCTTGCCGCTGCGGCCGTGGCGCTCGGCCTCTCGCAAACCTATGCCATCAATGGCAACGGTCTTGATGTGAATGCGGCGGTTTCCGGCGGTTATGGTTCCGCACAGGATCTCGCGCGTCTTGCCGGCGCTCTCATCAAACAAGCTCCGACGATTGCGGCGGCGACTATCAAAAGCTCCGCAGAAGCCGTTTCAGAAAAGGGAACTCTCTTCAAGGTCAAGAACACGGACCCGATGGTGGACACCATCCCGGGCCTGATGCTCTCAAAGACCGGTTATACCGACCTTGCGGGCGGGAATCTTGTCCTTGTCTTTGATGCTGCTATCGGGCATCCCATCGCCGTGGTTGTCCTCGGCTCTTCCTTGAAAGCCCGCTTCACTGACGGTACGGCGCTCGTCGCCGCGGCGCTCGCACACTTCGCGGGCGTGGAATCCTTATGATCACTTCAGACCTTATCAAAGTATTCATCCCGGCTACCGCTTCATTCGCAGTCGGCATCCTTTTCGCGCCGCTCCTCACGCATTATCTGTATAAATATCGCGTATGGAAAAAAGTGGTGGGGAAGACCGCTCTTGATGGTTCGGTTGCCGTTGAATTTGAAAAACTGCGGACAACTGCCGAGACGACAACGCCGCGCATGGGTGGCATCCTCATTTGGGTGAGCGTTATGGTCGTCACGGTCGGAACGTGGATGCTCGCACAATTCTTCCCGTCGCCCTTGACCGAAAAACTTGATTTCTTGAGCCGCAGCCAAACGTGGATACCTCTCTTTACATTGCTTGCCGGAGCCGGCATGGGTTTTGTGAACGACCTCTTGGATATCCAACCGTCAGGCGAACGGGGCATACGTCTGCGCACACGGCTTCTGTTCGTCACGCTCATATCGCTTTTCATCGGGTGGTGGTTCTACGCGAAGCTCGGTGTGGTTGCCATCGGCATTCCCGCCGATGGCACGCTTATGCTTGGCGCATTCATCATTCCGCTTTTTATACTCATTACCATCGGATTGTATGCGGGCGGCGTCATAGACGGCATTGACGGGCTTGCGGGCGGCGTTCTCAGTTCCGCTTTTATGGCGTACGCCGGCATCGCATATTTCCAAAATCAGATAGACATGGCTGCTTTTTCGGCGACCGTATCGGGCGCGCTCCTCGCCTTTTTATGGTTCAACATTCCGCCGGCGCGCTTCTGGATGACAGAGACCGGTACCATGGGCCTTACCATGACACTCGCCGTTGTCGCTTTCATGACCGATACGCTCGGGAACGGCTATGGTATCGCGGCGCTTCCCATCATTGCATTCCCGCTCCTCATTACCGTCCTTTCCAATATCATCCAGATCACTTCCAAAAAACTGCGCGGGAAAAAAATATTCCGTATCGCTCCGCTCCATCACCACTTTGAAGCGATTGGTTGGCCGTCGTATAAAGTTACGATGCGGTATTGGATCATCTCCATTGTGTGCGCCATCGTCGGCATGACCGTAGCCCTTCTCAAGTAAGTATGAATCCCGTTAGAAATCGCGGACACTTTGATACAATGTGTAGCATGAGTTCGTTTATTAGCGATAATCGGATAGGGTTCGACCGCAATATTTATTGTGCGTCCGCGTCCTATTTCTAACGGGATGAAATTCGCATCCGGTGACCGCATGTTCTTCATGCTCGTGCTCGGAATCGCGCTTGCCGGTTTGGCCATTTTCTCTTCCGCAGCGCTCGGGCTCCTCGCGCGGGAGAGCAGTTCAGTATCGCAAGACCTTCTGCTTCAGGCGGGCCTCGGGCTCGGGCTTGGGTTCCTCTCGCTCTTTGCGGCGCGCGCCGTTCCCCTTGCGTGGATAAAGCGTTTAGCGCCCTATATCTATGCCGCAACGCTCCTTTTTACCGCGCTCGTCTTCGTGCCAAGCATTGGGTTCCAAGCGGGTGGTGCCACCCGCTGGATCGATCTGGGCTTCACCACTACACAACCGGCCGAATTTCTGAAGATTGGTTTTGTGATAATGCTCGCCTGGTGGCTCGCGCCGCGCGCGCGGCAACTGACCGAACCGAAAAAAGGATTGATTCCTTTTATCGCTCTACTCGCGCTGCCGTCCATCCTCCTGCTCGCCCAACCGAACACGTCGATGATGCTTCTCATCCTCGCCACCGGTGCCGTGATGTACTTTGCCGCGGGAGCGCCCTGGCGCGATTTCGGTATTCTCCTGCTCGGTGTCATTCTCGCCATTAGTGTTGTAGTTCTCGTGCGACCATATGTGCTTGAGCGCATAAAAACATTCATCAATCCTTCGGCGAATTCGCTGAGCAGCGGCTATCAGATCCAACAATCGTTGATCGCCATCGGCTCCGGCGGACTTCTAGGAAGAGGTTTTGGGCAGAGTGTGGAAAAGTTCAACTACCTACCGGAACCTGAAGGCGACTCCGTCTTCGCTGTTTTTGCGGAGGAAACTGGATTTTTCGGGGCAACAGTGTTGCTTGCTCTTTTCATCGCGCTTGCCTCGCGCGGCATGGTGATAGCGGGGAATTCGCAAGATCTCTTCGGCGGACTTATCGCGCTCGGTTTTTCCAGCATTATCATTCTGCAGGCCTTTATCAACATTGGCGCCATGCTGGGCATCATTCCGCTTACGGGCTTGCCGTTGCCTTTTATTTCCCACGGCGGGACCGCGCTTGTGGCCGTTCTTATCATGTGCGGCCTCATCCTGAACGTCGCGGCACATCGCAAATCCTAAATTAATACTATCGATAACATTGTCAGTGCCCTTCGCGCCACAAGTGATTTTGGAGCGTCCGGAGCGCGACGGCGCGAGATAGAGCAAATTTTCAGCAGAAAATTATGCGGCTCCAAAATCACTTGTGGCGCGAAGGATCGATTTTTTATACGAAGCAGGTAGGGTATACTTTACGCATGACCATTGTGTTTACCGGCGGGGGAACGGGGGGACATTTTTATCCAATCATCGCCATCGCCGAAGCGCTTGATGATCTCGTCCACGAGGAACGCCTCATCGCACCATCGCTCTACTATCTCGCGCCGAATTCATTTGACGAGAAAGCTCTCTTTGAGAACGGTATCACGTATATCCGCATACCGGCGGGAAAGCTACGCCGCTATGCTTCACTGCGAAATATCACCGATCTATTCATCACCTTGGCCGGAACGCTTTCAGCACTTTTTACGCTTTTCCGTTTGTATCCGGATGTGGTGATGAGTAAGGGCGGTTATGGTAGCGTGCCGACAGTGCTCGCTGCGCGGCTGTTGTTCATTCCCGTTATCATCCATGAGTCGGATGCTAAACCCGGGCGCGCAAATCTACTGGCGGCAAGGTTTGCGGCAAGAATTGCCATTTCCTTTGAAGGTGCAGCAAAATATTTTCCCGACAAGGTACAGAATAAGATCGCTCGAACCGGCATTCCCATCCGCAAGGCGCTCATGCGCATAGAACCCGAAGGTGCGCGACAGTATCTGGGGCTTGAGAAAAACGTACCAACCATCCTTATTCTGGGCGGTTCACAGGGTGCGATGAAGATAAATGAGACCGTGCTTTCATCCCTCCCGACCTTTGTTTCTTTCGCCAACATTATTCACCAAACAGGGCAGGCGCATTTCAAGAATGTTGAGGCGGTCGCGCAGGTCGTGCTTGCCACATCTCCGCACGCGAACCGCTATCATGCTGTTAACTATCTGTCCGAAATATCGCTCCAGCGCTCTGCCGGGGTCGCGGACATCGTTATCTCGCGCGCAGGCGCCAACTCAATCGCTGAGATAGGCCTTTGGAAAAAACCGGCGATCCTTATCCCGATTCCCGAGGCAATAAGCCACGATCAGCGCAGTAATGCGTATGCATATGCGCAGACGGGAGCGGCCATTGTGCTTGAGGAAGAGAATCTTACGCCGAACCTTCTCGTTTCCGAAGCGCGTCGCATCATCAGCAATCCGGAGTTGGGAAAACGCATGGGTCTGGGAGCCGAAGGATTTACTGACCCGGATGCTGCACGCATCATCGCCCGCGAAGTGTTGTCAATCGCACTTTCCCATGAATCATAAGGTCGTCACTCGCTTCGCGCCCTCGCCGACCGGCCTCCTGCACGCCGGAAATTACCGGACAGCCGTCTTCGCCTATCTTTTCGCGAAGCATAGCGGGGGCTCATTCATCCTGCGCATAGAAGATACGGACGCCGAGCGTTCAAGACCCGAATATGAGGAGAATATCCTGGAAGCGCTTGCATGGCTGGACTTTCCTTTCGACCGACGCTACCGCCAAAGCGAACACCGGGCGCGACATAAGGAACTCCTGGAAAAACTCATTGCCGCCGACAAGGCCTATCTGTCAAAGGAAATACCGAAAAACCCTGGTGATAGGGAAGAGGTTATCCGCTTCAGGAACCCGAAAGGTACCGTTTCTTTCACGGACATTATCCGCGGCGAGATAACCATGGACGTAAGCGATTTGGGCGATTTCATCATCGCCCGTTCTTTTGACGAACCGGTCTTTCATTTCGCGGTCGTCGTGGATGACGCAGACGAGAATGTAACGCATGTCATCCGGGGCGAAGAACATATCTCAAATACGCCGCGACAAATACTCATCCAACGTGCGCTCGGCTTCGCTACGCCCGTGTACACTCACTTGCCGCTCATCCTCGGCAGCGATCGCACCAAACTCTCCAAGCGCAAAGGAGCAAAGGCGCTTACCAAATATCGTGATGAGGGCATACTGCCTCACGCGATGCTCAATTATCTGGCATTTCTCGGATGGAATCCGGGCGACGAGCGCGAATATCTCTCACGAGATGAACTCATAGCGGCATTTGACCTCGCACAGGTGCAAAAAGGGAGCGCCATTTTTGACGAAACAAAACTTCTTTCCGTAAACCAGCATTGGATGCGCGAATTGTCGGTTGATGATTTCATCGCACAATTAAACATTGGACATCCGATGTCCAATGTTGACCCTAAGAAGCTTCGGAAAGCTGTTCCGCTTCTCAAGGAACGCGCGCGCACTTTCGGTGAAGCCCGAACAATGCTTGCGGGAGAATTGGCTTGTCTTTTCAGTGAGCCGGTGCTAAACCGCCAGACACTCCTCGCAAAAGAACCGATGGAACGCCCCGCTGTAACAAAATCTCTTCTTGAGGGCTTGCTCGCTCTTCTGGGAGACCTTTCCAAAGATGTATCGGCTGAAGAGGTAAAGAACGCACTCATGCCCCGCGCCGATGCCGAAGAGGCGCGAGGGAAGGGAGGACGGGGTGCCATGCTCTGGCCGTTGCGGTACGCCCTTTCCGGACAGGAACGCTCGCCCGATCCTTTCACGCTTATCTCGATTCTTGGCTCCGAAGAGGCAATTTCGCGCATACGAAAGGCAATTGCTATACTTGGGGAATGACACATACAGCGGTATTTCCGCTCTTCATTTACTTGCTGCTCGCGGGACTTGTTCTTGGAGCCCCACTACCCATTTTCGCCGATACAGCATCTGATCTTCAGGCCCAAATTGACGCAAATAGACAACAACTGGATGCACTGGAAGCCGAAATTGCCACGTACCAAAAACAACTCGATGCCCTCGGCTCGAAGAAAAATACACTCCAATCGGCTATCAGTTCTCTCACACTTTCTCAAAAGAAACTCGCGAGCGAGATAAAAGTAACCCAAAATAAGATTGCCTCGGCCAACCTCACAATTAAAGAACTCACACTCTCTATTGGCGACAAGGAAACAGTCATCGCCGCGGATCAGCATGCGGCAGCGAAAGCGCTTCGCAGTATCGCCGAAGACGAAGACGCATCCCTCATTATCCAACTTATTTCTTCGCATTCGCTAAGCGAGGCGTGGGAAACAGTGGACCAGGCCATACTGTTCAATCGGGCGCTCGGCGACAATATTACCGACCTGCGCGCCGCGCGTACGGCGCTTGCAGTAAATCGCGACCAGGTTACTGACACAAAAGCGACTCTCGTTGCGCTCCAAAAGAACCTGACCGTCCAGAAACGTTCGGTTGACGCGAGTAAAGCAGCTCAGCAGCAACTACTCTCGCAGACGAAAAATCAAGAAGCGAATTACCAAAAACTTATCGCGCAAAAACAGGCCTCGGAAAAGGCCTTTGAGCAAGAACTTATCAATCTTCAAGGGCAATTGAATCTCATCGTGCATCCCAATCTGCTTCCAAAAGTCGGCACGGGGCTGCTCTCTTGGCCGTTTGGCAATGCCTTTATGCTCAATTGTACGCAGCGTAAAAATGTATTCGGGAATCTGTTCTGCATCACGCAGTATTTCGGCAACACGCCGTTTTCGACCGCCAATCCGCAGGTCTATAACAACCACGGACATAATGCCATTGATATTTCCGCACCCATCGGCACGCCAATCAAAGCGGCGTTTTCCGGCACTGTGCTTGCGACCGGCAACACAGACCTTTCGCGTGATTCCCAAGGCCGCCAATGTTGGTCGTTCGGCAAGTGGGTCATGCTGGTGCACGGCAACGGCCTCAACACACTTTACTCGCATCTCTCTTCGATCGATGTGGCGAAAGGGCAGTCAGTAGAAACGGGGCAGACGATAGGGCTCTCCGGCATGACCGGTTATGCGACCGGCCCGCACCTGCACTTCGGCGTCTACGCCACTGAGGGCACCCAAATCATGTCCTTGGGACAATTCAATGGGACAAAAAAACCTGGGGCCTGTTCAAGCGCGGTTATGCCGGTGGCGTCGCTTGACGCCTACCTCAACCCGCTTTCGTATCTCTAGTGCGCCACAAGAGGAGCGATGCGTAAGTGCGGTGCGGGGACCATTTCTGTGCAATGGCGAGCAGGGAAGTGCGAGGAGTATTTTTCGGCAGACGATAAATGGTTTCCATCGCGCGAATGAGACCTAAATCGCCCGACGAGAAGACATCGCCGCGGCCGAGCGAATTCATCAAGAACATTTCCACCGACCAGGGACCGAGTCCCCATATACGCATGAGTTTCTCCGCCGCTTCCGCTTCCGAAATCTTTTTTAATGAAAGCAGATTAAGTGAGCCATCTTTAACGGCCACGGCGAGTGCTTTAAGTGTTTTTGTCTTCGCGGCGGAAAGTCCTGCTTTACGAAATGCCGAAAAACGAGTTCTCAGGATAGATTCGGGTGTTAATCGACCGCCACACGCTTTTTTCAGGCGCGTAAATATAGTATCGGCTGCCGCAGTACCAAGTTGTTGCGCAGTAACAATTGACACTAATGACTCAAATAATTTTGACCGCGTACGTTTCTCGGAAAGATAAGCAGGGAGGAAAGCGTGATGGGCCTTGGTTGCTCTATGGAAATGCGGATCAACACGCTTAAAATGCTTCAAAGCGTCAACTCTTCTTGTCATGCCGAGATAGTATCATTAGCCGACTCTCGTTGTATAATACATCTATGTATCCTGCATTTAAGGTCGCTTTCTGGATATTCGTCCTTCTGCTTGCATTGTCGTTCTTTGGCATATCCATTCAGGCCATTATCAACTCCCCGGCTGGTCAGGCAAACTTCGGCTATCTTATACAGGTCCTCTCTCAGGGTTGGCAATGGCTCACAGAATGGATTCGTCCACTGCAGTAAATCCTTTGACTATCTACGCAAAAGAAATTAGCGCGAATACTTATTCGACTAGAGAAAATCATTCTATGGTTGATTACACGTATAATGATTAAGTGCGTCTATAAGTTATCCAGCGGTTAATGAAATACCTCACTGCTTTCCAGTGAGGTATTTCATGTTATAGGATTACTCTCCAACTATAGACATCTCAAAATAAGCAATTCTGAATCTCGGTTTCCCCACAAAAGAGGGTACGCCAAGAGGTCATCTACCTACGTCTGTCTGTAACCCAGTAACTGCGTTTAAACGCGACTCCCGACGCGAGCCAGTAGAAAGCAATTATGGCACGTACCTGCTTTGGATACGCACCACGCCTATTTTTCTAAAGCGTGGAGAAGGCGCCGCTAAGTTTTTCTATAAGTAGTGTAAGTACCATGAGAAAGGTAGTTAGCGCCCGAGAGTAATTTGTGTCCAGCGGTTTATTTCTGAACACAGGGTTTTATTATAACGCATAGCCCTCCAGTATCGTCAAGTGTTTTCCTGTGGAGAGCGTGGTATTTTCTGCCCACAACAACGCCTTGTGCGTAAAACGTAGGGGTTATTCACACGCCCGACATACTGGGGTATAATAAAAGTCCATGAAAATACCAGCAAACATAAACTTTAATCTACCGGTTTCCCTGATAAAAGAAGGTAAACAGGTTATTGCATATACCCCAGCACTTGATATTTCTACCGTTGGCAAAGATGAGGCACAGGTAAAGGAACGATTTTCTGAATTAGTAAATATGTTTTTTGCGGACCTTGTTGAAACTGGTTCTATTGATCAAGTACTGCCTGAATTGGGCTGGGTAAAAGTTGCTGAATCTTGGAACCCGCCAGTTGTGTCTAACGAATCAATTAACGTTTCAGTTCCGGCCTTCATCTAATGAAACCGTTGGGCAGGATTGATTCAAGGAGATTTGAAAGGTATTTAATCGCGATTGGTTGCCGCTTCATCAGTCAAGAATCAAGTCACAGAAAGTTCAGAAAAGAAGCGGTTCTTCGCCCAATCATCGTGCCTTTTACCAATGACTTACCAGATTTTATTATTTTGAATAACTTACGCATCCTAGGAGTAAAGAGGGAGGACTTTATCCGAATCATCAAAAAGCTCTAATCCTAATCCCGCCTATCCGAGATAGGGGAGGGGTTAGGAGTGAGAGACAGCATTTTGGAACATTCACATCAGGATTCCCCCTACAACCACCACAATCACTCCCGTCCATATCTTCTTGGCATAGTCCGCGCTAAAGATTAGATAGGAGATGTCATATGCTTCTCTCCCTCTGGAGCTCAGTCTCAAATGAGGAACCTTTTTCCCTTCTTTCTTTTAGAGGTTCCGAAATGAAGTAATTGACACCAGTATAGTGCGCAAAAGATATATTGTGCGCACACTTGATGGAGAACCCTGCATGGCAACACACCTCTATTCCTCTATTCCCTCCTTTTACTTACGCCAAAAGATATTATTTCTTGAGTGCGATAATAATGACATGAAGCAAACTGATGATAGTACTCATGAATCCCGTCCAGAATGCATAGATCTGAAGTCGTCTTGAAGAATATTTTATACGTCTCATAGGGAATAGGATAGCATCAGAGCCCCCTCTTCCCTTCTTACGAAAGGCGAAAATGATTTTCTAACAAGATACATTTGCAACGATGTAATCATATGCTTCATCAACCGAATCTACAACAGTATAGAGCGTCATGTCTTCTTTATTTATTGTTGCGCGTTCCTGGTAAAGCGTTTTATCAATAAAAGCAAGTAACGGTCCCCAATAGTTTTTTCCAAAGAGGATAATGGGCACCTTGCGGATCTTCTTGGTCTGCACAAGAGTGACGATCTCAAAGAATTCATCCAGGGTGCCGAAGCCGCCCGGGAAATAGACGTAGACCTCGGAAGCGTACGTCAGCATGACTTTGCGCACAAAGAAATGGTCGAAACCAAATCTTTCGGTGAGATACGGATTGTATTTTTGAACGTCTGGCAGATTGATATTGAGCCCAACCGACGCACCGCCCGCTTCGTAGGCACCTTTATTTGCGGCCTGCATGATGCCGGAGCTGCCGCCGGTGATAACAGCGAAACCTCTCTTCGCAAGCCGGCTCGCCAACTCTTCCGCTTTCTTATAGACATCCTGCTCAAGCGAGGCGCGAGCACTGCCGAAAAAGGATACCGCCAAGCTGTAGCGGCGAATGATATCAAACCCTTCGATGAACTCGGACATGATTTTGAAGACCCGCCAGGACTCGATTTTTGTCGGTTTGCAGACCAGCGGCGGTCGCTCGGAGGGAATAGTGCGTTGTCCTTCGTGGACCGCTTTTGCAAGTCGCTCCGCTGTCTCATGCATGGAAGGTTCGTTCGGTACCGGGAGTATCGCTGATGTAGTTCGCATCACATCCTCATTCATACGGCGTATGATAGCAGATTAGAGTCCTGTACAATTTGCTGCCGGCGCATAACCCGCTTTAAGAGCGGCTGCGGCCGAAACAAACCATACTTTATTTGTCTCGGAAATGCGCTCTGCCCCCGCGCACTGCGGCGGATAATATCTCGTTCCTGTTTTGGAGGCGACCACCTCCCCTGCCGCCGCTGTCGGTGTAAGAGAAGGGGCTTCAAGCGAAATAGTTGTAGTGTTCCCCGCATCCAATCCTGCAAGATAGCCAAGCCCAAAGCTTAGAGACGAGGCGAGTATAAGAATGGCGACGATGAGCACGTCCCGCGGTACCTGAGCAAGGAAACTTTTGCATTTTTCGCGCGCTTCTGGTATAGTCATCGGACATAACTATAGCATCATGGCATCAACGAAAGCTGGCGGTTCGGCAAAAAATCTTAATACTTCAAACCCGAAATATCTCGGGGTTAAGTTGGCTGACGGCGCCGCCGCCCGGCCCGGCATGGTCATTGTCCGCCAGCGCGGCACAAAAATAGAAGCGGGTAAGAACGTAGCAGTCGGGCGCGACCACACTCTGTTCGCTCTTGCCACCGGCACGGTGTCCTTCCGTACGAAACGCAAAACAAGCTTTTCAGGCCGTATTTTTAATAAAAAAGTCGCTGACGTTGTCTAAAGAAAAAACCAGCGGATAAGAAAAAGAGTGCGCACCACAAGAGTACTTCCATTTTCCTAAGCCCGAGTACGGGCAAGGAAAATTGGTCGCTCCGGGCCGCTAGGCCAAGTCCTACTACCTGTTTCTGGTTTTTTTGGCTCTCACTATTCTGCTTCAACCGTAGTAATAGAAAACTTTCCGAACGTATCGCCAGCGGCGACCGGGATATCGAACGTACCAAGTTCTTTGATGGGTTTTTCAAGCTTGATCGCATCTTCGGACAGGTCTATATGCGCTTGTTCTTTTGCCGCCGCCCGTATCTCTGTCTCCCCTACCGCGTCGTACAAATGACCCTTTTCGTTTGCCTTTGCCCTGATAACGATGTGTGCGGATGCGAGAGAGGCAATATTCTGCGCGAGCAAAGCAGCGTTGAGGGTTGCGCGGTCCTGTATGCGCTTACGACGCAATTCGGCCTCCTGCATCGCCGTCGGAGTCGCGGGAATGGCGAATTTCTTCGGAATGAGGTGATTGAGGGCGTAGCCGTCGGCCAACGTAAGCGTGTCATGTGCGCGTCCAACCCCTTTTATGTCCTTGAGTAATACGATTTTCATGTGAACGCATCCTACTCTATTGCGTATCCGCAGTCAAAAACGTGGTTGCCCTCAACATTTGCGGATCGCGTTTGGCGGCCGTATCCGCCGCGGTGAACGGCACGATAATATCCGGCGTGATGCCGTTACCCATGATCCAGTTCCCCGCTGGCGTTATCCAACGCGCAACGGTGACTTTGAGCGATCCTTCGTCGAGATCCATCAATGTCTGCACGGAACCCTTGCCAAATGATTTCGTACCGATCAGCGTCGCGACGCGAGCGTCCTGCAAGGCACCCGCAAAGATTTCGGAAGCGGAAGCGGAACCTCCGTCAATGAGCACGACGATCTTCGTCCCTGCAGGCACATCCCCGTAACCAAAACTGGTATGCACGTTGCTTGGCTCTTTTCCGCCGAAATCCTCGGTCACAATGTCTGCGCCCCTCGGAAGAAAATGACTCGCGATGGCAACCGCTGCGTCAAGATAGCCGCCCGGGTTCCCGCGCAGGTCTACGATGAGCTTTTTTGAGCCGGAAGTTCTGAATCGCGCAAGGGCTTGATCAAACAGATTTGCGGAATCGGACGTGAATTCATACAGTGCGATATGATAGACGCCACTTTTCATGTCGAGACCGTCTTCGGTCTGCGGTATCCGAATAGTGTCGCGAACAACTTTGATATCCAGAGAAACAGCATCTCTGATAATGGTGAGATCAACGGTCGTGCCAATGGGGCCGCGTATCTTATTGACCGCCTTATCAATGGAGATGCCATCGGTCGATGTCCCGTCAATGGCGATTATCTGATCGCCCGGCTTGATGCCAGCTTTTTCAGCAGGCGTACCTTTAAGAGGCGAGACGACGGTCAGGACGTTGTTTTTTACGCCGATTTCCATGCCGACGCCCGCGAAACTTCCCGATATATTTTCAGCAAATGCCTTCGCCTCCGTAGGCGGAAAGAAAACAGTATACGGGTCATCATACGAAGCGGCGAGGCCTTCTATCGCGCCGAAAATCTGTTCTTTCTTCGAAGGAAGTGTTGAGGAGGCGTGCGTGACAATGTAGTTCGCTTCAAGCGCATTCCATGCTTTCCAAAAGTTGGTGAGATCGGCGTTCGGATCCGGCGTCGCATCGAGACCGTCACCGACGAACGGAATGCGCGTCGTAATTGCCGTAGCGGAATTGCCGCCGCCCACGGAAAATCCGGCGACAAAGGCAAATGCCGCCACGAGCGCGAACGAGACGCCGCGAGCCGCGATAGTACGCCCGGATGTACGCACGTTCCCCAATTCCATTCCGCACAGTGTAACACGAAAGGAGCGCATCATGATATTCTAGACACATGATATTCCGGCATGACTATCTGGACGGCGTGTGGGTTGATCTGGAACAGCCAAGCGAGGACGAAATACGGGACGTTGCGCATGAATTCTCCATCGGCGGACGTCTTGAGGCGGAATTGCTCTCCCCTACTCCCGCATCGCTCGTGACGAGCGATGCTAACGCGGCACTCCTGGTGCTTCATTTCCCGACATCCGGCACGGGCAGCGGCGAAACAAAGAGTCAGGAGATCGATTTCATCGTCGGAAAAAACTTTATTCTGACGGTGCGGTACGAAGTTATAGCGCCCTTGTACCATTTGAAGAAATTGCTTGAAACACAACAGCTTGTCACGGGGAAAACGCCCATTACGACCGATGTCCTTTTGGAAATTCTCTTTGCGCATCTCTATACCTCGATGCGCGACCACACGAACCATATTGCCGACAATCTCGTGCGCGTCGAGAAAGAGATGTTTGACGGCCATGAACGGACGACGGTACGCTCCATCTCGAATATCAGCCGAGAATTCCTCCACGTGGAAGCCGCGCTCGCAACCCAGGAAGAATCCCTATCCCATTTCCTGGACGTTCTCAAGGAATATGCATTCTTTGACGATTCTTTCGCGCTGCGCGCCCAGCGTATCAAAACAGAACGCGCGAATGTCGCACGAATAGTAAAAACACATCGTGCCGTCGCGGGCGAGTTACGCGAGACGAATGTCGCGCTCCTTGAGGCGCGCCAGAATGAGATTATGAAGACCCTTACGATCATCACTGTTATCATGCTTCCGCTTGAGGTCATAGCCGTTACCTTTGGCATACACGCGCAAGGCGCTCCATTTGAAAACGATTTGAATGCATTTTGGATTATCATCATGATTATGATCGGCATTGCTGGCAGCATGATACTTTTTTTCATGAAAAAACGCTGGATCTTCTGACGCATGAAGTGGCTCACCCGCATATTCAGGAAACGAAAGGATGCCGCCGCGCAGGACCGGCCTGCGCAAATATTCCTCACCAATACGCTCTCGGGCGCGAAAGAACTCTTCATATCGCAGAGACCGAGGATCGCATCGATGTATACGTGCGGGCCAACGGTCTACAGTCAGCAGCATATCGGCAATCTGCGGCCCGGAGTTTTCTCGGATACGCTCGCGCGAGCGCTCGCACATGCCGGCTATCGCGTGCGACGCGTCATCAACATCACGGACGTCGGCCATCTGGTCGGCGATGGGGACCTTGGCGAGGACAAGATAGAGATGGGAGCAAAGCGCGAGGGCCTCTCCGCCTCCGCCATTGCCGAGCGATACACGACATTATTCCTTACCGACCTTGCGGAGCTCAATATTGATACAAAAGACATCTTCTTTCCCAAGGCAAGCGACTATATTAAAGAACAAATTTCGCTCGCGCGCACGCTTGAAGAAAAAGGGTTCGCCTATCGTATTGACGACGGTCTTTATTTCGACACAAGCCGTTTCCACGGCTACGGCAAGTTGGGCGGGCTCTCCGGTGCACAACTCAAAGCCGGAGCGCGCATTGAAACGAATCCCCAGAAACGCCATCAGGCCGACTTCGCACTGTGGAAAAAAACACCTCCTGATGTGAGTCGAATGCAGGAATGGGATTCGCCGTGGGGGCCCGGATTTCCCGGCTGGAATTTGGAGTGTTCTGCGATGGCGCGCGCATTGCTCGGCATTGAGATAGACATTCATACCGGAGGCGAGGATCTCGCGCAGATACACCATAACAACGAGATCGCTCAGTCGGAAGCTGCATCGGGTCGGCCGTTTTCCCGCTACTGGATGCACAATGCATTTCTTACTATGGAGGGTGAAAAAATATCGAAATCGATAGGCAATGTCGTCTACCTCTCCACTATCATTGAGAAGGGATTCCATCCTCTTTCGCTCCGCTATTTTTTTCTCCAAGCGCACTATCGCACTCCCCTCTCCTTCTCGTGGAACGCCATTGCGGGCGCCGCAAGCGCGCTTGAACGGCTCTGGAAGCTCTCGCGCGAACTCGCGGAGGAATCCAAGCGAATGGAAGAATCTTCTGAAGCGCGCAGTCGCTTCCTTGCAGCGATGCGCGACGACCTCGCAACTCCGCAAGCACTCGGCATCCTCTGGGACTCCTTGAAGAGCGAGGATTACACTCCCGAAGAAAAATGGTGTCTTCTTGAAGATGCTGAAGCGCATTTCGGTCTGTCGCTCCTGCATCCGCCCGCCGCAGGCGCCCTGGCAACATCGGACATTCCGGAAAAGATCCGCGAAATGCTTGCGCGGCGGGAAGCAGCGCGCGCGGCACTGGATTTTAAGGAGGCGGACCGCATCCGAACCGATATTGAGAACAGTGGATATCATGTGGATGACGGACCGGAAGGGCCGGTGTTGATTCGGACGACTCTTTGATACCCGACACACGGAAACGGACATAATTTTGCAAAAATAAGCCCTTTTTGGCACACGCGCCTCTTTAACTTTATACGAAATAAGACCATTGAAACGCGCTGTCTTCTGCGCGATGCCGTTTCGTGTGACGGGTGATATAATCGGCGGGATGGCTGCCGACCGCGTCCCACCCCAATCCCTTGATTCAGAGCGCGCCCTCCTTGGCGCTCTTCTGCTGAAACCCGACGCCATCCATGATGTTTCCGATATTATACGGGCTGATTCTTTCTACGCGGAAAAGCACCGGCTGATATTCGGCGCGATGCATGAACTCGCCGAACGCGGCGAGCCGATAGATCTTCTTTCATTGTCCGAACGTATGCAGAATCAGGGATTGCTTGAACGGTCCGGCGGGCGCAGCTATTTGGCTGAGCTTGCCGGTTCGGCACCGGCGCCCGGCAACTTCTCCCACTATGCCGAACTCGTCTCGCGCAAATTCCTGATGCGCTCCCTCATTGAAGCCGCATACACCATTACCGAGTCCGCGTATGACGATGCGCGCGAAACGATGGAAGTACTCGATGAGGCCGAGAAGAGCGTCTATGCCATCGGCAATGCTTCTGCGGCACATAAATTTACCGCTATCGGCGACAAGATCCACGAAGCATGGGACCGTATTGAGGCGCTTTCCAAAAAAGAAAGTGGGATTCGCGGCGTCCCTTCCGGCTTCCCTGCCCTTGATAACCTCCTCTCTGGCTTTCATCCCTCCGATCTCGTCATCATCGCCGCGCGCCCGTCGATGGGCAAGACCTCGCTTGCGCTTGATATTGCTCGGAACGCCGCCGTGCGTCATAACGTTCCTGTTGGCATCTTCTCGCTTGAGATGAGCTCGGAACAGCTTATTGACCGCATGCTCGCCGCGGAGTCGTTCGTCAATTCATGGAAACTCCGCACCGGTCAAGTGAGGGAGGAGGACGATTTCAATCGCATACGGGACGCCCTGGAATCGCTTTCGAAAGCACCTATTTATATAGACGACAAACCGGGCAACAATATCCTCGCAATGCGCGCTGTTGCCAGACGGTTGAAGCGCGAACGCGGCATCGGGCTTCTCATCGTGGACTATCTGCAGCTCATGGCACCGACCTCCACCAAATCATCCGATTCCCTCGTCCAGCAGGTGACCGAGATATCACGTTCTTTGAAGTCACTTGCGCGCGAGCTTGCCGTGCCGGTCATCGCGCTCTCACAGCTCTCGCGCGCGGTTGAACAGCGAGGCGGCAAGCCCCGCTTGAGCGATCTGCGCGATTCTGGAAGCATTGAGCAGGATGCGGACGTCGTGATGTTTATTCATCGCGACGACAAGCGCAATCCCGAAAGTGACCGGCCGAACATCGCGGAAATACTTATTGAGAAACATCGCAACGGACCGACCGGCAAGACCGAACTGTATTTTGATGAAAAGCGCGCGACGTTCCAGCCGATGGACACGGCCGGCTACGGCGAACTCGCCGCGGAATTTTAATCATGTTAGCAGCACAGCGAATACGCAATGTTGGAAACCCTCGGAGCCGACGCAGCATGGTAATTGCAGCGCCGAAGAGAGGTTGCGCTGCAATTTGCGTCGGAGAGAGTGAATGCGGCCTGTCGCAGGACAGGCCGACATGTGTTCCAACATTGCGTATTCGCAAACGTCATGGATAAGATAGACGAACTTGCACAGGCACTTGCCCGCCTTCCCGGCATCGGCCCGAGGCAGGGCAAGCGTTTTGTGTTTTATCTCCTCGCCGCTCCTGTCGTCGAGCGTGCGAAGCTCGCTGAACTTATTTCCTCATTAGGAAAAGAAGTCCGCCAATGCGCCGACTGCCTGCGTTTCTATAATGGTTCTATGGCAAGCGCCTGCAATTATTGTTCCGACACGGCGCGCGACGATACACTTCTCATGCTCGTTGAGAAAGACCAGGACCTCGCGGCAGTAGAGCGCGCCGGGACGTATCGCGGCCGTTACTTCGTGCTTGGCGGCGTGCTCACCCTTACGGGCAAAGGGGCCATCCGCGAAAAAGAATTGCTGAAAATAGTAGAAAAACGTCTGAAGAATAATTTAAAAGAGATTGTTCTCGCGCTCGGGGCGACGAGCGAAGGAGAGCATACCGCCGACCGTGTGCGCGAACTGCTTGCGCCCTATCGCGATACGGTGAAGATATCAGTGCTCGGCCGCGGCCTTGCGACCGGCAGCGAGCTTGAGTACTCCGACGGCGAAACGCTCCGCGCCGCCCTCACCAACCGCAAAGAAACTTAATCATGGGGAAACTGATTCTTGTACGACACGGTGAGACAGTAAAAAATGCTGCCGGTAGTATGCACACCACCGAAGACCCTGAATTATTAACCGAAACAGGCATCGAACAAATAACGAAAACTGCTGAAAAACTAAAAGAGTTTAATCCTATTAAAATTTACTCTTCACAAGAAGCTCGTGCCGTTCAGAGCGGAAAACTTATCGCCGATATTCTAGGCGTTGATTTTGAGACAATAGACGATATGCGGGAAAGAAATTGGGGAGATTGGTCCGATAGGTCCTGGTCAGAGGTACAAGAGATTCTGGAACCAATGAATTTGCAAGAACGTTATACGTTTATTCCACCTAGAGGAGAATCATGGGAGCACTTTGAAAAGAGATTGATTCAATCCATAAACTCTCTATTGGGGAAGCATTGGAGCGAAACTATCGTTGTAGTTTCGCATGGAGGTGCAATTCGAGCTCTTATGCCCTATCTGCTTTCCGTACCAAAAGAGGAAAGTTTTAAATATAGTCCAGACAACGCTTCGTTAACCGTTTTCAACATGGAAAACGGAATCGCTAAACCAGTAACTCTAAATGATACATCCCATCTGAAAGGTTAGCGGCCTTGGACGAACGTCAGTGCCTTACCTTTCTTGTCCGCTCGGCCGGTGCGGCCAATGCGGTGAATGTAGTCCTCATACGTTGACGGAAGGTCGTAGTTAATGACGTGCGAGACAGCCGGAATATCAAGGCCACGTGCGGCAACATCGGTCGCTACGAGCACGCTCACCTTCCCTGCCTTAAAGGCCTCTAGGGCGCGTATGCGCGCGCCATGCGTCTTGTTGCCGTGGATGCTTTCCGAGTGAATATGGAGGCGGGAAAGTGCCTTAGCGAGCTTCTCCACGCCGAACTTGGTGCGGCCGAATACGAGCACGCGGCTGAATTCGCGGTCCTTAAGCATCTCGGAGAGTACCTCAAACTTGTCCTTCCCGCGCGGAATGCGCACGACGTCCTGGTCAATGCTGCTCGGAGTATCGCGCGTCTTCACCGATATGACGACCGGGCTTGAAAGGAAGTCACCGATGAGCCGCTCAATGTCTCTCGACATCGTCGCGGAAAAGAAAAGTGTGTGACGCTCTTTGTTCATCTTCCCGAGTATCATGCGCATATCGTCAATGAAACCCATATCAAGCATGCGGTCCGCCTCGTCAAGGACGACTGTGCCGAAACCGGAAAGGTCAAGCGCACGGCGTTCCATCAGGTCCTTCAGGCGCCCGGGAGTGCCGATGACGAATGCCGGATTGTGCCGGAGCTGAGAAATCTGCGGACCGATGTTCGCACCACCTACCGCGACCATGCCGCGGAACCCGAGACCTCTCGCGAAGCCAGCAAGCTCCTTTTCTATTTGCACCGCAAGCTCACGAGTGGGTGCCATGATGAGCACACGGTCGCCTTTCTGCTTCATGACCTTGTCAATAAGCGGGATGAGGAATGCTGCCGTCTTCCCCGTCCCGGTCGCGGCAAGGCCGACGACGTCCTGGCCGAGGAGCGCATGCGGAATGGCTTTGTCCTGAATAGGTGTCGGGGACACATAGTGTCGCACTTCAATATTCTTCTTCAGATGCGCATTAATATCGAAATCGGAAAATGTATGTTCGGGAACGAACACCGGCTCTGAAGTCGTCACAACCGTCTTGTTCATGAACTTTGATATTTCGGCTTCCGTCTCGCCGAAAGAGCCGAAACCGCGACCTCGTCCGTGCGCCTGCCTGCCGGCAGGCAGGCGCCCGCCTCCGAAGCGACTCGGCCCACCAAAACCGCCGCGCTGTGGCGGACGTGACGAATACGAACCTTGCCGGCCGGCAGGCGGGCGCTCACCACCTTGTGGGCTGCGTGAATGTCCTCCAGACCGCCCGGTTCCATGCGAACTTCCACCTCCTGATTGATGATTCCATCTTCCTACTTGCATTGTATTTTTAAATTAATGTATAGATCGAACGGAGCTTCGGAAAAAGCTAGAAGATGCGAGGCACGGGTAAGGCAATCTCTGCAGGCGTACAAAAGTACGACGGAAGAAATTACCGGGACCCATAACGAAGCATCTTGAGCTTTTTACAAGCTACGAAATTGAGTCGATTTTGACTTTGAGAAGTGGTTGGCGATGCCCTTTGCGCTTGTAGTAGCGACTCTTCGGCTTGTACTTCACCACTTCCACTTTCTTTCCCAATCCGGCGAGAACGACAGTGCCCTTGACCTCCGCACCCTTGATAACGGGCGCGCCGATGGTCGTGTCCGAGCCGTTGTCGACGAGGAGCACCTCGCCAAATACAACCGTGTCACCTTTTTTCAAATCCCCTGGGAGCTTCTCTATAGCGATAGTGTCGCCCTTAGAGACGACGTACTGCTTCCCACCGGTCTTGATTACGGCCACTTCCATAGTCCGTGTAATGTAGCACTTTCCTATATAAAAGACAAGGATGCGGAACGGGTTCCGCATCCTTTGAAGATCAATACTCACTTCACTTCCCCTTTTTCCATTTTCTCCACTCATTACGGCGACGTATACGTTCCTTTTTGCTCGGGCGCGATCCGCTTGGGTCCGGCAGATCTGTCTCAACATCGGTCTCTGATCCACACACCGGGCAGCAGAATGTTTCGAAAGATCTCCCCCCGTAAGTACGGCTAGTGGTATAGCTAGTCAAATAGAGATCTTCTGCAGTAATCAACAATCTCGCTCCGCACCCAGTTAATTCATTTCCCTTTCCAGTACAGTCGACTTTCGCACTCCCCGTTTTCGGTTTGCTTCCACGAGATAAAATCTTCATCTCGACCCTCCTTGTTGGTTGACCGGACAATACCGGAAAAGATTCTCGGAGAACTATACACTATCTGATGTCGGCTTGTCAAGAAGTTCGGGTTCTCCGCCAGCTGGCGGAGCCGATTTAACGCCAGAGATGCGGTAGACATCTTTATCTATCTTGCCGAGTTCCTTATAACCCGCGTTGTAGTGGCTGACTGAGGTTCCGAGCGACACTCCAAGCTTGCGGTAGAATTCCTCATAGGCCGCCACATGCTTCCCCAGTTCCCCTACCCGCTGCTGTATCTCTACCGCCTTTTCTTCTATTTTGAGCGCTTTCAAACCCTGCATCACGGTCTGCAGATACGCGAGGAATGATGTTGGAGAAACGATGATGACCTTATATTTCCCCGCCGCCCTTTGAATGAGATTCTCGTCTTCTCCGCCTCCTACTTGATTGGTGAGGAGGTCGTAATAGATACCTTCGGAAGGGATGAACATAAAGGCAAAATCCATCGTGTTTTCTTCAGGCCGAATATACTTCGCTGTCTCAGCGATGCGCATCTTGAGGTCGCTCACGAATGCTTTCTCGAATGCCGGACGCTCGCTCTCGCTTGCGTGCACGAGACGATTGTAGTTCTCAAGCGAGAATTTGGAATCAATCGGAACTATTTTGTTGCTCACGAATACTGCCGCGTCCACTATCTCACCGTTCTTGAACGGATACTGCATTTGGTACATGCCGGGCGGAAGCACATTCTTCAATACCGTTTCCAAATAGTATTCGCCGAGGATTCCGCGCTGCTTTGGATTCTTCAGGATATCCTGGAGATTTTGAAGTTGTTCAGCGAATCCTTGTGTCTGGCGACCGATTTCTTTCACCGACGTGACTTCCTGCGTGATTTCTTTGATGAGCCGATTAGATTCAGAGAACTGCCGATGGGAACTCTCCTGCATTGCCTTAGACGATTCTGCGACGCGCGCATCGAGCGTCCGCGCAAGCTCTTGCATCTGCTGTTGCAGGAGCACCATACCTGCACCATCATCTTTGGGAGTTTCTTCGCGGCGGCGCAATATGAAATAGAGACCAATGCTTTGCACAACAATCAGGACGAACACGACAATAGCGACGCTGATAATACTCATGGGTGTAGTATACAGTGAACGGCAAATAGGTTGTAGCGAATAGTTTATGGCAATTCAAATCCAGGAACATGGTATTCTGTATCTACTATTAGCTATACGCTATAAACTATAAGCTGTTTATGATCCACGAGACCCTTAAGAAATCTATCCCTGATGCACTGCGGGCGCATGACGAAGTACGACTGCGGACGCTCCGTTCGCTCGTGACTGCCATGACGAACGAGGTTGTCGCAAAGAAACGCAAACCCGATGAATTCCTTACCGACGATGAGGCCATCGTCGTTGTGAAGCGTGCCGCTAACCAACGCAAGGATTCCATAGAACAGTTTGAAAAGGCATCCCGCAACGACCTCGCGGAGCCGGAGAAGGCCGAGCTTGCCATTCTTGAGGCACTCCTCCCTTCCCAGATGAGCCGCGAAGAAATTATGGTCATTGCGAAAGCGAAAATGGCTGAGCTCGGTGTCTCAACCAAAGCCGATGCTGGCAAATTCACTGGTGCACTCATGAAAGAACTCAAAGGAAAAGCCGACGGCGGTGATGTCAAAGCGGTTGTGGATAGCTTGCTTTCTTAACAGAAATGGTGTTTAATATTGGTCGGACTTAACGGGAGACCACTACCATGGAGAAACCTGAAAAAGTGAAGAGAGCGCAATTGGCCGGCGATAGTGAGGCCTTGAGCCGCATGGGTCGTACAGGAGGGCGACACGCGGACATCTTGAACAAGCTGCACAAAAAAGACCGCAAAGAGATCGCTGATGAGATCGTTCGTGAGCAAGCGAAGCTCTATACGCTCTCGCAGGAAGGTGACGTCCTTCCGCCAACCGACATTGATATGCCTCTCAAGAATAAGCGCGGGTAGCCAACTGGCTCCCGCGCAAATCATTTAATACTTCCTTCTACCGTCTTTTTTTGTTATAAAACGAAGACGGCCTCATCGTCCCCGCCTGCTCCCGACCATCGGGAGGGCGGGCAGGTAACGGCTAGGCACATATGTATTTTGTTTATGTCTTGAAAAGTATAAAAGATGGAGAGCTCTATTATGGTCTTACCGCCAATCTAGAAAATAGATTAGGAGAACATAATAAAGGCCGTGTACAAGCGACAAGAGGTAGAACACCTTTTGATCTTGTATATTTCGAAACTGTGGCAAATCTGACAGAAGCTAGAAAAAAGGAAAAATACTTCAAAAGCGGTTTTGGAAGAAAGTATATAAAGAACAAGTTAAAATAAAGCAGACGGCCCTATCGTCTAACGGTTAGGACACATCCTTCTCAAGGATGGAATCAGAGTTCGATTCTCTGTAGGGTCATGATGAGCATGGGAAAGCCCCTTTGAAGTTATCGCTGGGGCTCATCGTTAGTTATTGGTTGGCAGTTTGCCGAAGCTCCTCGATCGGCATTGAACCCCATCCTGAACGCATCGCGAGATCTTGCCGGCTGGCATCAACTCCATCCCGAACATGTTCAGGCATACCAGGCTTGAAGGGATAGATTTTGTCGAGCATCTGTTCGATGAGTTTTCCCCTTTCCTCCAATTCCGATTCATCAATGGGATATTGTTGCGCCATACACTCCTCCTTTCATTTTCGAAAGTGGTATATCGTTGTGCTGCATTCTTGTTTTCTGCAAACACTATTGCACAAATCGATATAAAAAGAAAGTTCTAATACATGCTTGTTCTTATAAAATCATGATTTCTGCTTCCAGGCCTTTTCTTGTCGGACGAGCTGTGCCACGTCCGCCGGATCAGCGAGCAATGCCTCTACGATACGCTCGGTACGAATCGCTTGAGAACCCTTCACAAGAACGACATCGCCCGTGTGGACCAATTCGGAGAGAGCGACTGCGGCCGCGCGAGCATTATCAAACGACATAATCTTGGCACCCGTATTGACCGTTCCGAATGCCCGGGCGCGAATGCCGACTGTAGCGATGACATCGGCCGAATCGTTTGCAAGCGAACTGATACGCTCATGCTCCATTGCCGAATAGCGACCGAGTTCAAGCATATCGCCAAGGACAGCGATAAGGCGATGTGCGTACGGAAACGTTTTCAAGGTGAGAAGCGCCTCCTCAACCGCCGCAGGCGAAGCATTATACGAATCATCTATGATAATGGACCCGTTCTTGCCAGCAAAGAGACGGCCGCGGCCAGGCGGCGTTTCGTAGCTCATAAGCGCCTCATGCACTTCCGAAAATGGTATGAGGAAAGCGTGCGCCACTGCAAGCGCGGCCGCAATGGGGAGAAGTTGGGTCTTCCCAACCGAGCCGCGCACTATGAAATTCTTATGTTCACTGCCTACATGCATCGTGGCCTGCATGCCGGCGACCTTTCCATTCTCTTCATAGAAATCAACGTCGCTCATGCGTACACTGGCATCGTTGGCGCTGCCGTACGAGAGAACGCGCGCCGATGTGCGCATTGCCATATCAAGCACATATAGATCATCGGCGGGCACGATCAGCGGCGCGGCGGCGGCAAGCGCATATGCGGGAGAAAACTCTTCTTCTCGCACCGCGTCCGGCGAGGCATACGCTTCAACGTGTACGGGTATCTCGGGAAGTCGCGTGACTACAACCGCATCCGGCGTCGCTATGCGCGCTATGCGAGCAAGATCGCCGGGCCTGTCTGCTCCCACTTCAAGCACGAGCATCGTGGGATAGTGGTTGGGCAACAGAAGAAGCGCGAGCGCGTTTTTGGCAAGAAAGAACCATTCAAGAGGATCGTACCAGGGATTCTTGACTCCGAGGATGGTAAAAGGAACGCCAAATTCACTGTTGAAACTTTTCTCGCTCGCGCGCACAAAAAAACGCCTAGCGAGCACAGCCGCGACAGCGTCCTTCGTGGAGGTCTTCCCTACCGACCCCGTTACCATCACGATGCGCGGAGCATACCGGCGTACCACGGCGCGCGCGACAAGCGCGAGCATGAAGGCGACGATGGACTTCAAGACGTTTTTCATGGTGTTGTTTGCGATGAATGTGTCGAACTCGTGGTCGCAACACCCCTATCAGGAGGCACTGCGTAATAGTTGATGAGGAAATGGGTGAGGTCCATAAAAGTTGAAGTCAATGTCTCGGAAGCATACTGGACTCCTTGCGGGTCATTCGTGTAAAGAAGAATTATAAACCGTGGCGCGTAGGAAGGGAAATAACCGAAGAATGAATGGAAATAGCGGTCATCATAATAGCCGCCCTTCCCATTCGTCAGTTGCGCCGTACCGGTCTTCGCGGCAAATGTCATATTCGGCATCCGGACGGAACCATGGCCGAGCGCGTAGTCCGCGACATTCGTCAGCATCGTGCTCACTTCCCGCGTCGCCTCTGGATTGAAGACCTGCACCCGCCCGCTCCAATCAAGCGGACGCATGACGCCTGTATTGAGCTGTATCGCCTGCACGATATGCGGCTCAACCATCGCGCCGCCGTTGGCGAGCGAGCCGAGCGCGCGGATCATCTGTATCGGCGAGAGCGCGATACCCTGTCCGAACGCGGCGGTATTATAGTAAATCTGCTGGGGCTTCGAGAGATTATTGATAAGCGCTCTGCCCTCGTTCGGCAAGTCGATGCCGGTTTTCTCTCCGAACAGAGTCGTGAAATAGGTGCGGAAACGGTCCTGTCCGAGCTGCGTCGCTATCCACGATGCCCCGACGTTCAGCGATTGAGACAGAATCTGCTGCATCGGCACTATACCGCGCGCTTTGTGGTCAAAGTTACAAATGCTTGCTTTATTGACCGTAATACAGCCCGTATCGTCATAGGTTGTGTCGGGAGTGATGACACCCGAATCGAGTCCGGAAGCCATGGTGAGCGGCTTCATGATGGAACCGAATTCGTAGACATGCTCCACGAGCGGATTCCCCAACATGCTCGGATTAATGTTCTGTAGATCATTCTCGTCATAGGTCGGATAACTTGCGATTGCGAGAATTGCTCCTGTGGCGGGGTCCATGATAATTCCGCCTGACTCTTTACTTCCGTAACGCTGATTCAGTTTCGCGATGTCTTCGACGAGCCGTATCTCGACTTCGGGCTCGATCGTCGTTACGACATCGCCTTCATGCGCGTCCTTCGCAGAAACGAGCAGGTTGCCGACGTTTGAGAAAAGTTCCGCAAAGAAATTTTTATAGAGCGCATCGCCCGAGCGCACAAGCGTACCGTTGTAGGACGCCTCAAGTCCGGTCTGTCCGATGAGAGCATCGCCCGAACCATACGAAACGATACCTATCGACTGTGCGGCAAGCGAAGAACCCGGATAATAGCGCCAACGCTCCTTTAATACTTTTACGCCGGAAATGGAGCGGCTTGCGAGTGATTGTCCGCTTTCCTGCGAAAGACGATGTGCGACTTCAATATAGACCTGTCCTTTCTTCGCAGCCGCGGCAAGGAATGCTTCATGGGAAATAACAGCGGATGTGACGGCGGTAATCGCACCATAGGCGGCCTCAGGGTCGGCAAGTATCTGCGGATTTATCGCGACAAGAAAACCGGTCGCTAGAGTCGCGGCGGAAATAAGAGTACCGTCCTTGCGGGTGAAATAAATGGAACCGCGATCAAAGAGTCCGCTTCCGCCTGCAGCGAACTGGCGGTCGGCCTTTTGCGCATAATCGTCTCCATACACGATCTGAACGAAATAAAGGCGCACGAGGATGAGGAGTGCGGCACAAACGACCAAAGCAAGAACGAGGCGGATGCGTGAGCGGAACTGTGCGCGCATATGCCTTTACACTAGCGCAATGTGGCTACATTCTTCGCCGGTACGAACACTTCGACAAGTGGCTTCGCATAGCCCATCGCGGTGTAATTTGTGCCGGTGATATGCGTCATGGTAGTAATGTATTGTTTTTCAAGTATGGCAACCACCGCTTCATCGTTCCTGACCGATTGCGAAAATTCAACCGTAAGCGCCGCATAGCTCATGACCACCGCAATGAGCCCAATATAGGAGACCGCAAGAACGGCGACCGTGCCGGAACAAAATGACAGGAGAGAGAATGGGAAATGGGAATTATACATAGGAAAGGATGGGGGTTATGGAACCAGCTTGTTCCGCGTGCGTGACGGCGGCGCGCTCGAACACGCGCAATTTCGCGCTTCGCGCGCGGCGATTCGCAAGGATTTCCGGACGTCCAGGCACAATGGGCTTCTTCGGCGAAAGCGACCCTAATCCCGCAAGCGCCGCGTCGCGCAACGCGTTCTTCACAACGCGGTCCTCAATGCTATGGAAAGAGATGATGGCGAGCCGTCCAAGCGGCGCGAGCGCATCAATGGCCGCAGTAAGCCCTTCGCGCAGAGCGCCGATCTCATCGTTGACCGCGATACGGAGCGCCTGAAAGGTTTTAGTTGCCGGATGGATCTTGCGGTCGTGATACCACGCGGGAGTTCCGGCGAGAATGGCAGCAACGAGCGCGCCCGTCGTGAGAATGCGTCCACGAGAACGTACCGCGACAATAGAGCGCGCAATGCTGCGCGCGAAGCGTTCTTCGCCGTACGTGAAGATAAGATCGGCAAGCGCTTCTTCGGAGGAACTGTTGACGATATCGGCGGCCGTCTCGCCTGTCCCGAGTCCGGCCGAGGGGCCTTCCTCGCCATACGTCATCAAAAGCGGTTCGTCGTTCTGAAATGAAAAACCTCTCGGTGCGGCAATTTGGTATCCGCTCCAGCCGAGATCGAAGAATATTTTATTGACTGGGCCGATACTGAGCCGTTCAAGGACGCGTGCAAGATTACGGAAATTATCGTTCACCAAATGCGCAATAGGACGCTCATGCCGGCGATCTTCCGCATATGATTCGCGACCGCGCTCCACCGCTGCCCTGTCGGCATCAATGCCGACAATGACGCCGCCCTCGCCGAGCGCGGCAAGAAACGCTGCAAAATGCCCCGCTCCACCAATGGTCGCATCCACAAGCGTATCGCCCGGCTCGACAGCAAGTGCCTCAAGGACTTCATGCATGAGTACGCTGTCGTGACGTACTTCTTTACCACGTGACACATACTGCTGTATGTGTGTTTTACGGGGCATATTATTTTTTACCGCCGGCATCAAGTGTTTCGGCGAATGTATCGGCGTTGCGCTCTATCGCGGCTGTGTATTTTTTCCACGCATGTTCTTCCCAAATCTCGACCCGGTCGGCCACACCGGCGATAACCGCCATCTCTTTTATCGATGCAAACGATTTCAAATGTTCCGGTATCAGCACGCGGCCCGAGCGATCCACTTCACCTTCGGAAGAACCCGCAAGGAACAGACGCGCGAGGCCGCGACGGGCCGCACTCCCATTCACCTCTGCGGCATAGCTGCGCGCTTCCCTCTCCCATGCCTTGCGCGAATAGACATTCAAACAATGATCAAGGCCGCGTGTTACCACAACCACGCGGCCCAAATCCTTCCGGAATTTCGAAGGTATCGAAATCCTATTTTTGGAATCAAAAGTGTGTAGGTATTCTCCGAGGAACATAGCAGAAGGCGGCGATGCGACTGGGAAAGAGGCCACCACTCCTTCTTCCCACTACATTCACCACTAGTGGAGTATATCCCACTCCACCCCACTACCCTGCTCAAAGTTATCCACACCCAAAAACAGAGGTTCAACCTTATACATTCTGACTCCACTCTTACTGCTGGCCTTACTGGCTATCCAAACCACAATGCGACCGCATTGTGATTTGGATAGTGCCCACAATTTGTACTCAAAATGAAATATGGAGCCGTTATACTATGGCTTCGTTAAGACGCGTGATGACAAAATCACGAGGGAGGCCTGCAAGGAACCATCCGGCTTTGGGGCCTGAATCACGGTTCAAGAAAATCCGGTAAATCGCCTGAAAAAGCTCTTTGGGTTGTATGGGGATTTCGACTTTCAGTTCATGGAGACGCAAATGGAGTTCTTCGCCGGTACGTTCAGATGCCTGAAAAAATTCTGCAAGCATAGCGAGCGCGTTCTTTTGAGCATCAGAAAGCTCTACCTGCGGCATTTCCTCTTGGAGTTCGTATTTAAATTCTTCAGGCGCATACGTAGTGAGCCAGAACTTTGCATACCGCGCGCGCTCCTCAAGCGCCCGCGTTTCGTCTTCCGTAAGGGCGCTACCCTTCGTTCGGGCGGCCTCTTCGTTAAGGGAGAGGTGTGCCATCTGTACAATAAAAGCCACCTCCCGAAATCGCATCTGCCAAGGGGCGATAAGCGCCGCGCGCTTCTCAGGAAGTTCGCAAAGTGCGAAGAGGCGCGAATAGTCGTCCGCCTTCCC
Organism: uncultured Candidatus Saccharibacteria bacterium; assembly: GCA_964546795.1. GTDB lineage: Bacteria > Patescibacteriota > Minisyncoccia > Phycocordibacterales > Phycocordibacteraceae > C7867-001. Next base: position 82,999 of record CAZJKG010000001.1, read on the forward strand.
TGTACGCACGCCGTCCCCCAGTTCGTCATACCAGTCGTAGAGACGCGGTACCGATTCGCCGGAAGGATCCACATCTATCTGTTCGCGAATATCCTTCCCGATAAGTGCAAGACGAAAGATCTCTGCAGGGAAAAGATCGCACATGTCTTTGGCGCTGCTGCCACGACCTTTTGAAGAGGACATTTTCTTCCCGCCGACAAGGAAGAATTCATATGGTATATCAAAGGGCGGCTCCTGACCGAACAGTTCACGGCACAAGTGATTTGCGACATCGCGTGAGCCGCCCTTTGTGGAATGGTCTTTGCCGCCACCCTCAATATCGACGCCTTGCGCGATCCACTTCGCCGCCCAATCAACTTTCCAGAAAAGTTTTGTCGTGCCCTTCCATGGCGTAATACGGCCCGTATGCCCGCAACTCGTTGTGCTATCTGGATTCTTGTCGCAGGCGTAGCCGACGGTCTCGCTGTCGTAGTCGTACGCGTGTGTCGTCATCATCTTCCCGCACTTCTCACACACGACCGACACCGGGAGCCATGAGGCGTCCTTCTCGGACCCCGAGACCTCTTTCAAAATACGGCGGACATCATTCGCTCGTTCAAGTGCGATCTTGATATACGCGTCCATCTTCCCCGATTGGTAGAGTTCGGTCGCCCGATAGTAACTCGGCGTGAATCCGGCTTTTTTGTGCACCTCCATGAATTCAGCGCCGAAGTACTCTGCATAATTTTTGAAACCCGGTTCAGGACTTGGCACCTTATAGAGCGGCTTCCCGAGATGTTCTCTGAATATTCCTGCGTCAAGATAGTTCGGTATGGAATCAAACGGGTCAAAGTCGTTAAGCTCAAATCGGAACTCATTCTTGATGCCGTATTCCCCGAGGACTTCCGAAATGAGCCCATGGATGGCAACGCCGCGCATCGAGCCCACATGCACCCGGCCGGAAAGCGTCTTTTCGTCCCGAATGATAAAAGTTTTCCCGTCAGTCGGTTTGCGCGTATCTCGTATCTCGCCGGCTATCCTATCGGCCCACAGCATAAGCGTATCGTATCACGCCGTCTTACGCGCACGCTTACGCGGATTGCGCTGGAAATTCAACGATGAAGGTTGAGCCCTTGTCGGGGCCGTCGGAGGTGCAGGTGATGGTCCCGCCGTGCGCTTCCACGATATTCTTGGCGATATAAAGACCGTAACCGGTGGAATGGATATTCGTTTTCTGCGAATCCTTGCCATGACCGCCCTCGGTGAAAAGATTCTTTTTATCTTCATCGCTGATGCCGACGCCGGTATCCGTAATAGTGAAAACAATTTTTCCTGTCCCGAGCCCGGCCGAGGGAGCATTCTCTTTTTTCAAGGAAGCGGTAATTGTACCTGCAGGCGTATAGTTGACGGCATTCTCAATGAGGTTCCGGAACACATTGTCGGCGATTTTTTCCTTATCGCCGCTCAAGGTGTATGGAGCACCGGAATCATCCGCTGAAAATGAGAGAGTTAGATTCTTTTCTTTTGCCGTCGGCTGCTCTTTCTCTATAACCTCCGCAATGACCGCCTTGAGGTCAAAAGGCGCTTTTGCATACGTTATCGTTCCCTTCTTTTGGTTGGCAGCAGTGAGGATATCCGTCACCGAACGAACGCCGTCGCGCGATTGTATGAGCGCGCGAGTAACGAACGGCTTCAGCGGCTCCGGTAATGCTCCAAAATCACCGTCGGAGAGCGAAGCGAATGCCCCGGCATCTTTGGTCAAAAATCCTTTCACTTCGTGCCCGATAAAGTGAATGAGTCCTTCCTGCCGTTCATTTGTCTGCTCAAGTTCCACGGCGAGTATCTCGATATGCTCGCGCTGCTCGATTTCTCGTTTGACGCTTCGAACCAAAAATATACCGCTCAACGCGAATGCTATGAGTGTTACTGCTGTCAAAAGAAAGTCCTCGGGTACCGTACTATAGAACAAGCGTGCGCCAATAAGGAATACAATTACCCAAACCAGTGCTTGTGTAGCAAGCAGTTTCACATTAAATGCATGGTACTGGACAATCATATAAGTTAGCAGGACCAAAAACAGGAGCATCCCAAGAGGTCCCCATAAGTTGAATTCATAAACTCGAGTTATTTCTCCATAAAAATTTGAAAGGAAGAATATTCCTAAAAATAACGCTATTCCTGTGGTAAGAACGGTTATCTGATTCTTGAAATGCTTATCAGTGGCCTTTCGGTAAGCACTGATGCCAAGGATTATCATGAACGCGATTGCTCCTGGCTCAAGAGCATATAATAGTTGCCAGAGTGTCCCATTGATACCTTCACAGTTGTACACATCGTAGGATGTGGCGTTGAATGCTGTTGGTGTAACCACAATGACACCGAGTATAAGCATTCCTAACACGATTTTCCCTATAAATGGGATGTCTTGTTTGTAAAAAAAAACATACGCAAAATAAAAAATGCTCAAGAAGATGCTTACTTCAAAAATAGCGGTTAACTGCCAAGAAAAGAATAGAACTGTATGGTAGGAAGCAACCCACTGAACAAGTATATTTGCTACCCAGAGTACAAACGATAGCGTTAGCACTAAAAGGAGTCTTGCTTGAAGCAACTTCTTATTGTTCCAAACCACATAAAAAGCCACTAATAGAGCCGCAATAATAATTGGAATATAAGAATAGAAAAGAAATGGTGGGGCCGTTGAGAAATCAAAAAGGCCAAGAAAAGACGGTGCCTCCTCCCCGCAAATAATCTGTCCTAGTTCTGTGAATGGCATAACTATTCAAGACTTTCTTCGAGTTCGCCTTCTATATTAATAACCGTGAATTCCCCTAAGACTACTGTTCTGTAGTAAGTGATAGCGACTGCAATAACCAGTGCGACCAGAATCACGGTAATAAGGGCTCTTTCTTTACTCATGGTCAATTGCTATTCTATCACGCTGGAAACAACAATTGACGATACTGTGAACTTCTTTAAAAAGGAAACTGGTCGATATTTCATCTTTGATTTTCTCAAATTTTCTATTCCCAAATCCTGTTCAAAATTCCATAAGGTTAATCCCCTGCTGTTTAAATACTTGGCTATCGAGTACAGTAAAAAGTCGTATATTCCTGTTTTCTGAGTATCAGCTTTCCAGAAATGTCCTATGCAATAGTCATCTGTAAGTATTTCTTCTATGGAAAAAGCAATGGTGTTGGATTCATTCGAGATGGTAGTAATGATGAACTTATGATCATTTTTTAATGAATTGAGTAGTCGAGAAAGAGCTATTCTTTCTTTATGAACTTCAAATTCTTTCCCTTTGGCAATTTTGTCCGCTCCCCATAAATCAAGAAGATTTAAAATATGATCTTTCAATCCACTTTCGTTTTTATCTTTCACTTCTACATGATACTGCGAATATAGCTCCGAAAACTTTCTGACGTTTCGTCGCAAATCTTTAAAAGACCCGCCTTCGAGACGACTTAATGATGGGATATCTAAAATATAGTCAAAATTATTGCGGTCCTCCATAACCAAAAACTCCTTGTTGTTAGAGTCAGGTATCGAGACCTCGGGAATCAATTCTAGTGACTTCAATAGCTCGTGTTTTTCAGCATAGCCAAGTAACGATATTATTGTCTCTTCAATTTTGTTACTTCCTAGAAACGAAAGAAACTGTTCACTTGTGGTGTAGTCCGTGAGGCGGGCAACAAGGTTGCCGTTAAGTTCTGAAACCATGCGCTCGTCACTGGTATCCCACGCCCACAGACTCGTGAAGTTAAAATCTGAATACGGTGGATACTGGCAAGTGTATGACTCGACTGCTTTCCTATCATTGACCTCAATTTTCTTAAATTCAGGGAACGTGGGAATCATCGAGTTAAACTAGGTTATGCGCTGGATACTTAAGACCTCGTTTGATGAAATGGACCTCTACTTCCTCCAGATAGAATTTTTTCTTAAAAAAGTCGACTATAAACTCTTGGTCCATGCCATTTTGGCAGGTGTAAACGTCTGCTGAGACAAATCGTCGCTTTGGGAACGTATGAATGCTGATGTGACTTTCTGCGATGATAACGAAGCCACTCCACCCGCCCGAATCTTTGATATGGTTGTCCGGTGCAGGGACGACGTGCGGCTTCATGAGCGGACGCATCCGGAGCGCGTCACAAAGCTCGGTAAGAGTAGAGAAAACAGCTTCTTCACTGTCGAGGCGAACCGGATCCCCGCCATAGCCGTCAATAGTTATATGTTCACCGAAGTGGGCTGCCATGCACCTTTATTATATCACCCATTACGTCAACGACAATTTAAAACAAAACCGGCAACGATGCGTGTGCATCATTGCCGGCCTCAAAACAATTTTACAACCAGGTCATACCCGAGCCAGTTGAGAACTGGAGAAACGTACGGCATGAGCCATCTCCTGAAAACTTCGATGGCACCAAAGACGAGCGCTCCCCAATACAGATTACTGATCACAATGGCTCCCCAGAAGATCTTCCAGTCTCGTGGGGTCATGGTATGGTTCTCACTCCCCCGCCGCATATACACGACTGCGATGAACGCGTCGTACTTAATGCAGAGGAAAAGGAAGGCCATAGCGTCGCCACGATCGGCAATTCGCTGGAAGAACTTTCTGACTTTCCCTGTCGCCTCTCCGTCGCGTACGAGCTTAATCGTCTCAATACCGAGCCAGTCTTGGCCTGTCAGGTCGTAGAACCACAGGCACCCGAGACAAAGCGCAATTGAGCCGGCGACTGCGTAGAGCCACCCGAGAGCTAGACCATAGACCGCAATAAGATAGGGGTAAACCACGAAGTTGTACCCCACTGCCATTGCAGTGTTAGCGGTAAGACCAAGGACTAAGATGCCGATTCGCTTCCAGAAGCGAATCGGGTGATTCGCTTTCTCGAGCGCCATCTGACAGCTCCTTTCTGCTCCGGAATGTTAAGAACACCGCATTCAGGAAAGTCCCCGAATGCCACCCGATTGCACTATAGCACACCAAATAAAAAATGCAAGTGTTATTTTATGCTACTTTCTCGATGGTATAGGTCTGTTTGCCGGATGGGGTCTCAAACGTGAACACGTCCCCTTTCTTCTTCCCCATTAATGCGGCTCCCAAGGGCGAAACATGCGAAAGTTTTTTCACGCGCATATCGGCCTCTTCACTGCCGACGATGACATATTCATGCAAGTCCTCATTTCCCTCTTTCTTAATGGATACTTTGGAGCCGAAACTGACTTCATTCTTCTTCTTTCCGTCGGTGATGATCTTCGTGTACTTCACGAGTTCTTCAAGTTTTTTGATGCGCTCCTCGGTCGCCGCTTGCAGATCGCGCGCCTCTTGATACTCGGCATTTTCCGAGAGGTCGCCGAGTGAACGGGCATACTCAAGATTCTTGGCAATCTCGGTGCGGCGCACCGTCTTCAAATTCTCAAGCTCCTTTATCATCTCGTCGAATTTTTCCTGCGAGACGAGTGTGTCTTGTGCATCAGGCATACGTAGTGCGTGCATTGTACGCGAGCGCTGCAGGAGCGCAAGCCATTGCGCTAATCGGTATAAGGAGAATGTTCGGCGTGGAGCGATTCAAAGAATTGTCTCATGACATTGACCGCTTGACTGCCCGAACCTTCTGGACCGCGTTCAAGCACGACTGCGAAAGCATACTGCGGCTGATTGTACGGAAAAAAACCAATTACCCATGAATTGTCATATTGATTGCGCACACCTGTTTGCGCCGTGCCGGTCTTTGCTGCCACTGCTATGTAAGGGAGATTGATTGCACCCGCGAGCGCGTTCGTGACGGTCTGTCGCATACCCTCACGCACCACCGAAAACGCAGAGACGGATACGGGCACGGTTGTATAGGTTGGCGTTTGTCCTGTGCGCGCGCTTGGTACGAAAAGTTTTCCGTCGTTCGCTACCGCAGCGATCGCCCGCACCATTTGTATCGGCGTTACCTGTACCGAGTATTGCCCGATGGCCGTGAAGTATGTGTCACCGAGGTACCACGGCTCGTTGAAAATCTCCCGTTTCCATGCGGGAGTCGGGATGAGTCCGTCCGCCTCCTCGGGCAAGTCAATGCCCGTCTGGCTTCCAAGACCGAATTGCCGGTACCAATAATCAAGCCGGTCGATACCGAGACCTTTCTGATTTCCAAATCCGCCGCCGACGGTATAGAAAAAGATGTCCGAGGACCAAGCAATGGCCTTTCTCACATCCACCGGACCAAGCGCCTTCCAACCCTTGTAAATGAAGTTCTCTCCCGGATGATACGGGTCCGGCAAAGAGAGAAATCCGGGATCGTTGATGACGGTGTTGGGAGTGATGAGACCGTCGGTGAGCGCACCAGACGCGACAAACGGCTTCACGATGGAGCCGGGCGCATAGACGCCCTGCACGGCATGATCAAGAAATGGATGTCCGGGATTTGCATTATAGCCAGCGATGGTTACGGACGGACCGCCATCCGACATCACATTCGGGTCGTAGCTTGGATAGGAGACGATGGCGCGCACCTCGCCGGTATGCACATCCATGATGACACCCGCGCCGGCGATGAAACGGGTCTTGCTTGCAATGTCTGCAATGGCGCGCGCAAACGCCCGCTGAAGATCGGCGTCGATCGACAACTGGACCGTTTTTCCTTCCTCTGCCGGAACAACAATTCCCTCGGAACGAACCTGGCCAAATGCATCCGTCTCGGTCAAAAGCTGTCCGTTCTTCCCGGCAAGAAGCGAATTGTATTGGGCCTCTATGCCGGCAAGACCTGTCTCGCTCGTATCGTAATATATTCCTCTTGAGTCCTTCTTCGGATAGGAAACGTAACCGATGATCTGGCTCAAAGAAGGTATCGGATAATTGCGTCCGACGCTGCCATCGGATTTCTCTACATTTTCAGCAAGTACAACGCCATACATGTCGGTGATGATGCCTCTCGGAGCAAAGAGTGTCGTGACTTCAAGCGAGTTATGTGCGCTCTCTGCGGCAAAGACGGAACCGTTTGTTATCTGGAGATTCCAGGAGCGAACAATGAGAATGAGGAAGAGGAGCGCGAGCATGCCGGCAAGCGAAAAGAATGTTCCCTGCGGCAGCGGTTTCTCTATCCTCCCCTCGAAGCGCGCATGATTGAACTCTTGTGTATTTGACGCATCAAGAAATATCTCATCGGGAGCGATCTCCGGATCTCGCCTCCTCTTTCTGCGCCATCCCATCATTCCCCAATAATACTCGCCCCGTTAGAGATAGGAAGTGCTTGAGATATGTGTATAAATATCATAAATCTCTAACCGGGCTCGACCTGAGACGGCTACGCACGAACAGCATACTAAAGGTAAGAATGGTCCCGCAGATGGTAAAGAGCGGTAGGGTGTACGCATGAGGAGCGTAATAAAGCGTATCGGCGAATATACCGATAGCGAGCGGCACGAGCGGTTCCGTAAACGAAGAGACGAACGCGAGTGCGGCTGTAAGAGGCCACGGAAACAGTACCGCGGATATAAAAGTGAGGAGTGTAAGTATGCCCTGCGTCATGGTGCATTTGGACTCGCTTGCAGAAGAGTATTGAGAAGCGACGCACCCGTATCGCGCAGAACGACCCAGGTGACCGAAAAGAGGTTGATTGCAGGAATGATGCGCAGCGTGACCACGGGCGCGAGAGGGTCGCTGTCGATACGCGTAACCCTTCCTATCGCAAGCGCTCCCGGACCGGGGCCGAAGACAGTATCGCCCACGGCAATACCCGCAGAGCGTGCAAGCGATGCTCTCATCACTCCCCCGCCAGAGCCCTCAATGGTGAGTGGAATATTTGAAGATCCGACCCAGCCGTGAGTTACCATGCCCGGTGCCGAAAAAAGAGTCGCTTGAGAAAAATCGGCAAAGACCGACGAAACGACACCAATGGGCACTCCGCCCGGACCAAATACTTCCATACCGAGCGTGACGCCTGTATTCATTCCTTCAGCGAGCATGAGCGTATCGTACGAGCTTTCAGGCGGACGGGCGACGACGCCTGCGAGAATCCCGGAAGCGCCATTGCGTTCTTTTGCAGAAGAAGCGGGTAACGTCGCAATGCTTGTCGTCTTCTGGAGAAGTGTACGATTCTCGTTCAAGAGGGCGGCATTCTCATGCATGAGTGTTTCGTTCTGCAATGCGAGAGCTGCTGTATCGCCCAAACTGGAGAGAACAAAATGACTCTGTGCCGCAAGAGTATCCGCTACACGAAAGATTGGTGTGAGTATAGACCAGAAGAAATTCGGCGCGACCAGGCGCAGGAAAAGCGCTAGAACTGCACCAGTAAGCGCGACAGTACCCCACGAAAAGCCCGTGGATGAAAGGAGCGCATTACGCTTCACTAAGAATGTCTTCTTCATCGATGAAAAAATCTGTGTAAGGCGCAGGATTCTCGGTCACGATGCCCGCACCGCGCACGACGGCTGAGAGCGGGTCCGGCGCGACTCTGACCGGCACCCCGAGCATTTTCCCGAGTATCTGCGGTAAACCGCGCAAGAGCGCGCCGCCGCCGAAGACGGTCACGCCGCGCTCGAGGACGTCGGAAAGTAGTTCGGGAGGCGTCGCTTCTATGACTTCTTTCATGGCATCCATGAGCGCATCAAGAGACGGCGCGATTGCTTCGCGGATATGCGCGTCGGTAAGCACTATCTCGCGAGGCAGCCCCGTCGCATAATCGCGGCCGCGTACGCTCCGCGAAAGTATCTCGCTAAGCGGCACGACTGCGCCGATTGTGATCTTGGCATCCTCAGCGGTGCGCTCGCCGATGCCGAGTTTGAACTCGCTACGCACGAAGTCCATAATGTTCTCGTTGAAACGATCGCCGGCGACATGCGAACTTTTGGCGGCGACAACGCCTTTGAGCGCAATCACGGCGATGTCGGTCGTACCGCCACCAATGTCGAGCACCATCGTGCCGACGGCCTCGCTGACCGGCAGTTTCGCGCCTATCGCACCCGCAACGGTTTCCTCGAGGATAATCGCTTCGCGGGCGCCGGCGTTCTTTGCCGCATCGCGCACCGCACGGCTCTGCACGTTCGTCACGCCGGTCGGCACGCCGATGACGACCCGCGGACCGAACATTCGCGCATGACCGTCCTGCGCTTTATTGATGAAATACGTGAGCAGTTCCTCGGTTACTTCAAAGTCGGAGATGACGCCGTGGGAAAGTGGACGCACGACGCGAATGTGCGCAGGCGTTTTGCCAAGCATGCTTTTCGCTTCCTTCCCCACGGCGACGACCTGATGGGTTTTATCGTTGACCGCCACCACCGAGGGCTCATTAATGACTATACCCTTCCCGCGCACATACACGAGCGTGTTCGCGGTCCCCAGATCGATCGCGATGTCATTACTGAAAAGCAAGTTTTTTGAGAAAAATGCCATACCGTCCTATGCAGCGAGGATTTCCTCTTTCGTTTTCTCCACGGTTTCACCGGTCACTCGATCAACCACTTCAAACGCACCAGTGGCGACAGTGTCTTTGCCGACCACGATGCGCTTTGGGATACCGAGAAGATCGCTTTCCGCGAACTTTTCGCCGGCGCGCGCATCGCGGTCATCATAGAGGACTTCAATACCGGCGCGTACCAAACCCTCATAAAGGACATCCGCTGCTTGGGCCACGGTGTCCCCGGGCTTCCCAAGACATACGAGGTGCATTGAAAACGGCGCAACTTCTTCCGGCCATACAAGCCCTTTACTGTCGGAAAGTGTCTCAACGATGATACCCATGAGCCGTGTCGGGCCGATGCCGTAACTTCCCATGACGACCGGTTTGCGCACGCCCGTCTCGTCCGCATACAGGAGGCCGAGCTGCTGGGAAAAACGTGTGCCGAGATTGAAAATATTTCCCGCTTCAATGGCGCGTTTCTCGATAAGTTTCTTTCTATCGAGCCCGAGTTTTTTGAGCGTTTCGTCAGTGCACACCTCCTTGTTGACCGCAATACGCTTTTCTTCGTCAATGAAAATCGTATCTTCTCCCGCCTCAGAAACTGTCTGGAATTCCTCAGAAAATTCGCTGAATATGCCGCCCGATGCGAATGTGGCATAGGTTCGGTCGCCCACACCTGTGCGTTTAAATACGTTTATGTACGCGGTGCGGACTTTGTCATACTGCGCCCTATGTTCCGCATCGTCTTTTGAGAAAGAATAGAGGTCTTTCATGAGAAATTCCTTGCCGCGCATGATACCGGACTTCGCGCGCAACTCATTGCGAAATTTATTCTGGAATTGATATGCATAAACTGGTAAGTCGCGATACGAGGAAATGTGTTCCGTCATGATGCGCGTGAGCGGCTCCTCGTGTGTGATGGCGAGCCCCGTCTCGCCGCCGCTCTTGAACGTCGTCTTGAACCAATTATCCACTTTATCGTCGTCCCAGCGGTCGGTACGCGACCAAAGCTCTTTGTCCTGGAGCGCGGTCATGACGATCTCCTGACCGCCGATAGCATTCATCTCTTCGCGAACAATCCCAACGATCTTATTAAGAGTGCGCAGGCCGAGCGGGAGATACGAATACACCCCCGCCATCTCTTTGTGAACGTAGCCGGCGCGGACCAAGAGTTGCGCGTTCTTCGCGACCTCGTCTGCGGGCGCTTCCCGTCGCGCCTTGGTGAAAAGCTCCGATTGCCTCATGCTCTGCAGTATACGCCCACCAAACCGGCTCGGCAAAACAAATTTCGCAGCCATCCACAATTTGTCGCTATAGCGACAAGTTGTGGATGGCTGCCCTTTTGAGTGGATACGCGCCTAGTGGACAATCTTGAAGATGTCGTGCGCCGTGACGACGACCATAAGAAGGACAAGAAAGACGAAGCTGATTGCATTAGCCGCGCGAGTGACGTTTACATCGATGGGGCGGCGGATGACGCTTTCAATGAGCACAAAGAGGAGCCGGCCGCCATCAAGCGCGGGAATGGGAATGAGATTGATGAGCGCAAGATTGATGGAAATAATCGCCATGATGGAGAGGAGATATTCAAATCCTTGTACCGATGCGGAACCGACGACGCCCGCGATGCCGATGGGGCCTGCCACCTGCGAAAGGTCAGCTGAAAATGTGAAGACGCTGTAGAAAAAATGCCAGAGTCCGACTGCGGTGAGTTCGGTTGCGCTCCAAGTGAGCCGTGTGCCCTCTATAAGAGCCGCGCCGAAAGAGAGCGGTACAACGCCGATGGTAGCCACTTCAACTCCAAGCGCGTAGCGGCTTGGGTCGGCACTCGCAACGCCCGCTGCGGGCGTTGCGCTAATACTACGAACGTTCTCAGCATGCTTCACCATGAGAATGATTTCATTTCCGCCGCTTTGTGCAATAAATTCTGAAAAACTTTGAGGGTCCACAGCATGCCAGTCCCCCGCCGCATCATGCGCACTAAGTATTGAGTCGCCCGGTAGAAGTCCTGCAAGAGCCGCGGGCGAGCCGGGGAGCACGTTCGCGACCGCAAGTTCTGCACTACGAGCGTTTTGAATTTCATCCTGAGACAGCGCACGGGGCGTTCCGATGACGAGCGCGCCGGTGATAAGCACATAAGCAAAAAGGAGATTCATCGCGACACCGGCAATGAGCACAAACGCCTGAAGGATGCGCGGGCGAGCGGAAAACGAGCGTGGATCCACCCCTCCGCCTGCCTGCGCAGACAGACCATCCTCGCCGTATATCTTCACGAAACCGCCAAAAGGCAGCCAGTTGAGGGTGTACAGTGTCTCGCCCTTTTTTGCGATGACGGCCACGCGCGGCGGATAGCCGAGCCCGAATTCATCAACACGCATTCCCGAGAGTTTCGCTGCGACGAAATGTCCCAATTCATGTACTACGATAAGCGCAACGATAACGACGATAAAAATGAAAATAGTCACGAAGCGTATTATAGCAGAGCAATGAATCAGGGTATGCTGTTTTGGAACCGCATAATTTCCTGCTGAAAATTTGCTCTGGCTCGCGCCGCCGCGCTCCGCACGTTCCAAAACAGCATACCCTGTATTCGTGCTCTATGTTATTGCGCGATCTCGGTCTCTTTCTTCTCAAGCATTTTCGCGAGAGCATCGTTGCCAGCATCAATGTATTTCTGCGCTTCGGCTTTCAGGCGCATCAGCTCGTCTTTCCCCATGCCGCCTTCTTTCGCGGACCCATCAAGCGCTTTGAGCGCATCGGTGCGATGCGAGCGCAGCGTCACTTTCGCCTGTTCGGTTTTATCGCCTGCGATCTTTGAGAGTTGCTCGCGTCGCTCGCTAGTCAGCGCCGGAAAGGTAACGCGCAATCCCTGATCATCAGTCGCGATGCCGATGCCGAGATCAGCGTCGGTAATTCCCTTCTCTATTGTTTTCAAAAGCGTCATATCCCACGGAATGATGCGTATCGTACGAGCATCTTCAACTGAAACGGACGCAAGTTCGCGGAGCGGCGTGCGTGTGCCATAGGCCTCGGGCTTCACTGCATCAAGCAAGGTCGGTGTCGCACGGCCGGTACGGACTCCCGAGAGCTCGCGCGAGAGCCATTCCTCGGTCTCTTTGATACTCGCTTTTAATTTTGAGAAATCGTATGCCATAGGATAGGTGATAGGTTGTAGGGAGTAGTTTATAGTAAATTCTTTGGTATGACGAGTGAGAGATGTTCCAGGATCATGCGCACCGGCGCGCTGCGGTCATAGAGATAATTCCGCAAAATTGCAATGTCTGAAAGAAGGTCGGCGATAGCTCCGCTATCGCCGACCTTCTTCAGCCGCCGATAAGCCGCGACCTCTACGCCGTTCATTATCGCTATCGCTTCGTCGCGATGTTCCCGCCGTTCCTCCTCATCCTTCCCTGTCGTAATCTTTTTAATTATTGCGCTGCGCTTTTCCTTACTCGCTTTCATAAACTCTTCCGCTTCCTCCGGAATGTGGGGCATCGGAAGTCCTACATTGGCGTCGAGTACGCCCACGCGCGATCGTAGTGTCGGCAAGATTCCTCCGAATGTTGGTATCACGAGAAAAATGTAAGTACCAGAAGGCGGCTCTTCAAAAAGTTTCAGAAGTGCATTCTGTGCCTCGTGATACGCACGGTTCGCGCTGATAATAAGCACCTTATGCTCACCCCTGAAAGGCGCTCCCGCGGCGAACTCCGTTACTCGCCGTGCATCTTCAACCGAAAGCAGCCCGTAGCGCAAAACGACGATGTCGGGATTCCCTTTTACTTTCATTTTGAGCTCCCGCTCCGCCCACGCCTGCGCTATCTCAATCCCCTTTTCTGCTTCCGCCTCAATAACGAACGCATGATGCCGCATGTGTCGATTATAGCCCGCATCTGCTAGTTCCAAGCGATATTGACAGATTCATATTGGTATGCTAAGGTAGCTATAGAAAAAGAAGTGTGTCTAAATGAGACAGTTAATCCCAGAAAAGGAGGGGCGTAATGAGTATTGGGAAATTAATCTTGGCGTTTGGTTGTTCGGCTCTGTTTGGTGGTCTGTTGTTTGGTTGCGATGGAAACACGGATCCGTGGGCGCGAGTTCGTGCCGAACCGACTATCACTGATTGGTCACCCGAATCAACCATTACGACCGAGGGAGAGGTCAAGAAAGTGTTAGCGCTCAACGTTGGACGTGTGCTCGTCAAACGCGACGGTCATCGGGATTTGTTCTCCGTGTTGGTCATTCCCTTTAGGAAAATTCCAGTTGGATCGAAGGTCGAAGTTGTCGTGGTCGAGGATAGGCAGAGCATCGGGACGATCTCGGTATTCTTTGTCGTAAAGTGAAGACAAATCTCTGAGGGCTCCTGGCGGAAACGCTTGGGGTCCTCTTCTTTTTTACTACCGAGCGAGAGAGTGGAAAGAGAGATTCTGAGCTCTCTTTCCCGAACGAGCGAAGGGAGCAAGCCCTGCTCTGAGGGCTTATTGCTTCGCTAAAATGCTTTTCTGATACGTATCCAGGTGCTTCAGCGCGATGCCGGTGCCGCGCGCGACACAGTAGTAGGGGTCTGATGCGATCTTCGCTATCACACCGGTGCGGCGGTACACAAGCTCCGACATTTGTCGCAATTGCGAGGAACCGCCGGTCAGAATAATGCCGTTATCAATAATATCGGCCGCGAGCTCGGGCGGGGTTTCCTGCAGCACTTTGCGTATCGCTTGCGTCATCTCGCGCAATTCCCTTCCCATCGCTTGCACCAAGTCATTGGTCGAGAGTTCAATAGTACGTGGCAAGCCGTTCATGAGGTCGCGGCCTTTGACCGCTAGAGAAAGTTCTTCATTCATCGGCACCGCGGCTCCTATCTTTATCTTCACTTCTTCCGCGGTCTTGTCGCCTATCGCGAGATTGTGCTGTTTCTTCACGTAGTCAATGACTGCCCTATCCAGGCGGTCGCCCGCACACTTCACGCTCGTAGAGGCGACGATGCCGCCGAGCGATATCACGGCAACGTCTATCGTGCCGCCGCCGATGTCCACAACCATGCGCCCCATCGGTTCGTGAATGGGAATGCCCGCGCCGATGGCCGCAAGTATCGGCTCCTTCACCACATACGCGTTCTTCGCACCGGCCTTCATTGCCGCTTCAATAACCGCGCGTTTCTCGGTGGACGTCACTCCCGCGGGAACTGAGACGAGGACGGTCGGTTTGAACGGATTCCGGCCGAGCGCTTTTTTCATGAAATAACGCAACATCGCTTCGGTCACGCGATAGTTTGCGATAACGCCATCTTTCATCGGGCGATACGCGATGATGTCGTCCGGTGTGCGACCGATCATCTGCTTCGCCTCGGTACCGATGGCGAGGATAGAGTTACCGCCTCGTTTGCTGTGCGTTTTGCCTACGGCGACGACCGATGGTTCGTTCAGAACGACGCCCTTGCCGGGCACAAAGACGAGCACATTGGTGGTGCCGAGGTCAATGCCGAGCTTTGGAGAAAAGAAAGACATTGTCTATATAGTATCGCTCTCGGTGCCCTCGTGCAAAGCGTAAGAACAAAATGGTACGATACCCAGAATGCAAGGGGAAATGAATTTCATCGTTGAGGGTGGACGGAAGCTTTCCGGAAGAGTTGAGACGAGCCGCTCCAAGAATGGTGCGGTTGCCCTTTTGGCCGCCTCGCTTCTAAATCGCGGCCGGACGACCTTGGAGCATGTGCCGAAAATCGAAGAAGTGAATCGCCTTATTGAAGTGCTCCGCTCGATTGGCGTCAAAGTTGAATGGCACGGAACGAATGTCGTCATAGAGCCACCGAAAACATTTTCTCTCAAGACAATCGACCGCGCAGCCGCCGCAAAAACGCGCAGCATTTTGATGTTCATCGGCCCCTTGCTCCACTTTTTTAGAAAATTTGAATTGCCGCAGTCGGGCGGCTGCACGCTCGGACTTCGCAGCGTGCGTCCGCACCTCATGGCGCTCGAGAAATTCGGTGTCGCGATAGAAACGCTCTCCGACAGGTATCACATTGCCCACACCAAACTTACTCCGGCAGAAGTTATTCTCTACGAATCAAGCGATACCGCGACCATAAACGCGCTTCTGGCGGCCGCATGCATCCCGGGCACGTCCGTCATCAAATACGCTTCGGCGAATTATCAGGTGCAGGAATGTTCTGGTTTTCTGCGCGTCCTCGGCGTTTCCATTGACGGCATTGGTACGACGACGCTCCGAGTGAAAGGCGTCGGCAATATACGCAAAAATATTTCCTATAGCGTGGCGGAGGACCCGACCGATGCGATGTTCTTTATCGCGGCGGCAGCCGTGACCGGCTCCGCCATCACGATTACGGCCGCGCCCATAGAATTTCTCGAAGTAGAACTGTTAATCCTGGGGAAAATGGGCTTGAAATACACATTATCAAAACGGAGAGTATCGGAAAACGGCATCACAAAACTCGCCGATATTTCTGTAAAACGTTCCACACTCATCGCGTTCCCTGAAAAAATTCATGCGCGGCCCTACCCGGGTCTTAATATCGATAATCTTCCCTTCTTCGCCGTTATCGCTACGCAGGCGCAGGGCACCACACTCATTCACGATTGGGTATATGAGAAGCGAGCGATTTACTATACCGAACTCGATCGGCTCGGCGCCACGACTATTCTCCATGACCCCCACCGTATTTCTATCGAAGGACGGAAAGATCTCAAGGCCGCGGAAGTCATTTGCCCGCCTGCACTAAGACCCGCGACCATCATCCTCGTCGCGATGCTCGCGGCAAAAGGACGTTCCATGCTGCGTAATGTCTATAGCATTAACCGCGGCTACGAGGATATCGTGACCCGCCTCACGCACCTCGGCGCCTCCGTCAAGGTGCATATGGGCTAAGAGAATGGGCGAAGCAGAAAAAGATAGTTGGACTTGGCCTCTCGAACCGGAGCGACCAATTTTTCTTGCCTGTACTCAGGATTAGAAAAATGGAAGTGCTCTTGTGGTGCGCTAGCTTTTTCTGCTTTGCTCGTGAACGGCTATACTGTAAAGGTATGAAATCCATCCGTGACATTCTCCCCGATATCAGGAAAAAGGCGGCCGCCGCGCCGAAAGGAAGGAAACGGCAGACGGAACGCGGCGAGCTGATGCGTTTCTTCCTCCGCCACTTAAATCATTCCCGCGCGCACGATGGTCTCGCGCCCATGACTATGGCGCATCTGGGCACCGTCCTTGAGAAAATACCCACGCAAGACCTCTACTACCTCAAGAGCGTGTGCAGCCAGGCAAAGAATTTCGGCAAAAAATTCTGGTGGGAATTGGATCCAACAAAACATCTGTCCCGCTGATTTTTTGTTATACTGCAGCACCTGCCCGGTAGGACAACATAGCATCATGTCTACACTCCAAAAGTAATTTGTGCGACGCACGATAACGATGCATTATGTACGCTATGAACTCATCAAGACGTATGACACGGGAAGTAATGCCATGTTGTACTGACCGGGCATGAAAGAAATCGTGCAAGATGGCACGCCAGTGTTGCGCGATATCGCATTGCCCGTGCCCGAGGATCTCTTCGGCACCCCGGAGCTCGTGCATCTCATCAAGGACATGGAGGAGGCGCTCGACAAAGAGACCGAGGGCGTCGCACTCGCCGCGCCGCAAATAGGAGTGTCGTACCGCGTCTTCATCGTAAGGAAAGACAGAACCCGTCCTTCGCCAAAGGCTACGGAGGGCACAGCACTTCCCCTACACGCGCCGCGAAGCGGCGCGTCGGGCAAACTTTTAGCGGAGTCGGAAGTTTTAGCCCCCGAAATAGAGGTCTTTATCAATCCCGAGATTGTAAAGACCTCCCGCAAGCGAGCAAAGACAGACGAAGGATGTCTCTCGGTTCGCGGCGTGTACGGCACGACCAACCGGCACGAACGCGTTACCATCCGCGCCCGTCGTCCTGACGGCTCTAAACTAACGCGCGGCGCCGGCGGACTCTTGGCGCAAATATTCGAACATGAAATAGACCATTTGAACGGCATCCTCTTTATTGACCATGCCGAACATCTCATTCACATAAAGCGTCAATTGGAGCATCGCTTCGCCTATTTCGGTACGCCCCATGTCGCGAGCGATACGCTTGCCATTCTCATCGAACGCGGGTTTGTACCTTCCGTCGTTGTAACTTCTCCGGACGCGCCGAAAGGTCGGGGTCTTGCTCTTGCACCGTCCGAAACGAAAAAGCTCGCGCTTGTACACGGTATCCCCGTCATGACTCCGGAAAAATTAGACGCAAATGCAATCGCTGAGATAAATACATTCGCATGCGACTATGCCGTCGTCGTCGCCTACGGCAAGATATTTCCCGAAGAGCTTATAACCGCATTCCCCCGAGGCGTGGTAAATGTCCATTATTCACTTCTGCCGAAATATCGCGGAGCGACACCGCTTGAGACGGCTCTCCTTTCGGGCGACACGGAGACCGGCGTGACTATACAAGAAATGGTGCGTGAACTTGATGCGGGCGACATCATTGCGCAGAAGACCACCGAAATTGCGCTGTTTGAGACCGCGCGCGAGCTGCGAGCGCGACTCATCGATATGGGAGCTTCCCTGCTTGCCGACACTCTCCCCGAATACGCAGCGGGGCGCATTGAGCCAGTTCCGCAAGACGCCTCCCGCGTCACGCGCACGAGGAAACTCAAAAAAGAAGACGGGCTTCTCTCACTTGATGCTCCTGCCGAAGTGAACTGGAACAAATACCGCGCATATGCCGACACTATCGGCACCTATTTCTTTGATCCGCCAATCGGCGGAGGTAAGCGAATTAAAATAACGGCGGCCTCATTTAAAAACGGGGTATTTGTCATCGAGCGCGTCATTCCCGAAGGTAAACGCGAGATGAACTACTCCGCGCGGTAAACCTTAAAAAAGGTAGCGCTCCGGGCCGCTAGGCCAAGTCCTACTACCTTTTTTAAGGTTTGCCGGCTCCGTAAAATTCAGCGGCCAAAGCGCAGCATCCGCTTGAGCGCAGCGCCGCCGCGCCTCAGCAGTCGTCGAGTGCGCCCGCGCGAACGCCGTATCTCGGCTTCAAGCTCACTGCGGACCCTGTCCGCAGCGCTCTCGGGAGACGGCTTCACCGCCTCTGCATGAAAGACCTGTCCGTCCACCGTAAGCCGCGCGACGAGGCGGCAGGGCTCCGACGAACGGCCCTCAGGCGGCGCCTCCTCTATCTCTATCTCAAGTAATGCCGTATCACCTTTCTCGCCAAGAAGGCGTAGTGGGGCCGCAAGTTTTTCTTCAAGGATCGCTTCCGTCTCTGGAGTAAGTCGGTACTTCGTTGCTTTGATGGTGATATTCATGACGGGGCAAATGTCAGTTGTTAATACTGATCATCTTAGCGCGTGAACGGTGTCCTGTCAGTATGCGCACCTTTCCGAGGGGCTTTCCGAATCGCTTGGCCAGTATCTCGCGCACGCGATCATTCGCACGGTTCCCGAGTGCGGGCTCCCTCACTGATATCGCAAGCATCTCGCCTTCTTCCGCGCCTTTGGCGGGATGAACCTCAATCTTCTCGCGCTTAGCGTCCGGTGTGACAAATACTTTGATATACATAATCAGTATCGTAACACCGCGTCGGCACATCCATTGCGACATGTGATTTTTCAGTTAGAATGTGGACACGCCCTCTTTACGGGGGTTTAAAACATTCCGGGATAGCTCTCCGCCGGCTGGCGGAGGTAGAGCGGTTACAATCCGGGGTCGAGAGTTCGTTCGTAAACATATTCCGGGATAGCTCAATGGTAGAGCAGCGCCCTGTGGCTTACGCAGCTTTTCAGAGGAATCTGGATCGAATAACGAGGTGAATTGCTGGAAACCCTTCGTGGGCAATCAGCAGCCAAGTCCCGCCGTCGGCTGGAAAGGTTCAGAGACTATCCCGAAAGGGAGTACTGTCCCGATGTAAAGTCGGAATGGGAAGCGCCTCGCACCGAGAAACGGTGATGATATAGTCCATCCCTTTTGGAAACTTAAGGAGCGATGTAAGGCGTTGGTTGCAGGTTCGAGTCCTGCTCCCGGAGCTAGAAAAAGTTAGGCCCTGATGCGGACAGCATTGGGGTCTTACTTTTTCTCTCCGCGGACAGGACTCGAAAGCGAGCGCGGGTACCAGTCGAGCACGACTGGTCGCGCGAGGCGGCTCGCGAAATACTGGAGCGACGGCGACAGTATTTTGTGAGAGAGATGCGTACTCGCGATCCTGCTCCCGGAGCAAAATAACCGTAGGTCGGTTCAAGATGGCACTTTAGGGTGCTATTTTGCTACAATTGAGAATAATGGAAAACAAATATCAGAGTGAAATAACAGTGCTACTCAAGCAAGTTCGTCCAAGACTTTCCACCACACACCAATTAGAATTCAAAAATGTATTTGGTGCAGTTGGTGGTTATATCAACGGGCACATATTTATTTCGTGTGGAAAGTTTGGAGTTGCGCTTCGGCTTCCGCCGGAAACTCTTGACCAACTTTTTCACGAAAAGAAAGCAAAACGCCTTAAATATTTTCCCAAAGGACATATCAAAAAAGAGTATGCGGTGCTTTCAAAACAAGTGCTTGAAAATAAACAAAGGCTGAAAAAACTCGTGGATGAAAGTATTAAATTTGTGGTAAAATGAAAAGGTCGAAAACATAAATTAACAACTAATCAAAAACATTATGAAGACACTTACATGTGACCTGTGCGAAGTGGCAGCGGAAGGTGAGACATTTGAGGCATGGATGAAAGCACTTCACCCTCATTATATGGAGGTCCACGCAGATGTTATGAAAAACTCTAAAGAAGGAGATGAGCAGAAATGGATGGTGGAAAACAAAGCAAGATTTGACGCTGTCTAAAACGTACATAAAAAATCTTCTAGCGCATCATGCCAAAGAATACTTACAAGATGCGTTCAAAAGTATGGCCGTATCCCGGTATGGCGGCATGGCGATTCCTCACTCTGGCAAAAAAGCAGGGGCAGGAAATAAAAAAGAAATTTGGTCGATATGCCAGAGGATGGGGTTCACTCCCCGTTTCGGTAGCTATAGGAACAACGGTCTGGAACACTTCGATTTTTCCTGATAAGAAGTCAGGGTCGTATGTCCTTCCACTCAAGGCGAAGATAAGAAAGATTGAGAACATATCCGACCACTCAACCGTGTCGTTTGTTCTAACGTTACGATAGTAACCTCTATCTTTCCATATCGGTTAGATTAGGTGATGACTGAACGTATAACATTGAAATTATTCTGGATGATGATGCTGTTGTGCGCGGGGTCGGCGCTAACCCTTATCTGGGTGGGCGACGTTTTTCCGGAGAAAATCGTCCCCACCTTCTTTATCTTAGGTTTCGCGAGCTTCTTAATTTGGGCACCCCTGGTTATCTACCGATTCTTGGCAAAATAGCGGTTTTGGATAAAAACGATTCTTTCATTCAACGATGAATGCATCCGGCCCAACAACAAGGTCGGCGTATCCCTTCTATAAGTTCCGTACGTGTCCTCTCGATGCGGTGACTCCTCGTCTCCGGTTTTTTGGCGGACATAATCCAGCAAATCCATTCATTGCGTGCGAGCGGAGTAATATCTTCCCATGCCGCTCGCGCCGTTGGAGCCGAAATAAAGGTCTTTCGTAAATCCGCTGGCATCCTGTGTACCGCACCAGTAGCGATTCCTTTTTTGGTCATAGGATTACTTTATCAAATTCTCTCGGTCATGGCGGTTCGAACATTCTCTATCTAGCGGGGCCAAACAATTCAATCACCCAGATCAAGCAGCTTCACTGGCTTCATCACGGCTTTGGGGTTTTGTTTCCATTCGTCCGACACATCTGCATAGAGTTCAAGTTCGTTAGCATCCGGATCAAGTATGTAGATGCTGTGCGTGACAGTATGATTGCCGGTGCCTACGATCGTGACACCTTTTTCTTTCAGTTCACGATATGCTTGCTTCGCATCGTCGGTTGAATTGCCTATCTTGAATCCAATATGGTAAAGACCGGGAGTCGGAAATCCCCTTTGGATCGGACTTCCACCGACTTCAATGAGCAACAATTCGTGATGGGTTCTCCCGGAAGAAAATAATGCCATCCCTCCATCACGATGAATCTCATGAAAACCTAATGTATTACGGTAGAAGTCAGCTGAACGCTTTAGGTTAGAAACATAGAGAACGACATGGCCAAGTTCCTTAATCTGCATGGGATCATTGTACCCTTTTACGGGTCCGAACATTCCTTATCCGGCAAAGTAAAGGTTGGTGTAGAATGTGCCCATGGCGGATACCCGTACCGAACAGAAGAATAATAAAATCTGGGAGAATGTCTTGGTGAGAGGTGTGCATAAATTTAATAGAGCACGGTCTTTGTTCAGATATATTCCCTCCAATCCGCGCTGCCGCATGTGCAATGCGCCGTTCGGGAATATCGGAGCGCCGATAATGCGCTGGTTCTATAACAAGCGCCCTTCAAACCGCAACCCGAACTTCTGCAATTTCTGCGAGACCATGGCGAGAGACAATCCCGGTGGAGCGGAAGTGGAACTCTCCATGCTTTTCGCTGATATCCGCAACTCCACAGGGCTTGCTGAGACCATGGACGCGACGATGTTCAGAAGTTTGTTGAACCGTTTTTATGAGGTTTCCAGCAATGCACTCGTCAACACCGATGCGATGATAGACAAGCTTGTGGGAGATGAAATCATCGGCCTCTATATTCTCGGTATTGCGGGACCGAATCACGCCCAAAAGGCGCTTCAGGGGGCAAAGGATATACTTCAGAAAACCGGGCACGCCGACCAAGGCGGGCCGTGGCTGCCGGTGGGTGTCGGTATCCACACCGGCATTGCCTTCGTGGGGTCAGTGGGATCAACGGACAGTTTCCTTGATTTCACCGCATTAGGAGACGCCATGAATACTACGGCGCGCATCGCAAGCAAAGCGGGAGCGGGAGAGATTTTAATGAGCGACACTGCGTTCCGTGCGGCGCATCTTGAAAACGATGCGGAAGAACGTGTATTGGAATTAAAAGGAAAAAGCCAGCCGGTTATCGTTCGCGTCCTGCATAGTTAATGAATTTACGCTGCATATTGCGGACGTTGGCGTCCATATACGAAAAATAATAAAGCCAAGAGCGCCACGCATGATAAGGTGGCGCCAAACATGAATGGGGCCGCCGGACTCACTTTTTCCCATAATAAGCCGGCAATAATACTCGCGGGAAGTGCGATGACCCCGAGGGCAGCATTGTAGATGCCATACGCCCGCCCGCGATGATCCGCAGGCACCATGTCCGCCACAAACGCTTTTGCAACCCCTTCGGTAGTCGCATAATACAGACCGTAGAATGCAAAGAGGATCCATATCTGGTAGCTCGCGCTCGCGAACGCAAATCCTGCGTACGCGAGCGCGTAGGCGAGCCAGCCGAGCATGATGACTTTTTCTCTCCCGATCCGATCCGACAGAGTCCCGAGCGGCACGGATGCGACCGCATAGACGAAATTGAAAAGCGCGAAGACAAGCGGAATCGCAAGGAGTGTGACTCCAAGGTTCTGTGCTCTCAAAATAAGGAAAGCGTCAGAGGAATTTCCCAGGCCGAACAGCAACATAATGCCGAGGAATATATAGAAGGAACGTGGGAGAGCTACTTTCACTCCGGTCTCCATTGCTTTGTTCTGTACAGGACTCTCTTGCACTTTGAACTTCAATATCAGGAGCGTGATGACAAGAGGTATCGCTGTGATGAGAAGTATGATGTGGTATTTCGCCACACTGTCTTGCAGCAGATAGAGCAACCCGAAGAGTGCGAGCGGGCCGATGACCGAACCAAACGTATCGAGCATGCGCGCGATGCCGAATCCCCTACCGCGGTTATGTGCCTGCGTAGAATCCGCAATAAGGGCATCCTTGGGAGAATCCTTCATTCCCTTTCCGATGCCGTCGAGGAAGCGGAGGCCGAGAATAAGGCCGCTTGATGCAGTAAGGGCAAGCATCGGCCGAGCGATGAGCGAAAAGAAATAGCCGAGGAATATGAATGGTTTTTTCTTTCCGAGACGATCGACAAAAAAGCCCGAAAGTATTTTAAACACACTCGCCCCGCTTGTGACCAAACCCTCGGAAATGCCGATGAACACTTTGTCGAAACCCAGTACGTTTGTAAGATAGAGTGGAAGGATAGGGATGAAGATATCTTGGCTGATACCGCCAAAGAAACTCAAGAGACCAATGTAGAATACGTTCCCCGCTTTTTTCTTTTCCGTAACGTCTTTAATCTCATGCATGCATAAAAGTATAGCTTTTAATATGTACGTATCCAAAATCCTGCTCCGCCCCACATCGGGATATATTTCCCCATTTTCGTCCGCTTGATGGAAAGTGCAAATGCTTTGCTGTGGAGTGATACACCGATACGGCCCGCAAGCGAGCGCATATAGGTTCCCGAGGCACAGGTTATCTTTAAGCGAAGTACGGCGAAACTCCTTGTATGCACGATTTTAAAAAGCGACTTCCAGTGCACACGAACGGCATCTACGCGAAAATCTTCTCCAAGCCGCTTTGACGGCTCATCGGTGCGCGGAACGAGATCAAGAAATTTCGATACTCTTGCCTCAAGTTCTGTATCGGAAATTATATATGAGCCCTGATGCTGAATTCGATAGATACGCTCCACATGCTTAGGTATTTTTATGTGCGAAAGCGTTCCTTCAAGTGCATGGAGAAAGAGAGGTTTACCATTCACGGTCTTCGAAGAAAATGTGGGGTACGCACGCATATGCGCGCCACGTTCGCGATACAGTGCATCGGTAAGAATACCTGTATCTACGAGTGTTTCTTTATCAGCGTACTCTGGTATACCGAGCACATCACCCGTATCGCTCCCCATATCGAGTAAAACCTCGATCTCATATTCTTTATCCAGATCCATATACGCGCGCTGCTGTTTGCACTCATCTCCCAGAAGCACGAGTAGTTTACCGCATGCCATCGGGTCCAGACGGCCTGCATAACATACTGGTACATCGGTATACTTTTGATTCCGTATCTTCCATGTCCGTATCGCCGCAAGCGGTGTCTCACCCACTTTTTTATCCAATACTACAAATCGTCTCATTTTGTGCGCAGTATACCTTGTGAGATAAACTATATCGGGGTTCTTAATAAGCAGGAAATTCTTGTTCACAAACTTTGAATTACGAAACTCTCATGAGCGACCGTCCGCAGGCGCTGAGCTCTGGTGTTTTTTGGCTATACTGCGCGGAGCAAGCCAAAAAACTCAGCGCCGAGGACAGAGCGACGAGCCGCTGGAGCGAGCTCGCGTGTCGCACGGGAGAGTTTCGTAATTCAAAGTCACAAATCAATCGTGAAGCGCGGGATTGATATAATGAATAGTTCGTGGTATTATGAGCGACAATGAAGCGGCCCGATATAGACAAAGAAAGGAGTGAGAAATCACTTTCTCTTTCGAGCTTCCTAAAGTCCTATAATGAGGGTCTTCCGTTGGCATTTCCACGAGCTTCCCTGTCACTCCTGCGAGAGTTCAGGAAGGCACACAAAACAATCTTCAAGGGCACCGATTCGTGGTCGCTCGATCAGCACCGAAAGAAAGTGATGGATTGGCTTCCTTCTCTATCAACCTAATAACTCTCAACGAGAAAACGTATCTTCATTAAGCAAAACAATTGTTTCTTAATGGAGGATTTGCCGTTATACTAGTAGCGGTAGCAATTATTACATCTGTGGAACTTATACCTCCTTCGTATTCAAGGAATCGTCTCAAACACACAAAAAAAGGTGGGATGCACTACATTTTTACACTGCTCGGTCGCACGGTGCTGTTCGGAGTTATGTTGGGAGGCATTGTATTTTCGTTTCCCGTGCTGCTTGCTCTGAATATAGAGCGCGAACAGAATCAGAGTATTTCTGCGGCACCCGAGCAGTTCCCTATCACGGTTGATCCTGGCAATAAAATCATTGTTGAAAACGCACAAGTGAATACTTTTTTTGAGAACACGTATTCTCCGCTTCAAGCGGCAGCCGGAAATGTCCAACATATACTGGGGAATGTATTTGAATGGATTGCTCTCTCTATCGCTGCGGCGCCGCAGTATCAAAGCATTGCAGCGGTAGATGGTCGCTTTGTTGCTATTGAGCCAGGCATGAGAAAAGAACAAGTGACGAACATTTTTGCGAACACGCTTGCGTGGAATGCCAAGCAGAAAAAGGAATTTGTAACTGCGGAAACGGACTCGTCGCTTCCGCTTCCTGAAGGTTCATTCGCGCCAGGTGTCTATTCCGTTACAATGGGTGCAACGCCGGCCATAGTACAAAATCTTGTGAACGAACGCTTTTATAAGGATGTCATCTCCCATTACGGCCCAGAGACGGCTAGTATTGTGCCACTTGATCAAGCGCTCACCATTGCTTCGCTTATTGAACGAGAGGCGGGAGGACCTGACGACATGCGCATCATATCTGGCATCATCTGGAATCGACTTTTTATTAGCATGAATCTTCAAATAGATGCGACGCTCCAATACGCAAAAGCGAACAGTAGAGCAGGCGGGAGCTGGTGGCCGCGGATAGTGCCTGCGGATAGATTCCGTGCATCGCTCTATAACACCTACTTACATCCGGGCCTGCCACCGACTCCCATATCAAATCCATCGGTGGCTTCCATACTAGCCGCCCTCAATCCAAGAAATACTTCATGTCTTTTCTATTTCCATGATGCGATGGGAGGATTCCATTGCACTCCCACATATGCCGAGCATGTCACACTTCTAAAGAAATATTATGGACGAGGAAAATAAATCATCGGTACTTTGGGTATCTGTTTGGATTGTGTTGTTTCTATGTCTTACTTTCCTCACGATAGAGGTGGTGATATCTCAGAGTTTTATAGTTGCTGCTGATGTGTGGTTTGAAAATGTGCTGCTTAGCGTTCGTACCCCCTTTCTTATACATGTCTTTGCTTGGATAACTCTTTTGGGGAATGCTTTTGTCGCCATGGGAATAGCGGGGATTGCTCTGATATTTTTATTGTGGAAGCGCTACAAAGCATACGCAGTAGGACTTGCTATCACACTTATCGGCGCTGCTGCCACAGATTATGTGATGAAAGCCATCATAGAACGCGCACGACCGGATGGTCTCATTCCCTCCATGGTTGAAACCTCATTTTCCTTTCCAAGCGGACATGCTACCGCCGCAATGGCTCTCTATGGTTTTATGGCGTACGTCCTTTGCAATCTTTTCCCTGAGAAAAAAACAGTCCTAGTGACCGCGGCTGTGCTCATCATAGGGAGCATCGGCTTCAGCAGATTGTATTTGGGTCTGCACTTCCCTAGCGACGTGCTCGCCGGCTACATTCTTGGGGGTCTTTGGCTCCTCATAGGAATCGCAGCGGCAAAAAGAGTTTCCGACTATCAATAGCGATAACCGACCTCCCCATGGACGGCGAGATCGAGCCCTTGTTCTTCTTCGTCCGAACTCACTCGTAGCGGAGATTTGAGCGAAACGAGTTTCAGGATGATCCACGTTGCCGCAAAGGAATAGATGCCAACCGCAACCACTGCCACTATCTGCACGAGGAGTTGCTCGGGATTGCCGAACAGAAGACCGTTGTTACCCGCCGCATTTATCGCTTTCTCCGCAAAGAAACCGGTGAGTATGGCGCCAGTGAGACCTCCGACACCGTGACCCGCCCACACGTCAAGCGTATCGTCTATGCTGATACGCCGATTTCGTATATGGACAGCCAAGTAGGTGATGGCTCCCCCGAGAATACCGATAGCGATAGCGGCTACTGGCCCAACATATCCTGAGGCCGGCGTGATAGCGACAAGGCCGCACACTGCGCCAATAGCAGCGGCCATGGCGGATGGCTTTTTATTTTCGGCCCATGAGAGCGCCACCCACGTGAGCGCCGAGGCGGCGGCAGCGGTATTCGTGACCACGAACGCGCTCGCCGCAAGAGCACCCGCGGCAAGCGCGGAGCCGGCATTGAAGCCGAACCATCCGAACCACAAGAGCGCCGCGCCCAAAATAACAAAGGGAACATTGTTGGCATTGTTCATGGGGTTCTTCATCTGGAGACGTTTGCCCACGACGAGCGCCGCCGCAAGTGCCGAAAATCCCGCGGTCATATGCACGACCGTTCCTCCCGCGAAATCCAGCGCACCGAGCGCATGAAGCCATCCGTTTGGAGACCATACCCAGTGAGCGACCGGGTCATATACAAAAGTCGCCCAGAGCAGAGTAAATATGACGAGTGCTTTAAATTTAATACGCCCGACAAAAGCGCCGATGATGAGTGCAGGTGTAATTATCGCAAACATCCCCTGGAATATCATGAACACCAATGCAGGAATAGTCGCCGCATAATTTGGATCGGGCGCAAACCCAACCCCCCGTAATCCAAAGAGCGAAAGGTCTCCCACGACCCCGCGCACATCCGGACCAAAGGCCATGCTGTAGCCGATGACCACCCACTGCACGGAAATAAGCGCGAGAATTATCATTGACTGCTTTATGACGGACACCACGTTCTTAGACGAAACCATGCCGCCGTAGAAGAAACCGACCGCCGGCGTCATGAGCATGACAAGAGCTGTGGACGCAAGCATCCACGCAGTATCGCCACTGCTTATGGCGCTTGAAGAAGCGTCTCCCGCCGAGGCACCCGCAAAAAAGGTCGCAAGGTATCCCACACCGCACCCGAGTGCTATCCAGAGGGCGGAATGCCAGATGAATTTCTTCCCTTCCTGCGATC
Organism: uncultured Candidatus Saccharibacteria bacterium; assembly: GCA_964546795.1. Classification (GTDB taxonomy): domain Bacteria; phylum Patescibacteriota; class Minisyncoccia; order Phycocordibacterales; family Phycocordibacteraceae; genus C7867-001. The sequence continues at coordinate 111,145 of CAZJKG010000001.1, forward strand.
TTAGAAATTGTTCCATAGGAGTTGATTGGTTACTTCATGATGGTAAATAATCTCGGAGCCCTTGATGGCCGTCCCGAGGGCCTTGGGCGAACGGTCCGCCGCGGCCTGCTTGTAATGAATGAACTTTTCTTTATTGTCCTCACCCAGAATCTCGGTCATGAACTTACTGCTTCTACAGAGCGCGATGGCATCGTTAATATTGTCCGGAAGGAAGCGCAGGCGATCTCGTTTATTCCTGTCTTTCTGTAATTTCTCTCCCTCCAGACCCACGCGCACGATGGTGTAGAGCGCGAGATAGGGATTGGCGTCAGGAGCAACGGAGCGCACTTCAATGCGTGCGGTTTTCTCATTCCCCACTGGAATCCGTATCATCGAGCCGCGATCTATAGGCGAGACCTTTATCTGATTCGGCGCCTCAAAATGAGGATCAAGCCGCCGGTAGCTGTTAACCGAAGAATTAATGATGAGACAGAGCTCCGGCGCATGGTTGAGGAGTTTCAGTATGAAGTCCCACGCCAGCTTCGAAAGCCCGTCCTGACCTTTCGGATCATGGAATATGTTCTTTCCGTTCTTGCCGAGCGAGAAATTAGTATGCATGCCAGAGCCATTGATGCCCATGAATGGCTTCGGTAAGAATGTTGCCGTCATGCCGAGATTCCGCGCGACCTGGCGGCATATCAGTTTATACAGCTGCACATTGTCGGCCGCCCTCACCACGTCCGAGTAAGAGAAATTCATTTCGAACTGCGAAGGAGCGACCTCCGGATGATCTTTTTCATTTTTGAATCCCATGGCGCGCTGCGCTTCCGCTGCGCGATCTATGAAGATGCGCAACTTGTCCATGGGAAGTGAGTGGAAGTAGCCGCCCGACGATATGAGTTTGAATCCTTCCCCACTGCGATAATTCTGCTCGCTCTGTATGCCGTCCACCAAAAAACCTTCTATTTCTGCGGCAGAATAGGCCTCAATGCCTTGCTTTTTCTTCAGGGCCGCCACATACGATTTCAACTGGCCGCGGAAATCAGAATGATAGGGTGTGCGATCCCTATTAAGCACCGATGCAAAGAAAATCACCTTGCCGGCGCCGAACACGTCAGCCGGAAAATAACGGATGCTTCCCCAGTCAATCTCGAGTCGCAGGTCCGACTCGTGCTGGGGCGTGAAGCCGCGAATGGATGAACCGTCGAAGGTGAGATTGGAAAGAGAATTAAGCAAAAATTTCTTGTCATAATCGAGCATGTGAAGGCGTCCTTCAATATCCGTAAAGCAAAGCGTGACCGCTTTTATCCTTTTTTCTTTTTTCAAATACGCCGTGTATTCTTTCTCGAGCGCCGCCGGCGATACGGTTTCCGCCCTCTCCTTCGCCTTTACGTTCAGCTCTTCCAGGCGGTCATAGGGGATCTGAAGGAAATTCTTTAAACCATCCATATCTATATCTTTTTCCATATTAAATATAATTATTAATTGAATTATATTAAAAGTATATATACTTAGTATAAATATTGTCTATATAATACTTGTGGATAACCGTCTTTTAGATATGGTAAGCTACGGTCATTACATGGATAAAGAAGAGTTGAGAGAACACGAAGCGCTTGCCCGCACGTTGAACGATCCTGCGTTGCGCGCCGCCTATGCCAAACCATTTGATGAATATAAAGCGGGATATATCGCCCGCGTGCTCGGAGGTTTCTTGATACGCTCCGGAGGTCTCATATACGGCAGACAACCTTCCTATGCGAAATTTAAAGCCATAGAGGTGATAGCGCGCATACCGTATCAGTCCTGGGAAATGGCGGTGTACACGCTCTTGACCGCCTTTTATACCGATGAACAGAAAGCAATCGGTCTTGCGAAAACGAGTACTTTCAGCCGCATGGCCCAGGATAACGAGACGATGCATGTGGTCGTCTTGTCCCAGATAGTGTGCCGTCTCAACTGCGAGGATGTCCTGCGGCACACACTCATTCCCTTCTTCTTTTCCTTCCTGTATTTCTGGACGGTATACGTCCTCTACCTATTCTCGCGACGAGCGGCGTTTGAGCTCAATTATCTCTTTGAGGCGCATGCGTACGCGCAGTACAGCGAATTTCTGGAGCGCGAGGGCGAGCATCTGAAACAACGTCCCGTTACATCGGATTTCCTTGCATTCTATGGCCGAGACGTGCGCAGTGAATACGAGCTCTTTGAACTTATCCGTAATGACGAACTCATCCATCGCAACCGTTCCATACGCGAGCTTCAAGCCAACGCTCTCGTGATATAAATACCGCATGAGCATCATTGTGTATACAAAAACAGGATGTCCTTGGGCCACTGAGGTCATGGCGTATTTGAAATCTCGCAACATCCCTTTTGAGGAACGCGATATCATCAAAAATCAAGGGTACCGAACAGAAGTTGAAGAAAAGAGCGGGCAAAGCAAAAGCCCTACGCTTGATATTGATGGAGTCATCGTGCCAGATGCCGGCGTGGAGGAAGTGGCTGCAGCTCTGGCAAAGTTGCATTTGACATAAATCCATAAGTAAAGTACCGTTCCAGGAGAGGTATCGCGGCTTCTGCGACACTCAAGAAAGGAGTGTGCCATGCTTTGGAAGTACTGTGAATGCGGAAAAAAGATATTATTCTTCCGATCCTTTCGGCCTGGTAAAGGCAGAATGATTTTTTCTAAAAAGAACGGTCATACTCTTTGCGCTCGGTGCTTGAGATCTGAAAACGACTCTATACGAGCGCATGAAATGCAAATGATAGATGGACTATAAGCTCACTCCCTCTACGGGAGTGAGCTTAAACTTTTGATACAAAAACTTCCTTGTTCAACGAGATGTAATGAGTTCGTAATCGTGCGGGAAGAAATATTGGACGATTTTAAATATGCCGTAGGCCATAAAAGGTGCCGCGAATACGTCAATGGAATAGTGAATATGGGCCAACAGCACGGCAACGGCAAAGACGAGCGCCATCAATAAGAACACAGCGCGAAGAAATGGCGTCTCCCAGAAAATAAGGGCCATGAGAAACGGTATGCCAGTATGTCCTGAAAAGAAGAAGCCGGTTTGGAAATTGTAATATAAATAAATAGCGTCAAGAAATCCAGCACCCGGATCTATCTGGCCCGGATAAATACCTATATGAGTGAGGGAGATGGATAAGGCCCGAATCGTTATAAAAATTGCCAAGGCCTTGAGGGTAAAGACAAGATATCGCGGCTTTAAAAATACAACGAATATTGTACCGAAGACGATACTCAACAGCGCACCTTCAATGATAATGAAATTCAGGTCGATGATGGGAAGATTGTCCAAAAGAAGGTCTCCGACATGTCTGGTCGTGGGGCTCGTCAGAAAGGTGAATGCGTAGACGATAGCGAAGTGGTCAAAGATGAAGGAGACGCAAAGCATGAGAAGTGCGCTCACAAGTGAGTGCAATCTCCCGTGCTCGAACAAATCCATGAATTTGAACGTATCCTCTTGGTGCGTCTCCATAGCGAGAGTTGGTGTTCGTCAGTGTATCAGATATAGCATTCTGCTGTATACCTTCGCGTTTGACAGCGGACCATGCGGTTGCTATTCTATGGGCATCAACCAGCGCTGGATCCAGAGAAGTGGGATCGAGCTTCTATTTTCGGCTACTGATTTGATACACATTAGCCACACAATTATCTCTCTAGTATGAAAGATGGAATAGTCATCAAGAAGAACCTAAAAGGTTTCGGCTTCATCAAGGTGAGCGGCGCGCCGGAAGGCGCAAAGGATCTTTTCTTCCATTCCAACGAGCTCAGGAACGTTTCGTTCGATGAGCTCCAGGAAGGCGACAAGGTCTCGTTCGAGATCGGGGACAGCCCGAAAGGTCCGAACGCGCTCAACGTCAGCAAGGTCTAAGTAATTAGATTGGTGCAAGAAAACGTCCCGCTACACGCGGGACGTTTTCCTTTTTAATATTCCTGTCGTCTTCTTAAACGCTGTCGCGAATATCGGTATAGGTCTCGGTGAGCGGCTTGCCGCGAACAAGAGTATGGAGATAATTTCCAGCATAGCGCAGCCCCATGGTGACAATACCCTCGCTCGCAAGCCGCCGACCGGAAGCATACATCGGCAGGCGGAATGTCCATTTCACCTTCCCTACCTTGCTAATGCGGCGTGCTACATCGGTATCCTCGCCGTAGAACTCAATGGACGTATCAAAGCCGCCTGCCTGCTCAAGATATGTTCTGCGTACGATGAAATTTCCGCCCTGGAGCATTGCACCAATCCGAAAAATATGTTGATTCACGAGATGCGACAGATAACCGGCAACATAAAAAAGACGGGTGAGTGCCCGATGGGACGCGGAGAGGTCGTAATAAATGAAAGGACCGCTTAATGCCGCCAAACGCTCGTCCTTTGAAAATTCAGTAAGCACTGTATCGAGCCATCCCTCCGTCAGCATCGTATCGGCGTCTATATTCGCGATGAGTTCCCCCGTCGCCGCCATGAGCCCCGCGTGGCGGGCGCGCACAAGCCCTTTTCTCGGCTCGTCTACTACGCGCACCCACTCGTAACTCCGGGCCACGTCGCCAGTACGATCAGTGCTCGCATTATTGACGACTATCACTTCGGCATCGCAAGGGGTACGAAAAAGCTCGCGCTCAACAGCGGCAAGACACGTCGGCAAACGTCGCTCTTCATTGTAGGCCGGAATGACGAAACTGATGCGCATAAAACGTAAGTGGATTGTACATAAAAGAAGTGGAGCGCACAAACCCTGTTTGTGCGCTCCATCTGCTGAAAGAACTTTTGATCATCTGCCGAAAGCGAGCCAGGCAGTCCGTCCGAGGGTCAGCACCGCCGTACCGCCGATGGTGCCCCAAGTCCCCATGCTCGTAAGCGGCCGTCCCGGATACCAGTCGGGCTGCACCAGGCCGAGCACCACATGGTTCCCGACGACGGTGTGGATGATGAGCAGTACCGACACCAACCACATGTACGGCGTGTACTCCGCATCAAGGAAATACAGACCCAGGACCGCGAACGCAGCTGCCATGTACAGGAGATGCATCCAGCCCGCATCGGTCAAATGTCCGCGCTGCACGTGGGCCTCAATGATCGTCCCTGCTTTGTAGGTCTCGTGCATCACAAAACTTGCGATGAGACCCACAAGGATTGCTGTCCCGATTTTTCCCCATGACCATCCCGGGCTGTAACGTTCGACGATGAAGGCCAGAATCGGGGAAATGATGAGTACATCGCCCCACATGCCGCCATGAGCGATAAACGGCAATCCCCGGGACACCTTCCTAAGCATCTGGCTCGGCCAGAAGAACTCGTCGACATACGCGAACAAGGCCTGCAGCATCACTCCTGCCACGGAAATGGCCAACACGAGCCAAAAGAGCATGGGTTACCTCCTTTTCAAAAGGGTTTATATGTCCGGCGGTATTATATACTACAGTTCACTTAATTGTCAAATCATGCGGTCCGTGATTTACTTTCCTTATTCTTCGCCATGGACTTCCTTCCTTCTCTCATTGGATTTCTGGAACAGTCGAAATACGTTCTTATTTTCGCTGGTTCATTTCTTGAAGGATCGGCGGTCATGATGACCACGGGGCTCCTGTGGCACATTGGCACGGTTGCATTCTGGCCTGCTTATGCCGCGCTTTTGGCCGGAGATTTCCTCGCGGATGTCATGTGGTACGTCATCGGCCACTACGGGGCCCGGTCATTTTTCGACCGCTGGGGACACTTCTTCGGCGCGACGCCGGACGTGATTGGAAAAGTCGAACGGCGCTTCAATCACTACCACACAAAAATCTTGATCATTTCGAAACTTACCATGGGTCTCGGACTTGCCGTGCCTATCCTAATCGTCGCCGGTATGCTACGCGTCCCGTTTATGCGTTATCTCATGATTAATGTGCTCGGCGGTATCGTATGGGTTCTTTTCCTTATGGGCATCGGGTATTATTTCGGCGATGTCTTACAGCAGATTCCAAAAGATTTCCAGATCGCCGTGGCGATTGCGGTACCGTTCCTCTTCTTCTTCGGCCTGCGCTGGGTGAACAGGAAACTGAAAGAAGTCGATTGGTGATATGAAATTGTCGATTATTATTCCTGCGCGCGAGGAGGAGAAAGCGATCGCGAAAACGCTTATTCAGTTCAAAGACAAACTCTTGATACACCATGAGACCATCGTATCGGATGCCCGTAGCAAAGACCACACGGTCGCGGTCGCGCGAAAGACCGCACATGTGGTCGTCGTGTTCGACGGCGACAAGCATACGGCAGGCATCGGACGCAACGACGGCGCGAAAGTCGCGCATGGCGAATATCTCGCATTCGTCGATGCCGATATCGAGATACCCGAACCCCACGCTTTTTTTGAACGAGCGTTCAAGCATTTCGAGAATGACTCGACCGTCGTGGGCGTCACCGGCCCCCAGCGTGCCACTCCCGCCATCGAGACGTGGGCCGACCGTCTTTCTTTCGGCTATCTTAATGCCGTCATCCGATTCCAAAATAACGTACTGCATCGCGGCGAAGCGTCGGGAAAATTCATGCTTGTGTCGCGCACTGCATTTGAAAAGATTGGTGGTTTCCGCGAGGACCTCGTGACCCGGGAAGACGGCGATTTCTTCTATCGCCTCTCAAAGATAGGCCGTACCGTCTTTGATCCTTCGCTGATGATCTATCATGGGGCCCGGCGTGCACACAAGATCGGCTGGGCGCGTCTATGGTTCATTTGGATTGTGAATACCGTCAGCGTAACGCTCTTTGATAAGGCGGTCGCCGATGATTGGACTCCGATCCGGTGATACACTACTGATTATCATGTCTGCCCTTCCCCCGCCGGACAAGACAGCGAAATTACGCCTTTTTCATCGTTCGCAAAGCATCCGTCGTCTAGGTCCGTGGATCGGATTTTGGCCATTCCATAAGATTGCTAGCCGTGAGTTCCATCCGGTCTGCATTGCGAACGTACCGCCAATTCCCTTTCGGCACAAGATAATAATGTGGTAGAACGCTCAAGGCGTCGGCTATTTCCCATACATTCTTTTCTGTTGTAATCCACTCATGACCGAACCGGCGCATATCAAGTGGCTTGGAGTAGCATTCAAGGGTTTTCTCTCCTGTCTCACTTAAGAACCATTCGTTGAAATAGGAGAGCACAAGTTCGCGTGGTGTGCGGTACACTGGGTCGCGGAATCGGAGAACAGCATAATTCGTTTTGCTGATGGCGCCATAGCGACCGCCCCGCTTATACAGCGTGATGACATGATCCACGTCTCCCTTCCCGAGACGCGCTGAAATATTTATGATGAGCGGCGGCTCGCCCTGCATCCAGAGCGCCGTGGCGGCGAGGAGCGCGCCCTCAATGCAGTGCGCTTTCCTTTCCTTAAGAACGCGGCGCGGAGACAGGTGGGTATCTCCCTTCTTTTCCCAATTCATCGGAATGGTATCGAGGAAGTTCTGGATCTTTATCGGTGTTGTGAGACGTGCAAGCGTTTCGTACTCTTTATGTGTCAGGCCGGATTGAGCGAGTGTAAGACGCTGCATAACGGTAAGGATACCGCATAAAAATACGCGCGCCGCTTTCTGCGGCGCGCGTATTTTTCTACACCAGTTACTTGAGAGCGAGATCGCCAGCACCGACAACTATTTTTGCAAGCTCGGCTTGCGTTCTCGGAATCTGCTGCGAATGTGTAAGGTCGATATGTCCCACGACACGGATGGTAACACCGTTGCAGATTCCAAGTACCATACCTGCATTCTTCACTTTGCCGTTCTTCAGAGTATAATTTGATTTCGTGCTGAAAAGAATATCAATGCGGTCGGTATACCGCGGATTCATCGCATCCGCGATAACGCGATAACCGATAATAGGCGCGACGATATCGTACCCGCAGGCCTCTTTTGAAGCGTCCGTCGCGTCAATCTCAATAATGGTGCCGAACGGCAACTCGTCGGCGAGATCGCGCGAACGCGCTGCGACAATCTCGGGATTGGAGTATACACCGGAAGCGGTCACGAGAGGATCGTTATCGGTCTGTGCCTTCACAGCGTTATAGGCGGTCAGCGTTACCGTATGGCTCGGAACCATAGGTGTTAGTGGTGCCACCGCATGTGCGGGTAGCGCGCCTAGAGCGCCAGACAAAAAGAAAAGGCCCATAAGGGCTCCTAATGTAGTCATGTGATGTGGTTACCGAGACAGTAAGTAACTACCTCGTTAGGACGCATCCTAGCATGTTGACAATATATTGTCAATAGCGTCTAGTGCGCAGTATATAAATTGAAACCCGGCTGCGTTCGTGCAGCCGGGGGTTCAGGGTTGTAGGATTTCATCGGATATCACCGCTTTCGGAGAGCATCTGCAAGAGATTCAGTGGAGGAATGGTGGGTGAGAATTCCGTCTTGCGATTAAGCGCTCCGAAATACAGCGGCAAATAGGGCCGACAATCATCAGGACCGAATACGACGACGTGGATTTTGCCGTCTTCTTTGTCCCTGAATTGCTCCAGTGTTCGGACATCTTTATGCTTCCGGAGAAAACTGAAAGCGCCAGCGATACCGAGACCGAAGCTTGGACCCAAGTGAGGCGTGACATGCGACCATGTCAAGAAACTGAGATAGAACGCCGCATGGCGTGTGCCGAACTGAAGGTCTTTTTTTTGAAAGAATTTCTCCCAAGGTTGCCGAATGTCTTTTCTGACACTGCTCAAAGTACGGACCCCGGGGACTTCTTGCCCTTCGGCGCACAACACTGGAACGACCACGGTACGAAGGCCTCTATCGCGTGCATATTTGGCGAGACCGATACACGTCCCCATAGTACCGGCAGGTAGTGCGAGGATGGATATTTGTTTCGCTTGCCCAAACAGTTGCGGAGCAAGATGGCAGTAATGTGCCTTCCAATTCCATTCCCCATCGTACTGACACGGATTGTACCAGCCGTCTTTAGCACCGAGCCGACGAGCATACGCGACTGTGGTTTCGTCAGTGTCGGAAATCAAATGCAGCCCAGTGCGACGCCCAAGAACCCGTATCGCATCGATTTTGTCATGCGGAACATCGATGGACATGGCCGCTACGAAACGCACACCGAGTGCGTTGCACACAGTGCTCATAGCATTGCCTGTGTTGCCGCTCGTCGCTTCAATAACGGTCGTCTTGGGACCAATGAGACCTTTCTTGATACCGTCCATGATACCTTCCCGAGCCATAACCCACTTGCTGTGGGGGGTCTCTCCGGGAACAGCAGCAGCCCTAAAGACAACACCGTCACTCGCGAATGGATTGAGTTCCGACGGAAGTTCTGCAGAAACGCGTACCAGCCGTAAGCGCGAAGGGTCTGTTTCTTTCCAAAAGGGATGATTAAGCAGTTCTTGGTTCGCTTTCACTTTTTGCCTCCTTTCAGAGCGTAGGGGTTAGATAAACAAATTGCTCGCCCGTTAAAAGAGCTTCCGGCCAGAGTGTACTCCCATTTACTGGTTTCAGCCAGATTGGAACGGCTGTTCTCTCTCTTTTGACCCAAATACGCTATACTGCACAAGCATTACACTTATTCATCATTATTTTTAGTATTACTATGGCATTTGGATTCGGTTCTCTGTTCAAAAAACAGGATGTCGCACCGGCACAAGATATGCGTCAGGAATATACACAAATGAAGGAGCAGACCGGACTCAGTATCTCCTATGCACAACGCTCTGACGGATCCATCATTGTTTCGGCCATCTCAGCCGATGCTCCGGCCATCGAGGCGATTTTCCCTGGCACTGCCACTGATGAGGCACATATCCTGTATACATTGTCAGGTGAATTATTGCGCTCTCGTGCCGCTCTTGGTCAAGAGCATGTGGTAATTCGCAACACAGTTGAGGGATTATTTGCCTCTTATCGCCGATAATCGATTCGATAATATGAACACTCCATCCACAAACTCTGCTCAGGGAGAATTTGTCGCTAATCCTGGCAAGAAACTCATGATTGATGTTGATGGCACTACGTATCTGCGCCTACCAATCAAGACACGACTCATTACGACTAAAGATACCGATATTCTCTCGCTTCTTGATGAGTATGCACGGCCCCATCTTGTACTAGGCGACCTTATCTTCATCAGCGAGAAAGCTCTCACGGTAACACAGGGTCGTATTATTAACATGAGCAATATCAAGACGACGCCATTCGCACGTCTTTTGGCACGTAACGTAGGCAATCGCTACGGCACGAACGATTTCCGCGGCTTTGGGCATGGGACGGATATGGCAATGCAACTCTTCCTCGAAGAGGCGGGGTATCTGCGCGTTATATTTGCAGCAGCGGTTTCCGCTCTTACGCGGCCGCTCGGCATTCACGGTCTCTTCTATCAGATTTGTGGCAAGCGGGCGAAGTCAATTGACTGTCCTATGTCGTTCCTGATCCTTGAATACGCACACTTCGCTAAGCTCGCCCCAAACGACCCAGACGGCGCTGCCCGATTGGTCAAGGAACGTTTTGGTCACGAAGCAATTATCCTTGATGCCAACTATCGTGGTGCATTCTCGCTTGGGAAATCAACGTATGCGATCTCGGAGAAATTTATTCAGAAGCTTTTTAAGGACAATCCTCTTGGTCAGTCCGACGAAATGACGCCTTTCTGTATCGTCCGAAAGGCCGAATTCATGCATCCTTGATAATAAGACATATTGTCTGTCTGTCGGCGAAAGGATTCTGAGATAGATTAAGGACGCCACCCTTTCTTAATTTTCGTGATTTTATTCTTTTCGCTCATAAAGATGACGGTCGGACTCATTTTTTCCGCCTCCTTCGCATCAACCCATGCTTCGCCGAGAATAATGACTTTGTCGCCCTTCTGGAAGAACCGTGCTGGCGGGCCGTTGAGGATGATGTCGCCCCTCCCCTTCTTCCCTTTTACGATATAGGTACGCCAGAGGACAGCGTTACTGACATTCGTTATCTGCACCATCTGCCCCGGTAGAAGCCCGGCCGCTTCAAGCAGTGTTTCATCTATCGTGATGGAACCGAGATAATTAAGGTCGGCGTCGGTGACGGTCGCCCGATGCAGCTTTGCGATACAGACATTTATTAGCATACGGCGAATATATCACGCCTCGATGCGGCGCGCGAGCATTGAATACTTTCAATCTGAGCGCATGAGCCGCACGAGGCGGATCGTTTCAAAGGAATATCGGCCTCCGAGCGCATGGAAGACGGGTGAGAGGCGATCATCGTTTGTGGCTCTAAGCGCTTCATGAATCTCATCGGTCGTATCAATCGGGAGCAGGTGTGCGAAATCAGCTCGAACAAGCTTCCCTATCTCCGAGAGTTCTTCCAGATGCTTCACGATGGTCGAAATTGCGAGCGCGCGCGACTTAGCGACCTCGTGGAGCGTCTTTCCGTCGCGCGCCGCGGCAAGCGTCTCCGCTAGCCGTCCGGGCAAACCTGTAGCATTTAGTTTTGCATTTCGTTTTTCGGATTTCGCATGTACATCAAACCACGCGCCGCCCATCGCTTTTACGAACTTCTTTTGCATATCGGTCATTTCCGTTATGGGCAGTGTCGCAAACGCTTCGCGCGCCGCCTCAGAGGCGGCGCGAAAATCCCTATCCTTCTCCAAAATATCTGGATGCACCTCAAGTGCGCGCGCATTCAAACCGGTGAGATAGACACCAGAGAGCCGCCGCACTCGAGAAAGCGCGACATATCCCTGTCCATATTCAAACGCTTTTGAGAGGTCTATGATGGCAGCGTCCATGCTCATCCCCTGGCTTTTGTGCACCGTCATCGCGTAGGCGAGCCGCAACGGTATCTGGGAAACGCTTGCGCGCACTTTCCCCTGTTCCTCCAGCTGCCACTCCATCGGCTCAGTGGTTATCCTGGGGCCGTTTTTTGTTTTGACGATCGGCGTCCCATCTGCGCCCCAGCCGCTCACGATACCGAGCGTGCCATTGACGAATTTCCCTTGCGGCGAATTCTTGGTGAACATTACCGCCGCGCCCTCTTTCAATTCCAATGTCTCTGGGGAAAGACATCCGCGTTTAAGCCACTCCACCAACGAATCCTTCCCAGATGAGCTCATGTGGAACTTCTTTGCCACGCTAGAGAGTTTTGAGAGCTCAGCGGTATTGATGCGGTCCACATCGGCGTTGTGTGAGAAGAGCTTCGGCGCGTCCAAAGGGAGCTCGGAAGCATCTTTGTGGCGCGTCATAAGCTCTTCGTAATGGAGTTGTTCCACCTGGCCCGCGCGTATCGCCGAGAGCACCCCGAGAAATTCGGTGTCGTCCTGCCGGTACTGTTCGGTGAGGTAGCAAGTAAACAGGTTCAAGTCGCGCCACACGGCTGATGTATAGGCGAATGAAACCTCGCGAGCGCGGGAGACCGGCGGCAGCTGAAAGAAATCGCCCACGAGGATGACTGTGAGCCCACCGAATGGCTTATCAACACGCCGCACCTCGCGACAAATGGCGTCCGCCATCTCGAATGTCGCCGCCGAAAGCATTGAGATTTCTTCTATGATAAGCACTTTTGCTTTCTGTATCCGCCGCGCAATATGTTCCTTGCTTGCGATGCGGTCCACGTCGGCGCGTGAAAGCGATTCTGCAATACCTATGCCGCTCCAGGAATGGAGCGTCATGCCGGCAACATGCGTCGCTGCGATACCGGTTGCCGCAGTTACCGATGGCTCAATACCAGACGCGCGCAGCCACTCAATAAATGCATTTACCGTATGCGTCTTGCCGCTCCCGGGCTCGCCGGTAAGAAATACATTCGCACCTGTCTTCAATATCGTAAGCGCCTCGCCTTGGGTCATGAGAGCGATTATACCTTCTCAATAATCAATATGGTATTTCAGAGCGAGTTTTCTCATATTCTCTGCGACAGACCATTCTCCTTCTGCATCAAAGAGATCGGATTTTTCTAATGGTCCACTGCCGATGATAATGTGGTAGAGGCGATGGCGTGTTGCCTCGGTAAGACCAAAATGTTCAACAAATGACTTTCGAAATAAATCAAATTCGCCGAAAAGAGGACCGTGAGTAAGTAAATCCTTGTATGCCGCCTTATATACTGCACGTACTAATCGCACAATAGGTCCACGTTCTGGGTCGGCTTTGTCCTTCTCTACAAGTTTAAAACCAGCATCATTTTGTTCCCGTTCTAGCTCTCGCTCCCGACGAATCTTCTCTTCTTCCGATTCTGTCGGTTTTTCCTCGTTTATTGGCGGTTGTTCACTCATAACTTCAGTGTATCATTTGCAACCTCTTCGTGTGCACTGCACATTTCAAACCGTTTTTGCAAGGAGCGCAATGACCTCCGCATCCGTCACCTGTGGAAACTTCTCATAATAAGCCCCGACGGCCCCTTGATACTCTTCCTCGTTCGTAAGCACAATGACCTCATCCGCTTCCCGCCGGAGCATGGCGGTAACATCCGCTCCCGCGCAAGGGACCGCGACGACCACCTTCGCTGGTTTCTCCTTGCGAAGCGATGCGAGCGCGGCGCGGATGGTGAGTCCGGTCGCGATACCGTCATCAACGAGAATAGCGGTCTTGCCCGCAGGCGATATGCGCGAGCGTCCGGTGAGATACGCTGCGCGCCGGCGCTTCGCTTCCTGACGCTCGCGCTCCACCGCCTCGGCAAGCCATACCTTATCCAGAAACCCTAACTCTGCTTCATCGCAGATGAGCGGGCCGTCCTCGGTCACCGCGCAAACCGCATATTCGGGATTATGCGGGTGTCCTATCTTCCGCGCTATCGCAAGATCAAGCGGAGCGCCAAGAGCTGTCGCGACCTCGTATCCGAGAACAACGCCTCCGCGCGGCAGCGCGTAAACGACTGCGTCTGCTGCGCGATACTTCGCGAGCGCTTGCGCAAGCTGTCTGCCCGCATCAATGCGGTCTGCGAACACGATACGGTATTAGACGCGATGCATCCGGTTCCAAAGAAGCGCGAAGACGTAACCGACAATGCATCCGATAATCGACGTGACGACGATGAGCGTGATGGCCGCAGAGATATCAAACTCTTTGATGACAACTGGTGCGCTAACCATATGCGCCCATAAGCTGAAGTTAACAAGCGTTTGAGCCCATCCGAGGGCGACAAAGATTGACCAGACAAGATGCAGTCCGCCCACGGTCTTGCCGACGGCGAGTCCGGTCTTGGCAGGATCAATGTAATGATTCATGAGGATATATATTACTCGGTTAATGCGGTAATGATACCGCTTTTCCATCGAGCGCAATGATGACTGGTGCGTAACCCACCGAACCACTATCCACAATACAATGCGGTCGCATTGTATTGTGGATAGTGTCGACAATTAGCGGATACCAGTGTCGCAAGAAATGTTTGTCGTAACGTAGCCGCCTACGGCTATCGTGACATCCGCTCCCGCGCAGCGCGGGAGCGTTTTGTCGCCTCCGGCAGTGAGTGTGTATGAGCCGGGTGGAAGTGAGAATGTAAACGCGCCGCTCGCATCTGAATTCCCGATTGCAAACGGCACTTTAGCGCCGGCCCGATACACTAATACAGCCGTTGCATACGGTTTGTCGGCACACTGTGGGTCGGGTGGTTCTCTCATCACCGGGCACGTGGGCCCGAGCGAGACAATTCCGCGCACGCCGGAAGTATAGGGCAAAATATTCCCACCCCCGCCTTCCGTGCTACTTGTGGCAGTCGCCTCCGGACAAGCGGTAAATTCGCAGTTAGGCCCCGTGCGCCCGACGGCGGAGCCGTCGGGGCAGATTTTCGCCTCTTGCGTGCACGCGGTCGTGCCATCCGGCGCCTTCGCGACACGCGTATCCACCACCCAGAACGCAATACCTATCGTCAGTATCGCGGTTCCTATAATTACTGCGTATTCCCTCATGCTCAAAGCATAACAGGTTACTTTTTAATCTTGCGAACTCCTTTGAATTTACCTTCCTTGCGCGCCATCTGATCCATGAACTTCTTATCGGCTCCGCGCTTCGTCCAGCGCTTGTTCTGCGAACTGTAGACCTGGTCGCGCTTCTTGACCTGTCCTCTCCTCCCCGGCCCCGGTGGTGGATTTGTCGCCATACCCCGATATCCTACCACCGCTCCCTTCCCTCTTTCCACGCCTTTTGCACACTATCCACAACTTGTCGCTATAGCGACAAGTTGTGGATAGCTAAAACTAAACTAATAAAATGCTTCTTAGTCCTCGTTTTTATTCTAATTTCTATAAAACTCCTTTTGACTTAGAATATGCGCGAATGATTTTGAACAAAGATACGACAACGAGGATAGTGTAGAGGATGCCTAGGACGAGAATGTCGAATGCGCCCGAGACCGCGCTACTGATGCCTATACCTCCCCCGCCGCCTACGTTCTGCAAAAAGAGTGTAACCGCGATGATCACCAGCACCCACCAGCGAGCAAATCTCCACCACGCTTGAAAAACCTCGTCTTTCATTTTGTAGGTGATGAGGGAGAGAAGAAATAGAGCTGGTGGAATTAGAAAAAGTATTAGAAAAGTATCATTACAAAACGGGTTTAAATAACAAGAATCGCTCCCAATATAAAAAAGAATAAGTACCAATGACGTGCTTACGCCGCTCAAGAATAATACGTATTTTTTAGTATTCATAATGTATGATTTAAAAATTAATAATCTATGGTAATAATTCCCTTCTCCGTCACAATCTTGAAAATCCTCAATCCTGGAAGAGTGTCTTTGGTTTCTTTGTCATCACGACTTTCGTTTGTTTTCTTTTCAATCGTTGTTGTATCCTTCTTTGCATTATAGTGCGCTTTGATTTTTATCGTGCCCACTGTTGACTTTTGCTCAAGTTCTTTGAGGGTACCAAATTTGTCGATAGACCATTCGTATTGTAATACGGTTTTTGGAATTTCTCCTGCAGATACGCCGTTGTAGCGGAGTTCTTGTATCTCTAATCTGAGCTCTTTCCCTTTCTGTTTGAGCTTCTTGAAGACAATCTGAAGTGTATTGCCTGCTTCGTCGGTGATAATGGAGGAAGTGGCTGTGGTCAAGACAGTGGTGTTGGAGAAATTGTCAGTGCCGATTACCTCTAACTCCTGTGATATTGGATCAAAAGCCAGAGTCGCTTCCGGTGGTGTTGTGTCAAATACGATTTCTTTTCCGATTTCCGACTTGAGCAAGAAGTCGGTCATACCATTCCCGTCATAGTCCAAGAGAAGCGGTTCTGCGTTCTGGAGCGTCCCGTCGGGAAATTCCATCGTTGCTTCGGTACTGGCTGTAGAGGGGATGGCGGAGAAAGTGCTTGAAGCGGTGACGGTGTTGTTACCGTCTATTTCTTCTATATCAAGAGTAAAGGAGCCCATAGCGTAGCCGTCGAGATTAAGAGTGAGAGGAGTATTCTCGGGCACCGAGAGCACTTGGACCTCGCCATAGCGCTTAAAGCGGCTGCCGGGAATGGTGGAGGTGGCGGAGCTAACGACATTGCCGAGATTGTCGGTGCCGGAGAGGTTGAGAGGTGAATGGAGAAGGAAGCGGAGGCGCCTATCTGCGACTGCATCAGTGGCAGGTTGGGTGGTGGTAATAAATGTTAGTGGGACCGTTGAGGTGGAATTGGTGAGAATATTTTGGACCAGAGTACGAAGCTCGGGAACTTCTAGAATGTCGGCATGTTTGCGGTCTAAGTTCTTCTTATTATAGCTTATCAAATCCACCCAGTACTTCTTAGTCGTCGAGGCGGTTGTCCACAACGCGCTTGGCACGAGCACAGTCCCGTCGCCCTCGACGACTTCTTTTGGGTTGTACATGATCGTAGGAACGATGGAGCAGGTGCGTATGTCTAGAAGATTGCTACAAGAGGATTTCTTGCCTTTGTAGTACTCAATCGTCGCGAGAGTGTCCTCTCCCCATCCGGCGACTTCATAGAGCGATATTCCCGAGGGCGGAGTCCAGGCATCAAGAGAGGTATGCAACATTTCAGAGCGGGAAAGAAGAGTTGCGTTCCCTACCGAGGGGTAAAGGAGATCACTTGGCGACGATGACGCAAGCCGCCAAGTGTCGGCAATGAAGTTTTTCAGCCGTGTTCCATCATGAATCGTCTTACCATACCGCGTGCGGAACTCTGCAAGCAAGTCAGAATCGTCAAACGTCACAACCGGGTTATCAACTTGTGTGAAGTAATCTGCCGACGGAAGAAGGTTGTATACGCTCGGCATATTCTCGGCGAGCGTACGTGCGGTTTCGGGAGAAAGAAAAACGGAGAGCCAATCTTTCGGTAACCCCTGCTCGTATCCGTGAAGCAACGCACCGACTGCCTGTGGCGTACCCGCCTGCGGCACCGCGATGAAAATAATTTTGTCGATGAGTTTCTCGGCTTCCGCATCTCCGAGTTTCGCAGTCAAGGATTTCGCGAGGAGTCCGCCGTTGCTATGCGCGACAATGGTCACCTTACCGGTCTTCGAACTCTTCGCGAGGCGGCGGAGTTCTTGGACGATATAAGGGGACGATGTTGCCGCCAAGTCGCCGGAATAATAGATGCGTCCGTCTGGGAACTGTCTGCCATTGTTCAAAATATCATCGAGAGAGAGTCGCCAATCGTACGGTGCAGTTTTCCAGTCGGCGATAGTGCCGGCCGTTTTCAGCTCATTCATCTGAGCAATGAACGACTTATAAATATTTGGGCCTGCCCGGTAAGCTTCATCAATGACATCCTTCGTATACACATCATTCCGCACGCTCTGACCAGTAGAGGTCAGAAAAAGGTCCTGCACATCGCTGTCGGTATTCGGCTCCCAGAGTTGATCCGTGCCACTATTGTCGGAGCGATATAACCGGCTCGCCTCGAGTCCTGGTAAGAAGAGCACATTCGAGACACATCCTCCGCTCGCGCAAGGATCGGGGGGAGTAGGAGTGGTGGATGATGAGGCCCAAAACCATTTTTGATAAAAGACGGACTGTTGGCCATAGGTAGCACTATTTCCATACATTTGCGAATGAGGTTGTCCATAGCCAAGGATGTAACCAAAACCATCCACTGTTCCGCTTTGGTAAAGATGAAAAGAAGGAATAACGCCTGCAGGAAAAGTTATAGGTGTGGTAAGCGTAAATGTATGCAGTCCAGTACCGAGCCCTGCCAGGTTCACATGTTGGCCGTAGTCGTTATGGGATTGGCCTACAAAATTGGGACCACCGGTCGTAAACATAAAATACTCCGTGTCTCCTGCATTAACTGCGATATTCAATTCAATTGCATAAAGAGTGCTTTGCGCCGTCAAGACCTTTCCACCAAAAACTGTTTGAACTCCGCAATACGCAGTCGAATACATAGTCGTTGTGGAAACAGTCCTCGTATCCAGCACGTCGCAAATCGGCATTAACGAATCTGCATGCGCTGAATCAATTGCGAAAAGAAATAAAACGCCAAAGAAAACAAGCGGAATTGTTACAAGCGT
This sequence comes from uncultured Candidatus Saccharibacteria bacterium, assembly GCA_964546795.1. Taxonomy (GTDB): domain Bacteria; phylum Patescibacteriota; class Minisyncoccia; order Phycocordibacterales; family Phycocordibacteraceae; genus C7867-001. Next base: position 129,540 of record CAZJKG010000001.1, read on the forward strand.
ACGAGCGCGCATTATTTTTAACAATAACACTGACATGGATAAAAAAGGTATACTGCAGAACACAATGGATGTGGATAATTTAAAAAGTGCATTAACGAAAATTATGCAGGGGGAGGTAAGTGACGACGCGGCCGTTCTGACGGCCGCGAGTCGCGACACATCGCTCTTCATGCGGATGCCGGAGCTTGTGGTGTATCCCACAGATGCGGCGGATGTGAGTGCGGTTGTGAAAGAAATTAGTCGCGCCCGCGCAGCGGGCGCGGATGTGGCGCTCGCCGCACGCGCGGCGGGGACCGACATGACGGGCGGTCCGCTGACCACTGGCGTCGTGATGTCATTCATCAAGCATATGAACCGCATGGGCGAGGTCGGTGACGGCTTCGCCGTTACCGAGCCGGGCGTGTACTACCGAGATTTTGAGAAAGCGACGCTGGAGAAAGGTCTCATACTTCCCTCCTACCCCGCCAGCCGCGAGATAGCGGCCATGGGCGGCATCGTCGCGAATAATTCCGGCGGCGAGCGCACACTCGAATACGGCCAGACGGAGAGATATATAGAAGAAATGGATGTCGTCCTTTCTGACGGCTCACAGACCACATTCAAACCGCTCACGCCGACAGAACTGGAAGAAAAGAAAGCAGCCCAAACTCTGGAGGGCTCCATCTATCGCGAGATGGATACGCTCATCACCGAAAATGCCGCACTCATAGAAGCACACCGGCCGAAGGTCTCAAAGAATTCCGCTGGCTACGGGCTCTGGAGGATACGCGACCCTAAGACCGGCACGTTCAATCTCGCGAAGCTCATCTGTGGCTCTCAGGGAACGCTTGCCCTCTGGACGAAAGCGAAGCTTGCACTCGTGAAGCCGAAGGAACACCGCGCGATGCTCGTCATCTTTGTCTCCAACATGGACATCCTGCCGGAGATAGTGAACCGCGTACTGCCCCAACATCCCGAATCGTTTGAATCCTATGACGAGCACACATTTACGCTCGCGGTGAAGTTCCTCCCCGAGATGCTTTCGCAAATGGGCTTTGCCAAGGCCGCGCGGCTCGGCGTAGATTTCATCCCCGAGGCACTGATGGTCGCCACCGGTGGCGTGCCGAAGATGATACTTATGGCAGAATTCGCCGAAGAAACGATTGATGAGGCGGATGCGAAGGCGGCGAAGGCCCGCGACGCGCTCGCCGATCTCCATCTCCAGACCAAGATAGAGAAAAATGAAAAGGAATCGGAGAAGTATTGGATAGTCCGGCGCGAGAGCTTCAATCTCCTGCGCAAGAATGTCCATGGTCTCTATGCCGCACCTTTCATAGACGACTTCGTCGTGCCGCCCGCCTGCTACAGCGAGTTCCTGCCGAAATTGAATGCGCTTCTGGACGAATACAAATCCCACTTTATATACACCATCGCGGGTCACATCGGCAACGGAAATTTCCACATCATTCCGCTCATGGACCTCTCCAAAGAGGAAAATCGGCAGGTCGTGCTAGACCTCGCACCGAAAATATACGAACTCGTTATCAAAGAAGGCGGTACGACAACTGGCGAACACAACGACGGCATCATCCGCACGCCGTACCTCGGACTGCTCTTCGGAGCGGAGATGCTCGCACTCTTTGAGAAGACGAAGAAGATATTTGACCCCCTGAATATCCTCAACCCCGGTAAGAAAGTCGGCGGCACCTTCGCCGACATTAAGAGAGATATGATTAAAACAATTTCATAGAATTATGGATGACTGAAGATGGTCCCGCGGACGGCTTTGCCGTCCGCAGAATTTTTGCTATCTTTACCGTATGAAAATAAAACGTGTTTTTGCCATTATTATCGTCGTCCTTTTAGCCCTCAGTATGATTGGCATGTTCTTACCAACCCTCGTCTCCGGCACGTTCTAATACGGCAACATCATATACGCTATCCCCACCCTATTGCGCTTTGGTGATATTTCTGTCATACTTTCCCCAACTCGCAGAGTATTCGAGCTTCGCTCGGTCTTTATTGATCGCAAGTGTTCAGTTTCGGCGAGGTTAATCAGTTAAATCCAATACACATGGACAGTCAGTCAGCAGGGGGAGTTCAGGGGAACAAGCTTTATGTAGGCGGTATTCCCTACCGCTCAACGGAAGACGATCTTAAGAAGGCCTTTGGTGAGGCCGGTAATGTCGTGTCCGCAAGCATCATCAGCGACCGTATGACGGGCCGCTCGCGCGGCTTCGGCTTCGTTGAGATGGCTACCGAGGCGGAGGCACAGGCGGCAATCGACCGTTTGGACGGCAAGGAACTCGATGGGCGCACGCTCTCGGTTTCTTTCGCCCGCCCGCAGGGTGAGCGCCCTCCGCGCCGCGAAGGCGGTTTCGGAGGTAGCGACCGCGGTGGATTCGGCGGCGGTAATGGCGGTTACGGACGAGGCGGATACTAATTCCCTGCCTACCGGCAGGCAGGCTCGCTCTAACACAAAAACGTCCCGCTTTTAGCGGGACGTTTTTGTTTTCCTGCCTCGCAGGCGGGTATGATAACGTTCCCCGTATGACCAAAGACGAGCGTTGGCTCCTGGAGGAAAAATATGCTGGAAACGCAACGTCCGAATATGAGGCGGATAGGAAGCGGCTCGCCCGTGGCGAGCCGCTCGGATATGTCATCGGATGGCAGCCGTTTCTTGGTCTGAAAATCTATCTTGATTCAAAACCGCTCATTCCCCGGCCCGAAACGGAATGGTGGACTGAACAACTCCTGAATGAAATCTGTGGGAGCGAGCTAATGAGGCGAAAAATGGGAGTAGGACTTGGCCCCTCGAACCGGAGCGCGCCCATTTTTCGCCCCATCAGCGAACGTCAATTAAAATTCCTCGATCTCTGTGCGGGTTCCGGCGCCATCGGATGTGCGACACTCGCGCGCCTGCCGAACGCTCAGGTATATTTCGGCGAGATTGACCCAGTACACGAGGCGACTATTTTAAAAAACATCCGCGAAAACAATCTTGACGCTTCATGCGCCACTATCCGCATCGGCAACTTGTTTGAACTGTTCCATGGCATACGCTTTGACGTTATCGCCGCTAATCCGCCCTACGTTCCATCAGGTCGCATACTGCCGGTGAGCGTCGCCAAACATGAGCCGGCCCACGCGCTCTACGCCGGAGCAGACGGCTTGGATGTTATCCGCCGCATCGCGGCGGAACTTCCGGACCATCTCTCTACAAAAGGTACAGCGTGGATTGAGTGCGATACCGCGCATGCGGCAGCCGCATGCGCGGTGTTTGAAGCGCACGGTCTTTCATGCAAGATACGCACCGACCAATACGGCGAGCCACGTGTTCTTGTAGTATCATTTCCGTAATGCCTGATCAGTCGCTCCAGCCATTTGCAGCACCCTCTTTCCTGCTCTCGTATCTATCATATCTGCCCGGCGGACTCTCGGCAGGCCTGATTATCACGTGGGTACTCTACGCGGTCTTTGCTTTCTGGGCTATCTACACCATCGTCGCCATCTATCACTGGCTTAAATATTCCCACGCGTCATGGATCGCTTTCCCCGCTATTGCGCTACACCTCTTCGTATCTTTCGCACTCATTTCCTATGCTCTCTCCGGTAATGCGCCTTTCGCCACCTCCTACCTATCATGAATACCGTATGAAAGAATTTGAACTTGAACCGGGCGAACATGTCGTGAAGCAGGTGCGTAAGCATTGGTTCCTCTTCGCCGCTGAACTTCTGCCGTATGCCATTCTCGCGGTCATGCCGTTTGCACTTCCGAAATTCCTTGTATTCGCGCCTCCACTGGTGCCTTATGCGACATGGTTTGATTACCACTCGTCGACGGACGTATTGACGCACGCTTTGCTCGGCGTATGGCTGCTCCTCATGTGGACCGTCGCTTGGGGTGCTTTTACCCGCTATTTCCTGAACGCATGGGTCCTCACCAACAAGCGCATTACCACCATCAAACAGCGGCGCTTCTTCAGCCGTGAAGTATCGAGTTTACTCCTGCCACGTGTGCAGGATGTCACGACGAACGTCACCGGCGTCCTATCTTCCCTGCTCGGCATCGGCGATATCAAAGTCCAGAGCGCGGGTGCCGAAATTGAATTCACGATGCGTGGCATCCCGCGACCCGAACAAATGCGGGATATCATTCTGAAATACGTTTCCGGCGAGCCAAAGATAACCCTTACTTGATACATTTTTTGCCACTTCTGTTTTGAGTTAGGAGTGGTAAGGAGTACAATCGGACGTATATGTCCGAACCGCTTTCCACTGATCCCTATAAGGGCGTTCGCGATTTCTATCCTGCCGATTGGGCGCGGATGGAGGCAATGTTCGCGAATATCCACAAGACGGTTCTGAAGTGGGGATATGAAGAATACAACGCCTCCCCGCTGGAGCGCGCCGAACTCTACGAAGCGAAAACTTCCGAAGAGATAGTAAATGAACAGACCTATACGTTTACCGACCGCGGCGACCGGAGCGTGACATTGCGCCCCGAGATGACGCCAACTTTGGCGCGCATGGTAGCAAGCAAGCGCCGCGAATTTCCTTTTCCTTTGCGCTGGTTCTCTATCGGCAATCGCTTTCGCTATGAGCGGCCGCAAAAGGGTCGTCTGCGCGAATTCTATCAAGCGGATATTGACCTTGTCGGACTCCCGGAAGGCGAAGCTGATATAGAGATCGTATGCATCGCCTCCGCGATACTCAAGAATTTCGGCGCCACAGAAAATGACTTCATCATTCGCATGAATTCCAGACCACTTCTGAACGCTCTCTGCAAAGCGGCCGGACTCTCCGATGAGAATGTCCCGCAGTATCTCCGCCTCCTTGATAAGAAGTCAAAGATGACGCCCGAGGCGTTTGCCGCCGCCTCACGCACACTCACCGAGAAAGATCCGCTCTCGTTCATTACGAATGCGAAATCCGCGCCAGAAGTCGCGAATGAACTGAAAAAACTCAACGACCGCATTATGACATTGAAGAACCGCGGTGTGGGTAATGTCATCTTCGATGCGGGCATCACGCGCGGTTTTGATTACTACACTGGCATGGTCTTTGAAGTTTTTGATACGAATATGCAGAATCCGCGGGCCATTTTCGGCGGTGGACGGTACGACCGACTCGTCGCTCTGTTTGGTGGCGATCCTATCCCGGCAGTCGGCTTCGCGCTTGGCGACGTGACGCTCGCCGACTTCCTCGACGCGCATTCCTATACGCTACCGAGGAACGGTATGCCGCAGCTTTATCTCGGCACGCCTGGTGTGGATACTATTCCGGATGCCATCGCCTTCGCCGATACGCTACGCAATGAAGGCGTCCATGTGTTCGTGAATCTTACCGACCGCTCGCTGGGCGACCAGATCAAAGACGCAGTGAAGCGCAGCATTCCGTTCTTCATCGCCTATGGTGCGGATGAAATTAAAAACAAAAAGGTCCGTATGAAAATCCTTGCGACTGGCGAGGAGGTTGAACTGTCTCTCTCCGAACTTCCCGCGCGACTGCGTTCAGGCCAGTAACATATGCGTGCCATCACTTTTGATATTGAATCAACGTTTGAATCGCTAGTGCGCGGGCGCATAGACGTGAATGACCAGGAACTCACGGTCGTGGCCATCCATGATTCGCTTACGAACGAATACTCTTCATACGCCAAAGAAGAGCTCTTTAAACTCTGGCCCATCCTAGAGCGTGCGGACCTCCTCATCGGTTTCAATTCCGATGCATTCGATATCCCGCTCCTGAACCGCTACTACCCGGGCGACCTCTCGCACCTACGTTCACTCGATCTGCTCTCCGAAGTACAGAAAGTGCTCGGCCGGCGTATTCGGCTCCAATCCCTCGCCGAAGCAACGCTCGGCCGAGGCAAGTCAGGAGACGGGCTTAAAGCAAATGAATGGTGGAAGGAGGGGAAAAAAGACAAAGTCCGCGAATACTGCATTGAGGACGTTCGCATCACGCGGGAACTCTACGACTATGCCCTGGCGCATGGTGTCCTGAAATACAAAGACCTACAAAAGATCCGCGATATCAAACTCGATACCTCTCTCTGGGGTCAGGGAACAAAAGAGATACCTACCATGACCCACGCGCTGCCGCTATAAATACATCCTACCGAATCGGATTCTTGACACCTCATACATTGGTGTTTACACTAATACTCGGATACGTGCTCTTGGCGGATTCTTCGCCTCCCGACGCTCTGCGGGTGTACAGAGTCCATTGAGGAGGATGTCATGAGTATTGAGTCACTAATGGGCATTTTACTGATGATCGTCGCAGTTGCTGGTATGGGGGCCGATTTTTGTTTTCAACCTGAAACGGAAGATCGTATCATCAACCCGGCAAAATGTGTCTCGGTGTTCCTCTTTTATTTGGGAACGTTGCTCTTGGCGCCCGCGGCATTTGCCCTGTATCTGCCGATTTTCCACTATTCCGGAGTAACGATGGCCATCTATGGTGTAGCGATGGTCATCATAGGAACGGTGGCGACGATGTTCGCGAAACGGCTGTGGTTTGAATTCTTTATGCTGTACGCCAAGTTCATGAAGAGATCCAGTAGTACCCTTCGTAGTCCCTAATCGCTGGCAATGAGAACATCAAGGCGCGTGGAGGAGAGCATCCCTCCGCGCGCTTCATTATATTTAATGCTAGGGTTAGCGTATGCGAAATGCGCTCACTATTCCGCTTGCGATCGTCCTCGGTGGCGTCATTATCGCGATTGCCGTATATATTTCAATACCAAAACTCTCCTCAACCGATACGGGCAACGCCGCACTCGTACGCCCCGTCGGAGCGAGCGATCACATCCTCGGCAACCCCGCGGCACCCGTGATGATTATTGAATACTCGGATTTTGAGTGTACGTTCTGCAAGACATTCCACGAAACACTCCATCAAATAGTCGCAAATGAAGGAGTGGACGGCAAAGTCGCATGGGTTTTCCGTGAATTCCCTCTCTCCGAGATACATCCGAATGCTCTCGCTCATGCCCGAGCCGCTGAGTGCATCGCGCGCGTTGCGGGCAATGACGCTTTCTGGAAGTTTGCGGATGCTCTCTTCAAGAATCAGCCGGTCGATTCCGTGCGCTACGGAGAACTTGCCTCTGCAGCAGGTATCTCGAATGCTGATTTTGCCGCTTGTTTCGCCGATGCTTCGTCAATGGTAGATGCTCGCATCATGGCGGATCGCCAGAATGCGCTTGATATCGGCGCGCCGGGGACGCCATACTCGCTCATCGTCGTCGCCGGCAAACCGCCCATAGTCATGAACGGCACGTATCCCTACGACGCGGTACAACAACTTGTAGACCAAGCACTCGGAAACTAGAAAACTCATTTAAAAACATGGTTCGCCAACAAGACAGAAAAAGAGTGCGCTCCGGGCCGCTAGGCCAAGTCCTACCCTCTTTTTCTGTCTTATCGGCTCACTGGTTCGTTTTTAAATAAATTTTAGTCATCTTCATCAAGCAAACCAAGACGGTAAATATCAAAAGAATTATCACCCTCAAACATATCGGACGGATTCGGCAGATACCTACGCGGTCGGGATATCTCTTCGGTCGCGTCACTGATGAGCCGATGGAAGACCGCGAAATCGTCTTTGCGCTCGCGGAAGTCAATGATATGCCGCCGCATCTGTGACGTGCCATCGGCATTCCTCGATTTCTTACACTCGTACACGATGAAGCGCCGCACCGGCTTACCAAAGAGTTCTTTGACCGTGTAGTAATTGAAGATGGCTTGAATGATGAAGAGTGTTTTGATAGTTCCTTTCTTGCTGAACGACGCGACGAATTTATGGTCCACAATGTCCACTGCGCCTTTCTGGACACGCGATGCCACCACCAAGTCCGAAATCGCTTTAATTGGGAGTGGAAGCCCTTCAACTTCCACCAGACCCCGCACCTCAACCCCAAGTACAGTGTGCTGTGGCGGACGCGCAAGATAGTACCCGATAGCGTGCAGATATTCTTGCTCCATCAGCTTTCTCTTTTCTTTCTTCGCCGTGCGCGTCGCGGCTCTGCCGAAATTAATCTCAAAGTCGGCGATGCTTCGCACATACTCAAGCCCTTTTTGTATCGCGATATCCTTGGGCGCACCGCTATAGAAATGTTCAAGTGCACGGTGCCCCGCGCTCCCAACAACCGCCGCAGGTGTTGAGGGATTGTCGTATATTTCTTCAACATATCGCTTGTACCACGCGAGCGGGTTGCGCAGGAATGCGACTAGCGATGAATGGCTCCAATGCTTGATAGGCAGTCGCTTCTTCGCTTTTTTTACTACTCTCTTCTTCCGCTTCATGGGGGCAGTATATCCGACAATCCAAAACCGCACCTTATTCCGCGCTCTTCATATGTCTCACGCATCTGAATACAAGCTATCCACAACTTGTCGCTATAGCGACAAATTGTGGATACCCACGTTACTATTGACTTTAAATTAAATTACGATATTATCATTTTCAGAGGTAAACTAAGTTTGTCTAACGAACACATTCCAAAATAAGGGACGAAAGGAGTGACCATGTGGTATATGCTCATTGAACAGAGCGAAGATGGAATGATTGAAAGTGTCCTCTCCTTCTTCGATCCAAAGCGCTACAAGCAATCAGACGTTGAGGAGTTGGTCGGGACACTCGTCGCGGGTAACTATAGTGCAAAGTACATCGGTGTGACGAAAGCGGAGTTCACTCCTGAACATGCCGAACGATTCAATGATCGACTTGGTGCGTTCTCCGACATGCCGGGCTTTATTACCGAGATTTTCAACATGGGAGTAAAAGCCGGTATTGTTGTGGCGAAACATGCCAAGATTCCGTTGAAGTAGTTCGACTTCCGCTGTTTCCCTCGTTCCAAAACAATCGCAACCGCATCATTCTCACGGATGGTGCGGTTGTTTTCTTTTTATTACTCACCTTAGTACGATTTTAAATGACGGGCTTTGTCGTGTGTGCGGATTTTCTCTAGCGCCTTCGCTTCTATCTGGCGGATGCGTTCGCGTGTGACACCGAACTCGCGCCCCACTTCTTCAAGCGTATGGTAAATGCCGTCCATAAGGCCGTGCCTCAATTCAAGTATCTTTCGTTCTTTCGGCAGGAGATCGCCGAGAATGGCACGCACTTGCTCCGCGAGGATGCGTTCGGAAGAATCCTGCGTCGGCGAAGGAATTTTGTCGTCGGGGATGAAGTCGCCCAGCGTTGACTTGTCGTCATCATCCGAGCCGACAGGATTCTCCAATGAGAGAGTGTCCTGATTTATCTTTTCTATCTGGTAAATTTTCTCTGGCTCGATGCCCATCTCCACTGCAATTTCCTCCGCTTGCGGATCGCGGCCCAGGGCCTGCGCGAGACGGCGCGAGACCTGTTTGTATTTGGCGATGGTCTCCACCATGTGGACGGGAATGCGGATGGTACGGGACTGATCGGCGAGCGCGCGTGTGATCGCCTGGCGGATCCACCACGTCGCATACGTTGAGAATTTAAATCCTTTCTTCCAGTCAAATTTATCCACCGCACGGAAGAGACCGAGATTCCCTTCTTGAATAAGATCAAGGAGCGTGAGGTCGGGACTGCGGCCGACATATTTCTTGGCGATGGAGACCACGAGACGTAGGTTGCTACGCGCCAAAATATTACGTGCCTCCGAGTCGTGCTTCTCGATGCGCTTGGCAAGTTCGCGCTCTTCGGCGGCCGTGAGGAGCGGATATTGGCCTATTTCGCGGAGATAGATCTGGATGGAATCGTAGCCGGTGGAATGACGGTCTTTGATATTGCGTGTCGCGAGATACTGATCGGTCGTATCCTCCAGCATGCCACCCTCAAGCACGTCCACGCCCGCGATGGCAAAACGCTCGTAGAGCGACTCAAGGAAATTGACATCGTCCTCGACGTGCGGGAACGATTTTAGGATCTCGCTGTAGGTGACATAGCCGCGCTCTTTCCCCTTTTCAATAAGCTGTTCGGCCGAGAGCGCTTTCTGTGAACTCGCCTTCGCCTTGGCGTTCCTCGCGGCGCGGCGGATGATGCTCTTTTTTGCGGATACCGATTTGCTGCGACCCGACTTCCCAACCCTTTTTTTGGCAGACACGCGCTTAGTCGTCCGCTTCTTCGGTGCTTGCCTGCCGGCAGGCAGGGACTTTTTCACATGCTTTTTCTTTTTTGAAATAGATTTTTTTGTCATTTTTTTCCGCCTCAAACATACAACAACTTACTCGCCAAATGCTGCAAGGCGCGCGGAGAGTTTCGCGCATCGATTCTGTGCATCTTCTATCAGGGAGACCTCCCCCGAGGCCTCGGCTCTGCGTAAATTCGCTACTGCCTCTTGATACGCCTCGCGGATAACCGCTTCTTCAAAGGCGTTAAGAAGTTCATCAGCCGCATCCTCCCCGGGATCCTCGCCAAAGGTCTGCTCTGCCTGGAGCAGGACCGGCTCCGGTGGCACGTCAAGCGGTAGTTGATGATCCTCAGTAATTCGAAGATACTCCGTTTTGACGCGCTCCGCAAGCGGCGTATTGCGGTACGTGTGGAGAACAGCGATAAGCTTCTCGGACCTGATGTCCCGCGGCGAACGTGTTTCCGCTCTCGATATCGCCCGGGGCGCGACAGTTCCCTCGTTCCCCTGCTGTTTCGGCTCGCCTCGCTGGAGCTCTGGCGAAGCGGGCAAGCGCCGAAGCGATTCGCGGACGGCCTCCCCTGAAAGTCCTAGTGTCCGGGCGGCCGCCTGTATGAAGTGTTCGCGCTCCATCGGGCTTGGCATTGCCGCAATGAGCGGGAGCACGACATCTTCTGCAACGCGCAAAAACCGATGAGGGTTACGCTCCTTTTCTCCCAGTTCGGCGAGAAAGAATTCAACTATGGGCTTTGCGGAAGCGACGCGATGCGCAAATTCTTTCGGATCTTCCCGGATGAGGTCTGCCGGGTCTTTGCCTGTGGGAAGTCGGGCCGCCTTCACCCTGAGGCCCTGCCGAAGGGCGAGTGCGGCTGATTTCGCCGTTGCCGTGAGACCGGCGGCATCAGCGTCAAGCATGAGCATGAGATTCTCGCTGTAGCGCTTCATCAGTGCCAGATGTTTTTCAGAGAGTGCCGTGCCCGAGAGCGCGACAGCATTCTGGAAGCCCGCCTGATGCGCCAGAATAACGTCTATCTGTCCTTCCACAAGCATCGTGAATTTGCGCGTGCGTATCGCATCTTTGGCGAAGTCCATGCCGAAAAGTATCTCGGACTTATGGTAGAGATCCGTTTCCGGACTGTTGAGATATTTCGCCGAATCTGTTTCTTGCAAGACCTGTCTGTCGGCAGGCAGGGCCCGACCGGTAAATGCAACGACGCGCCCAACGGTATCACGTATCGGGAACATGAGCCGATTGCGAAAACGATCGTAATACGTGCCTGGTTTTCCATCCGCCTCTTTTATCAATCCAGCGGCAAGAAGCTCAGATGTCGTAAATCCTTCCGGGGCCAGTGCCTCAAGAAGAGTCCGCCACGCATCGGGGGCAAAACCGAGACGCCAGGCACGAGCGGTCTCTTCTGTAAAACCACGCTGTTTCGCATACTCTTCGGCCGGACTTTTCGGGAATTTTCCGGCATACCATTCACTCGCACGGCTCATGAGCGCGCGGAGCCGATCCTTTTTTGAGACGTCTTCACTCTGTCCTCCCCGAGCGTATTGGATAGTAACGCCCGCCTTCTCCGCAAGGATCTTCAGAGCGCCTTTGAAATCAACACCCTCTACTTTTTCTATAAAAGAGAATCCGTCCCCTCCCTCCCCGCACCCGAAACAATGCCACGTCCCGCGCTCCGGACTCACATGAAAGGATGGCGTTTTCTCTTTGTGAAAAGGGCATAGGCCGCGCAGCGACTTCCCCGCGCGCGTCAGCTTGACGTATGGAGCGACGATATCCTGAATGCTCAAGCGCTCCTTAATCTCCTGGACCGTGTCCGTCATATTTTGATTCTACCGCGCTCCGAAAGAACTTGACAAAAAATGCAAAGAATGCTAGTATAGCCCTTGGTTGTAGCGAACATCAAAAACCCTCAAACCATCTCATGAAAGGAGCATAAGATGCAACAAGCCGTTAAGGAGGTCATCCGTCAGCGTACAAGTACATTCATCAAAGAAAGGTTCGTAATCCTGATCGTTACAATGCTTTTCGGCGCATTGATCTTTTGGACCTGTGAGGGGATGAGCGCCGATGAACTGCGAGGCACCCTAACGATTGTGGCTACAGTTCTTTTCTGGGTTGGGCTTGAATACATTGTGAGGTAGCGACACCCTATGCGAATGAGAAAGACGGCACAGAACCCCTGTGCCGTCTTACTTTATTATTACCACATGTATCGGTCATTTCTCAATCCTCCCACACTATTGTGTCAATTCATATCCTATAGGATATGAATTGACACATAATGGGTTTTTCTGAACGAAAATTAGAGCGTGCGCGGAGTGCGCGGGGCGAAACTCGTCGTGCGCGACGAAGTTGCTGGCGCTGACAGTGCCCTATCGGACTGAAGCTTCGTAATGAACGCGTGTTTCTTGCTGCCTGCGAAGCCAGTGCCTGCCGGGATGAGGCGGCCGAGGATGACGTTCTCTTTGAGGCCGCGCAAGCGATCCACGCTGCCGCGAAGCGCCGCGTTGATGAGGATCTTCGTCGTCTGCTCAAACGACGCCGCCGAGAGGAAGGAGCGGCGAGAAAGAGCGCTCTCCTTGATGCCAAGCACAATGTCGGACGCTTTCGGCGCTATTTTATTTTCCGCGTCCATCTCCGCTATCGCTTTGGTAAATTCCCAATCCTCCACCACATCACCGACGGAATAATCGGTATCGCCCGCATCCGTTATCTTCACCCGTGAGAACATTTGCTTCACTACCACCTCAAGATGTTTGCGCGACACAGGAGCGCCCTGCATTTCGTAGATCTTGGATGCTTCGGTGATGATGTATTCCTGCACCGCTTCCCTGTCGGCATACTTGAACAACTCGTCGAGATCGGCGGAGCCGTCGGTGAGTATCTGTCCCTTTGCTACGGTATCGCCTTCCTTCACGAGCGGCACACGCGGATACGGCGCCAAGTATTCGTATGCCGAATCGTCTTTCTTCCCCTGCCCTGCAAGCGGTGCCACGACAATGACTTTTTCGCGGCCTTCCTCTTTCACTTCGGTGACAATGCCTTCGGATTTTGAAATAACGGCTGGATTCTTCGGCGAGCGTTTTTCAAACACTTCTTCAACGCGTGGGAGACCGCTCGTGATATCGCCACCAATGGATGCCACGCCGCCAGCGTGGAAAGTGCGCATCGTGAGTTGCGTACCCGGTTCGCCAATGGCCTGTGCGGCAACGGTACCGACCGCTTCGCCGAGATCTACAATCTCTTTTGTCGTGAGGTCCATGCCGTAGCAGACCTGGCAAATGCCGTAGCGCGTCTCGCAGGACATCGGCGAGCGAGAGACGATCGAGGTAACAGAAGAAGCGTCGAGAGCGTCCGCATCTGCGGCAGTCAGGTAGTGTCCTTTCTTGAAAAGCACTATGCCGTCATGGTCCTTCACATCCTCCGCAAGTACGCGGCCGAGGATGGCTTTGGCGTAGTTGATCTGGATGCCGGAAGCGCTTATGCGATTTATTTTCACGCCGCGCTTCGTGCCGCAATCCTTCTCGCTCACGATGGAGTCCTGCGCGACGTCAAAGAGACGGCGTGTCAGGTAGCCAGCTTTTGCCGTGCCGAGCGCCGTGTCCGTGAGACCTTTGCGCGCGCCGTGCGTGGACATGAAATATTCTATAGGATTCAATCCTTCCATCATTGAGGAGATGATGGGCACTTCAATGGTCACACCCGCCGTGTTCTGAATGAGACCTTTCATGCCTGCCATCTGTGTCAGGTTGCCGAGCGTACCGCGCGCGCCTGAGCGCACCATGTCGGCAACGGAGCCCATAGGGTCGAGTTCGGCGGCGACCTGTTCCTCAACCTGCTGCTTCGCTCCCTGCCATATCTCTATATTCATGCGGCGCTTCTCCTCTTCGGCAAGAAGACCGTTCTGATAATCCTCCTGTATTTTGCCGACCTTTGCCGTAGCTTCCTCGATGATTCGGGTCTTCTGCTTTGGCACCGAGACGTCGTTGATAGCCCAGGAAATGCCGGACCGGGTCGCGTAGTCAAAACCAAATCGCTTCACTTTATTCACAATACCTGGCACCGCGTCAAAACCGTAACGGGCGGCACAATCGGTCATGATGCGCGCAAGTACTTTCTTGGTGATGGTCTCGCTCACGAACGGATAATCGGCCGGTAGCACGGTGTTGAACAAAAGTCGGCCAACGGTCGTGTCGAAAGGATGGCCGTCAAATGCCGCGTATTTCTCCTTGCCAGTGACCGGCAATACTTTGATTTTTGCGCGCAGATCAATAGCGCCATATTCTGACGCGAGGATAGCCGCGTTGGGCGAAGCAAAATATTCGCCTTCGCCTTTGACTTTTTCAACCGCCTTGGTGAGCCAGTAGAGGCCCAGAATAATGTCCTGCGGTTTCGCCGCGAGCACGGTCATCTCGCCGTTGCCCGGCTTCAAAATATTTTTATTTGCGCTCATGATATTCGCCGCTTCCCACTGCGCTTCTTCGGAGAGCGGTACGTGTACCGCCATTTGATCGCCGTCGAAGTCCGCGTTGAAGGCGTTACAGACGAGCGGATGGAGCTGGATGGCGTCGCCTTCAATAAGACGCGGACGGAACGCCTGAATGCCCTGACGGTGCAGCGTCGGCGCGCGGTTTAAGAGTACGTATTTGCCCGCAATGGTCTCTTCAAGAATTTCCCACACTTCTGCGACACCATCCTCAACGAGGCGGCCGGCACCGCGAATATTGAACGCGAGTTCACGCTCAAGAAGTCCTGCGATAACGAACGGTCGGAAGAGCTCGAGCGCCATATGCTTCGGGAGACCGCACTCATCAAGCTCGAGATCGGGACCGACAACAATCACCGAACGGCCTGAATAATCGACACGTTTGCCGAGCAGGTTCTGACGGAAATAGCCCTGCTTCCCTTTCAGATAATCGGCAAGTGACTTGAGCGGACGGCGCTGCGAGACCGTCATTGCGCCGGCAGCCGCTCCGCTTTTGCGGATGGAATTATCAAGGAGCGTGTCGACCGCTTCCTGGAGAATGCGCTTTTCATTCCTCAAAATAACTTCCGGGGCGTGGATGTCGATGAGTTTCTTGAGACGGTTGTTGCGGTTGATGACGCGACGATAGAGGTCATTAACGTCCGAAGTTGCGTGGCGACCACCTTCAAGCGCGACCATCGGGCGCAGTGCGGGCGGAATCACGGGAATACGAATAAGGAACAGCCACTCAGGGCGCGTACCAGAAGCGATAAGCCCAGCAATGAGGGAAAGACGCTTTGCGAGTTTCTCGCGCTCGGCGGCGCCGGCTTTTTCGTAGCGCGCAGCGAGTGTTTTCTCGAGTTCCTTCAGATCAAGTGCGCGGAAAATATCGTAAATGGCCTCGGCGCCGATGCGCGCCTCAAAGAGGCCGCCGTACTTCACCGAGAAGCGGTGGTACTCGAGCTCGTCAAGAACCTTTCCCACGACGACTCCCTCTATTTCGACCTTGGTGATGGTCATTTTTTCCTTGAGTGCATCGCGTTCCTTGTCGCTCCCCAGGGATTTGTATTTTGATTTATATTCACCCTCGAGCTCGGTGAGCAGACGTTTCTTCTCATCCTCCGCAACTTTGGAAACAATATAACCCGCGAAGTAAATGACTTTCTCAATATCTGCGGCAGAGGCGCCCAAAAGAAGCGCCATGCGGGAAGGCACAGAACGCAGGAACCATATATGTGCGACCGGCGTACAGAGCTCAATGTGACCCATGCGCTCTCTGCGCACGATGGAACGCGTGATTTCCACGCCGCATTTGTCGCAGACGATGCCCTTATAGCGAATACCTTTGTATTTGCCGCAATAGCACTCGTAGTCCTTTTCCGGACCGAAGATCTTCTCATCAAAAAGTCCGTGCTTCTCGCTCCTTTGGGTGCGGTAGTTGATGGTCTCGGGCTTGGTCACTTCGCCGGAAGACCATGCGAGGATGCGCTCCGGGGACGCGAGCGCGAGGCGCAGTCCGTTCCAGACGTCGCGCGGAGGAAAAATCTTGCGGGAAGTGAATGCCATACAGGTAAATAGGAAATGAATAAAATTAGACGTCCGTCGAAGGCGGCAGATTCAAGGGCTCGATATCGAGTGCGAGACCGCGGATCTGGTTCGTAAGGACCGCGAAAGATGCGGGGGTGCCGGTATGACTTATCGCCTCACCCTTCACGATGGCGTCGAAAGCGGCTGAGCGGCCCTGGATGTCGTCCGATTTGATGGTAAGCATTTCGCGCAGCGTGTACGCGGCGCCGTATCCTAGGAGCGCCCATACCTCCATTTCTCCGAAGCGCTGACCTCCGTTCTGTGCCTTGCCGCCCAATGGCTGCTGCGTGATGAGCGAGTACGGACCAATCGAGCGCATGTGGATCTTATCTTCCACCATGTGATGCAGCTTGAGAATGTACATATAACCGACTGCGATGGTCTGCGCGAACGCGTCGCCCGTGCGACCATCGTAGAGCTGCATTTTGCCGTCCGCAGAGAAGCCGGCTGTCGTAAGTTCGGTGCGAATTTCCTCCGCAGTCGCGCCCGAGAAAGGCGGAACGACCGCTTGGTAGCCGAGCGTGTGCGCCGCAAGCCCAAGATGCATTTCAAGGATCTGTCCGAGGTTCATGCGCGATGGCACGCCGAGCGGCGTGAGAATGAGGTCCACCGGATTCCCGTCCTTATCAAACGGCATGTCGGCAACCGGAAGTACGCGGCTGATGACGCCCTTGTTGCCGTGGCGACCCGAGAGCTTGTCGCCCACAGACACGTTTCTCACTTGCGCGACCGTAACGACGATTTTCTTGATGATGCCGCTCTCAAGCTGATCTCCTTTCTCCCGCGAGAATATCCGAACTCCAATGACGCGTCCACGTTTCCCGCCTTCCATCCGGAGCGACGTGTCCTTCACGTCCTTAGCTTTGTCACCGAAAATACTTCGCAAAAGACGCTCTTCCGGGGTGAGCTGCGTTTCCCCTTTTGGCGTTACTTTGCCTACGAGGATATCGCCGGGACGCACCTCTGCACCGATCCGAATAACGCCCTCTTCATCAAGATTCTTCAGTCGCATCTCGCCGACATTCGGAATGTCGTGCGTTGTCGTCTCGGGACCGAGTTTTGTGTCGCGTACGACACAATCAAAATCTTCAATATGGACGGTCGTGAATTTCGCCTCCTGCACCAAACGCTCGGAGATGATGATGGCATCCTCATAATTCGCACCATTCCAGCTCATGAACGCGATGCGCACGTTCTGTCCGAGAGCGAGCTGGCCTTTGTCGGTGGAGGAATTGTCCGCGAGCACATCCCCTTTCTTTACCGTGTCGCCCATCCTCACCGAAGGGCGCTGCATGAATGCCGAATTCTGGTTGGTCTGCGTGAGCCGTTGGAGATGATATTCCTTTGATTTCCCTTCTTTGTTCTTAACCACGATCCGGCGCGCGTCGACTTGTGTCACTTCGCCGGATTCTGCAGCCACCACGAGACGTCCGGTGCTCATAGCGGCGTGGGCTTCGATGCCGGTGGCGACGAGCGGCGCCTCGGGAATGAGGACCGGCGTCGCCTGCTTCTGCATGTTGGAACCCATGAGTGCGCGGTTCGCGTCGTCGTGATCAACGAACGGTATCATCGCGGTCGCGATGGAAAACATTTGGTACGTCGAAACATCCATGAGAGTGATGTCCTCGCGTGCGACGATGATAGGGTCGCCCTTGTGGCGCGCTTCCACGAAATCGGCGCTGATGCGGTTATTCGCATCGAGCTTGGTCGCGCCGTGCGCTATGACCTCTATTTCCTCATCAAGCGCGTTCAAGTACACGACCTCTTCCGTCACCTTCCCCCTCGAAACGCGAACGTAGGGTGTTTCAATAACGCCGAAGTCGTTCGTGCGTGCGTGGATGGACATGTGTAAGATGAGGCCGATGTTCTGGCCTTCCGGCGTATGGATGGGACAGAGGCGCCCGTAATGAGAGGGATGCACATCGCGCACTTCGAAACCAGCGCGCTCGCGCGTGAGACCTCCCGGGCCTAGTGCCGAGAGCGTGCGCATATTCTCAAGTTCGGCGAGGATGTTCTGCTGGTCCATGAACTGCGAGAGTTGATTGGCCGTGAAGAACTCATGTACCGATGCATGGAAAGGACGCGGATTGACAAGCGCCATTGGGAGTGTGGTTTCGGTCGGCGTGGTGGACATACGGTCCTGAATATTGCGCTTCATGCGGCTCATGCCGACGCGCATGCGCGCCTGCAGGAGTTCGCCGACAAAACGCACGCGGCGGAAGCCGAGATGGTCAATATCGTCGGGGCGCGCTGCAGGGTCGGCGTTCAGTTTTGTTATCTCTGAAATGATGCGGACGAAGTCGGCGAGCGCGAGCGTATGCTTTTCAAGTGCCTTCTCGGTGACGGGGAGACCGAAACGCGCGTTCAGGCGGTGGCGGCCGACCCGGCCGACGTCATAGCGCTCTGCCGAAAAGAGCGATTGGACAAAGTTTTTGGCGTTCTCAGGCGTCGCGAGGTCGCCGTCGCGCATGCGGCGGTGAATCTCTATATATGCCTCTTCAATTGTCTTCGCCTCGTCGTGCACGAGCGTTGCCTGTATCGCCGCTTTCGCGAGCGGGTCTTTGGCGAAGAGTTTCAGCGTATCCTTGCCCACGCCGCCACCGAAGACCGTGAGGAGCTCCGTGATCGGGAACTTGCGCTTACGGTCTATCTTTACGAAAATCGCACCATCCGCTTCCGAGTCAATCTCTATCCACACCCCGCGAAGCGGAATGATCTTGGCGCCAAAGAAGGGCTTGCCACGCAAGAATTCCGAAACGAAAAATGCCCCGAAGGAGCGGGCGAGCTGCGGCACGATGGCACGCTCCACGCCCGATACGATGAAGGAACCGTGGGGCGTCATCATCGGCATGTCGGTGAGGAAGATCTCTTGTGATTTTTCCGAGCCGAGCGTTTTGTTGATGAGCTTGACGGTGACCCGTACCCCCGCTTCGTAGGTGCGTATGTTCTCGCGAGCAAACTCTTCATCAAACTTCGGTTCACCAATCTCAAAACTCTCAAACTTGAGCTCAAATTTCTTTCCCGAATAATCGGTGATGGGTGAAAATTCCTTAAAAAGTTCGGTGAGGCCGTCCTTCAGGAGCCAATTGAACGAACTGCGCTGATGCCCCACAAGGTCCGGAAACGATACGCCCGACGCCCGATACGCACCGAAGGTCTTTTGGACGATTTTCTTTTGCATGAGTCGTGGCGTGAAGTGTTAATAAGAAAATATGTAAATGCGAACGCACGGAAATAAATCCGCTTGCGCTTATGCGTTTCTTCGGTTCCCGTATGAATTTCTTCGCTCCCCGCCCTCCATTACTCACTCGTATCTTGTACCTTCAATGTATCAGAGGGCCCTTATTCGCGCAAGAGGGTCTGGGGATAAAAAGATAAGGTCGTGCTGTCCTTGTGGACAGTACGACCTTGGCATCCCCAGCTCTTAGCAAACGTCAGCATGGTAATATTCCTGGAATGTTACGTGCTTTAGCGCCTCTTTCAAGCGCTTAATGGAAGGGGCACGGAACTCTCCCCGCATGAGTTCAACATCCTGCCATTTGAGATGCGTGGATATGCCAAAATTTCTAGATCCTTTACTGCGACCGTTATCGAGATTCTCGACCTCGCCGTCCCATTTTGAGATACAAAGAACTGTAATCTGTCTCTCCGGAGGACCAGAGCAGGACCTACAAGTTATCCCGTCATCTGTAAGAAAGTAGATACCGGGTCTCGTATCTTTTACCTTAATCCAGTTCCTCATCGTTAAGGCATTGAGAATCCCGCTGTTGATTCGAAGTAGAATACCATTCATTGCCTACCTCCTTTCAAAGGACTTCAGTTAGCGAACATGGCTTGAAATCTGCCTCTATGGTACATGAGTTGACTATATTGTCAAGCACCCGTAATGGTTCAATGGCTTGGAAACACCCCGTCAACTTAACCACCTGTTTTCAAGCCCATAGCATACACCACCAATCCAAATGTTCCGAGAGAAATACATAGGGCTGCCCTATGGTATCTGCCCCAGAGGATCTTTATTCGCGCAAGAGGGTCTGGGGATAAAACGAATCCCGCCATAGGGGCGGGATAGTGGGTGATTGGGAGGACATCCCGAATTACGTCAGAGACACAGCCAAATTCGTCCTCCCAACCACACTATAAAGAACTCGGGCGAGACACGGAATGTCTCGTCTCAATAAAGAAACAGACTAAACATCGTCTCACCCTTTTGCAGGCCCCATGCATTTCTACCCGAGACCTGCAAACGGAAAGCGAAGCAGGACTTCTGTCGTCTTAATTAGAAGACAAAAACAGTTTCGCTCCGCCTTAAAAACATCAGTTATCTGAGAACTGGCGGGGACAGATAAGGTATCGTCCACTTGGAGACACTGCTCTCCGCGTCCCCGCCGGTACCGAAACGACTTACGCCGTTTCCCTCAGCTGCGCATCTGCCTGATCCTGCGCCTCGCGCTCAATCCGCAACCACGTGCGATAGAGATGTTCGGCGAATTTCGTCACCGTCCTCCATATCGCGCGCCGGTGAATGTGTCCGGCCGTAAATCGTAGTTTTTCGTTCGGACCGGTCACTGGCTCTGGGTATTTCTCCCGGAACTTCGCCTTGTACTCAAGGAGCTTTTTACCCCACAGAGTATCTGGCCGCCGGTTGAACTGGTCACCCAGGAGAAAGAACGCTTGTCGCGCGGTCGGGTTCCAGTCGGAAACCTGTCCGCGGCGTCGACGTGCCATCACTGAGTCGCCATCGGCGCGTACTGTGCCGGGAAGCATTTTCTTGAAGTCGCTCCCGAGCACATGCACGCCGACGAACGCTTTGAACTTCGCTTCCGTCGGAAAACGACGAATGTCGCCGACCGAGGCGATAATCCTCGCCGCAAGCGCGTGTCCGCACCCTTTTACGGGCTTGAATACCTCTCGGTACACGCGAAGCCGGGTGACAGTAGTCCTGAGTTCCATGTCACAACGCGCCTCTTCGGCTATAACAGCTTGCAGAATCACGCTATTGGCAGCCGCATCATCGTACACGTCCTCAATCAGGCCTTCCGGATATTTCCCCTCGTCCGAGAGGAAAATTCCGCCAATAAGACGCTGACGCAGACGCTGAGCAGTCGATTTCCGCGCATCCTGTGCGGCCTGTCGCGCATGGAGTGCTTCAGCAACCATAATCTGCTCGCGGTCACGCGGCCCACAATAACGAAACAGGTTGGAAGAGTTTCCGAACAGCTCGATAAGGAGGTTCGGATCGTCCTCTTTCCTTCCACTCACGCGGTCGCGCGCTCGCTTCAACTCGCCGGGTTCAATGCGGAATATCTCCGCATGAATTTCCTCGCCATGACGCGAAAGCGCATAGGCGAATCGGTCACCCGAACCCCCGAGCGTCATGAGGACGACATCGCCCGTTTGGAACCCTTCATAGGATTCCGGCACAAGTGTCCTACCCGTCGGTTTGCCTTTCTTCTTTTCGACAATGATGTGGCGGGCAAAGAAATCTCCCGTCTCTTCATCATCGTTGAGGGCACGCCAACCGGTCGGAAATCTGCCGAGGAGGAAATCGAGTTCGTCGGTTTCCGTTTCGAGTTTGTAGCTCCTCCGCGCATCACCATCTTTCACGACGATGAGTGTCGGCTTTTCCTCAAACCTCTTTCCTTCTTCGTCGCCCGCAAGATCCTTCCAGCGATGCCTGATACCGATTACTCTGCTCATAATGCTCTCCTTTCACAGTTGATATTCGTCCGCTCCGTCGAAATGACGGTGTACGGACATTTCAAGGTGCATTTCGTCGCCGAAGCGACAGTGAGGGACACCACTCCGAACGTCTCAATCAAGAGAGACAGTGGACAATTCGTCCCTCTTACGAAACTCGTTTGAAAACAAGTGCCGTAAGAGGGCGGCAAGACATACGCCCTATCGTTTCCAAAGGAAACAAAAAGTGAATCGTCTTGCCGCGAGAGGCAGTTTTGGAAACACTAATCACATCGTCAGTGACGACATGAATTTTGTCGTTCCACAAACTGACTTGGCATATTAACTCTTGTTTAGCAATTTGTCAAATCGCGGTGTGTTTGCGTGATGGCCGGTTTGGAGCACTTTAGGCATGCGATATTTCATGAAAGTTGGTATCCATAATTTTCTGCTATAGCAGTATTTTGTGGATAATGGAATATTCTTATCTTTGACGGTCGGAAATAAATAATAAGAATGTCCTGATAAATCAGGCGATGAGGCGGGATGAAAATACGGAAATGAGCGAATCAAGGGAGGATTGGAAAGACGCGAGGTTTGCGGGCGTCCCACGCGCGAGAGCAAGACCGCGGAGCATAAGAAGTCCTTCTTCGTATGCCTCGGGGCGAGCGGCTTTATGCAATTCTTCGAGCGTACGGTATGCGCGCGATAAAGAATCATGATAGCGAGCATCATTGCCCTGCTTCGCTGCGCTCACACAACGAGTAACATCAGCACCTAGATTTGCGAAGTAGAATGCAGCGTCATGTGTCATAGATCAAGAAATGGAATCGCCCGCGCCGCCGCTTTGCGTACTGCTGCGCGAGTTTCCTCACTCATAATTTCCATACTGCGATTCCCTTGCATGGGCCGAATATTAATAAGTGAATTATATTCAATCGCAGCATCTCCTTTTTCTTTTGGATATATATTAAAACCCCAAAGGTTCCTTTGTTGCGAGCCCTCCTCTATCAAACGATTATTAGCATCGATGTGCCATTCGCCACCAAGCGCGACAAGACCGGTCTCGATATCGGCAACGCCTTTTACTAACGTTTGATGCCACTCTTTCGCTAAACTCTCAAGCATCTGGGTGTCTACTGGTTCGCGAACAACGAAAATTTCCATCTGCCAATTGTACCTTATTTCGTTTTTCTCCACTCATCAATTTTGGCATGATGGCCGGTTTGTAGGACGGCCGGGACGCGGTATTTCTTACCTTTATACAAAATGGTCTCGGGGCGGGTATAGACCGCACTTGAGGCAATGCGGCGCTCCTCCACGGAAGCGTCTTTGCCGAGGACGCCGGGGAGACGACGAGTGACGGCATCCACGATGGCGAGCGCCGGAAGCTCGCCGCCCGTGTACACTGCTTCGCCGACGGCGAATTCTTTCACCAGCGCGAACGTCTTCAAGATTTTCTTCGCGCGTTCGTCTATACCCTCATAGCGGCCGCAGACGAACACGACGTCATCGTACTTCGTGAGAGCATCGGCATCTTTATTCGTGAACTGCTTCGCCCCCGGCCTAAACCACACGATCACTGCCCTCTTCCCCTTCTTCCCTCCCAACTTGGACGTTTCGTTTCCAAGTAACTTGGAAACGAAACGTCCAAGTGATTTCTGAACGGCGCGGACAACAGGCAGCGCTGACATCACCATTCCGGGGCCGCCACCATATGGACGTTCGTCTACCTTACCCCACTTATTATCTACGAAATCGCGTGGGTTCTGATATTTGACCGCAATCTTTTTCTCTTTCCGCGCACGCCCGACTATCGACGCCGAGAGATATACATCGCATGCGTCTTCAAAAAGTGTAACGAGATGAAATGTCATAGAAGGTAATCTAGTAGTTCCGAAGGTTTATCTACGATTTTTGTCGGGTTACCCTTTGCAAGTATGTCCTTTCCTTGATAGCCCCACGTAACACCAATACTATCAATCCCAACTTTATTCGCTTCCTTAATATCGCCAAGAGTATCGGTAATAAAATAACACTCTTCTTTTGAAAGATTATAGAGTTGTAGAAAATCTTTAAACTTCTCCACTTTGCTTGTCTTTCGACGGATGCCCCATACTTCTTCAAATATGTTATCTATTTTGTTTCGTTCCAAATATGGATTAATAATATCGTCATCAATAGAAGATATAATAACAAGATGATACCGTGCTCTTAAAGCAAAGAGTACATTCTTGAATTCTGATGAAATAATTCTGTCTTCAAATCCTTTTTTATATTCTTCAAAATATTCAGTGACATTCATTGGGCCCGCAGCTTTTACCACAGGATGTTCGTATATGTTGCCATTAAACCATGTTCGATAATCTTCTTTGTCGATATTGTTGTACCGCTTCCGTGCTACTTCGTAGTTCCAATCAAAAGTGTCTTCAAGAACACCATCAAAATCAAAATTAAGAAGTTTTTTCATATATGAGCGAAGGGATTCTGAATCTGGCTAGTGGGGCGAGAGGTTCTGTGTTTTGTGAGGGTATCGCTTAGTGCCCAAACGCACTCACAAAACACAGACCTCGAGCTTACAGTTCGTCGACGACCTGATCCACGGTCTTGGACTCCTGTCCTGCCTGCGCAGGCAAGTCGCGCTTGCCGCCGACCGGCTCGTTTATCTTGAGGTTTACGCGCGCATTCCCCTTCATGCCGACCACGCGTAGGAGGATGCGCAGGGCCTCGGCGGTCTTGCCGCTCTTGCCGATGATTTTTCCCATATCCTCGGGATGAACCGTGAGCGTGAGCAGTACGCCCATTTGATCAATGGTGCGTGTCGTTTCGACCGATTCCGGATGGTCGGCGAGTGCCTTTACCGCGTATTCAAGAAATGCCTGGTCTGGTTCCATAGGGATATGTAGTCCCGCTTCTAGCGGGACGGAATTATGATTAAACAGTCGGTGCGACTTCGACTTCTACTGCCGGTGCTTCTGTAGGCGCTTCCGCAACCGGTTCCTCGGAAGGAACCGCCTCAGCGGCCACCTCTGCCTCTGTTGGAGCTTCTGCGGCGGCTACCTCCGCGCCCCCTGCCTGTGCAGGCAGGTCTTTCTTCTGCGGCGTCTTTTTCGGAAGAACGTTTACTTTCTTCCCCTGTATGACGCCCCTATTGATAAGCAGATTCCGGATGGAATCGGTCGGCTGAGCGCCCTTGGCTATCCACGCTTTCACTTTTGCCTCGTCGAGCGTGAGCGCCTTGCTTCTTGGATTATAGGTTCCGAGGAGTTCGGTGATATTGCCGGCTTTTGCCGCGCGCTCTTTTTCTAGAAGCACAATGCGAAACGCCGGATCATTGGTCCGGCCGATGCGCTGAAAGCGAATCATCAACATGGAGGCGACTATAGCAGAAGGCCGCTAATATTGCTAGAGTACGAGAAATGTCGTCAGACGCTCTCTATGAAGGCCCGATAACGATGACCCGGAAAGGTTTCGGTTTTTTCTCCGTAAGCGAAGATGCAGAGGACTTGCTCATTCCGAACGAATGGACCGGTCATGCCCTCTCGGGCGATATCGTGAAAGTCGCACCAGCAGGGAGTTACCAGGACCCTTCCGGAAGGATGCCGCCGCGTGCGGCCGGAAAGGTCGTGGAAATAATCTCCCGCGCGCGCGAGACATTTGTCGGGACACTCACCGAGGAACAGGGGCTCACACTCCTCGCGCCGGACTACAAGAAGATGTACGTCCCCATCGCCATTATGGACAGAGGCGAAACGCCGCTCGGCTATAAAGTCCTCGTGCGTCTTGTGAGCTGGGATGCGGACAAAGAATATCCACTCGGCACCATAGAGGAAGTCATCGGCAAGGCGGGAGTGCATGAGACCGAGATGCGCGCACTGGCGCTTGGACAAGGATTCTCGAGCGATTTCCCTCCCGGCGTTCTTACTGATGCGAAACAGCTTGAGAAAAGTGGTCGTCAGATGATTGAAGAGGAGGTAAAAAACGCGCGGCCCTACTCCGCTGAAGCTACGAAGGGCAGGCGCGATTTCAGGAAAGTCGCGACCTGCACCATTGACCCAGTTGACGCAAAGGATTTTGATGATGCGCTGTCGGTGCGCAAGCTAGACGATGGGAACATAGAAGTGGGCGTGCATATCGCGGATGTGTCTTTCTTCGTGAAGCCCGGCACCGCACTTGATACAGAGGCCGTTCTACGTGCGACGAGTGTGTATCTGGTGGACCGCACCATCCCGATGCTCCCCGAGATCCTCTCCACTGATCTGTGTTCGCTCAAGCCGGATGAAGACCGCCTCGCGGTTTCTGCTGTCTTCACACTTGATAGCGAGGCGAATATCCTCGAGACGTGGTTCGGCGAGACGGTCATCCATTCCGGTAAGCGCTTCACCTATGAGAACGCTCAGGAGGTACTTGATGCTGGAAAAGGCGTCATGCACGAAGAGTTGTCACTCCTTCTCGCTCTTTCCAAAAAGATTCGCGCGTCCCGAGCGAAGCGAGGGGCCATAGAATTTGATACCGCCGAGGTCAAAGTGGAGCTTGACGAGACCGGCAAGCCGATCGCGGTCCGCCTGAAAGAGCGCAAGGCGACCAATCTCCTTATAGAGGATTTCATGCTTCTTGCTAATGAAGCGGTTGCCAAACATCTTTCCGAACTGACTGCCAATGGCGGCCCCCATTTCTACTCCTTGTACCGCATCCACGATGCGCCGGACGCCGACCGTATTGAGAATCTCGCAAACCTCCTGCGCATCATGGGCTATCACTTGAAAGTATCGGGAAGCGGCGCGGTCACCGGTGCAGAATTGAATAAACTCCTTGAAGCGGTCAAGGGCAAGCCCGAAGAATATCTCGTGAAGATGGCGACGCTGCGCTCAATGAGCAAAGCCGTCTACGCCACCCGGAACATCGGCCACTTCGGCCTCGCATTCGATTTCTATACCCACTTCACCTCTCCGATACGGCGCTATCCCGACCTCATCATTCACCGGCTCATCAAATCCCACGCAGGCGGCGACCCCATCACGTCCGCCGAAATGCAGGAATTTGACAAACTCGCACTCCACGCCTCCGAGCGCGAAGTCGCCGCCTCCGATGCCGAACGCGATTCCATCAAGATGAAGCAGGTGGAGTTCCTTGCCGGTAGGATTGATGAAGAATTCGATGCTGTCATTTCGGGCGTCACCGAACGCGGGCTCTATGTGGAGGAGAAAGAAACCCATGCCGACGGCATGATACGCATCAAAGACGTGGGCGACGATTACTTTGAATATGATGAGAAACATTATCGCCTCGTGGGCAAGCGCACGCACAAGGCCTACCAGCTCGGCGATCCCATCAAGGTTAAGTTGATAGCAGCACGTGTAGCAGAGAAGGAACTAGATTTTGTTCCTGTCTAAAAGGTTAGGGACGCTCTTTCGAGCGTCCCTCTCTGGTGAACATCGATGGCGTTTCACCTCCTTCTTTAACGAATGAACTCCGCGGCTCTTCCTGGAAATGCATCGGTGGGGTTGCCAACCCTTTCTAGGTGCTACTTTCCCCTTAGTGTCCCTTGGGGTGTTTTCACACATCCGGTTTTCAGCATTCCCTGCTTCATTTCAGAAGCTAGGATTCGAGCCATGAAGAGATACTGTATCAAGAAAGTTTTCGGTCAATTTTTTCGTCTTATGCACCACAGCTTCTTTGAATTTTATGAGAAGATTTATTGAGTCGACTGAAGATAGAACTTGCGTCTTGTTTTCTCAAAGTGAACGTGAAATGAATGTTATGAGAACTTCAAACTACAAAATAACACTATAAAATTATAACGTCAATTGTTCTTTATACTCATTTCGCAACCGCGACAGCTTCGTCAAATTTGACTGACAATAACTTGGAGACGCCGTCGCCACCCATCGTGACGCCGTAGAGGATGTTCGTGCGACTCATCGTCTCGCGGTTGTGCGTGATGACGATGAGTTGCGATTTCTTTGCAAGATTCTCTATCATATCGCCGTAGCGGCGGCTGTTCGCCTCATCAAGCGCAGCATCGGTCTCGTCTAGTATCAGAAATGGCGGCGGGTTCACCTGGCTCATCGCGAATATGAGCGCAATGGATGTGAGCGCTCGCTCGCCGCCCGAAAGCTGCATCAGCGAGCGCACTTTTTTCTTCGGCAGATTGACTGCAATTTCTATGCCCGGCCGCTCGGGTGCTTCCGGCATTCCCTCGTCGAAGGACTCCTCGGGATCTTCGGACTCCTCTACGTCGTCCTCGACTTCAAGCGTGAGTCGCGCGGCGCCGCCGCCGAACATGAGCGCGAAGTATTCGCTGAACGAGGCATTGACCTTCGCGAGTCCCTCCGAGAAATGTTTAGCGAGTTCCGCATCCAACTCTTGGATGAGCGCGCGCAGGCCCCCCGCCGACTTCGCCAAGTCATCCAGTTCAGATGCAAGGAACGCTTCGCGCTCCGATACTTCCTTATGCTCCTGCCTGATGTCTTCGCCCGTCCCGCCCGCCTCCTCAAGACGGATCTTGGTGCGTTCCAGCGAACGCCTGCGGTCTTCCTGTGTTTTGCGGTCCTCGTTCAGCAACTGCCGAAGCGGCTCATAGGAGAGAGCTTTTGCGCCGATTATCGCCAGCATTTCTTCTTTATCGCGTTCAAGGACTTCGGAAAGAAGCTTGAGTTCGTATTCCCGTGCTTCGGCTTTTGCCACCTCTCCTTCTTCATGCGCCTTTTTCTCCGCGAAGTCCAAAATCCGGCGCCGGATATCGCGACCGGTCTCTTCAAGAGCCACCATCGCTTCACGCGCCCGCGCTCGTGCCGCCTCGGCGCCCTCAAGGTCCGCGGATGTTTTCGCATATTTCTCGGCGAGTGCGGCACGCTCCGTCTCAAGGTTGAGCGCAGCGGCATCCTCGTCGGAAAAATAGTCCTCGCGCGGCGCACCGTGGCGCGAGAAGAATGATTGCACTGCCCGCAAAATGGAGTTGAGCGCGGCGCGCAGGGATTCAATACTGCCGCCGGCGTCCGCAACTTGCCGCTCGACCTCGCTGCGCAACACCTCAAGCTCATCGCGCGACACCTTCGCGTACGGCTCGCGCGCGACCGCGGTCGCGCGGCGCTTCACTTCGGCAAGAGCGCCCTCTACTCGGCCCATTTCGCGCGAGAGCGTCGCGCGAGAACTCGAGAGCTCGGCGACTTCCCGCTCGGCTTTGCGCAACGTTTCGGTACGCTTCACTGTCTCATGGTCTGCCGACTTCGGGTCCGCGATGCGGTCCAGTTCGGCGCTTGCGACCGCGAGACGCGTCTTTGCGTTTTCTTTCGCCGCAGACATTCTCACTTTCTCCTGCGCGAGATAGGTATCTTCAATGGAGAAATATGTCTGTGCGAGACCGATGAGCTCGGTGCGGAGCATGTCGGCTCGCTCGAGCTTCTTAACCTGGCTCTCCAGAAACCGCAGATGCGGTGCAAGTTCCCTTCGGAGCGAATTTACCTGAGTGATATTCTCCTCGGTTTTCTCGAGCTTCCTCGTCGCCTCCTGTTTCTTGAATTCGTAGAGCTTGAGCCCGAGCGCATCCTCGAGCATCGCACGCCGATCGCGCGGAGAGGCGAGCAATATGCGGTCCGCCTCGCCTTGGGAGATGATGTGATGGCCTGTTTCGCCGATATTTGCGCCGGCAAGCACTTCTTCAATATCGCGCAGCCGCACCCTTGAACCATTGAGGGAGTACTCGCTCGTGCCGTCTCGGAAGACGGCACGCTCAAGCACGACCTCATCGAAGTCAATCTTGAAAACACGCCGGGAATTATCGAATACGATGGCGACTGCCGCACGCGAAGCGCGCGGCACCGAATGCGACCCGTTGAAAATCAGGTCCTCAGCGCGCTTGCCGCGCATGCTCTTCATGGACTGCTCCCCGAGTGCGAACCGGAACGCTTCGGCGACGTTGCTTTTCCCGGAACCGTTGGGGCCGACGATGGCCGTGGTGGAATTAGAAAAATCCAAGACCGTTTTCTTGGCGAATGACTTAAATCCGACGATCTCCAACCGCTTGAGCATTGCCGTTAGTGTATCAAATGAAATGCTAGGACCACTGCATCGCCTTCAGAGCGGCTTCTGCAGCGGATTGTTCCGCCTCTTGCTTGCTCTGCCCTTCTCCGCGGGCTATTTCTTCGGAGCCGATGAACACTCCCACGGTAAACAGTTTTGCGTGGTCGGGACCGACCTCGGAAAGCGTCTCGTAGTTCGGGGTGATGCCGCGTTTCTCCTGCGCGACCTCCTGAAAACGGCTCTTGGCGTCCTGGTAGGAGCGCTTCGCGATAATCTCATCTATCTTCCCGTACAGATTCTTCGCGACAAACGCATCCGCGCTCTCGTACCCCGAATCAAGATAGATGGCGCCGATGATGGCTTCCAAAGCATCTGCCAGTATCACCTCACGTGCGCGGCCAGTATCCTTCGCTTCGCCCTTGGAGAGCAATAGGAACTCATTGATGCCGAGCGCCTGTGCGCTCTCGGCAAGCGATACGGTATTGACGAGCGCGGCACGATAGCTCGTGAGCTCGCCCTCGGGCTTGGCGGGAAATTTTTTAAAAAGAAAATTAGTTGTCGCGAGCTCCAGAACTGCGTCGCCGAGGAACTCGAGCCGTTCGTTATGAGACCCCGCGTAATCGCGATGCTCATTCAGATAGGAACGATGGGTCAACGCTTCAATAAGAAGGTTGATGTTAGTAAACGAGAGACCGAGTCGTTTCGCAAAGGCAGAGAAATCAGGCATGAAAATAGGTTGTAGTGAGTAGTATGTAGCAAATAGTAAGAAAATCAAATTGTCCGCGGCGAGAGCGCGCGAGCCGCGTGTATTATCGGCTCGATGTGTCCAGCAATTTTTGCACCGCTGCGGTCACAATCGGCAGCATGTCGTCATAGAAATTGAGGTCAATGATGTCCTTCAGGCGGAACCATTTTGCATCGTCAAGCCCGCCGCTCTTCTTCAGCACGAGCGGCTCGAAGTCGGCCGAAGCGAGGAAGAACCAGACATGCTTGCGCACCTTCCCTTTCTCCGGATGCGAAGCGACGTATTCGTTCTCGCCTATCTGCTTCCCCACTTTCGCGACAAGGCCGAGTTCCTCCTTGATGACACGTGCTACGCCTATCTCTGGCGTCGCGTCCTCTTCGATATGGCCTTTTGAGAGCGTCCAGCGACCGAAGACGTCGTGTACCAATGCGAGATAATATTGCCCGTCGTGCTTGGTATACACGATGGCGCCACCCATTTTCTCCACGGGCAGCTCCTCACGTTTCTTCTTTCCTCCCTGTTCGTCTTTGCCCGGCTCGCCAAGCTCTTTATAGATGGCACCCAAGACACCGTTCACAAAACGACCGCTTGAGTCGCCGCCAAAGGTCTTGGCAAGTTCAATGGCTTCATTGATGGCAACCTTCGCCGGCACTTGTGTGCGATCGGAGAAGAGCAATTCATAGAGCCCGAGGCGCAGGATATTCCGGTCAATGGGCGCAATGCGCTCCAAGGGCCACTCGGGTGCGGCCTTTACGATGACAAGGTCAATATCGTTTTTCTTGGCGAGGACTCCCGAGAGAAGGCGTTCCATGAACGGATGGTCGGCGTCATCGCCGCCGAACTCTGCGACATTGCGCGCGAGGATAGTCATGACCTCCTTATCCTTCACGTGGTTGGTGTCCCACTCGAAGAGTGTCTGGAGAACAACGGAACGCGCTAAATGTCGGTTTGCCATGGAAAGAACTTACTGAATAGCGTAACAGACGAGAACGGCCGCGCAAGAGCGCGGCCGTCACAACTGTGTGTATCTAAAAATCTAGGCGGGGGCTCATAGGAATGACCCCACTTTGATTTTTATAGTCGCACCACTAGAGTACTTCCGAAAACATAGTCGCTATGCTCCTTGTTTTCTAGGTCGCTTCGCTTCTTAAAAATCTAGGCGCCGCCGCCGAAACCGCTTCGCGCCTTCGGGCGTCCCCCTGTCGCAACTTTGCCGGAGACCCCTTTTGAACTTTTGGCCTCGGCGTTAGCATGTTCCGCATGTGCGTGTTCATGCGTATGTTCAGCCGGAGATTCGGTTGAAGAACCTTTGACTTTCGTTTTGTGAGTATGAGCTACGCGGGGCGCCGCGATCTGCATGCCGCGGTACATGCCCGTTGTCTCGTCGAGGTGGTGCGGGAGGCGGAGATTGCCGCTTTCCTTATCCTTGATCACATTGGTGACCGTGAGCGCATGATGCGACCGACGGTTGCCAGTATGACCTTTGGTATGACGCATTCGGATTGACATTGCGCTACCCTACCACGCGGCGCATAAAAAAGGAATACTCCGTGTTCGCGCAGGGCGCGAACACGGAGTATGGATGATTCGATGCGGAAGGTCTAGATTATTTTGAGTTTCGAAGCGTCCGCCAAGTTGCGAACAAGGAGGCGAAAGCCAGAGCAGTAACGACGGTCGAGGTTGATCCTGCTGCAGACTTCCACGCGCCATCTTGATTCGAGGCGATACATATAGGCGAGCGAGACGGGCTCATTTTCACTCCTCGTTTCCACGAAGAAGAAGTTGGGATGGGTGTCCACGCGCATGCCGGTCTTCGCGCGGCGCCTGGTGGACTTCACCATCATGTTCTCGGCCTGCACCAGAGTCATGGTGTGACCGTTCTCAATGAGCGCTTTGCCCATGGACTTCACACTGCCGCCCGAGTCGATGCCGAGAACCTTCTCTCCGACTTCGGAAAGCGTCCAGTCCTTGGCGAACAACTTGATCGTTGAGATCACGCATGCCGAGGCCGGTTTCTGCTCCTTGCCGAGCCGGCGACCGAGGCCGCTGCTATCGCAAGTAGCGGGAGGAATCGGTGAAGCAGTCCTTGGTGGACTTGCCGGTGGCTTTTCCGAGTGGCGTGGTGGCAATGACGGAGGAAAAACGACTTTGGACAATGTGCGAATCGTTCTTCGGCGACACGAGGCCGGCCAGAAATCGCTTCATCGCGGAGGGATTGTCCATCCACCCCTGCATGATCTCGTCAGTGAGGTCGCCAGGAACATTTTGAATCAGGAACCTCGCGAACGCGGCGATCTTTTTGTCGTTGGTCTTCGCATCCATGTGCGCTTCTCCTTTTGACAATGATTGCCCGAGCCGAAATGACGCGGGCGAAGCTTCTCGTGTCCGCAATGGAATCAAGGTGCCTCTAAAAGAAAGAATACATGAATTAGTGAAATAGTCAAGCCGCCGCCCGTTTCTCACCTCTCTTAATGCAGAAAAGAACGGCGATGGATAATGCAGGGACCGTGTTCTTTCAGCGCTTCGTAATGTGCGCGAGTACCGTAGCCCTTATGCTTTTCAAAACCATAGAGCGGGTACCGTAAGGCGAGCTCCGTCATGAGCCGATCGCGCTTCATCTTCGCCGCGATAGAAGCGAGCGAGATGATGGGAATGAGTTCGTCGCCGTCAATGATGGTCTCCTGCGCGTATTCAGGCGGCGCGCGAAGCGCGCCGTCGAGTTGTACCCTCACTAATGCCGAATCCGGTGCAAGCGCATTCACGCCGCGCCAGAGCGCGCGGCGTACCGCCGTTACGATGCCTTCCTTATCAATCGTTTCGGAACTTTCAAATTCAACCGTGAAGCGTACATCGCCCTGTGCGGCCCTGGTGCCAAGCATTCCAAAGAGCTTTTCACGGTGCTTTTCCGAGAGTTTCTTTGAGTCCGCGACGCCCGGGAACTCTAACGCCACGTCAAAGCCCTCCGGTACAGCGACCACGCCGACGGCGACCGGCCCCGCCAAAGGTCCCCGTCCCGCCTCGTCAACCCCCAAGATAAACCTCATGTTCCAAGCATAACAAAAGAACAACTATCCAAAATACAATGCGACCGCATTGTATTTTGGATAGTACGTCAAAATTGTTGATTTCTGGGGTGCGCACGGAAACGTTTCGGATTTGGTATTCTGAAAGCAATGGCAAGCCGCTTTGTTCACTTACACACTCACTCGCACTACAGCTTCCTTCAAGCGTTGCCGAAGATTGAGGATTTGGTCGATAAGGCAAAAAAGGAAGGTATGGATGCGCTCGCGCTTACCGATGCCGGAAATATGCACGGCGCCATTGAGTTCTACAAAGCCGCGACAAAAGCGGGCATAAAGCCGATACTCGGCGTAGACGCGTATCTCGCACCGCGCTCGCGAGTGGAGAAGGATCGGAACATCGACACGAAGCGCTCGCGCATTGTGCTGCTCGCGGAGAATATGGAGGGTTACAAAAATCTCCTCGCGCTCGTCACAAAATCATGGACGGAAGGATTCTATGAGCGACCACGCATGGACAAGGAATTATTGCGCGAACACTGTAAGGGAATCATCGCACTACTTCCCTCCTTTGCGGGCGATATTGCGCAACTGCTACGCGCGGGCGACAAGGACGGCGCGGCCGCCGCACTCGCAGAGTTCAAGAATATATTTGGCGGCGGGAACGTGTACTTGGAGATTACCCATCATCCGCGAGTTGAGGGGCATGAGGCGCTCATGCAAAAAATAATCGCACTTGCCCGTCAAAGTGGTACTCCTCTGGTCGCCCAGCATGATGTGTATTATCTGGAACCCGACGACCGAGAGGCGACCGAGACCATGCGACGCATCCAGCAGGGTGAGCGCGGTAGAAATGAGGATGAAGATTTCTCTTTCATCAGCGAGAAGCGCGCGCTCGCCCTATTCAAAGACCATCCCGATGCCGTTGACAATACGCGGAAAATCGCCGATCGCTGCAATATATCCTTTGATCTCGGGAAATGGACGTTCCCGGTGGTTCCCATATCGCCGGGCTTTAAGAACCATGATGAAGAATTGCGGGCGAAAGCGTACGCCGGCATCGCGACCCGCACATTTCAAGAAACAAAAGAAGTCACTGACCGCATTGAATACGAATTGAAGATCATTATTGATAAGGGTTTCGCGGTGTACTACCTCATTGTCGCCGACCTGCTCGGGTTCGCCCGCAGCCAAGGCATCCTCACTACCACGCGCGGCTCGGCCGCCGGCAGTTTGGTGGCCTACCTCACGGGCATCACGAACGTGGACCCCCTCTTCTATAAACTTCCGTTCGAGCGGTTCCTCAATCCGGAACGCCCGAAAGCGCCGGACATAGATATGGATATCGCCGACGACCGACGCGACGACATGATCGCGTACACGAAGAAGAAATACGGCGAGGATCATGTCGCGCAGATAGGCACCTTCGGCACCATGATGGCAAGGGCGGCAGTGCGCGACGTCGCACGCGCGCTCGAACATTCCTATACCACCGGCGACCGCATTGCGAAACTTATTCCGATGGGGTCGCAGGGATTCCCGATGACTATTGACCGCGCGCTTGAACTGGAGCCGGACCTGAAAACGATCTATAGGGAGGACGATGACGCCCGCGAGATTATTGATCTCGCTAAACGCATTGAAGGTTGCGTGCGCCATGTGGGCGTCCATGCGGCGGGCGTCGTGGTCGCGCCGACTCCGCTCATAGAATGGACGCCTATCCAGCCGGACCCAAAGGGCACGGGAAAACTCATCACGCAATATGACATGTACTCCATCACTGACGAATATGGCGGTGTCGGGTTATTGAAATTTGATTTCCTCGGAATCAAAAATCTCGCCATTCTCGCCGATGCGGTCGCGCGGGTGAAAGAAACGCGTAATATCGTCATAGACATTGAAAATGTGCCTGTTGATGACCTGAAGACCTATCAGATGCTCGCCCGCGGCGAGACGGAAGGCACGTTCCAACTGAACGGTTCCGGTATGACCCGCTGGCTCAAAGAACTCCGGCCGACCACTATCCATGATATCAACGCGATGGTCGCTCTCTATCGCCCGGGACCGATGGAAACGATTCCCCAGTACATTGAGCGCAAACATAATCCGAAGCTCATCCGCTTTGTGGATCCCCGCATGAAAGATTATCTTGATGCATCCTACGGCCTCCTGGTCTATCAGGACGACGTGCTCCTCACTGCGATAAAACTCGCCGGTTATTCCTGGCTTGAAGCGGATGCGCTCCGCAAAGCGATGGGTAAGAAAATCCCCGCCGTCATGCAGGCGGAAAAGGAAAAGCTGCTCAAGGGATTCGTAGAGTATGGGAAGCTTCCGCGAGAGACGGCGGAAAAACTTTGGTTGCTCATTGAACCCTTTGCGGCCTACGGCTTCAACAAAGCGCACGCCGCTTCCTATGGAAAAGTCGCTTACCAAACCGCGTATATGAAGGCGAATTATCCGGTTGAGTATTTTGCCGCACTCCTGACATCGGACTCGGGCGACACAGAACAGATATCCATTTTTGTCGCCGAAGCGAAGCGTATGAACATCCCCATCCTGCCACCGGATGTGAACGAGAGCGGGACCGTTTTTACGACCGTGCACATCCAAACCGAAGAATCGCCAAACGGACGAGGCGATGTTCCAACAAAGGGCTCTCGCAGCGCGACGGCGCGAGAGCGAGGCGCATTTTCAGCAGAAAATGACGCCGTACCTTTGGAGGAATATCCCTCGGCAGTCGATTCTTCGGTTCCAAACGCCATTCGATTCGGCCTCTCGTCCATCAAAAACTTCGGAGACGGAATCTCGGAAGCCATCATTACCGAACGCAAAGCACACGGCCCTTTTAAAACTCTTTCCGACTTTCTCTCCCGCGTCGGATCGAAGAATCTCAACCGCAAATCGCTTGAGTCGCTCATTAAATGCGGTGCGCTCGATTCCCTGAGCCCCGCAAAGGGCGGTCGCGGCGCGCTACTCCAACACATAGAGACCTTGCTCGCCTTCCATCGGGAGGCGACCGCTCTTGCGCCGCAGGACTCTCTCTTCGGCGCGCTTATCGCGCCTCCACCGCTTTCGCTCCCGGAGGGTTCGCCTGTCTCGCTTCTCGACAAGCTTGCATGGGAAAAAGAATTGCTTGGCATTTATGTAAGCGGTCATCCGCTCAATGCGTATGAAGCGCTTACGAAGAAAGCGAAGTTCTCTATCGCCAAGATAAAGGAAGAACCTCAGTCGGGGATGCTTGTCATCCTGCCCGTTCTTGTCATTTTAGTGCGAAGCATTCTCACCAAGAGCGGCGAGAAGATGGCATTCATTACCGTGGAAGACCTGAGCGATTCGATTGAGGCGGTCGTGTTCCCAAAGCTCCTCAAAGAACACGCGCATATAGTTACACCGGGCGCATGTCTGCTTTTGAAAGGCAAGATGTCGGTTCGGAACGGCGAGACCTCGCTCGCCATTGAGGACTTGAAACCGCTGTAAAGAGTTTTGTAGAAAAAATAAAGGGGAGCACTGGGTGCTCCCCTTTACGCAAGTATCCATGTCTATTACCTCAATACCAGGGACCACTCTTGGCAGGGCCGATATCGCCTTACCACAAGCTGCTCGGGTTGCGATGTCAGGACCGATCCTATGTCACCACAGACCTCGAAAAGATCAGATGGAGGTCTTGGATCAGAACAATCAGAACAGCAAGAACAGGGACGTCTTGGGGACGATGGATGTCGCATGACGACCTCCTTCGTAAAGAGCTCATGATAATTCATGAACTCTGCACTGAAGTATACATCAGAAAACCTTTGGATAAAATCCTTGTATGAACAGGGCTTTCTTATGGTATCCTCTCACATAATGGATACAGAGTCCGATAAAGAGCACGATCATAAAAAACTTGGCAAGGAGCTCGATTTATTTACCTTCTCCGACTTGGTCGGTTCCGGTCTCCCTCTCTGGACTCCGAAGGGGACAATTCTCCGTAACCTTATTGATGATTTTGTGTGGGAATTACGGCGTGAATGCGGATATGAAAAAGTTGAAATCCCACATATTACAAAACGCGAGTTGTATGAGAAAAGCGGTCACTGGGACAAGTTTAAAGACGACCTTTTCCGTATCACAACTCGAGAGGGAGACGAATTCGCGATGAAGCCAATGAATTGTCCTCATCACACACAAATCTACGCACGCCGTCCGTGGAGCTATCGCGAACTTCCACAGAGGTACGCGAACACGACCATGTGCTACCGCGATGAACAGTCAGGCGAATTAAATGGTCTGTCGCGCACTCGCGCTTTTACTCAAGATGACGCGCATGCCTTCTGCCGCGAGTCACAGGTAAAAGAAGAATTCTTGAAAGTATGGAATATTATTCAGAAATTTTATGGGGCGTTCGGTTTCAATCCTAAAAAAATACGGCTTTCTTTCCATGACCCAGCGCATCCTGAAAAGTATCTTGGTGACAAGAACCGTTGGAAAATCGCCGAAGATATTTTGAGCAGTATCGCAAAAGAAAAAGGTGCTGAAACCATTGATGGAGTCGGTGAAGCCGCTTTTTATGGTCCTAAACTCGACTTCATGGCGGAAGATGCACACGGGCGGCTCTGGCAAGTGGCGACTATACAACTTGATATGAATATGCCGGAACGTTTTGACCTTACTTGTATTAATGAGAAAGGAGAAAAGGAACGAATTGTCATGATCCACGCCGCTATCATGGGCTCTATTGAGCGTTTTTTGTCTGTCCTCATTGAGCATCTTGCTGGTGCCTTCCCTCTCTGGATGTCTCCGGTCCAAGTGTCCGTGCTGCCGGTGTCTGAAAAGCATGTGGCATATGCAAAAGAGGTTGTGGACGCTCTTAAAGCGGCGAACATCCGCGTGGAAATAGACGATGCGAACGAATCGCTTGGGAAAAAGATCCGCCATGCGAAGACGGAAAAAATCCCCTATCTGCTCGTCGTTGGCGACAAAGAGGCGGAAGCAAAAACCGTCTCGGTAGAGAGCCGGGACGCGGGCAAGATGGACGCCGTTCCCCTCCCCGAATTCATTGCGAAGATCAAAAATGAAATAGACACTCGAAGCGGTGTTACGCCCCGATAGATGAAAGCGCGCGGATGAGTGCAAGCTTTGCGCCCGTCATGCCGACAGAATAGGAAGAGTCAAGCGCGGTAGCGAGTGCAGTAATAAGCTTCTCTAGCATTGGCGTTGAGAGACGTGCGGTTATGCGCTCAATATCGGCATCACAGACAGTGCCATCTATGCGAGCGCGGTAGACATCATCAAGGAGACACACCGCCGAAGAAAGGAGTTCCTCCGGAGCGCCAGCGCCGCGCACATGTTGGCGAAGCCCGGCGAAGACCGTCGCGCGGTCGCCCTCAACAAGCGCAGCGACAAAGCCGCGAATATGTGGCTGTACCGCATCCGTCTTAGCGACGGTCTCGGTCTCGATCGTCTCAACATTTTCATAGATAGGTTCGATATGCTCGTAGACCGGTTCAACATTCGGCTTTTGCGGTACAGCATGTTCAGTCATCGTTCCTTGATGCTTGCGCGACAAACTTTTTACGATGTCCTCGATGGAAAGTGCACCGTTATGCGCAAAGGACTTGAAACCATCGTAAGAGGAATATCCACGCGATGCTTCTGGTATTGGCCCGGATGATGCTGTGTGCGATTCGCGAGATGCTGGAGGCATCGATGCTATAGGTGCGACACGCGGAACACGCCAGCTAGCAGGCACGGACTCTTGCGCATTAAGGACCGCCGAGACACGGGAACCGAAACTCTGAAGGGAACGATTCGCAAACGGCAACACTGCAAAAAGCAGTATGTATGCGAGCACGAGTGCAAAAGCAATGAGTGCGAGCCAGTACAGCACGGTGCCGACAGGTCCGAGATCGAGACCTGTATATGGAATTTGCGAGAGGTAAAGATATGCGACAAACGGTTGCATGCCCACATGAGGAAGCGCAGCGAGAATGATGGTCGGAGGAAGCAAACCACCGCCCCCGCCACTTCCTCCACTCCCGCCACCACCTCCGCCTCCACCCCCCCCCCCCCCCCCCCCCCCCCCCCCCCCCCCCC
>CAZJKG010000002.1:0-106470 GCA_964546795.1 uncultured Candidatus Saccharibacteria bacterium
CGCTTCGGGTGCGTGTAGACCGGGTTCGATTCCCGGCGGCCCGACAAAAACAAACACGAGAATTATAGTATTTCGACAGAGCGTTTTATCGCCACGAAACCGTATCCCCATAAAAATGGGAGCCAAAGCGGCATCAATCCAAATAAGGTATTTCTATTAAAAGTTTCAACACCGGTGCTGATAAATAAGTATTCAAAAGCAATCATTATCAGGAATCCGAACGCAAGGATGAATAAATCATTCGGTGTCCGCTTCAATAAAAAAGCTACAGTGATAATGACAATGTACATGAACGTCAGAACATAATCGTTTTGCACGAACGATATCAACCCAATCATCAGCAACACAGGTACTGCGTTCAAAAAAATCTGATATATCTTGTTCGTATTCATTTTGAGCGGGCGATTGAAAACTTTGGTGGACCCAAGCGGGCTCGAACCGCTGACCCCCACATTGCAAATGTGGTGCTCTACCAGCTGAGCTATGGGCCCACCAAAGTTTTCAATTCTTGTAACTATCCTATCATTTCCGGCCAATAATTTGAAGCCAGACCGTTTTTCCTGATGGATGCTGATTCCGCAATGTTGAAACAATTTCAAGACCCGCATCGGTAAGATACCGTTCAAGCTCGATCATTGTGAAATAACTGAAAAAACGCTCATATTCATAGCCGTAATCATACTCTTTCTTCACTTCCTCATCCGGCTTGCCCTCACGTACTTCCTTTACGGCAATATACAGAAAACCGCCCGGTACGAGACGTCCAGCCATTTTCTTCACCACGTCACCTGCATCTTTCTTCGGAATATGGAGCAGTGATGCCTGCGCAAAAACCCCATCAAACATTTCTTCCATGGTATCGAGATCTGTCATTGAAAGTTCCCTGAAGTCGCCTTCTGGTACTTCACGCCTGGCCATTTCAAGCAATGTGTCGGATATATCTATGCCGACAACCTTGCATCCGTGCTCCATGAGATACGTGGCCTTTACGCCGCTGCCGCAACCGACATCAAGCACACATGCACCGGAAGAGATTTTTTGTATGAAAATATCGGTTCCCTCTTTCCACCAATCATCGTGCGAATGGTCGTGATGCCAATCAAAGGCGATGCGGTTATAGGTTTCTTTCAAATCCATTATTTTCCGAGCGCGAGATTGACCAAATGTTCCAGGAAAGCCGGAAATGGGACGCCCACCGCCGCGAGTGATTTCGGAAACAGTGATTCAGTTGTGAGCCCTGGCAGCGTGTTGGTCTCTAGATAGTAGATGCCTTTCGGGGTAACGATGAAGTCGCTCCGCGAATAATGACGCAGACCGAGGGCACGATGCATCACTTTTGCGGCCCGCTGCAATTCCTCGGTAGCGACGCGGGAGAACTTACCCGGGCAAATCTCGCGTGTCTTGCCGGAATATTTTGCATCGTAAGAAAAAAAATCCTCTTTGGGCGGAATAATCTCAATTGACGGAAGCGCGTATAGTGTCTCGCCGCGCAATCCCTCCACAACGCCGGTGGTCGCTTCTTTCCCCTGAATGCGCTCTTCAATAAGAACACTCTGCGCTCCTTCGGAAAATAATCGTTCGACAGCTGCAAGCACTGCAGGATACCCGCCGACCACAGATACACCGACGGAAGAACCCCAACCGACGGGCTTCACGACGACCGGCTGATGAAAACTGCGGATGACATCGCGCGCGATTTCCACACCGTCTTCACTCCTCTCAATATAGCGGGATTCCGGCGTGAGCAGTCCCGCTTCTTTGGCGCGCATCTTCGCCATGAGCTTGTGCATTGCGAGGTAGGAACCGAAGGAATCCGCACCGGCATATGGGACCCCGAAACGCTCAAGAACCTTCTGCACTTCCCCATCCTCGCCGTATTCGCCGTGAAGACCGATGAGAACGGCATCAAGCTGTCTCAGCACGCGTTCGGGCGAAGTGGGTCGGCCTCTATCGTGCCACTGCCCATTCCTATCAATATAGATATCGTGCGCGATGAACCGTTCGCCGGGCAAATGTGCGAGAATGGCGGCACCGCTCCGGAGCGAGACCTCATGCTCGCGTGACGGCCCGCCTCGCAATACCCCGACGACAGTTTGCATGCACGAAAGTATAGCAAATGCGAATAAATAAAATATGCTTGAAGGCGGATACGCCGCTCACTTCGAACGCATATTTCGTGAACGAGCCGCGCGATGCTTGCTAAGCGAGAATCGGTGAGCTTCGCTGTTTGCTAACACAGCATCCGCTTCGGTGATGCCAGCGCGCTGCGCACCGATGACTTCGCGTGGGCGATGCCGCTCATCCTTCACTACCGCAACAACAGGGATATGTATACCTGCCACTGTGAGCACTCTCTCTGCGGCTTTTTTATGCGTCGTGCCGCCATCTATCACGATTGCTTGCGGCAATCGCCATTCCCCATGGACGAACCGACGCGAGAGAATTTCTTTCAGCGACGCTATATCGTCATTTAATTTTTTTGCCTGCTTCGGTGCCGCCTGTGGTGAGCTTATCGAACCACGAATGCGGAACGTCCGGTAGGCGGACTTCACTGGCGTCCCGGCATCGACGACCGTCATTACCCCAATAGCGTTGGTGCCCGAGAGATGTGCAGTGTCATAGGCCTCGATGCGCGCGCTTCCGCGCTTCTCACGCGCGTCTTCAAAACTTTCGTCCTTGATGAGCGAGACGTCCTGGATCTGGTCGAGCGCAAACAGTTCCCGACGCGCTTCAGACGCATCCTCGAAACGTTCTTCTTTGGCTGCCTGCCGCATCTCCTTCTCAAGCATTGCGCGCAATTCCTTCCCACGACCGCTGAGAAAAAGCATGATGCGGCGTATCGTGCGACCGTATTCCTTTATTGAAAATATTCGCGGATACTGCTTGATCTGTGTATTGAATTCTATCTTTGCTGCCTGATGTTTGCTCTTCGTCCCGATCGGTTTGGGAGTATCAAAAAATGGAAAGATACGCCGTATGAGCCGCAAACCTTCGCGTAATTGGCTTCCTGAAGGAAAGGGGCCGTAAGACGCTTTTATTTTTTGACCACCGCTTATACGTTTTGCCTTGAAATCAAGATCTTTACCGCGCACGACGAGCACTCGCGGGATTTCTTCTTCAGTGATGACGGCATAGAGGAAGGTTCTATCGTCTTTTCCTTCCGTATTCGCAGAGGGATGATATTTCTTGATGAGCGCCGCCTCGCGCACAAGCGCTTCGAGCACCGTCGGGGTCGGCTCGTATGCTATGCGGTCGGCTTTTGTCACCATATCCACGACACGCGGGCCGCGGGTCGCTATCAGGTCATCGTCGAAATAAGAACGTACGCGGTCGCGCAGATTCGTCGCCTTGCCGATATACAAAATAGTCCGTCCTTGTTTGAACAGGTACACTCCCGGCACTTCCGGCACATTATATTTTTGTAGATCATTTTTTTGCATGGCCCGTCACACTACGTGTTACATAATAACGCCCACAGCACCTATGTGCCTTTAGTGTGGCGGGCGTGGCGTCGTAATACTTTTGACAAATATTCACCCGTGTAAGAACCCTCGGTATCCGCGACCTCCTCGGGTGTACCTTTTGCAATAACCTTTCCGCCACCCACCCCGCCCTCCGGACCGAAGTCGATAAGATAATCGGAACTTTTTATCACATCAAGATTGTGTTCAATGACGACCACGGTATTGCCGCGAAGCACAAGCTCTTGCAGAATCTCTATGAGCTTTTTTACGTCCTCGTAGTGAAGACCAACCGTCGGCTCGTCCAGAAGATATATCGTCTTCATGGTCACACTGCGATACAACTCACTCGCTATCTTGACACGCTGTGCCTCCCCGCCGGAGAGCGTCGTCGCACTTTGTCCGAGCGTCAGGTACTCAAGTCCGGTCGCATTCAAGCTCATCAAGCGGTCGTTAATGGCGGGAATATCGCCAAAGAACTTCTCTGCCTCTTCTATCGTCATCTGGAGCACTTCGTGAATGTTCTTATTCCGGTAGGTAATTTCAAGCGTCTCCTTCATGAAGCGTTTGCCGAGACATATATCGCACGTCACATACACTGTCGGCAGGAAGTGCATTTCCACCGCGATAGAACCGTTCCCCTGACACGCCTCGCAGCGTCCACCCGGAACATTGAATGAAAATCGTCCGGGTTTCCATCCGCGGGCGCGCGCTTCGGGAGTTGCGGCAAACAAATCGCGGATGTGCGTGAAGGCCCCGGTATACGTCGCTGGATTGGAGCGCGGTGTGCGGCCGATGGGCGACTGGTCTATAAGGACCGCGCGGCTAATGTATTCGGTGCCGGTAAGCGACGCGATATGCTCAAGTTTCGCCTCCTGCCTGCCGGCAGGCAGGCGCGGCCCAGAGCCGAACCGCTCGGCGATATTGCGATGCAGAATATCGTACAGAAATGTTGATTTGCCGCTCCCCGAGACGCCCGTGATGCAGACGAGTTTTCCTAATGGCACGTCAATATTCTGGTTCCTGAGATTATGGAGGGTCGCGCCGCGCACCTTTATAAAACCCTTCTCACTCGTGCGACGCGTCTCGGGCACTGGTATCTCCTTCTCTTGTCGCAAATACGAAAGTGTAAGTGAGCCG
This sequence comes from uncultured Candidatus Saccharibacteria bacterium, assembly GCA_964546795.1. Classification (GTDB taxonomy): domain Bacteria; phylum Patescibacteriota; class Minisyncoccia; order Phycocordibacterales; family Phycocordibacteraceae; genus C7867-001. Next base: position 4,602 of record CAZJKG010000002.1, read on the forward strand.
CTTTCGTTCTTTTGCGAGGTCAATAAATCATCCAACCATCCGGAGGCGACAACCGTTCCGCCGTGGACGCCGGCGCCCGGACCGATATCAACAATGTAATCAGAAGAGAAGATAGTTTCTTCGTCATGCTCCACGACAATGATGGTGTTCCCCAGTTCCTTTAAGACGAGCAGTGTCTTAATAAGGCGGTCGTTATCGCGCTGATGGAGACCGATCGTCGGCTCATCAAGCACATAGAGCGCGCCGGTCAGTCCGCTGCCGAGCTGCGAGGCGAGGCGGATGCGCTGTGCCTCCCCGCCGGAGAGCGTCGCAGCCGAGCGGTTGAGCGTCAGGTAATCGAGTCCAACATTCAACATGAACGACAAGCGGCTGTCTATCTCTTTCAGGATGGGCAAGGCGATATCTTTCTTCATCTCGGAGAGCTCGATGGAGTCCACGAATTCTTTTGCTTCCCGTATGGACATATCGGTAAAGTCCACAATGCTCTTTCCGAGCGTTTTATCTTTTTTGCTTTTAAGATAGACCCTCAGCGCTTCGGGACGAAGGCGCCTGCCCCCACACACGGGACATATTTCTTCTGAGAAAAGCGATTCGGTACCGAGACCGTGACACGCCGGGCATGCGCCGTAAGGCGAATTGAAGGAAAAAAGGCGGGGTTCCACTTCCGGAAAGGACGCGCCATCTTCCGGACAAATAAACTTGGAAGAAAGTGTTTCAAGCGTACCATCGGCGTGCTGAATCTTCACTAAACCATCCGATTGTTTGAGCGCGAGCTCGAGCGCCTCCGAAAGCCGTTCCCGGGCACCGGCAGTCGTGCGGGCAAATTCGGAAACAAAAATAGAATCAACGACCGCATCAATGCTGTGACGCTTATTGCGATCGAGCACGATTTTCTCTCGCAGTGAGTGCGGTTTGCCGTCAACGATGACCCGTTCATAGCCCTTACCAAGAAGGTCATAGAGCAGTTGATAGTATTCGCCCTTCCTGCCGACGACGACCGGGCTCAGGATAGTGACCGCGCTTTTATCCACAACAACTCCCATAACGCTTCCAGCGTGTGGAGTAGGACCCGCCACACTGGATGAAGTGTGTCGGGCTTCCACGCGTGCGAACACCATTTTTATCATCTCCTCTTTTGAGAGCCGTACGATGGGTACATCATGGTGAATGCAGTACGGCTGTCCCGCACGCGCATAGAGAACGCGCAAATAATCGTAAATTTCGGTGACGGTCGCCACCGTGGAACGCGGATTATTTGAGCGGCTTTTCTGGTCTATGGAAATCGCCGGGGAGAGGCCCAATATCTCGTCCACGTCCGGCTTCGCCATTTGGTTCAAGAACTGTCTCGCATAGGCGGAGAGCGACTCAACATAGCGCCGCTGTCCTTCGGCAAAGATAGTATCGAACGCGAGTGAGGACTTCCCGCTTCCGGAAAGGCCGGTGATGACGGTCATCGCTCCGCGCGGCATCTCCACCGAAATATTCTTCAAATTGTGAGTCCTCGCTCCACGAACAGACAACCAGTCACTGCCGTGGCGATGTTCACGCTCCTCTAATTTTTTCTTTTTCATTGAAATTTCCTGCCCATGGCGGGGCAGGTACGGCATGAAGTATAGCGAGGAATTGATATACTCACAAGCATGTCGTCAAAAGAATATCCTCAGATAATCAAAGATGTTGGTTTCGATTTTAACTGGGATTCAAAAAAGGTCTGGTTAATTAATGAACCAATTGTAGATATGGATATAAATGAACTTCTTTGGCATTTTGCTATTCCTTTTTGGGAAGCACAAGATACAGATGATTATAATTTAACGCCATGGGAATTTATTAAAGATACGCAAAAACATACTGATCATAATCAGAAAATCAAAAAAGCTAATCTCGCGTTTCCGATTGATATTATGGAAAATAAGGGACGCTGGCTTATTCTTGATGGTTTACACCGCTTAATGAAGGCATATCAACAGGGCCTTCATAAAGTACGTGTCAGAAAAATCCCACGTTCACGTATATCAGAGATAATTAAAAACTAAGAACCAGAAAGCGGTTTGCGAGCGCGGGGCTTACGGGCCTTTGGTCCGGTGCCTTCCAGTTTGTATATCTCGTCGCGGATGAGCGCGGCGGTTTCAAAATCAAGTTTTTCTACCGCCTCTTCCATCTCTTCTCGCTTTCGCTTGATGAACGCTTGAGGGTCGTCCTTGTACGCGAGCGTATCCAAGACGAGGAGTTCATCAATCGTGCGTTGATGCTCTGTGCGCATGGATGCGGCGATGTCATGGATCTCTTTCTTTATTGTTTTCGGAGTGATGCTGTGCTTCTTGTTGTAGGCGACCTGGAGGGTGCGGCGGCGATTCGTCTCGCCGATGGCTCTTTCGAGCGAACCAGTCATGGAGTCGGCATAGAGAATGACACGTCCGAGCACGTTGCGTGCCGCGCGTCCGATGGTTTGTATCAAACTGGTCTCGGAGCGCAGGAATCCCTCTTTGTCGGCGTCCAAGATGCCGATAAGTTCAACTTCAGGCAGGTCTAGTCCCTCGCGCAAGAGATTAACGCCGACCAAGATGTCGAACTTCCCTCTGCGGAAATTGCTGAGGATATCAATGCGGTCAATCGTCTTCACATCCGAGTGGAGATATTCGGCCTTTATGCCGCGCTCCCGAAAGAATGCGGAAAGATCTTCCGCCATCCGTTTGGTAAGCGTCGTCGCAAGTGCGCGGCCACTGCGTTTGATGACCGTCTCTGCCTCACTGATGAAATCGGCAATCTGTCCTTTATACGTTCCTGTTTCGCTCACGGCGCGGACGACAAGCTCGGGGTCAATGAGGCCGGTCGGGCGGATGACTTGCTCCACTATCTGCTCGGAATGCTTGCGTTCGTAGGGTCCCGGCGTCGCACTCGTATACAATACTTGTCCGACGCGCTCCTCGAACTCTTCAAACCGGAGCGGGCGGTTGTCGCGCGCCGAAGGGAGACGGAAACCGTACTCAACAAGCACATCCTTGCGCGACTTGTCGCCCGCATACATGCCGCCTATCTGTGGAACAGTAACGTGCGATTCATCAATGACGGTAAGGAAGTTTGCAGAGCCGTCTTTCTTATGCGGGAAATAAGAAAGAAGCGTATGCGGCGGCTCCCCCGGCGCGCGCCCGTCGAAGTGGCGCGAATAATTCTCAATGCCGCTCGTATAGCCAAGTTCCTTGATGAGCGCAAGGTCGTGGAGCGTGCGGCGCTTCAGTCGCTCGGCCTCCAAGGGCTTCTCCTCGCGCTTAAATTTCGCGAGCTGTTCTTCCAATTCAAGTTTGATATCGATAATTGCGCGCTCGCGCTCCTCTTCACTCGTGATGAAGTGCTTCGCCGGAAAGACAAAGAGTGATTTCGGTTCTTTGACTTTCGCGCGCGAGACCGGGTCAAGCTGATCAATATGGGCGATGTCGTCGCCATCGAACGTAACGCGATAGATTGCGCGTTCGTTGACAGGCATGAATTCAAGCGAATTCCCGATGGCGCGCAGTTGCCCGGGGTTGAGGTCGGCATTCGTTCGCTCAAAATAAATTCCCACGAGTTTTCTGATGAGTCCTCCCCTGCCTCCTGCTACTGTCTCCTGCTTCTGAATTTTGACATGCACTTTCTCATATTCCTCCGGCGAGCCAAGGCCATAGATGGCGGAGACCGATGCGACGATGATGACATCCTTGCGCGTGAGGAGCGCTTGCGTCGCAGCGTGCCGCAAACGGTCTATCTCTGCATTTATCATCGCTTCTTTCTCGATGTACGTATCTGAGTGCGCGATGTACGCTTCTGGCTGATAATAGTCGTAATAGGAAACGAAATAATGTACGGCATTCTCGGGAAAAAATTCCCGATATTCTTGCGCAAGCTGCGCCGCAAGTGTCTTGTTATGAGCGAGCACAAGCGTCGGTTTGTCGTGCGAAGCTATGACATTCGCTACGGTAAACGTCTTTCCGCTTCCGGTCACGCCAAAAAGAGTCTGGTGCCGCAAACCGCGCTCGAGACCCTGCGCAAGCGCCTTGATGGCCTCGGGCTGATCCCCCGCAGGAAGAAATGGGGTGTGTAGTTTGAAATCGCTCTTGTTCATAAGCGCGTCATTCTATCACTTCTTGCCCGTGAGATGCCGCTTCGGCTATCTCACCGGGGTCCCCCGCCGGAGGCCATGGTGTATGGAGCTTGAAATTAGCCACGGTATTCACGAAGGAATTCTGCACGATACTCATCAAATCGTCCATCGAGGATGGCCTGCCGCGCTCCGGAGACGAGGTTCAAAATGAAGCCAACGTTATGCATGGAGGCGATGATGGCTCCAAGCATTTCCCCTGAACGCAACAGATGCGCCACATACGCCCGTGTGAAATGTGGACTTCGTAAGTCCACATGTTCCTCAAGTGAGGTGAAGTCGGTGCGATATTTTTCATTCTTTAAGTGAATGAGACCATGCTTTGTGTAGATGGAGCCATGGCGGCCGAGGCGTGTTGCAGCGACACAGTCAAAAAGGTCCATGCCATTCGCGATACCTTCCAGAATGTCGCCCGGCTCGCCGATGCCGAGAAAATGCCGTGGCAACTCTTCGGGAAGTTCCTCTATCGCAGCAATAAGTGCGCCGCGCATATCCTCCTTGGAGAAGGAACCGCCGATGCCGATGCCGTCAAAGCCGAGCGAGGATATCTCACGCGCTGATTCTTTGCGCAGATCCTCATGTCGACCTCCCTGCACGATACCGAATAGTGCCTGCCGCTTGTTCGCGTCCATATTTTGCCGGTGCGCTGTAAGGGAGCGCGCCGCCCAACGATGCGTACGCTCCATCGCCTCCCGCTGATACTCATAGGGAGCTGTCGGCGAGGTACATTCGTCAAACGCAAAGAACATATCCGCGCCAAGCGCGTGCTGGATCTCTACCGAACGCTCGGGCGTGAAGCGGTGCAACGAGCCGTCGAGATGCGAAGTGAAAGAAACTCCCTCGTCATCAATGACCGCAAGCTGTCCATGCTGGCTAAGAACATCTTCATCATACACTGCGACCGACTCTTCTTTGGAAGCATTCTCTTTGATGAATTTGGAGATGGTCTTCCCGAACGCGGCGCCAAGCGAAAAAACCTGAAAACCGCCGGAGTCAGTCATGGTAGGGCCATCCCAGCCCATGAATGTTCCGAGACCGCCGGCCCCTTGCACGACTTTTTCGCCCGGTTGAAGATAGAGATGGTAGGTGTTCGCAAGTACGACTTCGGCGCCGAGCCGCTTCAATTGTTCGGGAAGAATGCCTTTTACATTTGCTTTGGTACCCACCGGCGCAAAAGCGGGTGTGTGAATATCGCCGTGAGACGTAGCGAGTACGCCCGCACGCGCGGCGCTTCGCGCCGCGCGCTTCTCTATTTTAAAATCAATCGCACTCATTATGCTCTACCTTATCGTGTTTTGTATGGCTTGACAAACTAGAATAATTGAGTATCCTTACACTCGGATAGATGTTTGCATTTCAACCAACAAATATAATCGGCTCGTTGCGAGCCATCTTAAAGAAAGGGGGTGTTCCATGACGCGGAAGTTGTACATGCTTGCCATTATGGCGATGCTCACGTTCACTGCGTGTATCGGTCCAGGGCCGAGAGAGGAAGTTCGACTCAAGATGCCCGATGGCGAGACGGCGACCATCTTCGCTCACAATCAGCAAGTCCCGGACTGGATGTTGGACCGGGAAAAGATGGCAATCAATTTCGTGCTCAAAGGCAGTGTGAGCAAAAAACAGCTTGCCGCCGTCGCTGAAACCGAACGCGCCTGCCGGCTCTATACCGGTGTGGTCCGTCCGAACAACCTGGTCGCCGTGCTTTCCAGTGGCGTGCTCTACGCCGCCGCGGGAGCTCTTGGTGGGGGACTTGGTTCAATGGCAATTACCGGAGCCGTTGCAAGCGAGTACGCCCAGTACAGTGCATCAGCGCTTGGAAGCGCTGGCCTTGCGAACGGTATCATCACTCTCGGAGGTCAGACCTATACTTTCGAGAACTGTAGCCGGGAAGTGCTCGGCCTGTTCCCGAACTACAAGGTGCGAGTGTTGCAAAAGAGCCCGTACTGAGAGATGATCTTTCTGAAAACAAATGGGCGCGAACCGCAAGGTTCGCGCCCATTAACATTTTCTGTTTCTGTATTAACGAGTCGGTTTCTGGACTTTCAAGAGTTCAACCTGGAAAACGAGTGTTGCGTTCGCGGGGATGACAGGACCAACTGCCTGGTCGCCGTACGCAAGCGGCGCGGGAATAACGAGTGTGCGCTTTCCGCCTACTTTCATACCGACGATTCCGAGATCCCAACCCTGGATAACCTGCCCCGCACCAAGATTGAATGTGAAGCCCTCGGAGCCATGATTGGCGGAAGCGTCAAAGACGGTGCCGTCGGTGAGCGAGCCGACATAGTTCAGAGTCACCGTGTCGCCCGTCTCAGCAACGGCGCCGGTACCAATAACATCATCAGTCGTCTGGAGTTGTGTGGCATCGATAGGCATAGTGGTGGATGTAGGTTGATATTGGGTAGCACCTTGTAATGCTTGATCTTGCTCTATCGTCCCTATTGGTGCCGACGATTGATTAAAAGGCGAGAAATCCTGAGAGAAGAAGAGTATGGCGACCACCACAAGTGCGAGCGCCACGGCGATACCTGTCTGGGTTGGTTTCATATGCTGAAATTAAATATAAGATGAGTATGTCGTAAGTATATACTACGGGGCTTGGAAGGATTTAAAGCGTTTGACCTCTTCGGCAACGGCCTGCTTCGCTATCGCCTCATGGGTGGGAACCTCGCGATCAAGGAATGTTCTGAGTGACGCCGCGTCGCCCGCTTCCGAGAGCTTCACGAATTCTTCCTGCTTCCCGCCTTCAAGTTTTCCCACGACCGCAAGCGTCGCGGCCTTGAGAGCCACTTCGCCGAACTGCGCGATGAGCGCCTGCTGCTCCTCGGACGGAAGATCCGCAATACCGAGATCGGTAGCAATCGCAGCTGTTACTTCATCGGGCATAGGTGACATCATAGCATAGGTTATTTTATAAGTGCCTTAAATTCATCCGGTTCCGGTGCTTTCATAAAGGATTTGAAGAAACCAAAGAAACCGCTTGTTTGCACCGGTGCCCCAGGAGTCATCTCGCCTCCAACGAGATGCCAAGGAATACGGTATTTTCCATCACTATCAGTACCATAGATGATGCTTTTCGGATGTTCCGCGAGATATTTCTGAATTAAAGAACCCTGATCTGCGAAGGAGCCACCATGAATGAATAGGTGTTTGACTCCCGGATCAGTATAAATGTGAGGATTGTCGATTGATATCGCGAGGCCAGAATTATTTACGATAATATCCTCGCCGCGTATGCTTCCTACAGGAAATTCTGACTCACTGGTGACGGTAGTTGGAGGCGCTGTAATGGATTCTGGTGCTGGAGGCGAAATTGAATCTGTTGTATTTAATTTTTCCTTGAGCCAATCTGAAAATTCTTCGAAAAGACCTTTTTCTTGGGGAGGTCCGGGAGGCCATGCACCTATTTCTCTCGGATCGCGTATTCCTTTCTTTATTAGGTCATCATAATCCTTTGCTTCTTGCTCGGACGCAAATGAATGTCCATTGGCGTCGCGTCCGAATGGGGCCTCCGGACTTACTTTCCCGGCCCCTTGAGCTTCTGGACCTTCGTCTATTTTCTCTGCCCCCGACGTGTCCCCTTCTATATTCTGCTGACCAGTTATTTCTCCCGTGTTCTTTGGAACATTTTGTTGTAAATTCTCCTGCACTATTTCGGCCCTCAATGCTTCATCTGCCTTGAAATCTGGATTTTCCAATTTGGCCCTGAATCTGTCCGCTTCGATTTTATTCAAAGCATCGTTCAGTTCCTGGTGTGCATTAAGATCGGCATTCACTTCAGCTTTCAGTTCTTCCAGACCTTTAGCTTCAGAGGAAACCGTCTCATTTTCAACCGGAGAAATATCGTTACCGTAATCAGTCACCGCCTTGTCGATAGTGACTTGCTGTTCAGAAGCTAATTTTTGAGCTTCATCCAGAGTTTGCTTAACATCGGCAAACGCGCGATCTGTCGCAACTCGTGCTTCTGCCAATTCGACGGCTGATGTATCGGGAGTGGACATTTCCGGCGTTGGTGTTTCCGCCGGCGCGGGAGCCGGTGATGTGTCAGGAATTCTTGGCTTTGTGAGTCCGGTATCTATTGGAGGAGCATCGGGCCCAAGTATGTTGCCAAGCCATTCATTCACCTTGAGCGTATTCAGAACTTCAACACCTTCGTGAACGACGAGTGCTGTACCTCCCATATATACTGCGGTGAGTATGGTCGCATACGTATTTTTGACTCGTTCCGACTTTCCTGCGAGCCAATAATCCTCTTTCGCTGCTATTTTTGCATCAAGCTTTTTCCGCTGGTTCATCGCGAAACCAATGCCGCCAAGCGCTCGCTGTCCGTACAACGCCACACTTAATATTCCGGAGAGAGTAGGTAACGTTATTGACGTAAGAGAAACACCAACAACGAGCGCGCTAGTGATGGTAAGTTTTGTCCTCCAATCCAACTTATTATATCGCTCGCTAGTAGCACCAATAAATCCCGCCACTTTGGGACCATATTCTTTCGCCTTTTCCTGTAGACCATTTGAGCGCTCTGCAAGATATGCTTTTAAACGTTCGGTACGCTCTCCCATTTTAAGATGCTCTTTTGCACTCCCGGAAAATCCACTCAATTTCTCGCTCCACTCTTCTATCTTCGTGCCAACATCCTTGGAACGTTCTGAGAGATATTTCTTCAAACCCTCAATTCGTAAAAGTCCCTCTTGCTTAGCTGTTTCGTAACGCTCTGTCGCACCCTCGATGAGCACACGCAATTTGTTGAGATGTTCTCTACGCGTACTATCGTCGCTCTGAACTTTTTGTGGGCGTTCTAACTCAGGTACTCGCGGTTCTGAACCGATTATTCCTGCGAGATGGCGTGCGGCAAGCTTGTAATCGATTTCTTCTTTTTTAGAATCTTTTTCTGGAGGTGGAAACCCAGGTTCTTTCATAGGGTTAGTGCGAGAGATAGCGCTCCCGAATCATGTTCTCAACTGTAGCACGGTCGCGACCATACGTGAGTGTGGAGAGTTGCATAAGATCGTCTATCTGCGCCGGGGAACCAAGCGATAATTCCGGCGTCTTTATATCAAATGGCTTCTGCGGCACGCCGCCGGCAAGAATCCTCACGTAGGCGTTGCGATTCTCTATATTGACGAAATCAAGCGCTTCAAAGACCGGCGCAAACTGCTTGGCAAAAAACTCGGCGTCCTCCTCGCCGACACGAAAGACCGCCATGTTCCCTACGTTGCCGAATATCGCATCACGCGCTTTCTCCTCTATCTGGTTGAGGAACTGGTGCGCCACGGTGAGCGCGAGCTTGTACTTGCGCGCTTCGGAAAGAATGCCGGGTATGGAATCGGTGGTGACATTCTGGAATTCGTCGATATAAAGATAGAAGGGCGGATACGTCTTTTGCGGAGTGTCGGCTCGGGAGAGCGCCGCCATGAATATCTTCCCTACGAGGATAAGACCGAGAAGATTTGCGTTGCGCTCACCGAGGCGACCCTTGGAGAGATTAATGAGAAGAATTTTTTTTGTATCCATGACCTCGCGGAATTTAAACGATGATTCTTGCTGTCCAACGATGGGGCGGATGAAATCGTTAGCAGTGAAGTCGTCAAATTTATTGGTGATGTAGGGGACGATATTTTCAAGCGAGGCCTCGCCGCCGGCTTTCGTCGCTATCTCATTCCAGAACTGGTTCACGATGGGGTTCATGCTCTTCGCAAGTTTCCCCCGCCGGAATTCGCTGTTGGCAAGCACGCGTGCGATATCAAGCATGGTTGAACCGCTCGCCGGATCCTCCATTACGAGCAAGGTTGCATTGCGGAAATATTGTTCAAAAGCCGGGCCCATACTCTCCGGCACGTCGCCGTAGAGACGGTGAAAAATGGCGAGCAGTTCGTTGACGATGAAGGTCTTCTGCTCTGGGTGCGAAAGGTCGTATTCTAAAAAGTTTAAACCGAAGGGGCGCGAGAGATCGGCAGGATCAAAATAGATGACGTCCTTATACCGTTCAGGCGGCACAGCGGCGAGAATATCCAAGATGTCGGAGCCATGTGGGTCTATAAAGCAGCACCCTTCTCCTCGTTTGATGTCCTGAATAATCATCGATTTCATCAGGCCGGTCTTCCCGGTACCGGTCTGACCGATGATATAGAGATGGCGCAGACGGTCTTCGGGGTCGAGATATACATGCGTTTCCTGTCCGCGATAGGTATTGATGCCGAGGAGTACGCCCGTCTGCGGAAGCGAGAGTGGTGCGCTCGCATGGGTGAAGCGGGCTTGCTTCAGATGCGGCGAGGACTCAATGCCCGACGGCGGGAAGTGGTACATACTCGTCAGCTCCCGGAGCGACACGGGTAGAGCCGAGGAATCGGGCAGGCGGAAGGAGAAGTCGTTGAAGACGCTTTGCGCTTGCTTGCCGCTAGAGGGGCGCGTAAATACCAATCGGTTTCCCAATGTGTTCGTAAATTGATTGAATACCGCTTCAAGCTCGCCGAGCACTTGTCCTGCCTTACGCTCATCGCTGGAAGAAGCGATGAGCCGTATCGTCGCACCAACAATCGGCGCTGCGGTTTTTTTCTCAACCTGTTCTATATATATCTTGTTCGCCTCTATCTGGCGGGTCTCGGCCTCTTTCGCTTTCTGTTCGTCTTTCGGCTTGTTGGAGAAAAGCATCCGATTGATATCACGTGCAAATTCTCCGAGCGCTGTCTCCGGAGTGCTAAACGCCGAGAAATGTTTCTCTCCCTTGCGCAGGGCCTGAAGAATTTTGCGGTAATGCTTGACGTGTCGCTCGGCTCTCGGCTCGATGATGAACTGTATCGCGGCGCCTTCGCCCGTATGCTCTATTTTGGCGAAAGCATTCGTAATTGCGTTAATAGGGTCATAGTCAAAGTCGCTGTAATCCTTCAGCGGCAACGCGGGATTTTCGCCAAAGTGCGCAACCGAAGTGAGCGCCGTCCCACTCGGAGCAAAGACGTTGTAGTCGTATGGTTGCTGTACAAGATGTGCATCGGGGAATATGGCAAGGAGTTGTTTTTCAAAGAGATTGCGTTTTCCGTTTGGCAGCGCCGCATAGAACTGGAGCTCTGGACTGTTTGCTGGCACCGCGAGCTCGAGCGCGTAGTAATGCGGCTCGCCAATCGCCGCGTCCTCGACCGATAAGAGTCCCGCATAGAATTGCTCCATGCCGGAAATGGTTTCCTTGAGCGTTTTCATGCGTCCGCCCGGTTCCGCACTTTTGGGCCCGGGAAGCGCGATCTCATACAGCGTCATCTGGAGCGCCTGAAAGCGGGGTGTTTTCTCGTCAATACCGGGCGCAAGAAGTCCCGCCGCGACATAGCGCACGAGATAGCGATGGAAATCGTCGGCGACATGTGGGTCATGGAGTTTTTCGAGTACCGAAAGTGCGTTCTTTATTCCCTTCTCTTCCATCGTCTGCTGCAAATTCTTTATCGCTTTTTCGCTCCCTCCGAGATTAAGTTCGGCGAGTATCGCGTCCGCCTCGCCGCGCTTCGTTACCTCGCTGATGCGATACTCAGGTACGAGTATGTCCTCCGGCGCAGCATGATGCTCCTTAATCTGTTCGGAAATAATGCGAGTGCGCTCGAGCATGTTGGGCGCTTTCCCTTTTTCGGCAAGTTCCGCTTCTTTGCGCGTCACCTGCTCGCGCAAATACGCAAGCTCCTCCTCGGGCGTGGACAACTTCGGTGTCGATTCCATTTGTTCTAGTATACTGCATCCGAATGCTCGACTTTCTACTCGCAACTGTACATCTTGACCCTCTCGCCATCGTGAAGACAGGGAGTTATCTTGGCATCGCATTGATTGTGTTCGCCGAGAGCGGACTTCTTGTCGGCATCTTCTTTCCGGGCGATTCGCTCCTCTTTGCGGCGGGGCTGCTCTCGGCTGGCGGTTTCCTCTCCGCAGGACCCCTTATGATAATCGTCGTCGTCGCGGCGATACTTGGTGACTCGGTGGGATACTGGTTTGGCTCAAAAGCGGGTGAACGTCTCTTCGGGCGGGAGGATTCGCGCTTTTTCAAACAAGAATATCTCAAGCGTACTGAACTTTTTTATCAGAAGTATGGCGGACGCGCTGTCGTACTTGCGCGCTTCGTGCCTATAGTGCGCACCATCGCACCCATTCTCGCCGGCGCCGGCTCTATGAAATATCGAGTATTTTTGGCTTATAACATACTTGGCGGATTCCTTTGGGGCATGGGTATGCTATCGCTCGGATATTTCCTTGGTTCGGTGATTCCCGACAGCGAAAAATACATAGTGCCAATCTCGCTCGTCATCATCGCACTTTCCTTCATTCCCATTTTCCTTAATCTCGCGCGCGGAAAACAGGCGATCTGATGGTGCTTTAAAAAGTGAAATACAGATGGCCACTTGACAATAATATATCTATATAGTATCATTTCATCCGGAGTGTCCGTAGCATATCGCTATGGGTATGTTCCTAGGGTTAGCGTGATGCTGGCCTGATTAATGTGGCGTGACGCCACAAGGAGCAAAACATGAGAGGTCCGAGCAGGAATTCAAACGTGGATGCGATTTATGCCGAGTACCCGTTTCTCGAAAAGCTCATTTCAAGAAAGCGCATTGCAGAAGCGCAAGTGAAGCGCTGGGACGATGAATTGCTTGAGCAAAATCGGCGTCATTTCCGCCGTTATCACAAGCTTTTCCTGCTCCACAGGCAAGGAAAGATTGTGACAGAGGTTGGCTGGAGGTTCTTCGGTATATTCCCCTACGCCCTCGAAACCGTCGGACAAGCTCTTGCTCGAATCGGCGATGACACCGAGAAGGTCCGTTATGCGGTTTACTTCTCGAAAGCTGTTGACCATCTCGTATTCTATAAATCCCCACGGGGATTTGAGAATGTGGCGGATTGGTTCCGTTCGAGGGTCATGGACTGGCGCCAGGTCATCCGCAAGGTTTGAGCCGGTTCGTTCCGTGAATACGAGGCCCCTTGCCGTTCAGGCAGGGGGTCTTTATTATTGTGTATGGTTCCAGAAGTGGAAGACCCAGTTGACGATTGCAAGCACTACTGCAAATACGAACGCTGCCCAAAATCCGGCGACGAAAAATTCTGGTACGAGATACGATGTGAGCATCACCAAAAGCGCATTGATGACGATTGAGAAGAGGCCGAGCGTGAGGACGGTGATGGGAAGCGTGAGGATGACAATGATCGGACGGATAAAAAGATTGAGCGCGCCAAGGACGACCGCCGCAATGACCGCGCCGATCGGGGTTATCGCAACGCCCGGGACGATATAAGCCGAGATAAAAATAGCAAGCGCCGAAATGAACCAATGAAAAAAGAGTTTCATCCCGTTAGAAATAGGATGCAGGCACGCCAAAAATGACGCGATCGAACCCTATCTGATTAGAGTTAGTAATTGAACTTGTTTTTATGTAAGTGATGCGTCCGCGATTTCTAACGGGATTCATATTAAAATTACAGCGTTGCCTGTACGACAAGATAAATCAGCGCCGCTCCGAGAATCGTCATGATGGTCGTGAGCGCGCGGGGATGCCGATGATGACTCTCGGGAATGAGATCGCTCGCAGAGAGATAAAGGAACGTGCCGACAAAGACAGCTAGCACAAGTCCGATAGCCGATTCGGGAATGCGGAAAAGAAGCGTTGAAGCTACGCCGAGCACCGGGGCCGCCGCATCGACAAGAAGCCATTGAAATGCTTGTTTCCAGCTTCCGCCATTACGCAATACGAGATTCACTGTATTGATGCCGTCCGAAAAATCGTGCGTCAATACTGCCGCAGTCACCACGACTCCCACCTCAACGGAAACCTGAAAGCCCACGCCGATGGCGATACCATCAAGAAAACTGTGTGCCGAAAGTGTAAGCGCGCCGAAAGAGCCGCGCGGAATATTCACTTCCTCATCTTCCTCATGTGTGTGCAGGAAAATGAGTCGGTCTAGAATGAGGTAACCAAAAAGACCAAAAGCGACAAAGAGTGCGATAGTTGAAGCATCGTGATACTGCGCACCAAGTTCAATTGCTTCGGGCAGGAGGTCAAAGAGCGCAACGCCCGCGACCGCGCCCGCGGAGAATCCGAGAATAAGGTGGAGCTTGTCGCGGAACCGGAGCGCAAAAAATCCGCCGATAAAAGTGGCGATAGAAGCTGCTAAGGCGACATACAGGATGGTCATAACACTATTTCTTCTTGCAACATTTAGTAATTATGGCGCGGCTTATTTCAATAACGGATCAATTGCCTGACGGAAGGTGTTGTAGGGACGGGAGCCCTGAATGAGTTGCGTCCCGATGATGAAGGAAGGCGTCCCCGTGATATTCGCTTTCTGCGCCTCGGCACGGTCAGCAGTTATTGCCGCTTGATAGACGCTCTTATTTTCTTTCACGTCAGCGGCAATCTGTGCCGCATCGATGCCGGAGATGCTCGCATTGAGTTTGTCTATGGACGCAGCATCGCCAAATCCTTTGTCCCCTTCTTCGTCTTGCGCGGTGTACATCATAGTGCGCCATGCGAGATATTGGCTCGGATAGAGTTTCCATATGGAGCGGCCGTAGAGCGCCGCATCGATGGAATCGTTACCCAGGAATGCCATATCCATAAACACTATCTTTACTTTTCCCGTATCCGCATACTCTGTAAGCAATTGCGGCAGAGTGTTGAGCTCGAAGTTCTTACACACGGGACACTGATAGTCGCTCCAGAAAGCTATCGTAATCGGCGCATCAACTTTGCCGGCAAATGCATCACTCTCATCTATGTTCACATTCGCGATATCCACTGCTGGCGCTCCGGCAGGATGTTCGCCACTCCACACGACCGCGCCCGTGACAACAAGTCCTGTGAGTAGGACGATGACGAGTAAAAATATCTTCGTGCTTGTTTCGTTCATGTCCATACAACTGTAGATTATTTGGCAAGTACGGCGTCTATCGCCGTCTGAAAGTCCGCATACGGATACGCGCCTTTGATGAGTTTGGTGCCGATGACAAAAGAAGGTGTCGCGTCCGCGCCGACCTTTCCCGCCTCGGCCTTATCAGCATCGAGCGTCTCCTGATAAACGCTTTTGTTCGTCTTCACATCAGCGGCGACTTTTTCCGCATCGATACCGGAGATGCCTGCATTGAGCGTATCGATGGACGCAGCATCCCCGAATCCCACATTTCCCTCTTCATCTTGTGCGGTATACATCATAGTACGCCAGGCGAAATATTGAATCGGATAGAGCTTCCAAATCGACTGGCTATAGAGCGCAGCCGTTGTTGAATCATCGCCGAGGAATGCGAATTCCATGAAAACAACTTTTACCTTTCCCGTATCCACGTAATTCTTAATGATGTCCGGCAAGGTGCTAAGTTCGAAGTTCTTGCAGTACGGGCACTGGAAGTCACTCCAGAAAGCTATCGTGACCGGCGCGTTTGCCTGACCGATAAAAGGATTACCGGAGGTTTTCACGTTCTTGATATCAACCGTTTGTGCCGCTCCACTATTTGCCTGAGGTGTTCCGGTCGAATTCAAATTGCTCCATACGACCGCGCCCGCGATAAGAAGTCCGGCGATCACGATGGCCGCCGGTAAAGATGTATTCTCCGCTTCATTGGTTTCCATATGAGAACGATGATACCATGCAGCCAGATCGCACAACCAGGAGGAACCGCTTATGAACATCGCGACATTAGGGATCGTGCTTCAAGACAGGAATGTCCTTCTTGGTGAGAAGAAAAAGGGTGAGATCGGCACAGGCGTACTCTCGGGTCCGGGTGGCAAGCTTGAAGAAGGAGAAGCGTTTATTGAGTGCCTTATTCGCGAGACGCGCGAAGAACTCGCTATCGAGCTCGACCCATTCTCGCTTGAGTTGGTAGCCATCATTGATTTCTATGCGGCGGGTAAGATTGATTTCCGCGTGTACGTATATCGCACGGAAGTATTCCGCGGTGATATCAAAGAAACGAAAGAAATGATCCCTGCATGGTACCCGCTCAATGACCTGCCCTATGAGAAAATGTTTGGGTCCGATGTTCACTGGTTTCTGAAGGCGGCGTGCGGCAAGAAGTTTCGCGCGAATGTGTACTACAAAGAGCGTGCGAAAGGTTTTATGCACATTACGTTCTTGCCGTTCCCCGAATAACCCGGCCGCGCACCTCTGCACGGCCGTTGTTTTTTGGGCGAAGGGACGAATTAAAAAAGACAGTGGGACTTGGCCTAGCGGCCCGGAGCGCTGGCTTTTTTGATTCGCCCCGCTGTTTTCCATAACGGAGCACTTGACAGAATAATTGCAGTATGCTACACTGGTTGCAGAAAGTAGTCCTCGGGGAACCAACAAATCATAAGGAGGCCCTGAAATGAAAAACCTTATTATTGTGCTTTCTCTGCTTTGCACAATTGGGTTTGCGGAAGTTGTGGCCGCGGAACAAAAGATTCAGATGGTTTACACTGAGTTCAGGGGTCATCCGGTTACAATATCTCTGGAAAATGGGATGGTTGCCCTACGCGTACGCGATGATGCAGGTTTGTTCGGCGACAACGGAACGGAGAGTTTTCTCAGAAATGAGACCGCGCGTCTCATGTCCAATGCCAGTGTCATAGTCACATCCCGAGGAGGCAACGCCCCTTTCTGCAACATACATGTAACATCAGAGAAGGCGGGCGTGTTCCTGACCCTCGTCTTCGCATACGGAGAAAAGATTGATAACAACACAATCAGGATAGTTGGGGTACCATCCAAGGTATCCTGTGGCTAAGTATGGATCTCATAGGGGCTCCTGGCGGAAACGCTGGGGGCTCCCTTTTTTACTACCGAGCGAGAGAGTTGAAAAATAAATTCTGATCTCTCTTTCCCGAACGAGCGCAGGGAGCAAGCTTTGTCTGCAAAGCTTATTGATACTGAATGTAGATCGGCGCGGGAGTGAGGTTGAGTACTTCTTCGGTCGTCAAAAGGCCGGTGGAAGGCGGCTTCATATCGTTTTTATAAAACAGCTTGATGCCCGCGAATTGCACCGGCTCCGGATATATAACCCTCGTATACGTCCCTATTTTCAACTCTTTGGATCCGAAGCCATCCATGTCCATCACTATTTGGACCTCCGACAAGGGCTGTATCTTTTTATAATTTGTCACCATCGCCTGCGTGAAGCGGTGTATCACAAGCACTTTCGGTGGTAAATGATTATCTCGCACGAGGCCTGCGAGATATTCGGCGGCATAGTTCACATCAGCTGCGTCAAAGGTGCCGATGACCGTACCTGGTCGGTTGCCGTATTTCATTGAGAACTCGGGATCGATGGCGAGATGGACTTGAGGCATCCTCAAATATTTCTCAAGCATTGGGAGTTCACGCTCTAACGTGCTCTTCCCCACCTGTACATCGAGAAATACAATTCCGCGTATCTGATTCGCCAAATCAAGTGCATGCTCTATCTGGTCGTCCGGCATCCGTAGAATATAATTTCCTTCCTTGCCCGCAGTCGCCTGCGCCACCACTGCGATGTAGTGAATGGCCGGCACCACTGGCGTCGTCGGATCGGCTACGGCCCACTCGGCCGTTGTGCTTGCGAGCATCGCGAGCAAGTGATCGGTCGGGTATTCTCCCAATACTCCCATCCCTTTAGAATAAAAATTGCCATAATAGGCGACGATGCGTTTGAAAGGCAGTATGGCGTCCGCATTCGGATAGACCGTCTTCACTGGCCAGAGACGCGGCGTGCTTGATGCGATGTCCGCGGTCGAGGTCGCCATAGTAGATGTCGCGACATGAGCGAGCGCGAGGAGTCGCGCATCATAATCGGCCTTGTCCAGTACTGGCAGCGGAATGAAACGTTCCGGTGCATCGGCCGCTCCTGAGCGGTATTCCGTTGCAAAGAGGTTTGAGAAACCGACGGTATACACGAGCGCAAGTGTGGCGATTCCTATACTCGCTCCGTGTTTTACCGTAGGCATGTTCTACCGTATTCTAGCCGAAAAACGCGAAAAGCCCTACACGAGCCTAATCCTTCTTTGAAATGTGCTGCCAGAGCCAGATGCCCAGAAGAACGAGGTCAACAAACACCACTAGCCATGTGAGAAAGCCGTACGTTCCCACTCCTCCCATCATGCCTTCGTATCCGTATCCATATCCCATCATAGGTTGCTGTGATTAGTTCACTGTAGTAATCGACCTTTGTTCATTATAATCCTTCTGCCGTGATTATTGCACCTCGAAGCTGAACATCATTCCGGTTTCAAGGTGCTCGGCGATATGGCAGTGTGCCATCCATTCGCCGGGATTGGTGATAACAAGCAGAATATCGACATATTGTCCAGCAGGAACGAGTACTGTGTCTTTCCACACAAGATTCGTTTGTGGTACGCCGTTCCGGTCAAGCACTAGAAATTGCTGACCGTGAAAGTGTACCGGGTGTTGCATCGGGTGGTCCGAATTTGCGTCGTTGCTGATTCTGATTTTCACAGCATCGCTGACCTTAAATTTCCAATGAATGTCCATATTGGCCTTATCGGTGTCTTCGTCCACAATTTTCCAATCCGTCATTCCCGTATTCGACATCGCATTCATCATCGCCATAGTGTCCTCCCATTCGATGCCGTCAGGACTAAGCATCATGACATTGCTCATAACGGTGCCATCCGACATTCTGTGACTACCGCCCATGTTGGACATCATGCCACCCATCATGTCGATGGTGAGTGTGAGACGTTTGTCAATCGGTCTGTCAAAATACTGGCGGTACGGATCAATACTTTCAACTGCTGCGCTATTGGTACGAAGTGTTGCAAATGCTTCGGCGTAGGACGGTAAAGATTCATCGCCTGACACTGAAATCATTCCGAGCGCGTAGGTCTTGTCGGGGGTCTTATGTTGCATCGTGTATGACCCCTCCCTATCAAATAAAACTTCTACGACCGCGCGTTCCGAAGGTCCGATGATAACGGCATTTTTCCACTCCTCGCGCTCGCTTGCGCCGCCATCTCCGCCGACAAGTTTCATTTTAACCCCGGAAATAGCGAAGTTAAACGGCCGGGCATTTGCCGAATTGGTGATGTAAAAGCGGATGACCTCTCCCGTTCTCACAGGAAGTTGATACTCCGGCTCACCATTGACGAGCATCACGTTGCCGAAGCGGCCCATGAGCGTGCGATCGGCTCCTTTCGTGCTCAGATTGATCTTGCCGTCTTCAATGAGAATGTCATCGAAAAAGAGCGCGACCTCGCGATTAACGGGGCTCCAGTACGTAGTATCGGAGGGAACGACAAGATAATTGCCATAGAGGCCGAGTTCCTGCTCGAAATCCTCACGGACATGTGGGTGATACCAATACACACCAGCGTCTGGGAATTTGAGCTTGTAGGAAAATGTTTCGCCCGGATGCATCTCTTTTTGCGACGTCTGCGAGCCGTCAAACTGGTTGTCCATGCGAACGCCGTGCGAGTGTAGCAGGGTCGGCATGTCCATATTGTTCTTGAAGTTGATAGTGATCTGTGCTCCCTGCGGGACTTTAATGAGAGGTCCCGGGATCGATCCATTGTACGCGAGCATCCGATACTCCGTACCGTTAATGTTTTTCGCGACATAGCTTGCAGTGAGGGCATAGGTGTCGCCGTTCTTCAACTCGACAGTTTCAGACGCTTTTACTTCAGACAACCCGGCAATGTCGGTACTGACGTACGCATTACTTCCACTATACGGCGATCTCTGATAGAGAAAGAAACCACTGATAACTACCACTGCAACGAGAAGCACATGTAAGTATTTTTCATTCATAGTAATTATAATATTTTACGGCGAAGCAATACGGCATTGATTGCTACGATAACCGTTGAAACGCTCATGAGTATCGCGGCGATTGCCGGCTCTAATACGACACCTTTTGATGCCAGCACGCCAGCCGCAAGCGGAATGGCGACCACATTGTACCCCGTGGCCCAAAAGAGATTCTGAATCATTTTCGCATACGTAAGCTTTGAAAGTTTGATGATCTTCGGAATATCCCTCGGGTCGTTTTTTACCAAGATGATTCCCGCCGATTCAATCGCGACATTTGTGCCAGCGCCAATCGCAATGCCGAGGTCAGCTTGCGTCAGAGCGGGAGCGTCATTGATACCGTCTCCGACCATCGCTACTTTTTTACCTTCGCTTTGGAGCAATCTTACTTTTTCGGCCTTTTGGCCCGGCATGACTTTGGCAAAATATTCATCAATACCGAGTTCTCCTGCTACCCACGAAGCAACATCCTCCGAATCACCGGTAATCATCGCTGTCTTGACGCCAAGATTCTTCAGAGTTTGAATCGCCTCACGCGACTCCTCCCTGATGATGTCCGAAAGAGCGATACTGCCGAGAAGTTTCTTATCCACAATCACGTGAATGACCGTTTTGCCTTCTTTTGACAGCGTATCTATTTGATTTTGATACTCGCCTGAAATCAGTATGGTATGTTCTGTAAGCAAATCATCATTGCCGACGTACGCCTCTTTATTTTCTACACGTCCTTTTGCGCCTTTACCGGCAATGCGGAAAAAATCCGTTACCGGCATTAGAACAATGTTCCGCTTCTGGGCCTCCGCGACCATCGCCTTCGCTAGCGAGTGTTCTGAATGGCTATTGACCGAGGCCGCGATACTGAGAATGGTATCTTGGGAAACGTTGTTGCTCGCGATGATGGCGGCAACGCCGAATTCACCTTTGGTAAGGGTCCCTGTTTTATCGAACAACACCATATCAATGCTACGCGCCGCTTCAAGCGCACGGCGTTCTTTAACCAGCAATCCGTTCTTCGCTGCCATCGTGGTTGAAATAGATGCGACCAGAGGAACTGCGAGCCCGAGAGCGTGCGGACAGGTGATGACAAGGACGGCTACGAGCCGCTCGGTCGCAATCACAATACCCGCCCCGACTAGAACCCACACGCCGAAGGTAATCGTGCCGACCACGAGTGCGATGATGGTGAGATAGAACGCCGCTTGGTCCGAAAGCATCTGGAGACGCGACTTCGACGCTTCCGCATCGGCAACAAGCCGCATTACGCCTGCAAGAAACGTATGCTCGCCTATCTTTTCTATAGCTACCTTGATGCTTCCATCGCCGTTTGTGGAGCCAGCAATAACTGACGCGCCTATAGATTTTTCTACCGGACGCGATTCTCCGGTAATGACTGACTCATTTATGTCTGACCTCCCTTCAACGATCTTCCCATCGGCGGGGATCTTCGCTCCCGGCTTTACTAACACAATATCGCCTGCCCGAAGGTCGCCCAGTGGTATGATCTCGGTCTTATTCCCTCTTATGACTTCTGCCGTATCGGGCAAAAGTTTCGCCAATTCCCGCAATGCTCCCTGGGCACCTTGCACCGACTTCATCTCTATCCAGTGCCCGAGAAGCATAATGGCGATGAGCGATGAGAGTTCAAACAATAGATCGTGATGCCCGCCCAGAAGTATTGAAAAGAAACTGTAGAGGTACGCGGCTGTGATGGCGATGGCGATAAGCGTCATCATCCCGGGCAATCGGGCTTGGAGTTCGCGATACGCGCTTGCTAGGAAAATCCACCCGCAATAGAAGAAAACGAAGCTTCCGACAATAAGGAAAACGTACTGCGACCCGGGGAACTCCGGGGCCTGTATATTAAAGATTATTTTCGCCATTTCCGAATAGAAGAAAATTGGAATGGTCAGCGCAAAAGCAACCCAAAACTTCCTCAGGAAAGATTCGGTTTGATGGCCCGCGTGCTTACCTGCCCCGCTGTCATGCGAAGCATGTACTTTGGGGTCGTGCGCTTCGTGCTCGTCGGCTTTCTTTGCGTCGGTCGGGATGAGATTCATTCCACACTCCGGACAGATGCCGGGCGTATCCCGTACAATCTCCGGATGCATCGGACAAGTATATAAATGTGTATCGTGGGAATTTTTCATACAAGTACACGGAGACCTTCCTTATTCGAAGCGCAACTCAATTTTGTCCTTATCGTGCATGACGTAGTTCTCGTACTCAATGTTTTCCTCCCCATTTACGGTCATCGTTATATTTTTGCCAAATGATTGCATATCCCTGCCCCAATTCGTGAAAAATTGACCAAGAGTAATATCCTGTTTGCGAACGAGACCTTGAAACTCAAGATGGATAATAGGTAGATCATCATGCGTATGCATCGGCATGTGGACCGCACCGATGCCAATATTTTGCGGAATCTCCTGCTTTTCACCTTTTACGTAAATGGTAAGTTCCGGATGCCAGTGAAAACCTGATCGGGAGACAATATCTGATTCCGGAATTGGAGGCCTTGTGGCGACATACCAGATAAGACCTCCAATCATCGCAATGGTCAGACCGCCGCCCAAAATCCATGAGACAATTTTCTGAAAATTACGTTTCTGCATAGCCGCTTCTTTTGCCTCCATCTTCACCTGCTGTTTTAGCGCTTTGCGCTCAGTTTTGGTGGGCATCGATTCATTTGTTAATGTGACTGCATGTTTTATTATATCTAAATTACAACTTTTATGCTCTTTGCACCACGCTTGGCATTTTTCAGCGAATTCTTTGTTCTCATACAGAAGATGGCATTCTTCGCACTGATAGTATTGTTTATTATTATGTGAAATTATTTTTGTCATGGTTATTTTTGATTAATCATTAAATCTTACAGATCGCTGGATTTTGGATTTGTTTTGCCATCATAGAGAGAGATATCGCAAGTAGTATCACACCAAGAATACCGAATTCGCCGCCGTTAAGTGGCAGAAATGTCAGTATCCAAGATGCGCCGAAGATCGAAAAAATGCTTGTGAGGAGAAGTGACCCGCATGCGGCGCATCCCATACCGACCATACCGCTCGTTATCCCAAAAAATCCAGTAGTAATTCCGCTCTGCTTCACATCAGTGATCCTACGACGCAAGAAGTAGACAATCATGGCGAGATTGATGCCAAACAAAACAGCAATAGTAATCGTATACGAGGCAGAGAGTGGGGTGAAGTTTGTTGTAATAGAACCGAGCAAGCTAATCGGCAGACCAAGCTTCTGTGAAAAAGATACTCCCGAATGTCCCATGACTTCCACAATCAATGAAATGTTTGGGAGCCATACGGCAAAAGCAAAGACGATTGCACTCGTCGCAAGAGCAATGAGTACATACGAGGGTTTTTGAAATACTTTTTGCAGAGCGTGAACGATCATTATTATTTTCCCTGCAGGGCCAGATCAATAAGTTGTTTCACCGCAGAGTACGGCTGCGCTCCGGAGAGCGGATATTTTTTTCCGTTCTTTGCAATCACAATGCTCCATGGTGTTCCGTTTCCGCCCGTTGCCGCGGCATTTTGTACATCTTCCTCAATATGCTTGGTGAATTTCCCGCTAGTCAGACAGGTATTGAACTTCGCCATATCAAGACCTACGTATGCGGCTATCTTGAGGAGCTCGGCCGGATCTAGTCCGTTATTGGAGGGGGTTACTTCATAGAGGCGATCCGTGTAGGTCCAGAATGGGTTGTTGCCCCCTTGATCGCCGGCGCATTCAAGAGCGACCGTTTCATTCCGTGCCTTTGGGTGGAGTTGGTCCAAAGGGAAATGACGATAGACCCATGCAACTCTTCCGTCCTTGCCGTATTCATCCATGACTTGCTTCATGGTCTCGTGGAATCGTTTGCAGAAAGGACATTCAGGATCCGAGTATTCAACTATTTTGACCGGCGCATCAGGATTGCCTCGAATATGGTCGGCGGCGCTTATCGGCCTCATCTTATCCAAATCGCTTGTCTGCGGCGCCCCTGCCGCCGCTTGGGGCTGCGCCGCCGGAATGGTTGTAGAACTACCGTGGAAAAATATGGCACCGGCGATGAGAACTCCGGCGATAATGATGGCCGAAGAAATTGATATATTGCTTTGCTTTGAACCTGTTTCCATACGCGCTGTTTACATTATCTTGCTAAAAGAGTCCCATCCTTTATTCCTGTCGTAGAATTCTACCATACGCCGGTCTTACAGAAATTCTCAAAAGATGAATCATTGACATCGTGTGGTTCATACCGCATTCTTCACGCAGAATTGAACATTGACTCAATCAAAAAGAAGGAGGTGATGTAATGAACACGGGCAAGGAGTACAGGGAATGCTTCCCGAAACGCAACACTTTTCTGGCCGTGGTGCATGCGGAAGACAGCGCCCAAGCGGTCAAAAATGTCCGTATCGCTCTCGGCGAGGGCGCGGATGGTGTGTTTCTCATTAATCATCCGCCGGTCTCTGTCGATGATCTCTATCTCTGCTTCAGGTCCGTCCGTGAGGAATTCCCGAACGCCTGGGTTGGATTCAACTGGCTTGGTCTGGATCCCTACAGCGCACTCGATATGATGCGAAGCTCCATGGATGCCATGTGGGTGGACAACGCTGGTATTCGCGAGGGCAGGCATGGCGCCGATGAAGCGTTCTATTTCACTAAAAAACGCCGAGAGTGGGAGATGCTGAGAAAAGGAGCTTCATTCCTGCTTTTCGGTGGTGTTGCGTTCAAGTATCAGCAGCATGTCTACGACCTCGAGCGCGTCTCTCAGCTCGCTATGCCGTATGTGGACGTGATAACGACGAGCGGCGACGGCACCGGCATAGCGCCTGAAGTGAACAAGATCCGTACCATGAGGAATGCTATCGGCGACCACCCGCTTGCCATCGCGAGCGGCATCACTCCCGAGAACGTCTCAATGTACATGGAATACGCCGATTGCTTTCTTGTGGCGACTGGGATAAGTGACTGCCATACAGCGCTAAATCCGTCTCGTGTGCGAAAGCTCGCCACAATCCTTTCTTGATGATTCCTTATGTTGGTTCGACACGGTCTGCACCTCATCAGTGCAGACCGTTTCATTTTCTAATCTTTATTTTTTGCGCGAAACATCAGCGTAGATTGAGAGGAGAACAAAAAGCAAACTCAACGACAAGGGGCCAAGGAAGATGCCGCTCGGGCCGAAGAACATTATTCCCCCGAGAACTGAAAGGAGGACGAGAAGCGAATGGAGTTGCATTCTTTCCCCGACAAGCTTCGGCCCGAGAATATTGTCCACAAGTCCGACTGCAAGAGCACCCCACGCAAGGAGTCCAAATGCTTGCGGTATGTTCCCAATGAAAAAAAGAAATGTGATAGCGGGGATGAACACAAGCGCCGTCCCGATCCCGGGAATAAGGGCTGCGATCGCGGCAATCGTTCCCCAGAGAAAACCGTTCGGGATTCCAAAAAGCATGAAGCCGATCCCCGTCAACACTCCCTGTATGAACGCAATGGTGAGATTCCCTTTGACGATAGAGTCAATCGCGGTCTCAAGCCGTTCAAAGACCCCTTCGTCTTCTTTGTCGTTCAAAGGCGAGAGCTCAATAAGCGTCTGTCGTACACGCTTCCCATCGCGCAAAAGATAGTAGAGCGCGATGAAGAAAATAAAGAATGAAAGAATGAGCGAAGAGATGCTCGAGAAAATCCCTCCGATATGCTGTGTAATCCACTGCAAACCTTCTTTCGTATATGTATCTATATTCGCCGAGACGCCGCGGGTGAATTCCCCGAGTCCGGGAATACTTCCGCCGAAGTTTTCATCGGCCCGTAGAACCAGCTTCGCGATAGCGCTTCGCCCGCTTCCTTCCCCAAGGGAGAGATAGAGATTGTGTGCCTCGTTCCCGACAAATACCCCGATAAGCGAGAGCGGAAGAAGTATGAGGAACACGCTAACAACGACCGTTAGAAATGCGGCAACGCTTGGCCAACCGCCGAGCATATTTGAAATTCTTCCATACAATCCCTGCAATATGACGGCGAATACTGCGGCAAGCGCGAGCGGCTTGAGGAATGGCGCGAATATCAACGCCACAAGGATGATTGCTCCGACAAGAAGAACCACAAGAAAATACGGTCTAAGTTTCTCGCTTTGCATAAGGGAAGTATAGCAAAACGCTTTTGTCTTTCGGAGCAATACTGGAACAGTAATTATGTATTGGAGAGCAAGTTAAGGACCGCCGTATATGCGGAACTGATCAAGAATCCGCGATCAAAACTAGTGGAGGTTAGTGGAGAAAGCGGTGATATATAGGAACTGCTGTCAGGATAGGTGCTTCCGGAAGACGGTGGCGCGTACGAACTGTCCGGTGAGGATTGACTCTTTTCTTCGTAGGTCTCAGTACCTCCTGAAGACGGAGAATACGAAGGTGATGGATATGTATTTTGATCTTGTTGGTATTTCTGATACTCGGATTCATACTGCTTTTGATATTCTTGCTGATACTGACTCTGGTATTGCTTCTGATACTCGTCTTGATATTGATTTTGAAAATCTCCGGTATTCGGAGGAAGAGACATCATTCCGTCCGGTACGTCGCCCTGTCTTCCTTGCATCACCCTCGTGGGAAAGGCCTCTATTCCCTCCTCTGTGCCCCGGAAACTCCGCTCGCCCTCAAATCCCTGCATCATCCCCTCCGGAGAGAGATGCTCGTCAGGACGCTGCATGAAGCCATGTTCTTCGGCAAATTCTTGGCATTCATTTTGATGTGACGCATCCTCGCAATACGTTTTACACTCAAATCCTTTGCAACCGCCCGGACCGGTACTATTGAAAAGTTTCTCGGCCTGATCGAGCTGTTCTTGTGGAATAAGATCGTGCTCTTTGGCAAAGGCAAAACACACTTCGCGATTGTCCGGATTATCGCAGTATGTGCGGCATTCTTCTCCGCGGCAGCCGCCGGGACCCTCGATATTCATGAATTTCCGCGCACGCTCGCTATCCTCTTTCGAAATGAGACCGTTCTCTTCCGCGAACGCAAGACACTCCTCACTATGAGTGGAATCTTCGCAATAGGTTCTGCATTCAACGCCTCTACAACCTCCCGGACCGGTTTTGCCGATAAAGTGCTTTGCTTTGACAAGCTCTTCCTGCGACATGAGTCCATGTTCTTCGGCAAAAGCAAGACACACCTCCGCATGCGAGACATCCTCGCAGTATATTCGACATTCCTCTCTTTTACAGCCACCTGGACCCGCTTCAGTTCCCATCCTCTTTGCCATAACTGCCTCTTCTTTTGAAATGAATCCGTTTTCCTCCGCAAACGCGAGACATTCGTCGAAGTGTGCATCGTCCTCGCAGTACGCTTTGCATTCAATACCATGACAACCACCCGGTCCTGACTTCTCTTTGAGAATTCGCGCATATTTAGCATCCTCCGCTTTTATGATCCCGTGCTCCTCGGCAAAGTCAATGCACTCTTCAAAATGTTCCTTGACTTCACAGTACGCTCGGCACTCCACCCCCATGCAGCCCCCCGGACCTTCGATACTGCCGATTTTCCGAGCTATCGCTGCGTCCTCCTTACCAATCAGATCGTGCGCTTCAGCAAAAGAGAGACATTGATTGATATTCGCTTTAAGATCGCAATATACTTTGCATGCTTCCTTCGATTCACAACCACCGAGTTCTGCAACCGGAAACATGATATCGACCTCCGCGGCGTACGCTACGCCTCCGACGAGCAGTGTGAGCGCAAGAAAGTTCGTCGCGAATATCCTGCGGGACATGTTATTCGAAAGGGTTATACTTCACGCCCTCGTATGGGTTGATCTTCACGTCATCGAGAGGATTGGCCGATACGCCGCTTAGAGGATTTTCGTCGGCAATGTTTGATTCAACAAGGGGAACCGGTGTCACTTTCGTTCCTGCCACATACCCTAATGGGATGCCGATGACAAGACCGACAACGATGCCGATAAGCACGAAAAGATAAGGCGGTTTTGGTTGGTCCATATGCTTTTCATTATACGGGGTTATACCCGGAGCACTTTCCATAGGTGTTGATAGCTATATCTCTCAACCTTTATTTCTAACTACGTATGTAAGCGATTAGGAGAAACACCAGTAATGAAATAATGCAGAGAATGGCGAGAGCGACAACATAGACAAGCGCGATAGCCGGCATGGCGATGATGCCGCCCACGCCCGCAGAGGACAGATGGTAGAAAACGTAGGCCACAATGCCAACGGAACCAAGAATGAAACCGGCAAGATGATAGAGAAAAATAGTATGCTTTTTCATTTTAGAAATCTCTTCGTCAGAGGAATTGAAATTATATCTTTCGTATTCGTTTCCCACTGGCGTTCGTAAAGTAATCGCTTTTCTTCCCATGGTTAACTTTTCCGCCATGAGTATCAGCGGTGCGATGAAAAAACTCGTTTCCAGCGGTTAGTGAATTTAGATTCCCTTTGATACGTTTCTGATGGCGACCTGTTGTTAAGTGAGTTGTTGGTTGATATCCAAATTCCGCATACATGTCATAAGCAATTTCCCGTGAATCCAAACCAATCCGTTGTTGTTCTTCCAGAATACGTGCCTTTCTTTTTGACAACTGCTCTGTCTTCTTTTGAATTGGGGGTGCAATAGATTTTAATGCCGACTCATTGATTGTTCCCTCTTCGATCTGTTGCAACGCTTGTTGAACCTGATCTTCAAATTTGATAATTTCTTGCAGCTTTCCCTCTATGCGCCAAAATTCAGCTTCCTTTTCATTCAGCACGTCACGTTCGTGCAGATTCAGTGAGCGAGATTTCATCTCAGATGTCTGTTGATATACGTCTTGTTGATGCTCTTTTAATTGAGTTCTCAGCTCCGATAATTCTTCTGCTCTTTGCCAGAGCAATGGTTCATAGGTTGTTTTTAGTGATTCCAGGTTTTTCTTCTGTTGTGAGCTTTCTATCGACATTGGTCAATTATACCAAACAAGTTCAATCCTCCTCCACTGGCTGACCTCATCGGATTCATGCATTATACCGTTAAGCCCCCATTGAGTTTTCTGGCGGCTTTTTTGAACTCAAATCGACGCACTTCGGAATGGGGTCGAAATTAGACAAACTAGACACTTTTAACCATTTTAATAATCCTTCCAAAGTTTGTCCTGATAAGGATCTACAATTTTCCCCTTACTATTCCGGACTTCAAAATGGAGATGCGGTCCGACACCCCCATAACCCCCTGAGTAAGCAATGATCTGTCCTTCTTTCACGGCGACCGATTTAGTGTAGTCAGTAAGTTGAGCTTCAATTTCATCTACCAATTTTGTGCAGTGCAAGAGCCAGGAAACATAGCTATTGGCGTGTTTGATATAGAAAGAGTGCCATCCTTCCCAAGCAGTAGGATTATTGAGCCCAAGATTCTTTAGTGCCCACGTTCTGTTAACTCCATCAATCGGATCAGTTTGTGCTTTAAATAAGTCCCCGTCTGCAGGGGCTATAAGTTGCGTTCCTGGAATGCACTTAAAGTCATAACCCGCATGGCCATCATAATTTAGATAAAACGTTGGCCCATATTTGTCTCCTGCACCTGGTGCACCTACATAATTAATTTCCCCGGCAGAGAAAAATGGAGATGGAACTTTCTTTGCATACCCTAAAGCACTCGTTCCGGCACAAGGATCCCCGTCTCCGACTTCTCCATTAAAAGATCGTGTCTTTTGATCTTTCGCATTCAAGCCCCACGGCTTATTGCTACTTGGATCAATCGCTGTGCCCATATGGTCAATCACGGCAGTGATTTTTGCGGTACGGGACGTAACGGGCCTTCCATTTGCGTCATTGAGTTTGACTGGACAAATGAGGAATCCGGTGCTCGTTGGTACGACTGGAGCGGGAGCCGGTTCTGGCGCTGGCGGCACAATCACTGGAGGTGGTACAGGTTGCGGAGTCGGAGGTAGATTAATCGGGGCCGGTACAGGTTGAACCTTTGATTTAGAAAGGTTCGTAAGGAAAGTCTTAAGTACCTCTCCCAAGATTTTGAGAAACGACTGCATATCTACTATTATACCGTCAAGCTCCAATTGAGTTTTCTAGAACCTTAAATCGACCCTCCTCGGATAGTT
This sequence comes from uncultured Candidatus Saccharibacteria bacterium, assembly GCA_964546795.1. Taxonomy (GTDB): domain Bacteria; phylum Patescibacteriota; class Minisyncoccia; order Phycocordibacterales; family Phycocordibacteraceae; genus C7867-001. Next base: position 34,579 of record CAZJKG010000002.1, read on the forward strand.
TGTTGACTCGCAATTACCCGTTAGTACTACAATGATCTTAGATCATAATCTTTTCTGAACGAATGAGATGATCCATCTTCTGATAAGCATGGATAGCAGTTGTGTGGTCTTTCTTTTTCATCACCTTAGCTATTTGTGGGAAAGATAATTTCGCATTTCTCCTTAAGAAATATATGGCGAGATGTCTAGGAAAAACAAGATTCGCCATTCTTCTGCTTCCCAATAAATCGTCGATTGGTATAGCGTATGCCTTACTTATACTTGCAATGATATCTTTAACTTCTACCAGTTCGGACGGATCGATTGGTATTGGTTTTTTAGGGGGTGCCGGAACTGCCCCATTGAGTTTGAGTATTGTTGTATTTAGAATTTGTCTTATTCGCTCCCGCGTGATGCCAAATTTCCCTGCAATTACTTCATAAGTCTTGCCTTCGAGTCTTAGTCTCATTATTTCATTTTCTCTTTCATTCATTCTGATGTTGCCCGTAGCACGAGCTGGAGCTGAATTGTAAATAAAAGCTGGATTCCCTTTCTCTAGCACACCAAAGAAGTCATCGATGATAGAAAATTCTGTAAAAGCTGTAATTTTCTGTCCATCGTCATAAACAATTTTCATTTCATTATCAAAATCATTTGATGAGATTTGCTTCAACAAATCGTGTAGAACTTCATTTCTTTTGTTGCGATAACGGTCAAATAGTCCTCTCTTTTCTTTGGGTAACCACTCGCTATCAAATAATAATTTAATTAATTCGGAAAGATTGTACTGAACGATTCTCTTTCTCAAAGCAGCTAAAATAGCTGGGTCTGCATCTCTTATCGATAGCGACAATTTAGTTTCGACAAACAATTTTATTAGACTTTCTATGTAGGCACTTTGTAATACAAAAGCTTCGAGAAGAAGGTTCTTCTGTCCATAGTTTTCTATTCTTTCTTTTAGGTCATCTTTCCTCATTTTTGCTGCCCGACAGGGATTCGGACCCCAATTAACGGCTTCAAAGGCCGCTGTCCTACCATTAGACGATCGGGCAATGGATGAACTTTACCATTAGTTCTTTGATTCGTCCGCCCTTCCGCATTTCATTTGTCAGGACCTTCGGGGAAGAGTTCCAAAACGGCGAGTTCGAGAGGAAGCGCGGGAATGGGTGCGTAGCGGATGCGCTCGGCGGCGGTCAGGAAGGCAAGCATGGTCGCATGGGTAATGCCCCTAGACGGCTCGTTCCACGAGCCGCCGGGCGACCCAGCTTCGCTGGGTTTAGCCTTCCCTTTTCCTGCACTGAGCGACTTGTCCTGAGTTTTATCGAAGGAAGTCGAAGTGGCGAATTTTTCAAGCGCGGAGAATTCGTCCGCGCCGAGCTCGTCCGCGAGCGAGGTGCGAAGTTCTGGTGCATAACGAATGAGGAGCGTGGCGCGGAGGGCCTCCAACACAAGTTCCAGAAACAACTTCATGTCGGCACCGGATTTCGCCGCCTGCTCAATGGCGGTAAGTGCCTTGCCGCGTCCGCCAGCTGGCGGAGCTGCGGCGAGTGCGCTCACGAGCGCATGCACTTGTTCGCGCCGCGGTGCGCCAGTCGCCGCCTCCACCGTCTCGCGCGACAATGTCTTCCCTTTCGTAGCGGCAAATACCTTTTGCAACACCGAAAGCGCATCGCGATACGAGCCCTCGGCGAGTATCGCGATAAGCTCAGCGGAGTCCGGTGCGAGCGTATACCCTTCTTTCTTTGCGACCGCCACGGTCATCTTCGCGAGCACCACTCGCGTCGGCTTTTTGAATTCAAACACTTGGCAACGCGACTGCACCGTCTCCGGTACTTTCTCAAGCTCGGTGGTCGCGAGAATAAAAACCGCATACGCAGGCGGCTCTTCAAGCGTCTTCAGAAATGCATTCCACGCGCCCTTGGAAAGCATGTGTACCTCGTCCAGAATGTAGACCTTATAGGGTGACTGAAACGGCAATGTGTAGACACCCTCGGTGAGGGCGCGAATGTCTTCTACGCTGTTGTTGCTCGCGGCATCCACCTCGTAGAGGTCATTCTCGGTGCAGCCAATAGCGCTTGCGAAGATGCGCGCGACCGAGGTCTTCCCGAGACCACGGCTGCCGGCAAATAGATACGCATGACCTATCTTCTTTGACTTTGCCGCTTCTTCAAGCGGTTTTGTCACCTGCTCCTGCCCAATGACCTCCGCAAAAGTGGCCGGCCGGTGAATACGATAAAGGGACTGATGCGCCATAATGAAGCTAGTATAGCAATCTTTTTCTCCTCTAATTTACGACTTATTTACTCATCATTTCAGAAATTGACAAAGCATATATTATATGCTATCATGGCCTCGTAGCTTTTTGAAGCTTTGTCCTTTCCAAAAAATCTACCAGGAGGTGCTCCATGGAACGATTTCGGTGGCATGCCGTTCTGTGGAGCGGCATTCTGGGCTTTCTCGTCCCGACGTATTTCGGTTACACGCTCTACGTCGACAGGATACCCCAGAACATCGCCACATGGGGTATGGTGTTGGCGCTTGATGCACTCGGCTTGTTGTTGGTCATCAAGGACGGAAACAAGAAACCCTATATGCAGGTTGGATGGGTGTTCGCTGCGCTATGTATCTTCGTCGGCGCGTTCTTCAGCGAAAACATCTCGGCATGGGGATACACAGAAGCAATTTCAGTTGTTATGTGCATTTTCGCAGTTGTGCTGTGGCAAACGCTCGGTCCGAAGTACGGATTGATTGCCTACGTCGCGGCAATGTGGATTTCGTTCGTCCCTCTCGCTATGGATTATCTGAAGGAGCCCCAGCCAAGCACTGTATGGTTATGGCAACTGACGATTGTGTCGTGTCTGCTCGCAATCGTTGGGGCAGAAAAGCGGGACTTCACGAACACCTTCATCCCATGGGGCTGCATCGGGCTCAATGCGGCGATGTGGTACGTCTGCTTGTAAACCGCCTGAACAAGAACCGTCTGGTTCTTTTGTTCAGGCGGTTTTTGTTTTTATTGTACGCTCTAGCTCGGATGCATTCTCGGCCTGCATCAGGAGGGCGCGGAGCTCGGCGGCGCCAGCAAATCCGGTGACGAATGCTTTGATGTGCTTTTTCAATATGGAAAAGTTCTTGGGCGGCGAGATTTTCTCAAAGGTATGCGCGAGCTCAATAAGCGCCGCGAGCTTATCGGCGAGCGGCGTGTCCTCATGGGTGCGGCCGGCGAAAACCCACGGATTCCCGAACATCGCGCGGCCGAGCATCACACCGTCGCATCCTGACTCGCTCGCTTTCGTTCGCGCATCGGCAAGGTTCCGTACATCTCCATTGCCGATGAGGAGTACGTTCGGATTCACACGATTGCGAATCTCGACGGCTTTCTTCATTTGTCCCCAATCCGCCGACACGAGCGACAATTCCTTGCGCGTGCGCAGATGGAGCGTGATAGCGGCGGGACCCGCTTCCAAGAGCGCTGTGAGCCAGTCGTCAAGCGATTCCGTGTTGTAGCCAATACGTGTCTTCACCGAGACCGGCAACGCGCTCGCTTCTTTGGCCACACGAATAATCTCACGCGCGAGTTTAGGGGTCTTGATCATCGCGGCACCGGCACCCTGCTTCTCAACGGTACGGTCCGGGCAGCCCATGTTGATATCAACACCATCAAAACCAAGTTCCGCGACGAGTTTCGTCGCATACTCAATCATTTTTGGCTTGCTTGAGAATATCTGCGCGACCAATTTTCCTTGTCTGTACTCGGACTTAGGAAAATGGAAGTGCCCGTGTGGCACGACGATGGAGCTCTGCTCTTCAGTAAATTGCAAATCGCGCATTAATGGATTCTCTGCATCTTTTATTTTTTTAACCTCACGAGTGTAGTAAAGACCGTCCGCCGAAACGAATTCGGTCCAGAACACGTCGGGAGCGCCGCGCCTCGCGACGAGTTGCCGGAAGGCGACATCGGTCACGTCCTTCAGGGGCGCCATGACGAAAAATGGTTTTGACAACGTATTCCAGAACATGCTCGCACACTATCATCTCTTCCAAGAAGCGCGAAAATAGCCGGAGATACGAGGCGCGGGAAAGTGAGTTTCAGAGGCGTACTTTGAGGTACGGCGAGGAAACGAACTGGGAACCCGCAACGCGGTAGATTCGACTATTTTCGCGGTTCTACCTTCTTCACGTACACCTTGCCGTCAAAGCGCAGATCAACATAGTCAACGGAACCGTCCGCGAGGTTGAACGTATCGCGCGCCGAGACAAGTGCGGTGTAGGCATCATTTTCATGTCCGAGAACATAGCTGATGCGTGTACCGCTTGCGAGATAATCATTCACTTCGTCCCCTTGAAGAATGATATGGGTGGCCGGCGACCCCAGAGTATCGAGTTGCCGCGCGAAATCGAATGCGCGCGGCAATTTCTCGGCATACGCGATGGATGCGCCGAGCGGCTCCAGAGTGTCCCCCGCAAGCGGCGCATAGAGCGTAAAAGCATTGACGGTCTGCGTTCCACTCGCTGCTGCAGCAGCAAAAATATAGCCGCTCGCGTCAAAGACATAACAGTAGGGCTCAACGTCCGGAGTTGGAGACAGACCGCACCAACGCGTAATGGGAACGCGGTCGTTCATCTTAATGGAAATCCCGGTCAGCCCGTTCCGGAATATGGAAACAGCGGCGATATCCGAATGCGCAGCGAGAATATCGGCGCGAATGCGTGAAGCGGGGAAAAAGAAAATGGAATCGCGCGGAATGATGCCGAAATACGTTCCCTGCATCGCCGCAAGGGCGATATTCGCAAGCGACTGGTCTGCATTTGCCTCGCCGTAACTTCTGAGCGAAGGAGAGCCGAAGACCTCAACATGCGCGATGCGCACACTGCTCTGCTGAAGTCCCCAGATGAGCCCGCCAATGATAATGAGTATGAAAAGAATAAGCGCGATGAGCGCGTAGCGGCGCTTCGAGCGGCGGCGCGCCGCAAAGCCCTGCCTGCCGATAGACAGGCGCTCATCCCTCCCCTGTCGGGACAGGCTACCGCGCAGTTCCGATGACACTCTTTCCGACATACGGCACGAGGGCCTCAGGCACTTTTATGGTGCCGTCCGCCTGTTGATAGTTCTCAACGATGGAAACTAGGATGCGCGGCGTTGGAATTGCGGTGGAATTGAGAGAATGCGGGAAACGCATATTTCCTTCCGCGTCGCGATACCGGATATTGAGCCGGCGCGTCTGGAAGTCATGAAAATAAGACGTTGATCCTATTTCTCGATACGTATTTTCTCCCGGCACCCAGAGCTCAATGTCGTATTTCTTCACTTGCCCCAGCCCGAGATCGCCGCCGCAATTCGCGACCGTATGATAAGGAATGTTTAGGAGTTCTATGAACTCCTCAGTGTTGCGATTAAGCCATTCATGGAGACGGACGGATTCATCATGTTCCGCGCGACAAAGGACGACCTGTTCCCATTTGAAAAATTCGTGCACGCGAATGAGACCGTGCACGTCCTTGCCGTGCGCACCGGCCTCGCGGCGAAAGCACGGCGAGAACGCTAGAAATTGTATAGGGAACGTATTCATATCAAGTGTCTCATCCATGTGATAGCCCATCATCGCGACCTCGCCGGTGCCTGCGAGATATTCACCGTCTTGGGTCTTGTAAAGATCCTCCTCGCCTTGCGGCAAATAGCCAGTGCCGAGGAACGCCTCGCGGCGCACCAGAGACGGCACGTTCATCAGCGTCAGTCCTTTTGCGGAAAAATGCTTGAGTGCCAATTGCCACACGGCATTCGCGAGCAAAACGCCGTCGCCTTTGAGGAAATAGCCGCGAAAGCCGGCAACTTTTGCGCCGCGCTCGAAATCCACCATATCGAGCGCAGTCATCAGAGCGACATGGTCTTTCGGCTCAAAAGAAAAAGCTGTGGGAGTCCCCCATTTCTTCACTTCGAGATTGTCGGCATCGCTCGTGCCATCCGGTACTGACATATCCGGAATATTCGGCACAGTAAGCATGAGCTTCTGCCACTCGACCATGACTTGTTTCAATTTCTCTTCGCTTTCGGCCATGCCGCGCTTCAGTTGCTGCATCGCCTCAATGACTTTCTCGCGTTCAAAACCGCTTGCGCGCTGAATCTCATTGCTACGACGATTCTGCTCCGCCCGCTTTGCGTCCAATTCCTGCCGCAAGCGCTTGCGCTCATCATCAACGGCGAGGAGACGGTCAATGTCCGTATCAATATGTTTCTTCAGCGCACCCGCCTTCACAATATCGGCGTTCTCCCGAATAAAATGTATATCAAGCATGTGCTGACTAGTATATCACTCACTGCATTGTAAAAAAGAAATCGCCCACCAAGAAGCCGATGGACGACTTCTGGTGGGCGAATGCTTCAGGATCTGTTGGGATTATCGGGGCGTAAGGGCAGTTCGAGAGCAAACGGACAAGGCACACGATTGCTCATCTTTTCTTTTCCGGGATGCGAAGCATCACATCGATTTCTGCACATACCGGTGATGTACGGACATTCGACAGTGATATCGATAGCCCTTGCGCCCTCGAGACCAGTCAGGTACACCTTCACTTCGACCGGCTTCTTAAGGACCTCCCAACCTTTTTTATTTCGCCCTCCGCACTGAATCGGAAACACGATTGACTGAAGAAGCTTTTTTCCTTCTTCCATAGATCCCCCCTCATTTGGTTACGTCTTGGTTGGTACAACTAGGGAAAACATACATGGAATATTTTATTCTGTCAAATTTTTACATTTTCAGTCGCTATCCAAAATACAGTGCGACCGCATTGTGTCATGGATAGTTAAGTAAAGTTCTGCTACGAGATATACTGCACCTATGAACATCCGCGAGTTGAAACGCACAGAGTGGCCGCAACAATTATTAGAAATACCGCAGTTGCCTCCGCGACTGTGGATTCGTGGCACTATGCCCACAGCGGAAACAAAACTTCTCGCAGTCGTCGGCTCACGCGCGATGACGCGCTACGGACAAGAGGCGTGCGAAAAACTTATCATCGGTCTTGCGGGCTATCCCGTGTCCATCGTCAGCGGTCTCGCGCTCGGTGTGGACGGATGCGCGCACAGAGCCGCGCTTGCGGCAGGGCTCCACACCATCGCGATACCCGGCTCGGGACTCGATGATTCTGTCATCAGCCCGCGCTCAAACGTCGGGCTTGCGAAAGACATTCTGAAAGCGGGCGGTGCGCTCATATCGGAACAGGAACCCATGCACAAGCCGTGGCTGAAAGAATTCCCATCCCGCAATCGGCTGATGGTCGGTATGAGCCATGCGGTACTTATCGTTGAAGCCGGAGAAAAATCCGGTACGCTCATCACCGCGCGGCTCGCAGCGGACTACAATCGCGACCTGCTCTGCATTCCCCACCGCATCGGCGACCCTCACGCCTTCGGCCCGCACTTATTTATCCGTCTTGGTGCGACACTCGTTTCTGACCCGCTCCACATCCTTGAGGCGCTGCATATTGCTCCGCGCATTACGAGCGCGGCGACCGCGCCAACAGACCTTGAAGACGTTGAGCTTGAGATCTGGAGTATGCTTGAAGAGCCAAAGACCCGAGATGAGATACTGCGCGCCGGCTCTGCCGGCGCGAACGCGGGAGAACTCCTTACCGCACTGGTCGCTCTAGAGCTTCGCGGACTTGTCAAAGAAGAATTCGGCGCATGGCACAAAGTATGATATGACAATTTATTCCTGGAACATGCTGTTCCGCAATAAGGATCTCGATCGCGCGTTTGAATTCATTTCAAAAAGCGATTTTGATATTTTCTGCCTGCAGGAAGTGTCCGAGGAATTTCTCAAGCGCTTGCAAACGCTCCCCTATTTCATCGCTTTCCGCACCGATGTGGAGCGGCTCTTTGCGAAGGGCACCAAGCATCTTTTCGTCGTCACCCTGTCAAAACATCCTATCCGGACGCAGGGTGAGATACCCTTCCCCGACTACGGAGAGCTCATACCGCTGCGCACGCGCTTCTTCATATACCTCATGTGGCCGTTTCATTTCTCAAAGATCCGCAATCGGGGCGGCCTTTATGTGGATGTGGCGATAGACGAACACCTGCTGCGCGTTTTCAACCTCCACCTTGTCCTCGCGCAACCCTTATGGCGCTTGGAAGAATTCGAGAGAGCGATGACCGAGCGCAATACCGCGCAACCGACCATTGTCTGCGGCGACTTCAACATTCTGGAAGCACCGCATATCACGCTCCTCAATTGGCTTCTGGGCGGCCGCATATCCGACACCGTGCTCTATGGGCGCGAACGCACCCATATTGAAAAACGCTTTGTTGCGCACGAACTGACCAATACGCTCAAGGGCGGCATCACTCATCCGCTCTCGCGTTCGCAATTGGATCATATCCTCCTGTCGCGGCATTACAGCGTTACCCACGCTGAAGTCATTCCCGATAGATACGGATCCGACCATCATCCTATTACAGTTTCTTTTTCAAGAGCGAATGAAACGAATGAAAAGAAAAGAAACGAGTAAGAGCGCGCAACAAAGAACAAATAATTGATACCAAAACGGCAGGGTTCCTGCGAAGGCAAAGAAGAATCCGAACGGCGCGACCCCAAGTGCCGTCGCCACCAGATACTTCCGCCATGACAACGAACTAAAAAGACCGAGCGCGTAACTTAAAAGATCCACGGGCACCAACAAACGGAGAAAGACGACTGACCAAAAGAGATCATGGGTCGGTATGTGTTCTCCAAACATTCTTATTCTGTGTTCTCCAACGAGTGTCCTTACGAGCGGAAGGCCATATGTACGTGCGATACCAAATGCGACGAGTGCGCCGAGCGTCCAGCCAGTGATGCTCATCAGCGCCGTAGGCACTGGGCCCCAGAGAATGGTGCCGAGCGGAATGAGAAGCACGATATCGAGCGGGATAATAAAAACGACAAAAAGTGCGGTCAAGAAAATAAATATCGCGGCGCTACTCATGCCACCATTTCCCAACACAAGAGCGATATCACTCTCGTACCGATGCACGCCATAGGAAACCAGAATAAAAGCAACAATAAGAACAACGCCCGTGAGGAATTCTTGTTTGGTAGTGAGGTCCATGCGGATCATGCGTCTTATGGTACTGCATTACGTGGAGGGACTTGATATAGTATCCATTTCGTGGTTAGATATGGCCTGGCTCTTTGGCACGCAACATACAACAAAAATACACTGAGAAAGGGAGGGCTTGCTATGAAAAGCATTTCGTCAGAGCTGGCTCCCCGGTTTTTTCCGGTGATCCAGAAAGTTCTCGATGCTCCGTCGTTGTTCTTCCGGGCCAACGTTGAGCCGATCCTCCACAAGATGAAGAAAACCTTTGAGGATGAATTCTTGAAGGAACTTGTGGTTCCGCTCACGGTGGTGTGCCTCGTTCTGAGTATCTTCTGCTCCGTTCTGTGGATAAAGGGAATGGGAAACAGAAGTGTCTCCTTCGTCTCTATGGCCTACGCCGGAAAACCGGAAGTGATGAAAATCTCTCCCCGTCGGCATGGCAAGTTCCGCGTAACGACGACAGCGGGAATGAAGCCAAAGATCGAGGAGGCGATGTTCAGTTTGATTGCATTGCTCTTCTTCGTGGCGTCACTTCTCGGCATGTTCTGGGGAAAAAGAGGAGCGACCTTCGGGGTCATCCTCGTCTCGCTCTCCGCCATAGGCGCTCTTGCCATTACTGGAGGACAGATTGCGGCGATCCTTCGCCCGAACATGACGGCTGTGTTCCTACTCTTTGTCCTTCTATCGTTCGGGCTCTCCGCGTATTTCATGAAGCGCTGGGTTGCTCCTTCAATGGTGAACAGAGTGTCTCTTGCGCTTCTGGGAGAGTCCCTCCTCGTGTATCTCGTGAGCTTCACCGCTTCGCTTCCCTATCTCTGACGAAAGGAGAAACATGCTTCAATCGGTGAACTCAATCTTCTGTCGGAGCTGGTGGGTGCGGACGCTCTATAAGTTTCTGTATAATCTTCTGTACCGTGTCTTCCAGTGACGGAAGTGGGCCTCGGGTTTCGCAAGAACCCGAGGCCCTTCCTTTTTATTTTATGAGAGAATTTCAACCATTTGGAGCGAAGCGCGTGTTGAAGTATCGGGAGACATGCGTTACACTTCGCAGAAGAAGTACTTTGATTCTAATGGGACATGAGGTTTCGCTCGTGCCAATGTCGGTACGAGCATTCATCCAAAGGAGGTGCGTGAGCATGATAATGCGGACAATAGGTAAGGATCTCCTCCCTTCTATCTTCTCCGCCTTCGCGGTGACGACACTCCCGAGGGTGGCAGGTAGAAGAACGGAGGACTGTTTCTGCATGGAGCAGTATGCGTACCGTGCTGATGACCTGGATCGCTTTCGATTTCTCCCGGAAGACCAGCCGGAAGCGGATGCCTGTGTCGTCAGGACGCTTGTTACTTCACAGAAGGAATCATTTTCTGAATGGGCGGCCGCGCTTTCCGGGAATTGCGCCAGTACCGAGATTTCCTCCCTTGAAAAGTGTTTGAGAGAGCGCCGATATCTCCTCACCCTGACGCAAGCCGAAAGGATGGTGGACATCACCGAACGCTACTTGCAGGCCTTTTGGAAACGCGAGAACGGCTGGAACATCTATTTCTTCGTGGAAAACGGGGACTTGAGCGTTTCGGTCATGCATGTCTTCCGTTATGGAGTGCGAAATGTGCGCGTTCTGAACACGCTGCATCTCGGCAACAGCCACCCGTCGCACCCGAAAAAGTTCCTTTTTGTCCCGAACCTGAACGTTGCGAGCCCTGTCTTCTGACAGCGCTCAAGTGTTCTGCGATTTACCCCTCTCGCGCAAGCGGGAGGGGTGAACTTTTTTGCTCGAACGGCCGACATGTTTTGTTACTCGCGCCGCCGCTTGACAGCAAAAATTGTGATAGATAAGGAGGATTGTTTATGCTCGCATGGAATTTGCTTATCATAGTGTTGGTGTTTTGTGTCTTCCCTCCTGAAGCATATCCTCTCATTATGGAATGGTCCCTCCTAATTCTGCTGGCTTTGGGAGGGATCGTTGCCCTCGGTTCTAAAATCAGTAACATAAGATATGAAAGGGAGGCGAAGAAGAGGGGTGGTAGCTTCTGATTCATAATGAGGAAGGAGAAGACGAGCAAGCCGCACCGGAACTATGGTGCGGTTTTCTTATTGCACAGGTACTTGACCATATATGGGTATGCGCGTTATGAGTGAGTGAGTGATTAAACGCAAATGAAAAAATTGCTTCTCGTCGAATCGCCTACAAAAGCGAGAACTATTGGGCACTACCTCGGCAAGGACTACACCGTCCTCGCTTCGGTCGGGCACGTGCGCGACTTGCCGAAGAGTAACAAAGACGCTGTCGATATTGAGGGTGGCTTCATCCCCCGTTACGTCATCCCCGCCGAGAAACGGGAAGTGATAGAGAAAATACAGCATGCTGCGGCAAAGGCCGATGAGATCTATCTTGCAACCGACCCCGACCGCGAGGGCGAAGCGATAGCGTGGCACATCAAGGAAGTCGCGGATCTGAAGGAACCGAAACGTGTCGTTTTCCATGAAATCACCAAAGCCGCTATAAAAGAAGCACTCGCGCATCCCCGAGCGATAGACGAGCACTTGCGGCGCGCGCAAGAAGCGCGACGCGTCCTCGACCGCATCGTCGGCTACGACCTTTCGGGACTCATTTGGAAAAAAGTAAGGTATGGATTGTCAGCAGGCAGAGTACAGTCGCCGGCGCTCCGCATTCTCGCGGAACGCGAGCGTGAGATAAAAAATTTCATACCGGTCACCTATTTTGTGCTTTCGGCGCTCTTTAAATCAAAAACGGGCGATATTGCCACTGTCTGCGCAGAAGAGCCCTCTACTAAAGAGGAGGCCGAGAGGATAGTACAGGCCGGAAGGAGCGCGCGTTGGAGTGTCTCCGACGTCGGTGAGAAAGCTGAGGAACGCAATCCCCGCCCGCCGTTCACCACATCTACTCTGCAACAGACCGCATCAACACGCCTCGGCTTCGCACCCTCGCGCACGATGCGGGCGGCGCAAAAGCTCTATGAAGCCGGACATATCACATACATGCGCACTGATTCGGTAAATCTCGGAAAGGAAGCGGTGGCGAAAATGGCCGATAGTATTGAAAAAGAATTTGGCAAGGACTATCTTCAGGTGCGTATCTATAAAACGACGAGCAAGAATGCTCAGGAGGCACACGAGGCCGTCCGTCCCACCGATCCCTCCCACGAGACCGCCGGCTCCACCTCCGACGAAATGCAATTGTATGAGCTCATCCGAATCCGCGCACTCGCTTCGCAGATGGCGGCCGCGCGGATCATGCGGACAAGCATAACGGCAAAAGCGGAGGCGGTTATCCCTCTCTTTACTGCGAGCGGTTCGCTTACCATGTTCCCCGGCTGGCTCGCACTTGATACGGCCGCGCGCGGCGAAGATACGGAATTGCCCAAGGTCGCCGTGGACGACCCGCTCACACTTCTTTCGCTCTCTTCAGAAGAAAAGCAAACCGAACCGCCCAATCGGTATACCGAAGCCGGCCTCATCAAAGAACTCGAGAAGCGCGGTATCGGCCGTCCTTCAACATACGCTTCCATCATGAAAACCATCCAAGATCGCGGTTATGTGGAGAAGACCGGGCGCTCCCTGAAGCCGACGGCGACCGGCATGGTCGTCTCGGGCTGGCTCGAAGAAAACTTTCCAAAGTATGTGAGCGATACCTTCACTGCAGAGATGGAAGATGAACTGGATGAAATAGCACGGGGAGAACGCGGCTATACCGAAACATTGAGTGCATTTTACGGCCCATTTGAGAAAGCGGTGCATGCAAAAGATAAACTGCCAAAAGCGACGTCGCTCGGGGACGCAGGAGCGGAGTTTCCCTGCCCGCTCTGCGGAAGCCCTATGGAGTTCAAGCTCGGACGCGGCGGCGTATTCATGAGTTGCAAGAAATATCCCGATTGTCTCGGCGCACGAACCGAGGAGGGCACCGAACTAAAAAGTGATGTGCTTATCGGACACGACCCCTTGACCGGCGCGCCTATTTATATAAAGACCGGACGTTTCGGACCGTATGTGGAAATGGCATTAGAAGAAGAAAGCAGTAAGCAGAAAGCAGAAAACAGTGAAAATGCAGAGAAGAAAGAGAAAAAGAAACGCGGCAAGGGTCGGCCGAAGAAAGCTGCGAAACGTGCGAGTATTCCGCCCGGCACCGACCTCGCGCACGTAACACTCATTGACGCCCTCAAATATCTTTCGCTCCCGCGCGAATTGGGAATGCATCCCTCGACGAGCAAACCGGTATTCGCCTCCACCGGGCGATTCGGACCCTATGTGGGCAGCGATGGTGAATTTCGTTCGCTCAAAAGCGCCGTGGGCGACCCATACACGGTTACACTCGACACCGCACTCTCGCTCCTCGCTGCACCGAAGCTGCCGCCGAAAGGTGTCGAAATTGTTAAAGAGATCGGCAAGCATCCGCGCACCGGAAAGACACTCGTGCTATATAAATCAAAACAGGGATTGTTTCTCAAAAAAGGCCTGCGCCGTATTTATCTGCCAGAAACTGTGAAGCCAGATACTTTAACGAGCACCGAAGCCGCCGAGTATTTGAAATAGTCGTAATTAATTCGCAGGTGTATAGTATTCGGATGACGACCATCAAGGAAATCATTGCCGAGATGGAAGGGCCGTCGCCCGAAGATATTGCATTCGTCGAAAAGGCATACGAGTTCTCCCAGAAGGCGCATGAGGGCCAAACCCGCTACTCGGGTGAGCCCTATTTCATCCATGCGGCGGCGACTGCGAAGATACTTGCCGAATACGGCATGGACGCAACTACCATTGCCGCGGGACTTCTCCACGATGCCGTCGAGGACGGACGCGTCTCGCGCAAAGATATTGAAAAGGAATTCGGGAATGAATTGCTTTTCATCGTTGATGGCGTAACTAAACTTGGCACGCATAAATATCGCGGCGCGGAGCGCCATGCGGAGTCGCTGCGGCGACTACTGGTCGCGACCGCAAGCGATATACGCGTACTCATCGTGAAGCTTGCTGACCGCTACCACAACATGCAGACCCTGGAGCATGTGCCGGAACACAAGCGCAGTCGCATCGCGCTTGAGACATTGGAGATATATGCCCCTATCGCGGACCGGCTCGGCATGGGAAAGTTGAAGCGCGATCTTGAAGACCTGGCGTTTCCGTACGTCGACCCTGATGCCGCACATCATGCCGTGGAGGTGCGCACATTGAAAACGGAAGAGACGGAAGAAGGGCTCGCCAAAATTCAAAAAGAGCTTAGTAGTGAACTTGTAAAGAAAGGCCTGACGATGCTTCACAGCGATATCCGCATGAAAGGACTTTGGAGTTTGCACCAGAAGCTCAAAAGGAAGCGTGACGATATCAACCTCATTTATGACATTGCCGCACTGCGCTTCGTCGTGCCGACCATCGAGGATTGTTATGCGACTCTCGGCGTAGTACACGCGCTCTACAAACCGCTGCCGGGCGAATTCAAGGATTATATCGCCTTCCCCAAGCCGAACGGATACCAGTCGCTTCACACGACGGTCGTAACGCCGGAAGCAGGCATCGTCGAGATTCAGATTCGCACAGAGGAAATGCATAAACGCGCACAGTTTGGCATCGCGTCGCACATGTCCTATAAGCAACTGGGGAAAGGGATTGAGAAACTCGGAAAGAATGCTCAGAAAAGCAGATTTGCATCGCTTTCTTTCTCGTGGATCCGCTCGCTCATCCCCTCGCTCATGAAAGTTGCGAAGAAGGAAGGAGAAGTAAAAGGCGTGACCAAAGTGCCGCCGTGGCTCGCCGAGCTCGCCGAGGCGCATACGGAAGTCGCCGGCTCCAAAGAATTCGTTGAGGGACTCAGGGAGGATTTCTTTTCACATCGAGTATTCGTATTTACTCCCAAAGGAGATGTTATCGACTTGCCCGCGGAATCAACGCCGATTGATTTTGCCTATGCGATACACAGCGATCTCGGAGACCATATTCAGGGCGCGAAGGTCAACGGAAAACTTGTTTCTTTTGAAACGGTACTCGGCAACGGCGAGGTGGTTGAAATACTGCGACGTGAGGCCGCGCACCCATCGCTTAAATGGCTTGAGATAGCACGGACATCGCTCGCCAAACGCCATATCCGCGCGACGCTCGGCATGAGCGACCCAACAAAAGCATCGGGGCGAAGACAGCGGCACTCAAGAAAAGAAAAGTGAGTATACTTTAGACGGTAAAACCGCTAACCGAATACAGTTCGTCATCATTGGATTCCTCGGAAGCAGCTGGAGGAATTGGGTCACTCAAAAGTTGTGTGGTATTCGGAAAGACGGGCATAGATGTATTCTTTCCCGAAACGGCTTCTGAGGTCGGAGGATTCGATTCGCGAAGCGCTGAATGTTCCGCGAGCGATGCGGCCAGATGCAAAAGGTCATCAGGCGAAAAGAAATCAATGACGAGACGACCGCCCTCGGCATTACTCTCAATAATGACGCGCGTGCCGAGTGTCTCGGTCAACGACTTCTCGAGTTCAACCATTTCAGGCGTTTTCCGGTGATGGGTCCGCACCCGCTCTTGCGCTATGGACCGTGCGATATGCTCGGCAGCGCGGACCGAAAGCCGCTTCAAGATAATTTCTTTAAAAAGTGTCTCGCGCTCTTGCGGCCGGCTGTTGAGCGCGAGAAGCGGCCGCGCATGACCCTCGCTCATTTCCTTCCCCACGATGGCACCCTGCATGTGCTCGGGCAATGAAAGGAGGCGAAGCGAATTTGAGACATATTCGCGGCTCTTGCCGATCTTCGCCGCGGTCTCGGCATGCGATATACCGAATTCGTCAATAAGCTTCTGGAGCGCCTTCGCCCTGTCGATGGCGTTGAGGTCTTCGCGTTGGAGATTTTCTATGATAGCGAGTTCGAGCTTGGTGAGATTGTTTTCCCCGTGCCGGATAACCACTGGTATCTGAGTGAGGCCAGCGAGTCGACTCGCACGCAAACGCCGCTCGCCGGCTATGAGCTCATACACGCTCTCAAGGCCGCCTTCCGGCTTCTCCACATCGGTACGGCTGACGACAAGCGGCTGCAGCACGCCATACTGGCGGATGCTCTCCGCGAGGGATTTGATGCCTTCTTCGTTGAACTCGCGGCGCGGCTGATACGGGTTTGGTTGTATCCGTTCAAGCTCTATCCAAAAGACCGAGTCGTATTTTGTCGGAACGTAGCGCGCATCATCCTTCATGTAAAAGATTTTAGCATATGTTACTCTGCAATCTATTGCCGGGGTGGCGGAATTGGTAGACGCAACGGATTCAAGACCCGTCGTCGTAAGACATGAGAGTTCGATTCTCTCCCCCGGCACAGGGGTTTGACAAATTCAGTATGTTATGCTAATTTAGCGATAGATGGGAATCTGGATACGCAATTAATAAAACGTTCCTCAAAAAGGAGGTGAGAAGATGATGACCCAGACGAATCGAGTTGAGTTCGCTCGCCAGAGTTTCGCAGCAAATCGGCGGGTCGCCGAAGAGAAATTGGCTGAAGCGCGCGAATACATTCAACACCTGCGGGGTTTCCGTCACGACCGGGCGGCCGTAGGTTCGGTGATGCGCTTTATTATGTTCGTGCCCTATCTGTGGGAGAAACGAAAGATGGTTCTGCTTCTCCAGGAAATTCGCTGGAGGATTCGCTTCTATCGCAGAGTGGAAGCAGACCTCAAACGCGGCGATCTCGGCAGTGCTATTGAGGCCCTCTCACTGTTCGCTCCGCGCGAGGAAACGACGACGGAAATTGTCCGTCGCGTGCAGAGCAGTCCCGTGACGGTGTGGGCAATCCAGCAAAGCCCGACCATCCTGCGTGAGAATATGTTGCGACTGCGCGATGATCTCATCAAGGTTCAGCAAGAGAGGACATGTTAGTCGATACTATTCCATTGCCTCTGTGTCGAAAGGAGCTTCCGCGCTCGCTTTTGCGCGGAGGTTTCTTTTTTGAAAGATCAAAGGGAAAAATTTTGTTTCTGTTGACTTTTTGCAGGATTTTAGTGTATATTATTTCCGGAAAACAAATCTGAACGTTGCATAAAAAATCAAATTGAAAGGAGCGATCGATGGAAACGAATGTAATTGCCAGGTCTTTTGTTAATTTTGTCGCCAGAGGCGACTACCTGAACTGGCGCAGGATTAGTGGATTGTCTGCCGATGAAGTGATGATTCTCTTCAACATCGTCGCTGCCGCCGGATTCGAACCGAAAAAAGTGATTCGCGGAAAGCTCCTGGGCCACTGTCGTGAGCAGGGCGGCGGCGAAACCGGCGAAACCTACCTGATCAACACTTACTGTCAGTACAAGGTTGTCAATCAAGATGGCGACGACCAAGGCGCGACGGGATGGTTGAACTCTGCTTTGCAACTGGCTTTGAGTTCTCTCTATCCCCCTAGCACATGGGCGGAGGAGGACGCTATTCGAGCGGTTGAGGGCGAGATAGAGCGGAGCATTCCGCTTGAACCGATCCGCCTCACGGCTGAAGGCGACCTGCTGAAGGAGCATCCCCGCCATCGGGAGTATCCTCACTCGGGTAACTACTTCGTAAACCATACCCGAGACGGTCATGAACTCGGATATAGTTCTTCGGGCGTGGGTATTCACGTTCTCTGTAAGGGTTTAGTGTGTCGGATCCGAGTTTCAGAGACGCATGACGCACTTGTCTGTGGGCCAGGCGGCCTGCGAGTTCTTTTCCCGAAGAAAATCAAGACCTTCGGAGAACTCCGGAAATTCCTGAAGGAGAATCCTATTCCGGCGGCGGCTGGATGACAGTTCCCCAATGAGCGCTAAGGGGCGGGAAGATACCTTCCCGCCCCCTTTTCATTTATTATAACTTCCCCACCAGATCTAACCCCGGCTCGAGCGTGTCATCGCCCGGCTCCCAGGAAGCGGGACATACTTTCCCTTTGTGTGTTTCCACATACTGCGCCGCCTGAAGCTTGCGGAGTGTTTCCGAACCTTTGCGTCCTATTGAGTTGTCGTTGATTTCCATCGCGCGGAGCGTCCCCACAGGGTCAATGATGAACGTACCGCGCAATGCAAGACCCTCGTCCGGAGTGAATATCGTTTCGCCTCCCTCAATGAGCACCCCGAATGCATAGGCGAGCTTGCCGGACGGGTCAGCCGCCATCGGATACGATATTTTTTTGATGCCCGGGGAAGCATCGTGCCATGCTTTATGGGTATAGACTGTATCAGAAGAGACCGAGATGATCTCGGCATTGAGCGCCTGGAACTTCGGATAGAGTTTAGCGAGCTCTTCAAGTTCAGTCGGACAGACGAAGGTGAAGTCCGCAGGATAGAAAACGAGGACTACCCACTTTCCACGCAGCTGCGAGAGAGTCATGACTTTAATAACTCCCTCATGGTAGGTTTCGAATTCAAAATCAGGGGTCGTCGAACCGACTTTTACCTGCGATGTATAATCGTGCGGCGCGTCATGGAATTCGCCGCAGTTCTCGCAATAATTGCTTTTGGTCTCTTTCATAAAATAGGTTGTAGTGAGTAGGTTGTTGGTGGTAGGTAATAAAGAATGCATTTGCCTTTCTACCACCTACTACCTGTTGCTTCATGATACCATCGTGCGCAATGGTGAGGCAAATTTTATGCATAATCGGCCCGACCGCCTCCGGGAAATCTTCTCGCGCGGTCGAGGAAGCCCTCGTTCGCAACGGCGAGATTATCTCAGTTGATTCGCGACAAGTATACCGCGGACTTGATATCGGCACTGAGAAAATTACTCCCGAGAAAATGTGTGGGATTCCTCACCACCTTATTGATATCCGTAATCCGAAGGAGAATTATTCCGCCGGAGATTTTGTCGCGGATGCGACTCGCCTCATTAAGGATATTTCGGCTCGTGGGAAGCTCCCCATCCTTGTCGGAGGAACGCATTTTTATTTCCACGCGCTTCTCCATGGCCTTCCGATGGGAATCGATGCAAATCCCCTGCTTCGCGAAGAACTTGAAACACTTTCCGCGGAAGAGCTCTATGCGCGCGTCCGCCTGGCGGACGCGCGCCGGGCTGCGGAATTGGATTCCAAGAATCGCCGCCGACTCATCCGCGCCCTTGAAATCATTGTCTCCCTTGGCACCGTCCCACCGCGCAGCTTAACTGCAACTTCATTTGGTACAAGGTTGAACCTTGTAAAATATGTTGTTGAATGGATAGTGATTGACCCACCAAAAGAGGAATTGAGCGCAAGAATAGACGCGCGGTTAGAAAGCGCACTTGCACGCGGACTTATTGATGAGGTACGACGTGTGCGCGAAGCGGTCGGTGATACGCGACTGAATGAACTGGGGCTTGAATATAAAATAGTGGGCGAGTTTTTGCGCGGAGAACGCACTGAAGCATCGCTTCTTCCGGCTCTCTCGGCAAAACTCTGGCAGTATGCACGACGCCAAAAGGCGTGGCTACGCAAACTAGGACATCGGATGTCCTAGTTTGCGTCTTTTATTTTATTATAGTATTGGCTAACCTTAGTAACATAATTTCTCGTTTCGATATAACCCGTATTGGGAATAGTGTGTGCCTTATTATCCCATTCGCACTGCCATCTTGAAGAATTGGGGCAATCTCGGCTTGGTTTATTAGCTCCCGGGCCGCCATTATAGGCGGCGATGATTTTATTTACATCGCCATCATATTTGGCGGACAAATTCTTGAGATAAGCCGTACCGAGTTTAACATTGTAAACATGATCTGTTAATAATTTTTCTCTAACCTGAGCGTCCGATAAATTCTTCAGTGCTTCTTTATCGACCTCTCGCGCAGTATCAATTCTGATCTGCATACGTCCTAAGGACTCTGTACCATCTCTGGCGGTATTAATGATATGATCATCTTTCCTGTTAGATGATTCCGTTTGAATAATAGCTTTCACTAAATCTGGATCTACGCCATTAATACGTGTTGGTTGCGCAGGTGCGGACGAAGGTGATGGAGTGGGCGATGTCGGGGCCGGTTCCGACGTTTGTTTACTTTGTTCATCAATTACCTGTTGTACTAAATTACTCGCTTCTGGAGCAATAGGGTCTGTATCTGTATAAGGAGGTTCAGGGGGTTTTTGCTTTAAGCCATCAGTTTCTGGCACACTTTTGAAAGCAGGTGTGCTAATAGTAACTCCGTCTTCTTTAGTATAACAATTACCATCATCGTCACAAGAAAAACCGTCGAGCGTGGCTATTGCCACCGATCTCTGAGCGGGAGTAGCTGGTAAAATCGGTGGTTTTGAAAGTGCTGATGCGGGAGATGATGCGCTTGGTTGCTGTGCAACAGAGAGAGTCGGCGAGGCGGCTGTAGAAGGCGATGCCGATGAGGAAACCGAACCTTTCTGCTTAAGGCAGGGGTCGCTAGGGTTGCTGATGATGAGCTGCGACCACGTAGAACCGATGGAACCGGTTGGGTGATACAGGACCGCCATAATCGCATCAACGATGAGCCATCCTGAAAGCGCAATAACGATGCCGACTATTGTGTGGGTAAGAATACTCTTCGCCTCCTCTCTGCCGCTCGGGTTTACCGGATTCACCACGAAGAGGAACCCGGAATAGGCAATCATCAGTGGCGCGACGAATACGATAGCGAGCGTGATGAGCAAGCTGATGATGTTGTTGATGACAGTGACGAGCATTCCCCAACCGGCGGGACAAGCCGCATATTGTTCTGGGATAATGGGGCCGAAGAAAGGTATCCCGCCGGCGTGTGCGGCAAGAGGCACTACAAGTACGGAACTTATTATAAGCAAAGGCGCGAATGCGAGAATTCGAGAACGCATACGCTACATCATACCGCGTGGCACTCTGAAGCGCTCGGCTTTTCCCCCACCCTTCTATCTGCTATCGTAAATGGGTTCGGAGGCCTATATCAGTTACCTGCACTGATATATACCCTTCGTTCGGCGACAGCGAATGATTACAAACACTCATTCGCTCTGTCTCACTCAGGGCCTATAGTTTAGTGGTAAAACAGTGGTCTCCAAAACCACCGTCCCAGGTTCGAGTCCTGGTGGGCCCGCCATAACAAAAACCGCTCTTTCAGGCAGATTTTGATTTTATCTCTTCGCTTCTTTGAAGATAACTCGTTTGCGCAGGGTTGGATCGAACTTAGAGAGCTCAATTTTTCGTTCAGTTGACTTCTTATTCTTGCGAGTCCAGATGACGTGGTTGGACTTCGTGGATTTGAGCCGAAGCAGGCGGTCTTGTGACATATGCAAAGAATCTAACAGAGTAAGCAGATTTTCGCAATGGAGTGAGCTGTCCCTTCTTCATCCCAGCCGCAACTTCGCGGAACAAGTTCGGGGCGGCGCACTCGCTTCGCTCGGCCTATTCCGGCTCTGCGCCGCGAGTATTATGCGAAACTGCCTTGTATAAAAACGATGTCAATTATACTAGGGGCGAAGCTGCAGCGGGATTCCGCGAGCGGCGAGACGTCGCTCGCTTCACCTCGAAATGCGGCTCGTCATTCTTGATGGAGACCGTCACCATGCCTCCCTCCATGAGTCCCTGATCAACCATGAGGGATGCGAGTGGTGTGAGTATCTTGTCCTGAATAGTGCGGCGCAAGGGGCGCGCGCCATACTGCGGATTGTAGCCCTTCTCCGCAAGCCATTCGCGCACTCCCGGCAAGAAAGAAAGCGAGATGCGCTTCTGCGTAAGCCGCTTCATGACCTCTTCCACCTGCGTGTCCACGATCTTGGCAAGCGCCTCCTTCGCGAGTACGTCGAAGATAATGATGTCATCAAGTCGATTGAGAAACTCCGGGCGGAAGTGCTCTTTGAGCGCATCCATAACCTTCACCTTCGTTTCCTCATATCGGGTCGCGTCAGTTGCGCCCGCACTGCCGAAACCGATGTGCGCAAGCCGGTCGATGAATTCCCCACCGATGTTGGACGTGAGTACGATAATCGTATTTTTGAAATTGACTTTGCGCCCCTTGCCGTCGGTCAAATGTCCCGAATCAAGCACTTGAAGCAGGATATTAAACACTTCCGGATGCGCCTTCTCAATCTCGTCAAAGAGCACTACAGCGTATGGGCGATGTCGGATACGTTCGGTCAATGAACCGGACTCTTCGTAGCCGACGTAGCCGGGCGGCGCGCCGATAAGCTTAGCGACCGAGTGTTTCTCCATGAATTCGCTCATATCAACACGCACGAGAGCGTCAATATCGTTGAACATGAATTCTGCTATTTTCCTTGAGAGCTCGGTTTTACCGACGCCGGTGGGACCAAGGAAGAGGAAGGAGCCGATGGGACGATTGGGGTCGCTAATGCCGACGCGCGAACGCTTTACGGCATCAGTGACTTTCTTTACCGCGATATCCTGACCGATGATGTCGCTCTTCAATGTTGCTTCCATACGGGTAAGCTTTGCGGCCTCTTCCTCAAGCATCCGTGAGACCGGGATGCCGGTCCAACGCGAAACGACACCGGCGATATCTTGTTCGGCCACTTCTTCATTGAGGACGCGACGCGATTTCTGCAATGTCTTCAGACGCTTCAGTTTCGTCTCCAAATCTTTCTGGATATGCGGGATGCGGCCGTAGCGAATTTCCGCGACCGTGCCGAGATCGGCGGCAATTTCCGCATTATCCGCCTGTACTTTGAGCGCCTCGAGTTCGGTCTTGGCAGCGCGGATGCCGCTCAAAATATCTTTTTCATTCTTCCACTTGAGCTCAAGTTCGCTGGTCTTTTCCTTCAAATCCGCGACCTCCGCATCAATGACCTTAATGCGTTCTTTTATCTCCTTGGTATGTTCTCCTTCCAGATCCTTCTGGAGCGCCTGCCGTTCTATCTCAAGGCGGCGAATCTTGCGATCGGTCTCTTCCAAGAGAGGTGGTTTGTTCTCGAGCGCAATGCGAAGTCCCGATGCCGCTTCGTCTATGAGATCAATGGCCTTATCCGGCAGGAAACGGTCGGTGATGTAGCGGGACGAGAGCTCGACGGCGGCGACAATGGCGCCATCAGTAATGCGCACGCCATGAAAGAGTTCGTACTTGTCGCGCAAGCCGCGAAGAATGGCGATACCGTCTTCCACCGACGGCTCTTGCACGAATACCGATTGGAAACGGCGTGTGAGTGCGGCATCCTTCTCAATATATTTCTGATATTCCTTCAGCGTCGTCGCGCCGATCACACGTAGCTCACCGCGGGAGAGGGCCGGCTTCAACATATTCGATGCATCCAAAGAGCCCTCGGCGCCTCCGGCGCCGACAAGTGTGTGCAGTTCATCCACAAAGAGAATCACCTTGCCTTCGGCACGTTCTACTTCCTTCATAACGTTCTTCATCCGCTCCTCAAACTCGCCGCGATACTTGGTACCGGCGATAAGAAGCCCGAGATCAAGCGAGAGAAGCTCCTTGCTTTTGAGCGATTCGGGGACGTCGTTAGCCGCCATGCGCGCGGCGAGTCCTTCTGCGATCGCCGTCTTCCCCACGCCCGCTTCGCCAATGAGGACCGGGTTATTCTTCGTACGGCGTGCGAGAATCTGGATGACCCGATTGATCTCCTGATCGCGGCCGATGACCGGATCGAGTTTATTCTCGGCGGCGAGTTTGGTGAGATTACGCGCATATTTCGCGAGCGCACGGAAACGTTTTGGTTCTACGGTCTGTCCTTCCTTAGAACTCTTGAGTTCTTTGAGAATAGCGATTGCCGCGTCACGACCTATGGAGAAGCGTGTGAAAATATCCGCAGCGCTCCCTGGATGTTCGATAATGGCAAGGAAGAGATGCTCGGTGCCGACGAAT
Organism: uncultured Candidatus Saccharibacteria bacterium; assembly: GCA_964546795.1. GTDB lineage: Bacteria > Patescibacteriota > Minisyncoccia > Phycocordibacterales > Phycocordibacteraceae > C7867-001. The sequence continues at coordinate 58,371 of CAZJKG010000002.1, forward strand.
GTGTCATTCATCCTTGCAGCTATCTTTCCGGATGCTTCAAGCGCCTGCGCGAGGTCGGGTGTGAGATAGATCTGATATGAAGGCGAGAGGACTGAGGCGTTTTCGGGTGTCTCAAGGTGCTCAAGCACGGCATCCGCGAGCATGTTGGTATCCACTTCCATTCTGTCGAGCATGGAGAACACAAGCGATTCTTCCTGGAGTACGAGGGCGGCGAGCAGGTGGAGCGGCGAGACATGATTTTGTCCGCGCTCTATCGCTATCTCATGCGCGCGACGTACGGCTTCTTTGGCTTTGGTGGTGAAATTATTGAAAGGCGGCATGGGTGAGAATTATATTAGCGAGCTGGCGACGAGGTCGCCGCGGTCGTTGTCGCAGTAAGAAGTGCGCTTATCTTGTTGGCGGGAATAAGAAGTCCGGGTGTTCCTCCGGTGCTGATGCCGATGAGATTGCCGGCAAGATCCACTGCAGCGCTTCCAGTGCCTATATCCGGCAGTGTCGTGTGAATGTTCTTTTCGCTGATTCGCGCGACGATGCCGGTGGAAGCGGAGCCATCATCACCAATAGCAAGCGCCGTTTGACCGAGTTTCAAATCGTTTGCACCGATGAGGATTGGAGAGGTCGCTTTCGGCAGCGTCGCATCATCCGCAAAACCGTAAATGGTGATGCCGCCGCCTTCATGTGCGAGAGACGCGGGAATAAACGCACCATTCGGGAATTTGATGAGTGCCTCTTTCGGTAATATGTCCTGGGCCGCAGTCACGACAGCGCGGGATTTGGAAAGATATGTGCCGATGGAGATGGCTGGTGTAGAGGTGCCAATCGTCGCATCATAGATTGCAACGATGCGGGACGCATCCATGCCAAGAGCATTCATGACGAGATCCTGATTGGAAGGCGCGGGTGCCTGAAGCACTGCGGCGGGAGCCGCCTGCGCAACGGTCTCAATGGTATGCTCGACGACGCGATTCACTGTCTGCACGACGAAGGGTGGTGCTTTATCGAGCAAAGAAACCGTCAAGATGCCGGTCGCGACCGAGGTCACAAAGTTCACGAGGATTGTGAGAAGAATCAGTTGGGACTTTGAGAGTTCCTCTATATTCATCCCATTAGAAATAGGACACGGATACGCTATGTGCAGCGCAACCGAACCCTATCCAATTAGAATTGGTAACCGAACCCGTCTTCTGGTGTCGACCTATGCGTCCGTGGTTTCTAACGGGATTCATGCGACTATAATGCTACCTTCGGCCGTCACTGTCAATAAACGCGACCGCCTTCGTAAGCGCTCTTGCAAAACGAGTGAAAGCGCGTGTAGGAACACCGGGACCCCAGGACATACGCAGTGTTGCACAGGCGCGTTCCGGATCGCTAGTCAGGATCAGGACAGCTCGTGAACCCACTTCGGAATCCGTCTCGCAGGCGCTCCGTGACGAGACGGCGAAGCCCGCTTCATCAAGGAGCGCGACGAGATAATCGGTATCATGGCCCGGAAGTGAAAGATTGAGAATATGAGGTGCCTGAAAGTGGCCCTCCTGCACTTGTACATTCGGAATACCGGCAGTGATCATGTTGATGAGGTTCGCGCGGTCGCGCTCGGCGGAAGCACGGAAGTTCTCGCGCTCAAGCACGGCGGCGGCGACCGCCGCCGCGAAACTCCGCGCAAGTTCCGGTGCCTCGCTCCCTGAACGCAATCCGCGTTCCTGTCCGCCGCCCGCATAGAGAGGAACCATCGGAATCGTGCGATGTGCGATGAGCGCGCCGGTGCCGCGAACAATGGAGACCTTGGAAGCATCGAGTGTGAGCATGTCCGCAGCAAAATGTGCGCGTGTTATTTTCTCGGTCAGGGGCGCCTGGCTCGCGTCAACATGCAACAGAATGTGCGAGTTGAACGCGAGCTGTGCTTCGTCCAGAACACGGCGAACCTCGCGGGTATTCCACACGACTCCCGTTTCGCCGCAGACCGCCTCCATGGAGATGAGGGCTGTCTCAGGCGTGAGCATTTTCTTGAGCGCCTCAATATCAATTCGATAATCCTTGACCGGAAGAGTGTCTACCCTTACGCCTTCTGCGGAAAGCATCTTTGCGTTCTCAACGATTGATGCATGTGCGCTCGGCAGATACAAGATATGAATGTCTTTTCTCTCCGCCGCATCGCCTGCCTGCTGGTAGGCAGGAAGCGCTCGCACATGTCCCAGAATAGCGAGAGCGTTGCTCTCAGTCGCTCCGCTTGTGAAAATGACATCGTCCGGCTGCACCTCGACGAGACGAGCAATGATTACCCGCGCGTCTTCCAGCATTTTCTTAGCGCGCCTCCCCTCTTCGTGGGGCGACGACGGGTTAGGCGTCACGCCTGCAGCATTATCAAGATATATTCTCCGCTTCCAAAACATGAGTTGATTCTACACGAGGGTATGATATTTGACTTCTTTCCAACTGAAAGATATCTTCAACTATAGAAAAGCAAACTGAACACTAAACTAAAGGAGGTTTCAAGGTGAACAACAATAAAAAAATTGTCCATGGTCTAGCGCGTGGCCTACCTTTGTGTATGTTCTCCGAGAAACTTCCATCAAAATGGCCGGAAGGACATGTCTGTACTTCTATAGTCTCTGCAATACAAAGAAAGGATATCACCTGCCCCGCATGCCTAAGAGAATACGCATCACAATCCAATAAACGTCGTCCGCCTTTCCACGAGGTCGAAACATCCGTGAACATCGGCGATTAAAGGACCTTATGGCGAACCCGCCAGCAGAAACCTGCTTCGGTGGGTTTTTGTTATCTATCTATCCACTTCTAAAAAATACTTGACAGGGTAGAAATATGCTAACTTACACGTGTTGTTCATTTTGGAGGGAAATGCGATGGATCATCAACGGCTTCGCACGCCGCCCAGCTATGGGGATCCGTAGACGCGGCGGGGGCTCCTGGTGGATCCGGGAGCCCTTTTTTTATAGCTCTTATTTTTATTTGATCTGCTGCTTTGCAAATTGCAATTAGGTCATTTTTGTGATGAAATAGAGGCATTATGGCGCGGGTCCCAAGACCGCCCGTCATTGCGGTGATGGGCCATATAGACCATGGTAAGTCATCCCTCCTGGATTACATCCGGAAGGCGAATATCGTGGCGGGCGAGGCGGGAGGCATCACACAGCATGTCGCCGCATACATCGCGCTCCACAACGGCCGACCGGTCACGTTCCTTGACACTCCCGGTCACGAGGCATTCAAGGCACTGCGCACCCGGGGCGCGGCGGCCGCGGATATTGCTATTCTCGTTGTTGCGGCGGACGAGGGCGTGATGCCACAAACGCTCGATGCACTCGCGGCCATCACTGAAGCAAAGATTCCTTATATTGTGGCGATCACCAAGATAGACAAAAATAACGCCGATATCGGCCACACCAAGAATTCGCTTATCGAACATGGCATATTCATAGAAGGTATGGGTGGCGATATTGCATTTGCACTTGTCTCTTCCAAGACCGGCGAAGGTATACCGGAACTTCTTGACTTGGTCCTTCTTTCTGCGGACCTTGTGGAACTCACCGCCGACCCGCTCGCGAGTGCGACTGGCTTCATACTTGAATCCACGCAGGATGCCAAGCGCGGAGCATCAGCGACGCTCATCATAAAAGACGGGACACTGACACTTGATGGCTTTGTTGTCGCTAGCGACGCGTTTGCCCCGATACGCTTCATAGAGGATTTCCGAGGCAAACGTGTGGAGACCGCAGGACCTTCGGAACCGGTGCGTATCTCTGGATTCAACAAACTGCCCTCGGCCGGTTCGCTTTTCAGCATCGCAAAGAATAAAAAGGAGGCAGAACTTCTTGCGAAAGAGCAGGCCAAAACGCTTGTGGCGACACCCGAACGCGCTGCGTCGATTGAGGGCATTACCGAACTTCCCCTTATCGTGAAGACAGACGTTGCTGGTTCAGTTGATGCAATTCAACATGAATTAAAGAAAATCACCCATGAGCGCGCTTCCATTCGCATCGTCTCTTCCGGCGTCGGCAGCGTCTCGGAAACCGATGTCAAGACCGCATACGCTGCCGGCGGAGTTATCATTGCATTCAATGTGTCCATTGATCCCATCGCTAGTGAGCTCGCAGAGCGAGACCATATCAGCATCCTTTCTTTCTCCATTATTTACGAACTTGCTGAGAAAATAGCCGGACTCCTCGTTGGACGTGTTCCTGTTGTCGCCTCCGAGAAAGAACTTGGGCGCGCGATGGTGCTGAAATCCTTCTCGTCAAGCGGAAAGAAACAAGTCCTCGGTGCGCGCTACGTCTCTGGTGTGCTCACCGTCGGAAATCGCATGAAAATACTTCGTCGCGAGGCAGAAATCGCGCGAGGCAGCATCACGAACCTCCAGCAGGCGCGCGCGGATGCCAAAGAGATAAAAACCGAGGGCGACTTTGGTATTGAGATCGAAGCGCGCGAGAATGCGACGTACGGCGACGAGATCATCGCCTTCGTCGTCACCGAATCATGATTCACTCAGACAGAACGCGTAGCCCTCGTCGGCAGAGTAATCGCGCCGCCGAGATAGTCGCGCGCGAGGCCGCGCAATTTATCGCGCGCGAGGCCGGCACTGAATCCCTCATCACCGTCATACGTGCTGAGAGCGTAGCGCATGGTGAACGCATTATGATATTCGTGAGCGTCTTCCCTACGGAGAAAGCTCGCGCGGCGCTCGCATTCCTGGAGCGGCAGCGCGAGGCGTTCTCGAATTATTTGAAATCCCACGCGCGGCTTCGTCTCCCACGCGTTGATTTTCTTCTTGATAACAACGAGACATCTCCATTAAATAATTAGTTTGTAACTTTACACATATAGTTTCCTTGCAGTATATAACGTTACCACTTATACTGTATGACGTGGGAGTCAAATATTTTGTGAATGAAAAGTTCTTTGATGTGTGGGGTGATGAGATGGCATATGTGCTTGGTTATCTTTACGCGGACGGAAGTTTGGAGGACTCGCCACATATTCGGGGTAAGTATGTACGAGTGACAAGTACGGATCGGGACAGGATTGAAATCATCCGGTCATTGCTCAAATCTGAACACACTATCGTCCGCGAAATTCAAGATGCTCGACGCAAACCTCGGTTCCTCTTGAGAATTGGAAACAGTCAGCTGTTTGATGCTTTGATTAAAATCGGTATTACGCCCCATAAGTCATTGACTATGGAATTTCCGGTCGTGCCAAATCTCTATTTCGGATCGTTCTTGCGGGGATACTTCGATGGGGATGGTTGTGCTCATATAGACATTGTGCACGGAAAACCAAAACGTTTGCTTTCTATCTTTACAAGCGGCAGTAAGATATTTCTTGAAGCACTCCATAAGCGTTTATCTAATGAGATCGGTCTCATCGGAAACGGTCTATACTCACACGGCAGCACTGCTGGTGCCTACCAACTACGTTACTCCACTCGAGATAGTTTGCGGTTATTCAATTTCATGTATCCGCGAGGACTCAGTAAGAAGTTACATTTGCGAAGAAAATACGATATATTTATGCAGTACCTTGAACTCAGGGGTATTTCGCGGGGTGAAATACCCCTTGTGTTGAATCAGAAAGGCCCGATGGTGAAGAGGTAACACATCGATCTGCAAAATCGACATGCGCGGGTTCGATTCCCGCTCGGGCCTCATGCGCGAAAAGTTGTACTATAGAAAAATGCCGAGGTGGCGGAATGGTAGACGTCAGAGACTTAAAATCTCTTGCTGCGTAAAAGTGGCGTGTGGGTTCGACTCCCACCCTCGGCACAAAACATGCAAAAGAAGAGACATGTACGCATAGGAATTTTTGATTCCGGATTCGGAGGACTGCATATCTCGCGCTTTATAGTGAAAACCTTGCCGCAGTACGATTATGTATATGTAGGCGATACCGCTCGCGCTCCCTATGGGCACCGATCGCAGGAAACCATATACGCCTATACGAAACAAGGAGTGGAGTTTCTCTTCAGACATGGATGCGGAATTGTCATCATCGCCTGCAATACCTCATCAAGCGAAGCGCTCCGCATGGTGCAGCAGAAATATCTTAGGATGTCCGGCGCGAAGAAAAAAATACTCGGCGTGCTCATCCCCGCGGCGGAAGACGCTGTAGAAAAAACAAAAAATAAAAGGGTCGGCGTTATCGCGACGGAGGCGACCGTCGCATCCCGCGCATTCGTCCGCGAACTTACAAAACTCGACCCGAACGTGCAGGTATTCCAGAAGGCCTGTCCGCTATTAGTCCCGCTCATAGAGGCGGGAAAGCAGAACTCCAGAGAGACGAAGCTCGTGCTTGAAAAATATCTCCGCCCGCTCATTCGCAAGAAGATAGATGTGCTTATCCTCGGTTGTACGCATTACGGCATCGTAGAAAAGGAGATTCGCAGTATCGTCGGGCCGCATATCGCCCTCATATCCGAGGCCAAGATCGTACCGAAGAAATTAGAACAGTATCTGCGCAAGCACAGCGATATTGAAAAAACGTTCAGTAAGGGCTCGGGTATCCGTTTTTATTCAACCGACCGTACCGACAGCTTCAGGGTTATCGGGAGCAGATTTTTCGGGAAAAAGATACGGGTTGAAAAAGCGACCCTGCAATAAACGTGGTGCTGGGGAGAGGAATCGAACCTCCAATGGATTGCTCCACATGGTCCTAAGCCATGCGCGTCTACCAATTTCGCCACCCCAGCGCTTCCAAAGCATACTATGTTCTGCTATATTTTTCCTTACGTGCGCGCCTATATCTTCATCTTCCCAGATTCGATATAGCCGCTCGTTCGGAGAACAAGAATCCGAGAATGCATTCTCGTTTCCTCACTTCGCGCCTATAGCTCAGTTGGTAGAGCAGCTCCCTCTTAAGGAGACGGTCCCTGGTTCGAATCCAGGTAGGCGCACCTTGACTTTCTAAAAGTTTCCTGTATTCTGCAAGGCAGAAAACGGTTCGTTCCATCACCCATATTGATTAAAATCAAACAGAAGGAGGATGCTCTATGTCGACAAAAGTGGTCGAAAATTGGCGCACAAACGCCAAAAAAGATCTCGAGGAAATGATAGTGAAATTGGACGAGGAGTTCGAAGCGGAAAAGAAAGAAATTAAGAAACAGAAGGCGAAGGATGCCTCACTCTATGAACCAGCTGACCGGTATTACTGGGCTACAGTCGCGCTGTACGTCTTCACGCAAGTGATACTGGGGCTTCTTGTATCGCTTCCATTAACAACGGAAGTGGTGTCAATGGGAATTCCGGTCAACATTGGCGTGACAGCTCTACTGTTGCAAACCCTCCACTTCATCGGCTCCTTCCGCTCGATCAAAGTTGATGATCTGGCTGGCTTCACCCTCTTCGGCCGACCGTGGTATGTTCCGAAACCGGGGCTCTATCTTGTCCCACTGTGGATCTTAAAAGTTATCCGAGCGAGTCGGAATTACAAGGACAAACGTTTCCCTGGTCCAGCGGACAAAATCTTTCGGATTAGCTCAACGTTGCAGGATACTCGTGTGGGTGGTGATATTCCTCCTGAAGGCATGGTTCGCCCCATCTTCGTGATGACCGGGGAGCCGAAGTTAACCGAGGAAGATGAAAAGAAACTCAAAGATAACGGAGGAGCGAATCCTCTCGACCGGCAACTCTCGGCGGAGATAGCATATTTCGTTCGCTATCGCCCGGATCAGGAGTATGGCGGCATCTTCCGTATCGCCCGCAACCTTTCTGCACAGATCGGGGATATTGATGAACGAATCTTGGACCTCGTGCAGGAACAGTCGGAACGCGATATGAAGGCCGTTCTCTCGCGTCATACGCCAGCAACGATCATCGAGAACTGGGACATCATCAACAAGGTCTTCGTTTTGAAACTTCGGTTGGCGGTCATGCGGCTCGGTATTGATGTTGATAAGAATGGCGGTGGACTCGACGACTTAAACCTCAGTCATAAAACCAACGATGCGCAAGCAGAGGTGACACGAGAACAATTCAGAAAACATGCGACGATAACCAAGGCCGAAGCCGAAAAGATTAAACGCCAAAAAGAACGCGAAGGCGATGCTGCGGGAGAATTGGCGTGGCTTACCGCTGAGGCGGAGGGTCGTAAGAAAATGAAGGAGGCACTTAAGGTAAAGGGTGATGCTGTTCTCGCTTCCGAATCCGTCCGCGGTATATTGGGTTCAACCGATGTGATTCTCGCAGGCGGTGAAGGTGGTATGAGAGACGTAATGACCTTCGTCAAGGGGGCTCAAAGCGTACTCAACTCTGGCCAGTCCAAACCTCAAACGGTGAAAGGAGCGTAGCAATGAGTATCAGTACTGACGGACTGCTAGGAGCATCTGTCGTTGTTCTGGTGGTCTACATGATCTACGTATTCGGTACGAAGAAATCTTCCTGGAACCTTCCTTCCCTCGACAAAATCAAAACGCCGACTGTCTCCGAAAACTGGCTACTCGCTATCAGTGGCGTCCTGGTTCTCCTTTGGGGCATGTACACCCCGGGACTACGACCATCAGAGATAGGACAGTTTGGCTCTCGGTATTGGTTGCAGATCGTCATCGGATGGGGTATCTTCGCTGCTCTCATTGCCCTCAACAAAGAGGTCTTTGGAACAGCGACAAAAACGCTTCAGGGAGTGCTGGCGGGAATTGTGTTCTTTCTCCTTGTCGGCTTTCCGACATGGTCCTGGATTTCGGGACCCAGTGGAACACTCGCTGTCAAAACTGTGGCTCAGGCACCGTTAAAGGAGCCAGCGCAAATTCTGCCGCAGAACGCGCCGAAGCTTCCGTTGGCAAAAGACCTGAAACAGGAAGAGTGGCCGCAACTGGTCTTGGCGGAAGATGGAGAATCGGAACGTATTCCCATCCCATTCAAAATGCGTGTAGTGACGTTTGGAGAAGATTTCCGCGTCCACTGCGTGTATCGAGATGGGCATGAGATTGACTTTGGCAAAGGGGAGGAGCCGTGTCCAGACGGCGATATGCCCTACGTCTACGTGACGAACGAGGCAGAAGGGCCGAATATGATCTCCTACGCCTACGCTCCGATTGGAAGTTCCTAAAGTTCTTTTGATTTGAAAGGAGGTTTTCGAAGGGCCGCGCGACTAAAAATCGTGCGGCCTTTCTCTTTTTCTATTCACTGCCCCTATGGCGAAATCTTGTGTATCGGTGAAATGCCGAATGTCCCAAGCGCGAGATTGATGATGCCGTACGCACCGAAGATGATGACGAGGCCGATGAGGCCCCAGAAGATAGCGCTCTTGCCCTCCTCACGCTTCCCTTCGTCCCCCGCCTGCCGGATGAACTCAAACACGCCCCACAGGAATACGACAAACGCGCCCGCGATGAGCAGCAGAATAATCGGATTGATAATCTGGACGACGACTTTCTGGAGAAACTCGTTGAGAACGGGCATTTATCTAATATCAAATTCCAAAAGGCGCTTTCGGTATACCACCGGTTGGCGCTCCACTAGTAAAACCAGTGGTACCAGTGAGGATATTCACGAGACCCCATACCGAGATCATAACGAAAAAACCGATGAGGCCCCAGAGCATGAGATTCTTCCCTTTCTCCCTTACCTCTTCATTGTTGGCACCCAGAATGAAGGTATCGAACGCGCCCCACAAGAACACGATGAAAGCGACTGCGAAGAGCACTGGGACAAGAACATTGTTGATAGTATTGATAACAAGCGAACCAGCAGTCGAGAGATTGGTGGGCGTTTGAGCCAAAGAAACGAGCGGTAGAGCGAATGCAGCGAGTGTTCCCGAAAATATAGCGAGGGCTTTTTTCATAGTATGGGTAAGTGGATAACGAAGTAATTGTAACGTTCCTCTAGACAGAGTCAACTATACCTTCCCGTCTCGTGGGGATAGCTACAGTTTTGGATACGGGGGCGCACCGCCGCCCGGCACGAGCCAGAACGTGGCATTAACGATCGCCACCAACCCCCAAAGAGAAAGAATAACGACGAAGCCAATGATGCCCCAAAGGACGAACTGCCGGCCCGTCTGACGCTCGGTGTCGCTCGCCGCACCGAGAATAAAATACTTGTAGACACCCCACAGGAAAGTGATGAATGCTATGGCTATCAAGGCCGGAACGAGAAGAACATTGATGATGTAGAGGATGTCACCCCCGTATTTTTGCAAAGGCATCAAATTCATAACAAAACAGATTACCGGACCGGCGGCGGCGGTCCGAATGACGAATAGGACGTCGGTTGGGGCAGTGCAAAAGAGCCCTGAAGGCCGAATGTGTTAGCAACGACATTCACAAGTCCCCAGAGCGATATCATGACCGCAAATGCAATGAGGCCCCACAGGATGATCTTATGCCCTTCCTTCACTCTCTCGGGATCTCCTACGGAAAAAATATACGCACGGGCAATGCCATAGAGGAACACGATGAAAGAAACCGCGAAAAGGAGCGGTACCAACACGCCATTGATGACGTTAATAATAGTAATCGCGATGCCACTAATACCATACCCTCCTCCGAATCCGCCACCAAATGGCATACCAAAGATGCCATTCGAGAAAACTTGCGACGAGTACGAACTGATGCCTGGTACCGTATAACTGGTACGCAATTCTTGTGCTGATGTGAAGATTGGCATGAGAAGCACTATGAATACTAAAGCGACACGAACGACGGGTCTCATATGCGGGAAGTATGACACATCAGGCGGTCGGCGCGATGCCGAGCGTGGATAACAAGATATTCACGAATCCCCATACCGAGAAGAGCACTACCATGCCAATAATGCCCCAGAAGACGAATTGTCGTCCTTCGGAGCGCTTCCCTTCATCGCTGCCATGGAGGAAAAAATAGTTCACGACACCCCAGATGAAAACCGCAAAAGCGAGAGCAAAAATAACCGGTATGACGACAGTGTTGAAAAGGCCGATGATACCGATGGACCCGCCGCCAACGTATTGAGCAAAGGTCATAATTTTGGCCAACCGGGCATATTAGCCGCCAGTGGAGAGCGCTTGCACGGTCGCCTTAATACCAATGGCGATGACCTTGGCTCCGAGGAGTATGAGAGCGCCAACGACGGTCCAGAGGAGCATTTGGCGCGCTTCGGTAATTTTGCCCGGTTCGCCACGCGCGGTGACGAATTTGAACCCGACGAAAACCATCATGAGAATGACGATGACCGGACCGATGGTGTTGGTAATGATGTTCAGAATGCTCAGTAAAAACGAATTGATACTCGTACCTTCGCCGAGCGGATTAATGAGTTTGGTGCCGGTATTTCCCCCCGGTTGAAGGAAAGAACCGCCAGTATTTCCCCCGGGAGATACTATGGCAGATTGTGCGTGCTGGGCGGGCGCAGCGCCCGCCGCGATTATAACGAAAGCGAAAACAAGAAAAAAAATAGTGAAAAAACGCATAATTATTGTTGGAGAAGAGAGCTTAAAGAGCGCGCCGCGCTCCCAAGCACATCATCGACCGTGGAACGACCGCTTATCACGCTTCCAATCATACCCGAGAAGATGCGATTAACATCGGCAGGTGATGGGGATAGCCATCCTTTGCTGTAGAGCGCTTCGGCGTACGCGACCGCGGCAATGGGATCGGAGGAGGGAATGTTGGCAAGCTGGCTCAACGTTGCGGGTGCGAGTCCGGTCGCTCCCGCAGCAAGAGTTTGTTCGGTCGCATTGCTGAAGAGCGCGGCGGCCTGATAAGCGCCGGAGGGATTCTTGGCCCCACGCGGAATCATGAATGCATACACGAGGCCGTAGGCGCTTTTCTCCTTGGCGGTGGCACTTTGCGGCAGAGGCGTCACGTTGAAGTTGAGGTTCGGATTTGCCTCTCGCAGATAGCGTGCACGGGACGCGTAGCCGAGATAGAGTGCAAGATCGCCCGCTATAAACATCTGCTCGGAATCCGGCAACGAAGTATTCCAGGTGTAGGAAACCTTGGCTGGATCGGCGAATTGGGTATAGAAACCAAGCACTGCCGACCCGAGCGGCCCGCTACCCGAAGATGTTTCGCCGAGGTCAGCGGAAAGAGTGCCATTCCCCGAGTACGAAGATATCGGAATGCCCTGTTGCAGGAAGAGTGCGGAAAGTATGCCGCGCGCATCATGGACATTATCGTAGGCGCCGAGTGCTATGAGACCGCGAGTAATCTGTCGCGAAGGAGTGAGGATTGCGACATTCGGTACGAGACCTATGAGCTCTTCCCATGTCGTGGGCGGTTTTGCGATGCCGTTGCTCGAGAGAATGGCACGATTAGAGAAGAGGACGAGCGGGTCAACAAGAAACGGTATGCCGTAGTATCCGGTTCCGTTCGGCACTATGAATATATTCCCTTCCTCAACAAAAGTAGTTGTGAACGCGTTCATAGAGAGTGTCGAAAGCGGTATCGACGTAATGAACTTCGCAAGCGCAAGAAGCTCCTCTTGCGAAGCGAGAATGAGATCGGGAGCGGCATCAGTGGCTATCGCAGTCGCGACATCCGAGAGCAGCGTTGCCGGGTCTTTTTGAACGTACGAGACATTTTTGAGGTCTACATCCGTTTGGGCTCCGGTAGTGATGACGGATTGCATCCCTGCGGATGGCAGAGTGCCCCACACGACAACGGTGCCTATTGCGTCAGAGCCGCCACCATTGCTTGTGTAAGTTGCAAATACGAAAAGACCAACGAGCGCGCCGAGACCGAATACAGAGAGAAGGATCGTTTGGAAAAGAGATAATTTCATCCCGTTAGAAATAGGACGCGGACGCAACTTGCATGCCGTTCTCTATCCGATTAGTTCTCATAATAGTTTCTATTACATATATCCTAGCATGGCGGCGCGTCCGCGATTTCTAACGGGATTCATGGAGAAGTAAAGATGAGGCCGTAGTGATGCGGCCCCGCCCGGAACGACTTCGCTTTATGGAAGCCGCCATTGATAAAAAATGCTTCGGCATCGTGTTCGGATACGACCCGTTCCGGCGTCGGACCCATACCGCCATAACTGCCCGCCCAATCCACAACCATGAGCTTGCCTCCCGGCTTCAAAACGCGCCTCATCTCCCCAAGGAGTCCGAAACGATTATCAATCTGGAAGAAAGTGTTGGCGAGTATTACGGCGTCGAGTGAGGCGTCGCGCAGATGCGTGCCGCCTGGCTTTTCAATGTCGCCCCAGACCCCGTCGATGGTGCTCTGATGATGCATCTGAGTGTTTAATTTCAGATGTTTCAATACATCCTCCTGCACATCAATCGCATAGACCCTTCCGCTATGCCCGACGGCCGCGGCCGCGGCCCGCGCGTAGTGGCCGGAACCAGCACCGAAATCGCCAACTTTCATTCCTTCGCGCAAACCAAGTTGCAACACGTTCTCGTGCGGGACGCTGAATGAGGCGCTCATGCTTATAAAATAGCATGTGCGGCCCGCTCTTGGCCGCACAGTCAACAACCAGAACTTCAATCTGTTTGAATATCTTTTATCCGAAAGTATCCGTGTGACATGTCCTTGAGACCACTGCAATTCTCGCACGAGTGCATGGTATTAGTGTTTGTGGTCGCTCCAATTGAAAGAATTCAAAAGTGTTTCAAAATAAACGCTGTCCACAGGGCATTCTTACCCCTTAGGGTTTATACTACACCACAAAAGACAGATCTTTTGCACAGAAGATGTAGCGAGCGGGCCTTTAGTGTAATCGGTTAGCACGCCTGCCTTCTAAGTTGGAAGTGCCGGTTCGATTCCGGTAGGGTCCACCACTGCTCGTCTCCTGTGCAAATGAACCGTCTTAAATGGCCCTCGGCCCGCCACGCATCCGTTTCTGTATCTTTACAGTATCATAATGCACGACATAACGAACGCTCGTTGGGGATAATTTTAGAGCGCATCAAAAAGCTCCTAGATGCAAGGCGCGAACGAGGAGCGAGCCGAGCCGTACCCGAGGTACGGTGAGTGAGCACCGGAGCAAGCAACGAAGCAGATGGGGCTTTTTGGTGCGCTTGTCTACAGCGCGACCATGGAGGCAATGCTGTCGCCCTCGCGCATCTTCATAATACGCACGCCTTGCGTGGCGCGAGAAAGGAGGGAAATTTCCGCGACCGAGGTGCGTATCACCTGTCCTTTCTTGGAAACAACGACGAGTTCCTCGCCCTCCAGATTGCCTGAGACGATTTTCGCACCGATGATTTCCCCGGTCTTCGCTGTGACCTGTGCGGTCTTGATGCCCGAACCGCCCCGGCCCTGCACCTTATATTCGGACATTTTCGTGCGCTTGCCGTAGCCCTTGCTCATAATGACAAGTAATGATGCATCCTTCGCCGCCGTCGGAATAACTTCCGCCGAGACGACACGATCGCCCTTCCGCACACTGATGCCGCGCACGCCGCCAGCAGTGCGACCCATCTCGCGCACATCTTCGGCCTCGAAGCGAATGCTCTGCCCTTTCGACGTTACGATAGAGACCGTGTCGGCATTACCAGCGAGGTTTGCCGATACCAGCGTGTCGCCTTTCTTCAAATTAATTGCGATAATGCCCGAGCGGCGCACATCGGCAAAACTCTTTGCGGCAACCCGTTTCGCCGCGCCCTCCCGCGTCACGAACACGATGGACGACGCTTCAAGTGCCGCTCCCTTCGGCACCACAAGCACGCTCGTGACCGATTCCTCGCCGGCAAGCGGAAGGAAATTCATGATGCTCTTGCCTTTGGTCGCGCGCTTGCCCTCGGGTATCTCATACATTTTGATCTGGTATGTCTTGCCGAAATTCGTAAAAAACAGAAGGTCGCTGTGCGCACTCGCGACGAGGAAATGCGTCACGATGTCTTCTTCTTTTGTCGCAATGTCCACCACGCCGACGCCGCCGCGTTTCTGCCGGCGATATTCGTTCGGGTTCGTGCGCTTCACATAGCCGCCCTGCGTGAGTACGAGCATCGACTCCTCGTCCGGCACGATATCCTCCATGGAAATATTCTGTACGCCGTTTCGCATCACCTTCGTGCGGCGGTCATCGCCGCATTTCTCCGCGAGTTCCTCAAGTTCCGTCCGTACCACCGCAAGAATCTTCTTCGGCGAGGAAAGGATGTCCTTCAATTTTTTTATCAAGGTCTGCACTTCGGAAAGCTCGTCCTCAAGCTTTTTCCGCTCAAGTCCGGCCAGCTTCGACAAACGCATCTCGAGAATGGCGGCGGCCTGGAGCGCCGAAAAGCCGAATTTCTTCTGGAGCGCGGCGCTGGCTGCGGGAATATCGACCGCTTTCTTGATGATCGCTATGACCTCGTCGATATGGTCGAGCGCTTTACAGAGCCCGAGGAGTATATGCTCGCGCGCTTCCGCCTGTCGCAAATCGAATTCGGTGCGACGCTTCACTACTTCCTGGCGATGGGTAATGAAATGTCCGAGCATGCCCGACAGGGAGAGTATCTCCGGCACGCCATCCACAAGCGCGAGCATGTTGTAATGAAATGTGCTTTCAAGGTCGGTATGCTTATACAGAGCGTTGAGCACCGCTTGCGGATGGGCCGTACCCTTCAATTCCACCACTACGCGGATGTCGGAGGTGGATTCGTCGCGCAAGTCGCGGATGCCCTCTATCTTTTTTTCCTGCACCAAATCCGCGATGCGCGCGATGAGCTCGCTCTTGTTCACGCGGTACGGAATGGACGTGATGATGATGCGCGAATCCCTTTTCCCATCATCGACAATCTCAGCTTCCCCGCGCACCACGACTGGTCCTTTCCCGGTGCTGTAGGCGTGCGTGATATCGGAACGGTTGAACGCGACACCGCCGAGCGGGAAATCGGGACCTTTTACGAACGCAAGAAGATCGTTGGTCGTCGCGTCCGGATTCTCAATGAGATGGACTGCCGCAGCGACGACTTCGCGGAGATTGTGCGGCGGAATATTGGTCGCCATGCCCACGGCGATGCCGAGCGTGCCGTTCAAGAGCAGATTCGGAAGCGCAGAAGGCAGCACATTCGGTTCCTCGCGCGTCGCGTCGTAGTTCGGATTCCACGCGACGGTTTCTTTCTCAAGATCGGTAAGCAACGCCTCGGCGACGCGCGACATCTTCGCTTCGGTGTACCGCATGGCCGCTGGCGAGTCGCCGTCGATGGAACCAAAGTTGCCCTGACCGAGCACAAGCGGATAGCGATAGGAGAATTCCTGCGCCATCTTCGCCATGGAATCGTAGACGGCGACATCGCCATGCGGATGATATTTACCGAGCACGTCGCCGACCACGGTCGCACTCTTGCGGAATCGCGCACCGGGCACAAGCCCCATTTCTTTCATCGCGTAGAGGATGCGGCGATGTACGGGTTTCAGTCCGTCGCGTGCGTCCGGCAGGGCGCGCGCGGTAATGACCGACATCGCATAATCGAGATACGAGGTGCGCATCTCGGAGACAATCGGCTGGTTAATAACATTCGCGGCCTGCCTGCCGGCAGGCAGGCGACTGTCGTCAGCACTCTTCTGCATTTCCTCCTTCTTTCCGCGCGCCATGATAGTGAAAGTGATTACAAATTACATTCAGAACGGAATGGTTGTCTGTTCGGGCTGTGTCGCTTTGTGTGTTGAAGAGGCCGCGTCGATGATCTCGATACGCGCTGGTCCCGATGTATCCGAGAGAGCTGCGGCCGCACCGGCGATAGCTTGATTTCCATTTCCACCGCCAGTCGCAAACGTGGACTCTTGTCTGACACTATTTGCAAACGAGGTCTCTTGGAGAGCGAACGTGCCGCTTCCGAGAGTACTCGCGAGCCACACGAGCGCGACAAGACCAGTACCGATACTGGCCGTACTGAAAGCGATGCGCTTGCGGATGTGATGCGGCTTGCTTTTTATATGCTCAATGTAATCAAAAATGTTTTGCATAGGCATCAGGGTGTTATCACGAGTATACTCCCCTCGCGACCGATAAGGTCCTTTTTCTTCAGGGTAAGTTTATCGACTTTCTCATGCTCCGAACCGGCCTTCTTGAGGAAGGTATCAAGCGCCTTCGGCGCTCCGATGCCGCTCCAGTGCATCGGAACGATAATCTTCGGTTCGAGCGACACGGCGAGCTTATACGCATCGTCAGGAGATAGGACGCCCTGGCCCCCGATTGGGACAAAGAGAACGTCTATCTCATCAATATTTTCGCGCGCTTCTTTAAGGAGCTCGGTGTCGGCGAGCGCGCCCAAATGCACCAACGTCATATCTTCAAGCTGAACGGAATAGATGGTGTTCACCGCCTTTTCCTGACCCTTGACGAGACCATAACCACTATAAGAAAGGAATCCCTGGATGACAATACCTTGTCGTTCGTACTCGCCGGGGCCGCTGATGGTAAAAGGAACTTTCTCACCGTACGTCACTTCCTCAACACCGTTCATGTCCGAATGATTCCTAGAAATAAGCGCGATGTCCGCCCCGAAACGGGAGGGTGGCAACGTTCCCCCCTTGGCGATAGGGTCAAAGACGAGTGTGAGGCCACCAAGCGTCACTTTAAAGCACTGTCCGCCGTGGTGGGTGATGACCATTCCTTACATTCTAGCATTTTTTGACTCCGGATGCTATAGTTGCCGTTACGAGCGTGCGGCTAAAACGCCCGAAAGGGCGTTCGCCCAACACTCCGCAAAGCGGAATGTTTAGGGGAGAAGTAGATGACGGCTAACCCCCGCCACACTGTAGATTAGTGTGACGGGTACCGGCTTCGAAAATCCACGTCGCATAAAAACATGTCTGAAGAGAAATCCTCCCCTGCGAAGGACAAAAAACCGACCGTACCGGCAGCGACCATCCATCTCGCAGAGGGTCATCCGATGCTGTCGATGATTGACACCATCCCGACACCGCCCTCGCGCGGCGACCTCGTGGAAGGAACTATTATCGCCATCAGTCGCGGCCGCGTGTACATCGACCTGCCTCCGTTCGGCACCGGTCTCATTTACGGCCGCGAGTATTTGAACGCCGCTGACGTGCTCAGAAAGGCAAATCAGGGAGACATCATCAGTGCAAAAGTTGTCGATCCCGCTGGTCGCGAGGGTTATATCGAACTTTCTCTCAAAGAGGCACGGCAGGCGGCCATCTGGGGAGAGGCCGAGCAGGCCATCGTCGCCCAGACGCCGTACTCTCTTATCGTTGAGGAAGCGAACAAAGGAGGTCTTATCCTCTCCTGGCAAGGTATCGCCGGATTCCTTCCCGCCTCACAACTCTCCAAGGAGCATTATCCGCGCGTGGCGGAAGGCGACAAAGACAAGATACTCGGCGCGCTCATGCAGCTCATCGGACACCCGCTCTCGGTGCGCATCATCACCGCTGACGCGAAGGAGGGCAAACTTATTTTCTCGGAGCGCACCGGAAATGAGGCCGAAGAGAAAGCATCACTCATTGATAAGTACCAGGTTGGCGACACGGTTTCGGGTGAGGTGACTGGTGTCGTTGATTTCGGCGTATTCGTGAAGATAGAGCCGGGACTTGAGGGTCTCGTGCATATCAGCGAGCTTGATTGGGGCCTCGTGGAAGACCCTCATACGCTCTTCTCTGTCGGCGATTTAGTTAGAATTAAGGTCATTGAAATAAAGGAAGGAAAAATATCCCTCTCCATCAAAGCGCTGAAGGAAAATCCGTGGCATACGGCTGCCGAACGCTACACGAAAGGCATGGAAGTGCCGGGTGTCGTTATCAAATACAACAAGCATGGCGCACTTGCTTCTGTTGAAGAAGGCATTGCCGGTTTGGTGCACGTGAGCGAATTCGCAACGCCCGCCGAGCTGCGCGAAACCCTGGAACTCGGAAAAACCTATCCGTTCACCATCACGCTGTTTGAACCGAAAGATCAGCGCATGACGCTCACGTACGCCGGAAAGAAGAAATAAAGGCTCCGGTGAGCGCGATTTCGAAGTACGCATCGGCCTCCCCTGCGGGAGGTCGTGCTCGCTCTCGGCTCGCGAATTTCGGCGCAGCTGCCTCACGGCGCCGAAATTGCCATGCTGCTTCGCCTACAAGAGCCTCCGAAATCACGCTCACACTCCACTGGGAGAAAACGGAAAGCAAATACAGAACGCGGTGCCGGAGGCGCCGCGTTCTGCTATACTAATTCGTAGGGTAGGTCTTGCGCGCACTTATTAACGATCATCACACACCTATGGGAATCGAAGACTTTCCAAAACCAACCAAGCCGGAAGGAGACAGTATGAACAAAGAACAGCTCTCTCCCGTCGACAAAATTATCGGCGCTATTCGCATACGAGCGGAAATACTCCTCAAAAATCGGGGCGAGATATGGGAAGCAACGCCAAAGGTAGTTAGATGGTTACCACAGATACGGCAGCAAATGCGGGAAATGGAGCAAGCTACAGCCAAGCCGCATGTCAAAGAAATCGAGAAGCTCCTCGAAGGGACCGATGAACCGACACCGCACAATGAAGAAGAAGTTCAGCAATTACTGAACAAGCTTGGGATGCCTGCATTTCGCGAAAAAATAGAGCAGAAACTTCACAATGCTCAAGCGTAATAGGTGTTTGCTACTTCTCGAACATACAGCCGGTCGCATGACCGGCTGTATTATCTCGTATTCGCGAACATCGTCGCAGTGTTGATGCCCTCGCTCGCAAAAAGGCGGACCGTCTCGGCAACCTTCTTCAGCACTTTTTTCAGCGTCGCTTCTTCGGCTGGTTTCCATTTGCCGATGACGTGCTTGATGACTTTTTCTTCGCCGGAAACCTTTTTCGCCTGATGCCGCTTCCCCGCCGCCGAGATGCCGATGCGAATACGCGCGAACTCTTTTGTCTTCAGTGCGCGCATAATGCTCTCCACACCTTTGTGTCCGCCGCTCCCACGCCCGAAGACAAGTTTGACCGTGCCGATCGGCAAATCGAGGTCGTCATGCACGACCAGAAGATTTTTTGCTGCCTTTGGACTCTTCACGAACTCAGAAACCGCTTTCCCCGAAAGATTCATCATTGTCTCAGGCAGGACAAGTGTCACACTTTCTCCGACAATGCTTCCTTTGCTTATGAGTGAGCGCGAGGTTTTATTAGAAACGAACTCGTCAAAGCCCTCTTGTTTCGCAACAAGCTCCACTGCGCTCCGACCGGAGTTGTGTCGCGTTTTTACATACTCCTTTCCTGGGTTCCCGAGACCTGCGATGACGATTGTCATACGCCCGATACTACCACGAGGCGGCGAGGCGGCAGTGTTTGCGAAGTCTGACGACGGACGTGGCATTTTCTCGCGGCCTTGCGGCGCCGACGAGAAAATGCCGCTAGTTCCGCGCAGATGAAAGCAAACACCGCCGCCCCGCCAAAATCGAAAAACTTGCGTCTTATTGGGAGGACGCGCCCCAGCACCAACTTTTCCATATCATCGCGCGATGAAAATTGAGCGTTGCTTGCAAGTTGGTACGGGGCAAGTACAATGCGCGCATGTCTGACACTGGAAAGGGTCTTCTGAAGGATCTTTTCACGCTCACGCTCCTTATTGTCGTCGTGGTCATCCCGATCCGCGTCTTCATTATCTCGCCGTTCATTGTTGACGGCGCATCAATGCATCCGACCTTCGAGAATCTGGACTATCTTATCGTTGATGAATTCCTATACGCCTTCCGCGCGCCCGAGCGCGGCGACGTCATCGTCTTCCGCTATCCGGGCGACCCTTCTATTTTCTATATCAAGCGCATTGTCGGGCTTCCGAACGAAACGATCTCCATCAATCACGGCATCATCACTATTACGAGCGCTTCCGGACAGAACATTTCACTCGCCGAACCGTATATCGTGAATGAAGATGCGACCTATACCAAGAACGTCTCGCTTAATTCGGAAGAATATTTCGTCTTGGGCGACAATCGTCCCAACAGCTCCGATTCGCGCGTCTGGGGTCCGTTACCTAGAAAGGACATTATCGGCCGCGTTGATCTGCGACTACTGCCTATCTCGGAGAGCGGTTTTTTCCCGGGCACGGCAAACTATTCGACAAGCGGAAGCACGACGACTCCCGTAACGCCATGATGCGCGACACCATCCCGGCAGAAGAACTTTTAAGTAAAGCTCACGCTATCGGTCAATACTACGGCTTCACTCCGCTTTCAACGCTCACGACCAAAACACGCGGGAGCGCGCACAAGAACACGCACTATCCCGAGACACTTTCGCTTCTGACGCTCGACCCCGTCGCCGAAACAGTCGCGAGTTTTTTGAGGCAATTTCAGAGCGTTGAGCACGTACCCTCTTCGCGGCAGCCGCTTTTCATTTGGCATACGAACATCGCGCCCGGCCGCTCGGCGCCGAAGAAAGCTGTCATACAATTTCATGCGCTTGGCGCTGACCGAGCGCTCTCCGATGCGGTCGTTATTCGTGCGCTCACTGCGCTTGCGCGCGACCTCTTCCATGAAGAGCCGGTGGTGCGCATCAATTCCATGGGCGACAAGGAGACCCGCGCGCGCTACGCGCGCGAACTGGCGAACTTCTTCAAGAAACGCGCCGGTATTCTGCCCGAGGAATGCATAACTTGCGCAAAGCGCGATACCTTTGAAGCCGCCGAGCTCGCCATAGCGCGCGAATGCGCGGAGGACATGCCTGCGCCGACTGAACATCTTTCCGATGCGAGCCGCAAACGCTTTGAGGACTTGCTCGAATATCTCGAGATGACCGAAACGCCCTATGAGCTCGCACGCAATCTCATCAGCCGCGGCAATGTCTGGAACGATACGTGTTTTGAGATCATGGCGGGCGGGCGACGCGTCGCCTGGGGTTCGCGTTATTCCGATTTCACGCGCCATTTCTTCCCCGCCGCACCCATAAGCGCGACCGGCGCGGTATTTCAGATAGCAAGTACGGGTGCCGTGGTTAAGAAGGCCTCGATTCCGCGAATACGATTTTCGTTCGTCCATATCGGGGACGAGGCGAAACGTCTTTCCATCCGTCTTGCCGACGATTTCCGAAAAGCCCGTGTCTCTTTGACGCAGAACATCGGTACTGAATCATTGACCGAGCAGCTCTATCTTGCCGAGCGGCGCCAAAGTCCCTATCTCCTCATCATGGGGCGCAAGGAAGCGCTTGAGGGCTCCGCCATTTTACGCAATCGCCAAACCCAGGAAGAAACCATCCTTCCTCTCATAGGCATCATTGAGCATCTGAAAGCAATCGCTTAAAAATTAGAATCCGATTTCCATATACTTCGACGTAGACAATCCTCACCTCACTATGGTAGAGTCCCTCACACATGACTGCTGATACGAGAGTGGAAGTCCGGCGCGGAAAGAATGAAAGTTCAACCGCGCTCATACGTCGTTTTACCCGCCGCGCGCAGGGGCTCGGCCTCGTGCGCGAAGTGCGCAACCGTCGCTATTGGCAGCGCACCAAATCGAAAAATGTCGGCCTTAAGCGCGCCCTCATTTCCAAAGTCCGACGCGAAAAATATAATGAGCTCGTCAAGTTGGGAAAAATAGATCCGATGGCCCGCAAGAACGCACGAGGCAAGGGCGGCAAGCGCTAAGCGGATGGCGAGTGTTTCCCTAAACGGTTCGCGGAGCGAATCGTCGGGCGACCGGCGCCGCGTCGGTGTAGCCGTAAAAAATCTCACGCGACACACGCGAGTGCCGCGTTTTGCCTATACGGCAATCGCGGAACAAACGCTTCCCGGCTGGGACATATCGCTTGTGTTCGTCACTCCACTACAAGCGCGCGCGCTGAACGAAAAACTGCGTGGTGCGACTTACGTACCGAACGTCCTCTCGTACGCGCTTGGCGAGGACAGTGGCGAAATTATTATTTGTCTTCAAGAAGCGGGGAAACAGGCGCCCGCATACGGCATGAGCGCGCGCGGATTCGTGCTGTATTTGTTTATCCACGCAGTATTGCATTTGAAAGGATGGGCTCATGGCAGTACCATGGAGAGATGCGAACGAAAAATCCTGGCGCAATTTGGTTCTGGCGTGAAGCGCATTTCTCCCCATGGCGCGGCGCATAGCCACCGGTATAGACATCGGCACGTACCAGGTAAAGGTGGTCGTCGTCGAAGAACTCACGGATAAGCGCGCGGGCGTGCGGCAAATCCGTGTGCTCGGCACCGGGCTTGCCGAATCAAAAGGTTTGCGGCACGGCTATATCGTCAACAAAGAAGAGGTCTCTGCAAGCATTGTGAAAGCGAAACAGCAGGCGGAGTTTGCCGCGCGCGTGCCCATACGCGCCGGGTTCCTCGCGGTAGGCGGCATCTCGCTTGATGAAGCGCGCGCGACCGGCGCCGCTATCATCTCGCGCGCCGATCAGGAAATAACGGCTCTTGACCTTGAGAAGGCGGAAAAAGCCGCTCGCGAAGCGGCGGCTCCCGGTTTCCTCAATCGACACGTTCTTCACAGTATTCCGCTCGAATACCGCGTGGATGGCACCAAGGTGCTTGGCGATTCCATCGGCATGAAAGGCATCCGTTTGGAGGCGGACTATCTTTTCATTACCTGTCTTGCACAACATGAAGACGTGCTTTCCAAAGCGGTGGAGGACGCCGACATCGAGATCATCGACCAGATGGCTTCCCCGCTCGCTGGTTCATACGTGCTCCTTGAGGGCGACCAGAAAATGAAGGGTTGCGTGCTCGCGAATATCGGCGCGGAGACGATATCCATCGTCGTATACGACGAAAACATCCCGATTTCGGTAAAAGTGTTCCCGATGGGTTCGAGCCACATCACGGACGATATAGCGCTCGGATTCCGCATCTCGCTTGAGGAAGCCGAGCGCGTGAAGATCGGCCGGCTCTCGGGACAAATGTATTCGCGCAAAAAAATAGATGATCTTATCGCAAATCGTCTGGAAACAATGTTCTCTCTCATTGATAAACATCTCCGGTCGCTCGGACGTCGTGGTCCCTTGCCCGCCGGTATCGTCATTTCGGGCGGCGGCGCGGGCATCGGCGCCATCAGTGATATCGCGCGCGGCTCCCTCAAACTTCCTGCGCGCCTCGCGGAGTTCCGCATCTCCGCCGATACGAAAATACGCGACGCGACATGGGCGGTCGCGTACGGTCTCGCGCTCTGGGGGCTCACTGGCGACACGAATGCGCCGAAGAAAAGTTTTCGTACCATCTTTGGAAAGTTTTTCCAGCAGTTCCTACCTTGAAATAACGAGTTGTATTTACAGGTTGTCAATATTTGCATATTGCTCGCGTCTGCTATCATAGCCGGCACATAACTTTCATCATATGTCCAAACGCGTTGAGCCAGAGATCGAGACATTCGCGCGGATCCGCGTCGTCGGCGTAGGGGGCTCTGGAGGCAATGCTATCAACCACATGATTACGTCCAAGGTCCGCGGCGTGGAATTCCTCGCAGTGAACTCCGACGCGCAGGACCTCCATCGCTCGCTCTCCAGACGCAAGATACATATCGGAAAGAATCTTACGCGCGGACTCGGCACGGGCATGAATCCTGACCTCGGCAAACGCGCGGCCGAGGAGACGCGTCAGCAGATCCAGGAGGCATTGCAGGGCTCCGACATGGTGTTCATCACCTGCGGAATGGGCGGAGGGACCGGTACCGGCTCCGCGCCGATCATCGCGAAAATAGCAAAAGAAGTCGGCGCGCTTGTCATCGCCATCGTCACCAAACCCTTCTCATTCGAAGGTGCGCAGCGCAAGGACATTGCCGAGCGAGGTCTCGCTGAACTTAAGAAGGAAGTGGATGCGTTTATTGTCATTCCTAACGATAAGTTACTCGCCGTTGTGGAACAAACGCTTTCGCTCAAGCAGGCCTTTGCGCTCTGTGATGAAGTCCTACGTGAAGCAGTGGAGGGCGTCTCCGACATCATCCGCACGCCAGGCGATATCAATACCGATTTCAACGACATCAAAGCGGTGATGGAGGGCGCGGGCCCCACGCTTATGGGTATCGGCATAGCCGAAGGCGATGAACGCGCAAAAGAGGCCGCCAAGCGCGCAGTCAACTCCCCACTTCTGGACATTTCCATCTCCGGAGCCAGAGGCGTTCTTTGGGTCGTCGCTCACTCTGATGACCTTGGCATCATGGAAGTCCATGAGGCGTCAAAGATCATCAGTGAGTCCGTGGACAAGGGAGCTAAGATCATCTGGGGCGTGATGAAAGATAATAAACTGAAAAAGGGCCAGGTCCGCATTATCGTCATCGCCACCGGCTTCCCTGAGGGCGCGGTGCACGCTTCGCGCTCCGCAGCCGAGCGTTCCCTCTTCTCTATGTCGGCAGAGAAGCATGATGAAGATCGCGGGCGACCGTATCACGATATGCTAAAGCCCGACGAGAAGGAGGAGAAGAATGACGCTCAAAAGAGTTCCAAAAAGCAAGAGAAAGAGGAGCCCATCGTGACGGCGACGCCGCGCAAACGCGAGGAAGTGCCGCCGGCCCCGGAAGATGACGAGGCATGGGGCGCCATCCCGGCATTCCTGCGGCGACACAAAAAGTAACGGTGATTAGTGGCACATGGCTGATAGAAAAGCGCTGCGGCTTTAGCCGCGGCGCTTTTGCACATTGCTGCCATCTGCCATTGGCTATAAGCTATACACTATGCACGACCTCATGATCGTCGGCGGCGGGCCGGCCGGTGTGGCCGCGGGTGTTTACGCGGCCCGCAAACGTCTTAATACCATTCTCATTGCGGAAGAGATTGGCGGGCAGTCGGTCGTTTCGGAAGGTATTGAGAATTGGATCGGCTCGCCGAAAGTAACCGGTGCCGAACTCGCAACATTATTCAAGACGCATCTTAATGCCGTGAAGGGTGACGCCGTAACGCTCGCCGTTGGTGAACGTGTCGTATTAATTACAAAGACCAAAGAAGGAGCGTTTCTCGCTACGACCAAGGCAGGAAAAGAATTTAGCGCGAAAGCGGTGCTTATCGCCTCCGGCGCCGGGCGCCGGAAGCTTGACGTCCCGGGAGCGCAGCAATTTGAGAACAAGGGTGTCACCTATTGCGCTTCCTGTGATGGTCCCCTTTTCGCAGGTATGGATGTCGCGGTCATCGGGGGCGGCAATGCGGGCTTCGAGACCGCTCTGCAACTTCTCGCCTATGCGAAGTCCGTCACGCTTATCCATCGGCACAAAGAATTCAAGGGTGATCCGATTACCGTGGAAAAGGCCTGTGCACATCCGAATATGCGCGTCATCAGACACGCCGAGTCGACCGAGGTCACGGGTGAGCAGTTCGTCGCCGGTTTGAAATACAAAGATAAGGACTCTGGAGAAGTGAAAGAACTTGCTGTCTCCGGCATCTTTGTGGAAGCGGGTGTCATCCCGAATACAGAATTCGCCAAAGGGCTGGTTGAACTTGATGAGGTGAAGCGCATTAAAGTCGACCCGCGTAATCAGCGCGCATATCTTACCGAACAAATGCCGCCAATAGCTTCAGATGCGAAGCGCGGGGAAAGCGGCGAGGAAGGCGTACTTGGAGGTACGCCGCCCGAGCCGCAGGGGCTCCGCAATGAAGCAGATGGGGCTAGTGGCGGCGTTTGGGCCGCCGGCGATTGTACCGATGAGTTGTACCATCAGAACAATATCGCCGCCGGAGACGGCGTGAAGGCGCTTGAAGACATCTATCTCTGGGTCAAAATGCAATAACCGGCCGCTATTGAGAAAAATACAAACACGTGGTATAGTCGCCCCGAAAGTTTTTTGACAACAAACCATACAATGGAGAGGGGTTCTGTATGAAAAAAATGAAACGTGCGGAACAAGCGCCTCCTCCCGGTGGAAGCGTCGAACGCCTCAGGAAAGAATGGGAGTATTTCCAAGAGTCCGGGCGCTGCCCGAAGTGTAATGCGGTCATACTTGGACCAAGCATCGTGTATGATGATGTATGCGACAAAATGCCCGTTCTTTCCTGTATATGCGGAAAACACATCTACCCGGACGGTGATGTACATCTCAAAGAAGCGGATCATCAAACGAATATCCCGAGGAAAGGACTGACCCATCGCCGGAACCCAATGGTCTCGGTTTGATAGGCCATGCACTCAACCATATGATTGGAGGAGAAATCAATGACAGAAAAACCGTCACAAGCCCCTCCATTCAAGGTTGAGTGGCATGCTCCATTTCAATTCAAATGGCGGGGGGACGCGGAAGAGTTGTGCCTATTGTTGGACGATGACAATGTCCGACATTTCGCTCGAGTGGGAATCATTGTCCCATCCGGAACGCGTCATTGTAAGGTAGAAATCACGCCTCAAAATGGCGCACATAGGGAAATGATTGAACGGTACCTTAACCAAATGGTGCCGTTGAAAATAAAAGGGCGAAGAGGTTTTAGAGCAAGGAGAAAAACTCAGACAACGCCGAGCGCAGTTCGAATCAAAAAGAAGCCGGTGCATGCACCGGTCCTACAGGACAATCAAAGAGTTCCTCAAGTATCCATAGAGGAACAAGAGAGGAGGATACAGGAACAAGCGAACGCTGACCGGTTATCGGAGATAGATCGATTGAATATTTTCCCTCCCGGATCGGATGAGTATCCGTGCTTAAACATCAGACATGGGATAAGGTGTGACGGAAATATGGAACTCGAAGAAGTGAGGAGCGAGACCTATGCACTGGCATTCCTTATGTGGAAGTGCTTGATATGCAGGGAAGTGGTGGACAAAATTGTTCTTCAGAATCGTGGTATCAAGATAGAAGATTACAAAGAGAAATGCAAAAAAGCCACGAGGGAGCGAAAGAAACGGGCCGTGATATCGGCCGAGCCATAGGGTGGCGCAGAACGTTCTGCGCCACCCTATATTCATTTTAAAATCTCAATGAAGCGAGTTATTTGCACTTAGTACCGCGTTGTATAATGGGAAGTGCATGAGTTCGGACCACTTTTTTGACTGGGAAGGATTTCAATCTTTGGGGAATATACTTTGGGTGATCGTGGCCATCGGCCTAGCGGCCCATTTTACTTTGGTCTATGTGGCTGAATCACGCTCCACACCTCTTGTCGCCGCTACTTCCTCACTGGCCGCGGTGGTGGAGGCAGAAACGCTCCCCTCCCTCGCTGAGGATACGACCATAAACTTCTCGACGACTACGTCAGAGCGCATCATCAATATGCTCGCCATTACGGATGCTGTACCACCGATGGGTAAGTTCATTGCCGCCGACTTGGTGCATATGAGAATCATGCTCTACCAGGACGGCATACTCGTCGCCGAATACCCAATTCTTGCAAAAGGAACACCGGGATCTCCAAGCGAAACACCGAGTGGTTTCTATACCGTTCTCTCAAAAGAGCAGGACCATTTCAACAGGGGCGAGCAGGTGCACCTGCCCTGGAGCATGCAATTCTACGGCAACTATTTCATCCATGGCTGGCCGTATTTTTTGGACGGCGCGCTTGTAGACCCCGATTATTCGGGCGGCTGTATCCGGCTCGATACCGACAATGCAAAAAAGGTCTATGACTTCTCCGACAAAGGAACTCATATGTTCGTCTATGATTCTATCCATACGACATTGCTGTCGTCGCTCGTTCTCGATACTATTCCCGCCCCCACTGTTTCGGCCGGCTCATACTTGGTTGCCGATGTTGACACAGGCGATGTGTTCTTGGAACAGAATGTGAAGAATCCCCTACCAATCGCTTCGGTAACGAAACTGATGACGGCGCTCGTCGCGAATGAGACCATCATGTCCTACAAGAAAGTTGCTGTCTCGCGCAATGAACTATTGGGAATGCATAGCACCTCCACCACAGCAACCGCGAGGGAGCAGTTCCCTGTTGCTGATCTCTTGTACCCGCTCCTGATGGCATCAAATAGCGTTGTGGCCGACCGGCTGGCGCACTATTACGGTACTGGAAGTTTCATCAATTGGATGAATGCGACTGCAAAATCGCTTGATATGCAGTCAACACATTTTACCGATGCGAGTGGCGTATCTACCGGGAACGTATCCACTCCCGACGACCTGTATCGCCTTACAACATACATCGCAAACAACAAATCATTCATCTTTGACATCACCCGCACTCCGCTCAAGAAGCTCATCTCCGACAAAGGGAACGTATATGAAGTGAACAATGCGAATGTATTTTTTGAATCCGCGAATTTCATTGGTGGAAAGATCGGCAGTATGGGCGGAGCGGAGGATACGATGGTCTCCCTCTTTCTAGTGCCTGTAAATGGCGTCGCAAGGCGTATCGCGGTTATCGTCTTCAAATCGAGCGAGTATACAAGCGATACGCTAAAACTGGCCGACTGGCTCAGGCAGTCGGCTCAGCAAGGAGCAGCCATGGTCGGCACCGCCTGCACTTCTTGCACGACGGCCTCTCACTATCGAAAAATCCAACTATAAGTTAGTTTGAGTTCAGAATTTTGATGATGTTTGTTTGAAAATATGAGAGTAAAACTAACAGAGTATAGCTATTTCAATAGAAATGGATTGTAATTTACTCCGTAATCATAAACATCTACCCCTTCGAGTTTCTTCAATTTTCTGACTACGATATAAGTAATTGGAGTGAATAATATTTCAATTAATACTTTGGCAAGATAACCGGAAATTATAATAGTGATGAGGTTGTTCAATGGAATCACCCCAACAAAAGCGATTGTTGCAAATAAGATTGTATCCACCGCCTCGCCGATGACAGTTGACGAAATTGTTCTTATCCAAAGATGTTTTCCCTTTGTCCACATCTTTAGTTTCGACAAGATATAAGAATTCGAAAATTCTCCAACGAAGTATCCTATTATTGAGCCAATAACGATTCTTGGGACTAAACCGAGTATGGTTTCGTATGCTCCCTGATGAAGCCAGAATGGAGCTGGAGGAAGAAGTTGAACAAGATAGTAGGCAATCGCCATCACAATTATCGAGGCAAATCCAGCCCAAATAATCCTACGAGAGGCCCGATAGCCATAAACTTCAGTGAGAATATCCCCAAATATATAACTGATAGGGAAAATCATAACTGCTCCCGTGAAAAAGAATGGGCCAAGTTGGAATAGTTTTGTTGCAACTGTGTTTGAAATCATTAAAACCACCACAAACAATATAGCGATATACAAAAAATATTTACTATGTCCTTTGGTGGGGTCGAATTGATTTATTTGGTCATTGTTCTCCATACTATTTCAAAAACTTATAAAGCCACACCTTTTCAAGATCATCTGGTGATGAATAGAAAATCTTGTGGGGCAAGGATAATTCTTTCATTTCGTATCTAGATAAGGCAATTGGGAGCGCTTGGATTTTTTGATATTTTTCACTAGGCCTTGCTGTATGTGCAACGAGCGCCTCATACCCATTACTAATAGCAAAATGTTCTGCAGAAGTAAATAATCGTTGGGCTATTCCTTTACCCTCATATTCTTTTTTGACAGAGAGACCACCAATATAGATTGCTTTCAGCAAATCAATTTTAAGTTCTTGATTTAAAGCAATGAGCACTGATTGACGTTCGCTTTTGCTCGTCCTTTCTAGAACAAAATGTAATGGTACAAGTGAACATGCACCAACGAGAATATCCTTATCATATGCACCAAGGATTATTGAATCCGGATTATGGAATTCATCAGAAACCCAATTTACTGCTTCTTCTTTTGAGTTTGGCCAATCTCTGGCTACAGCAGTTGCAAAATATTCAATAGCTTCATCAATCTCATTTGATGACAAAATTTTCACTTCTGTGGATTTTTGTCCTTCTTGTCTTGGCTGTTCAAAATTTCCCATAATTATTCCGAATTAGCGGGACAGTCGGGTTCAGTACCCGTGACTCCAATCCCTGTAAGGATATTTTAACATCTTTTGAGTGCTCCTGCCGAGGCACTCGGGTCACTCTAGCTATAAAGACCGAACAATTTTCTATAGAGAGTTAATAATTCCACGGAATCCGGACAAAGCTCCCCGATCAACCAGGTGTCCGTTGTCGACTTATTCTTATGATATTTACGCTTCTCTTCGTCGTTTGCAAAGTCACTTTTGGTTTCTCGCTTTTTGGCAACGCATTTTATAAAACCCTCTCTGGGAGTTTCTGAAATGAGGCTGGCTGGGAACCAACCAGATATTTCTATACTCCCATTCCCCCAATTGATTTCGAGGTTGTATCCATACTTGTCGTTCATCGTGTCAACCTCCCATCCACTTCTCTGCACTGCAACTAAAGAGTCTGTTGATTTTAAAAAGTACCAAACAATATCAACTAGCTCAAAGCATTGTTTTCGGGAGGGCGGCTTAGTATCTTCATGCTCGATTGCATTTCTAATTTTCAACAGTTTATGAAAAAGCAGCGGGCGAATGATGCCAAGACAAGCTAATAAATCTAGGTAGTGTTTTGGCTTCCCGTCGAAAACTTTACCCTTTAAGTGATAGCTGGATTCAATAGTTTTGAGTCTTTGATTCACACTTCTCTTTAAAGTCAGAACAACATCGGACAGATCAAAGTCATTTTTTGCATGTGCAACTAGTGTAGAGGCCCTCTCCCATATCTCATAAGCTCTCTTAAGGGCGCTTTCCTCCAAGACAGAACCACCCTGGGAATATAGTGATCATTGGGTGTAGACCTCGCTTGATAACCATAGGACTTTCTTCATAAGATAACTAGAATTCCCAAGTGCTCTGATAAGATTTGAAGCCGAACGTTTTAAGCACAAAGTTCACATGTTCTTGAAATTCTGCGATATGTTTTTTACTCAATCGGACTTCCCGAGACATATCCGGGCTATAGAGAATAATTTCACCTCTACCCTTGTCCCATTGACTCCATTCCCAATGTGCTAATGCGTTCCTGTATCTCTGTATGAGTCGTAAGGATAATTTAATTCTCTTGTGTTGCTTCAACCTCCTGAAGTAATTAGTGCTTTCATAAAGTGAGATTTTCTTATCAAAACTAAATTGTGACGAATTGAGTATACGATCATGAAAAGTTGCTGCCTTGTGGTTGCTTTTCGGAAAAAAATAAAGTCTCAACCTCCAGTCCAATGCTATTTCAACTCTGGTAGCGTCTGATATTATGCCTCCTCTACATTTGGCAACCTTTTCTAATCTTTGTTTGCTGTCCATGAAGCTCTCGGGTCTACCGATAAAAAGTATCTTCTGCGGAGGCGGTGAGATTCGAACTCACGATACCTTGCGGTATACCGGTTTTCGAAACCGGCGCACTAGACCAACTATGCGACGCCTCCATGTGTTCGCCATCCTAGCATTTCAGGCCGAAAATGATAAGGTTTTAGTACGGCTAAACCATTCTGCTTTGCGGAATGGTCGCCCGAACAAATCAGATTTGTTTTAGGGCCCTATCGTCTAACGGTTAGGACGAGAGCTTTTCAAGCTCTAAACCCGGGTCCGACTCCCGGTAGGGTCATGCGATTCGGAAACCGCCTATGTGGGCGGTTTCCCGTTTACGCATGACCCTAAGCAAATCCTGGGAGGCTTTGCGTCGGGAGTCGGAAGCGAGCGCGGGTACCAATTCAGCAGAATTGGCCGCGCGAGGCGGCTCGCGAAATTATCGAGTGGCGACGAGATAATTTTGTGAGAGACAAGCGACTATATTTTCTTCGCGGTACTTCGCCTTAGAAAATAAGAAGTCCCGAGGCGCATTGCCGAGGGGCGTACTCGCGGTCCCGGTAGGGTCACAAAAATACACAAGACGCGCACTGCTGCGCGTCTTGTGCTTTTTGTGAAGCCGGAGCCATATTTTATCAGCAGAGAAAAAGGCGAGGCGAGGTCGAACAGCGCTTACGTAATTTGCGAATGCATGGAGCAAATTACTTAGTGACTGGTGACCACTCAGAGGTAGCTGTCCCCCACTCCCCTGCGGGAGCGAAGTTCTTAACGCTTGACAACAGCATCTCTGGGCGTAGATTTGAAGCAGTAGACGCCACGAACTATGGACGAGAAACCAACAAAACTTGAATTTACCGACGAAGAATTTCAAAAAGTAAGAGGGGCTGCTGAGACTTTCTATAAAACCGTCGGTTCTGTCCGCTGTCCGTACTTCAATGAAACGATCAATTTTAATGCCGAAGGTATAGAGCATCTGAAGTTCAAAACCTGGAATCGAGCGCGGGAACGTCGTGATCAGTTTATGCGCCTGAAGCTGATTAAGCTCGCTCCTGATGTTATCCGGAACTCACGAACGCTCCAGGGCTTCTGGCAAACCAAGTTACCGGTACGACGCAAACGGCATGGTGTTTGGGAGAGTGTGTATACCGATACCACGTACTACGAATTTATCGCTGTCTTGGACCAGAAGCGTGTCAAGGTCATCGTGAAGCAGTTTGTAGGCGGGGAGAAGTTCTTCTGGACCATGATTCCGTACTGGAGGACAAACAAGTTCAATAAGCGGATACTCCACGACGGCAACCCTGAGACAGACTAACGAACGAAAAACCGCCAGTTTCCTGGCGGTTTTTCGATAGCACCTGGCTACGGTTTATATAGGACCGTGAGAGAGCCGAGGCCCTCACAGGTGCTACCACCAGTATAGACGTCTAGGGGTATTCGTCAATTACGCCCAGTGGATTGCTTGGACTATTCCCTCTGGTGACCACTCTTACGTTTATAACGGGGACAATAAACAAAAGGCGCCACGAGAGCTTACGTGGCGCCGATCAAATTGAACCGTTCAAACTACGATATGATGGCTGTCTCCATTTCCCACTGATGAGATTCTTATCAATTAGGATTACTCTAGTACTCTTATAAGTCCTTCTTTGGATAATATCGGCACGTATGATGTACAGTCCATATCAAAACCTATTTTCACACCAATAATGCCAGGCTCGATTATGGCTTTAATAGATTTAGCTAGAATTATACAATCCAAGCTTTCGTCTATTTTTATTTTTTCCAAATACGGTAAAAGCACTTCATTGGTAATTATTCGCTGACCTCCTATCAAAGAAGCATCTTTTACAGGAAAGTTCGTTATTTCAAAATGAAAAGTAGCCTTATATAGGTTCTGACCAATTTGGTGATTCTGTGTAGAAAAATCGAAAGCAATATTTGATTTCGACAGTATGTTTGTTTCTATGTTTCCGTAGTTGTCTCCTCCAATAAATACGCCGCCGTCGGTTGTGGTTATAGTTACCGCAGTTGACGTAGCGCTCTCAGAGATTTTTTCTCG
Source organism: uncultured Candidatus Saccharibacteria bacterium (assembly GCA_964546795.1). Classification (GTDB taxonomy): domain Bacteria; phylum Patescibacteriota; class Minisyncoccia; order Phycocordibacterales; family Phycocordibacteraceae; genus C7867-001. The sequence continues at coordinate 92,373 of CAZJKG010000002.1, forward strand.
CGCAAATGGGACGTAGGTTCGTAACTCTGGAAACACATAAAAAACACTGCTTAAAACCAACAGCACGAGAAACGTCAAGAAAATTGGTTTCGAAAGATGGTTTGCCAAATAGGTCTTATAAGGATCCCTCATGCAAATAACTCCAAACACTTGAGAAAGAATCTTTCTGATTTCTTCAACACTATGCATTACTAATAGTATACTCAATTTATTGAACAACTCATTGATTATATTTTTGGATCTTACCGGGAATCGAAAGGCGGAACAAGCTGAGCCAGCAGACGAAGCGGTGAGCCGGGGTCGAGAAAATTCGTGAACGGCGGCGAGCGAATTATTTGTGACCGAAACTGTAATCAGGGTTCCCGGTAGGGTCACAGCTTTTTGCTGCGCCAAAATTTGTGAGGAATTACTTCCCCTCCTCTAAAATTTCTTGAGGATGTATGTTGAATTTTTAGTTGTAACGACAATTTCTCCTTCTCTCTTTCCTTTTCCCAGGGCTTCAACTATATCTGTATTGCCCATCGCTCCAAGTCGTATTCGTTTTCCGACAGTAATCTCCTCCATCAGAAGACCTTCCATTTCTTTCCCTCCTTCCATGTGCCACTCACCTCCCTGAGCAATCTGTCTGAGAACAATATGTTCCATGACCCTAGGCATCGGCAATTTCTCCTCTTTCTGTTCGGCAGACGATGACATGCTTTCTGTTGATGGCATAGGCAGGTTTTCCTAGTGAATAAATATGCGATGAATTGTAGCATATTAGCTGATAGTATATAGTTCCCGTACGCGCGCGGCCTGACACACTGAATGGCCTTGCAAGACGATTATGTACTACGTTTACGTACTTCTCAGCCGAAAGGACGATAAGTTATATACCGGCTACACGAATGATTTGCGCCGTCGTCTTGCCGAACATAAAAACGGTACAAATGTATCTACCCGTTCCCGTTTGCCACTCGATTTGCTATATTACGAAGCGTACACGTCGCAGGCCGATGCAAAAGCACGCGAATTTCGCTTAAAGAACTCGGCGGGTGCTCGAACGGCACTCAAGCGGCGTTTACATGAAGGCCTGCGACAAGGCCATTCAGTGTGACAGGCGCGGTTAGCTCAATTGGTAGAGCGTCACATTGACGTTGTGAATGTTATAGGTTCGAGTCCTATACCGCGCACCATGCGACCAAAACGACACTCTATATATGGGAAGCGACGTGCCCCGGCGGCGAAAAGGACGACCGGAGGCAAGGTCTATATCTACGGCAAACACGCGCTCATGGAAGCGCTTCGCAATACGCCGCAGGTCATTCGCAAGGTCTTCCTCGCTCCCGATATGCGCCATGCCTACCGGCAGGCAGGCGATACGGAACTGCGCGCGCTCCTGGAAAAACATGAAATCCCGACCGCGGCGCTCGCGCCGGGGTCGGGCAAGGAATTCGTGGGAAGAGATGCCGCTCATCAGGGCGTCATCGCTACCATGGACCCGTCCACACTGCTCATATCGCTTGATGACTTTCTGAAGAAGCTTGATACGAAAACAAATCCCTGTATCGCTGTTCTGGGCGAAGTCCAAGATCCGCATAATGTCGGTGCGATTATCCGCTCGGCCGCCGCGTTCGGTCTCTCAGGCGTTCTCATTCCGGAGCATAATCAGGCGGGCGTCACAGGCGCGGTCGTAAAGGCCTCCGCAGGTATGGTATTCCGCATCCCGCTCGTCACGATAGGCAATGTGAACAACACACTCACCGTGCTCAAAGGAAAAGGGTTCTGGATATACGGCCTCGCCACGGACGGTACAAGGTCTCTCGGCACGGACACGTTCAATGCGCCGGTCGCATTTGTCGTCGGCAATGAAGGCACTGGTATACGAGAGAAAACACTCGCCGCCTGCGACGTTACGCTCTCCATTCCCATACACAAGCGGACCGAGTCCCTCAACGCCGCCGTTTCCGCCGCGGTCGTGTTCTACGAATGGGCACGAAAGCATCCAGAAGCGCTATGACAAAAAAATTAAACTGCGACCAGCACCTTGTGTCCCTCCCTTGGAGCGATTACGAACTCCTTGATTCGGGCGACTCCATGAAGTTGGAACGTTTCGGTGACATCATTATCGCGCGGCCGGAGACGCAAGCATTGTGGGGAAAAATGCGGCCGGAACTGTGGGAACAAACGCACGCTGAGTTCAGCTTCCATGAGAAGAAAGGTCTATGGAACATGAAGAAGTCAGTGCCGGAGGCGTGGGAACTATCGTGGAAGGATGTTCGATTCATCGTACGGCTCACGGGATTCAAGCATACCGGCATGTTCCCCGAGCAAACACCGAATTGGCAATGGATTTCGGAAAAGGTCTCGGGGCTTACAAAACCAAAAGTGCTAAATCTCTTCGGCTACACCGGTATTGCATCCATCGTTGCTGCGCAGGCCGGCGCATTCGTGACGCATGTGGATGCATCCAAACAATCTCTTGATTGGGCGCATGAGAATGCACGGCTCTCGCATATTCCCGAGGATGGCATCCGTTGGATAATGGACGATGCGCTTGCATTCGTGAAGCGCGAGGCGCGTCGGGGCGCGACATATGACGGCATCATTCTTGATCCACCGGCCTTCGGCCGGGGCGCCAAAGGCGAGGTGTGGAAGATCGAAGAAGATTTCCCCGTGCTTCTTGCTGCGCTCAAGGAACTGCTTTCAAAAACCAAGGGTTCCTTCTTCTTGGTGAATGGTTATGCTGCCGGGTATGCATCGCGTTCCTTCGCTCAAGCGGTAGAAGGTATTTTTCAGACGGAAGCCAATGGCGAATGCGGGGAGCTTCATATCAAAGAATCATCTTCGGAGCGTGTCATTCCCTCCGGCATCTATGTGCGCTTTGTCCGCCACACTTGAGGATAGTGTGACGGGCTTTGTGCGATAGGCGGTACACCTGTAGTAGAGCTTTGCTTCACTACGGGGTACACTAGGAACAATGCATACTCATCATAAAAACATAGTTATTTTGTATCATGGAGGTTGCCCAGACGGTTTCGGCAGTGCCTATGCAGCATGGAAAAAATTCGGCGATACGGCGGAATATATACCGGTCAAACACGGCCGACCAGCTCCAGAAGGTCTTGCGGGGAGAACACTCTATTTTATTGATTTCTGCTATCCAAAAGAAATTATGGACGCTCTGATAAAGGAGGCGGCATCCGTGACGGTGCTCGACCACCATCTCGGCAACAGAGACGTTGTAGAAAGCATGCCGGAATATATTTTTGATGAGAAACGCTCCGGAGCGACTATCGCATGGGGTTACTTTCATCCTGATGTTCCCGTTCCAAAATTATTAAAATATGTGGAGGACGGCGACTTGTATCTTTTCAAACTTCCGGACTCTCGGGCGGCTATCTCGTATATGTATGCGCAACCTTTCCATTTTGATGCATGGGACGCCCTTTCCGCCAAACTTGAGAATGACACGGAACGCACTGCGCTTATAGAACGCGGAAAAATATATGCGGAACATTTCGCGATACTCGTTGAACAGATCGCCAACAAGGCAGCAGTCGTCTCGTTTGAAGGATTTGAGTGTTATCTCGCAAGCGCCGTGGATATGTTCGCTTCGGACGTTGGCAACCGACTTGTACATCTGAAAGCGCCCTTGGGCATGATAGTGAACCTGCACGGAGACGTCTTGAATGTGTCGCTTCGAAGCGATGAGACCGTTGATGTATCGGCTATTGCGCGAAAATATGGGGGGAATGGTCATCCGCGCGCTTCGGCATTCCGGATTAAGTGGGGCGACCCGCTCCCCTGGGTTGTTCTACAGGAACATGAAAATCCTCGGCATTGACCCCGATGAGATAGACGCAGACGCCACCTCACGGGGCAAGGACATATGAAAATCTTGGGAATTGAAACATCCTGTGATGAGACGGCTATCGCCATACTCGAATGCACGGGCGATGAGGAACACGCCGAGTTCATAGTGCTCGGGAATGCATTACTTTCGCAAGTCGCGATACATGCACAATACGGAGGCGTCTTCCCAGCTCTCGCGAAACGCGAACATGCGAAGAATCTTGTACCCATTTTGGAGGCGGCGCTTGAAGAGGCAGAACTTTTACATGAAGACATGCAAGCAATACCTGAAAAGATACGCGCCAACATTTCAGAACTATTGGCGCGCGAACCGGGATTGGCCGAAGCATTCTTTGATTTCATTTCCGAATGCGAGCCGCCGGAAATAGACGCGATAGCCGTCACGGCGGGTCCGGGGCTTGAGCCGGCCCTTTGGGTCGGTATCAATTTCGCCAAGGCGCTTGCGCTCGTCTGGAACAAACCGCTTATTGCCGTCAACCATATGGAGGGGCATATACTCTCCGCGCTCGCAAAAGAACAAACAAATACAGCATCATTTGAAACAAGGTTTAACCTTGTTATAGAAAAAGTTGAAATGCCGGTGCTCGCGCTTCTCATCTCAGGAGGGCATACCGAACTGGTAGTAATGAAAAAATGGTTCGAGTATGAACTCATCGGGGAGACGCGCGACGATGCCGTCGGCGAGGCATTTGATAAAGTCGCGCGCATGCTCGGTCTACCCTATCCCGGCGGGCCCGAGATATCGCGTCTCGCCGAAGAAGTCAGGACATCCGATGTCCACGTTCAAAAACTAGGACATCCGATGTCCACGTTCGCATTGCCGCGGCCAATGATGAACGATGCAACATGCGATTTCTCATTTGCAGGATTGAAAACATCCGTGCTGTATGTATTGAAAAAACAGGATGTCCTTATGAGTGACCGGTCGGATGCAGATAAGGACATATTCAGTCGGCATGTTGCGCATGAATTTGAGAATGCCGTCACTGATGTGCTGTGGAAGAAAACATCTCGCGCGCTCGAACAGACGCAAGCGCGAACACTTGTCCTTGGCGGCGGCGTCTCGGCAAACACCCATATTCGCCGCATTTTTACGAAAAAAATAAAGAATGAATATCCGGAAGTGATGCTTCGCATCCCCTCTCCCGCCCTTACTACCGACAATGCCGTCATGATAGCGCTTGCTGGGTTCTATCGCGCGAAGCGCAAAGAATTCGTAACCGATATCAAAGCGAACGGAAACCTTCGGCTCGCATAGTTCACGATCTGCACGACATCCCTTTTTCTCAAAAAAGCAACTTTGCGCGCCCCGTACGACAAGGGTTATACTGCAACTCTCTATGGCACACGTCTATCGGGAACAATCCCTCCGGCAATTCCAGAACCTTATTACGAATATTTATGGTCTGCCGGACGATCGGCTGTATTCCATTTTTGACTTACTCACTCAAATGCAGCGCTTCACAATGCGCACATTGAAAGGTATCCGGAAAAGCGATATGGAGAAGTTAAAGAGAAATCTCCTCATATCATTTGCGTGGCTCATGGCTATCGCAAATCGTTTGCATATAAACGTTGAGGAGGAGGTATGGAAACGTTTCCCCGCCCTCTGCTCATACTGCGGTTTTGCTCCCTGCCAATGTAAAAAGATAAAGCCGGAACAGCGCGCAAAAATAAAGATAAACTCGTCACTCCGCCCAATGACCATCAAGGGATTCCAAGAATTGTTCCGTACCGTCTACCCTCCCGAAGGGCGGACATTGCCGGACGCCGGCGTGCATCTTGCAGAGGAAACAGGTGAAGTGAGTGAGGCGATACATAATTTTCTCGGACAACATCAGCAGAAACAATTTGATGAAGTGAAGCTTGAGATAGCGGATTATGTGTCGTGCATCTTCGGTGTCGCCAATTCCGCATCGCTCGATATCGCTCCCGATCTCGAGGAAATGTTTAAGAACGGCTGCCACGTGTGCCATACAGTCCCCTGTATTTGTACATTCTCAGAGGTGGCTACGTTGAAATCATAATCTGTAGCGAGAAGAATTTTATCTCTATATTTGCTATATTTTGTAGACGATGCCCCCCATTAGAAATATAGTTGCATGTGAGCCGTACCAAGGTGTCGGCTTATTCATCCTCGGTTTTTAGATATGAAACGCGATGTAATTTCTAACGGGGCAAGCGAGAAATTCCTTAGCCCGTACGACCCTGCTACAACCGAGCCGCGGGTGTATGCGGCGTGGGAAAAAAGCGGTTTGTTCAATCCGGACGAGTGCGTAAAGCAAGGCGTTGTCAAAGAGGACGCGCCAACGTATGCCATCGTGCTCCCCCCACCGAACGTCACCGGACGGCTGCATATGGGTCATGCACTCATGCTTGCGATAGAAGACGTCTTCATCCGCTATAAACGGATGCGCGGTTTCCGCACGCTCTGGATGCCCGGCACCGACCATGCCGCGATAGCGACACAATCCATTGTTGAGAAACAGATAAAAAAAGATGAGGGGAAGAACCGCCACGACCTCGGGCGCGAAGAATTGCTTAAACGTATTGAGACATTTGCGGCGGAGAGCCATGACACCATTGTGAATCAGCTCAAAACAATGGGTGCTTCGCTCGATTGGTCGCGCGAAGCATTCACGCTTGATGAGACACGCAGCCATGCGGTACGCACAGTATTCAAGCGGATGTACGATGCCGGGCTCATTTATCGCGGCCTGCGCATCGTGAATTGGGATCCCAAAGGGCAGACCACCATTTCGGATGACGAGATAGTGTATGAGGAGCGCCCCGCAAAACTCTACACGTTCCGTTACTCCAAGAACTTCCCTATTCCTATCGCAACGACGCGTCCCGAGACCAAAGTGGGCGATGTTGCGGTGGCCGTGCATCCAGATGACGCGCGGTACCGTGCATTCGTCGGCAAAGAATACGATGTGACTTTCTGCGATGTTCCTATTCATATAGCAGTCGTTGCCGACAGAGAAGTTGACCAGACCTTCGGCACCGGCGCGGTCGGTATCACACCCGCGCACAGCCAGACCGATTGGGACATCGCCGACAGACACGAACTCTCGCATGAGGTCATCGTCATAAACGAACATGCGAAGATGGCGGTCACAGGACGTCTTGAAGGTAAGAAAACCAGTGAGGCGCGAGAATTGGTCGTAGAGTGGCTAAGAAGCGAAGGATTGCTTGAGAAAGAAGAGAGTATTACTCAAAACATCGCTACCGCCGAACGCACGGGCGGCATCATTGAACCCTTACCGAAGTTGCAGTGGTTCATCGAGGTGAATAAAGAAGTTCCCGGTCGCGGAAAGACGTTGAAGGAATTGATGCTTGACCCTGTGCGCTCCGGAGCGATAAAGATCGTTCCGGACTATTTTGAAAAGACCTATTTCCACTGGGTAGAAAACCTGCGCGACTGGTGCATCAGCCGGCAGATCTGGTACGGCCACCGTGTCCCGGTCTGGTACAAGGGCGAAGAGATCGTGGTCGGCGTCGCACCCGCCGAAGAGGGCTGGCAGCAGGACGAGGATTCGCTTGATACATGGTTCTCCTCCGGCCTCTGGACCTTCTCAACCCTCGGCTGGCCCGAAGCAACCCCTGATTTCAAGACCTATCACCCGACCGATCTTCTTGAAACCGGCTATGACATCCTCTTTTTCTGGGTCGCACGCATGATACTGATGACCGGATTCACTCTCGGCACGATACCTTTCAAAACGCTTTACCTCCACGGCCTCGTTCGCGATGCGCAGGGGCGCAAAATGTCAAAATCGCTCGGCAATAATCTGGACCCGCTTGATATTGCGAAGAAATTCGGCGCGGACGCCGCGAGAATGGCGCTCATCGTCGGGAATACTCCGGGTACCGACATGCGCATTAGCGAAGATAAAGTGAAGGGCTATAAGCATTTCGCGAATAAACTCTGGAACATCGCACGATTCATACTCGACAATGCAAAGGATGCGGATATGACCGCATCGCTCGCAACGAGCGATGCGGTCATACTCTCTGCACATGATGTGCTTTTGAAAGACGTAACGACTGATATTGAAGAATTCCGCATCTATATAGCAGCGGAGAAGCTTTATCACTATGCGTGGCATGAACTCGCAGACAAGATACTAGAAGAGTCCAAACCGATATTCGCCGGTGTTGATGCTACCGCCCGCACGTCCCGCGCGCGACTTCTCGTAACCCTTCTCGATAGGATGCTCCGGCTTCTCCATCCTTTCATGCCGTTCATTACTGAGGAGATCTGGCAATCCATGCCGACCAAGGACGCCGAATTCCTCATGGTCGCGCGCTGGCCTGAAGTGGTAGTAATTTCTGGCAGTTAGACTTGGCCTAGCGGCCCGGAGCGCTGCCAGAAATTACTGCCACTTCGGGCCTGTTACAATAAAGCGAAATGACTGCCACCACACTCGGATACGCATTCCTTGGCGGGCTTCTGCCCTCTTTCATCTGGCTCTATTTCCTCCTGAAGGAGGACGCCCGCTGTCCTGAACCGCGCACGCTCATTGCCCTTGCCTTCGTCGCAGGTATGGCAGCAGTGCCGCTTGCACTGCCACTTGAGCACTATGCGAAGACGTATTTGATGGATAATACATCGGTCCTGACCGCATGGGCGCTCATCGAGGAATTCCTCAAATATGTCATGGCGGCCGTCTTCATCCTCTGGCGCAATGCCGTAGACGAAACGCCCGATTATGTCATCTATATGGTGACGGTGGCGCTCGGCTTCGCCTCGGCGGAAAATATGCTCTTTCTTTTTGCTCCGATCTCGGACGGACATTTGGCCGTCGGACTTTTCACCGGCGACGTGCGCTTTCTCGGTTCTACTCTACTCCATGTTGTGGCTTCCGGAATAATCGGATTCTCACTTGCCCTCTCGCGGGGATATCAACCAGTACAGCGGATGCTAGCATCGGCAGCCGGACTTATCCTCGCCATCGCATTGCACACTGCCTTTAATATGATTATCATTAACCAAGACGCTTCGATTGCGCCTGCGGCGTTCTTCCTCGTCTGGACGGTCGTCCTTATCTTCTTCGCAGCATTCGAAGTGCTCAAATATTTTCGGTACCGCAATTTCTCTAAACAAACTTATTAACTATGAATATGAAGCGCTCGTTTTTTGAACGTCTTTCCGGAAATGCCTCTTCCAATGATGCGTTTGATGCATTCGATGAGGAGGAGACGGCACCGGCGCCCGCGCGCGAAAAATCGCGCTCTCAAGCAAATGGAGCCACCGCTCGTCCGGCGCCGCTCAGTGACGACGCTCCTGCAAACGAGGGGCAGCTCCCTGTGGATGTACACCAGACCACGAACGATATCATCATTCGCGCCTTTGTTGCGGGCGTGCGCCCCGACGAACTCAATATTTCCATAAGTCGCGATATGGTGGAGATCTCTGGCTCGCGCATGGAGCGCGAGCAAACCGCGGGTCCCGACTATTTCACCCGTGAACTATTCTGGGGCTCATTCTCGCGCACCATCCTCCTTCCGCAAGAAATTGATGTGGAGGCCTCCTCCGCAAGTGCCAAGGATGGCCTACTGACCATCATCCTCCCACGCCTTGATAAAACGAAACAGACGAAACTGCGTGTGAAAGTCGGCTAAGAATTTCTACTACCAAGCGAGCGAATGAAGAAGAAATCCTAATTTCATTCTTCTGAGCGAGCGTAGGGAGCAAGCCAGTTTTTGGCTTATTTTAAAGTAATCGTCTCTTCGGGTACCGGGAACATGACTCGTTCCACCGTGAAAGGTATGCGTGCGATACGGCGGCCATCGAGCGTTTCTATACTGACCCGCCATTCTCCGATTTCGTTTACGAGTACTGTGGAGTAGCCGCGATATCCGCCGTCGCGCCCGCCAACAATAGAATAGGTAATGGTCGCTTTCGTTATCCACGTTTTCTGTATCGGGTCATACCACTGCCAGTGATGCACGATAGTCGTCATAAGCGTCGTCGGTGCAAAAATGGAACTGTAGGCGGAAAGCGACTCTCCAAACATAACGTGCAATGTCGGAGAAAAACCGAGATAACGCACCTGCCACGGCTCCGCCTCATTCATCGCCAGATACGCACCGGGAACACGAATGACCTTGTGATAGACACCGGCCGCCTCCGCAGAAAGTGGCAGAGGCGGCAAAATATTCGTAAAATAGAATACGTTCATAAGGATAAGCACCGCGAGCGCTCCTATCCTGATGTTCCAGACATATACGAGGAAACGTTCGCGCGCCAGAATACGCAAAAGAATGGTAAAGAGGGCGAATACGCCGATGGCGAGCAGGCCGCTCGCGAGGAACGTTCCCGTCCCGATGGTGCCGGTATAAATCGGCATGGCAAAGATGGCGTACGAATAGAGCGCAAAAAAGAATAGTACGCTAGTAAAAACGAGCCGGGAATGATACCGCTGAAAATACTCACTCCCGATAAAAACGAAGAGCAGGAAAAGGAGGAACGGCCATGAAGCACCAATGCTTGCCGAGCGCCCATAGAAAATAACGAAACCGCTCCAGAATCCGCCGAGCGCGAACTGAATAATGAACGGAAGAATCAAGCGCCAGCGCACGAAAGGATGGCCGCGCTCCGCGCGCATCTCAAACCAATGAAGGAGTGGAATCGCGATAAAACACGTGGCGGTGTAGGAAGCGAATAGTATTTGCGTTTGCCAGAGATCGATACGTTCAAAGAAAAAACTGTCGACAATAAAGCCGGCGACCATCGCAAATGCCGAAAGATGCCGTTCATGGGTCCGCGTCCAGAAAAAGATCGCTTGTAACATATCTGTGCTTGGACCCGGGCTCGAACCGGGGACCCCCGCCTCTTCAGGGCGATGCTCTACCAACTGAGCTATCCAAGCGTCTTTATGCGAGGCCTACTGCCCCACTTTGTACGAGTTTATCAGCTTTTGAAGTTCGGCGGTAGTCGGAAGACCGAAGAGACCCGACGCCGGCGCGCCAGTCGTTGCAGAGAATTGCGCGACGAGCGGCTGGACGTATTGCTGATAGAAATAGAAGGGCGCGATGAGTACGACGAGCCAGACCACAACGGTCGACATAAAACTGTACCACTGGTGGCGCCGAATAGCGCGCAGCATGTGATGATTGTCCTTCGCAAGCGCATGTATCTCTTCAAGCTGACGTTTCAGTTCCGGGTCCATATGACTTCTATTCTAGCACCTTCGGCATAGAAAGCATGGTGTTCTATTGAAAATCAAAAGAGGCGGCCGACTTTATCGGCCGCCTCCAAGCACTTGAATGGTGCGGTGAAGTTCCCCCCATGAAGCAATACGTCTAGCGGTAGTTCCCACATCTATATGGGTGTTATAGCCCCACGAGAACAAAAATCGGTGGGGCACGACATTAACGAGCGGCTCAAGCTTGTCGAGGTCATCGTCCACATAGAGATCGAGTCCTGTCGCTGCTTCAGCTTTGCTGTTGCCGTAACCGACACCAACGAAGTCGAGTTGAAGTCCTTGGCGAATAGACCACTCCTTGGCGATTTCCAATTCGACTTTGCCGCGCGAAGTTATAATCAGAACCGTATGGCCATCAGCAATGAGCCGAGGAAGGTAATTGAGCGCGCCATCAACTGGCTCCATGAGGAAACCGATTTCTCGCGTTCCATAAATAACCTTCTGAAGTTCGCGGTACTGCTCTGCAGTGAGGTGTTTTTCCCCCACTACGATTTCCTTCTTGAACTTCGCGGGCGGAATATCAACCCCATAGAGCTTTTTGGCACCATCGGACTTGAGTTTTCCACGGTCAGAAATAACGCCATCAAAGTCAAGACCTATCTTCATTGTGTACCTCCTGTTCTAAATGAACATTATACTGAAACGAAGATTAACTTAAAAAATATATAAATACTAGTATCTCAGGACCGCGGATGCGCTTGTCAGTGCCCCTCTCAGGAGTCGAACCTGAATCAGCGGATAGTTGCTATATGCCACCGGCAGGAGTCGGACCTGCATCTAGGGATTAGGAATCCCTCGTTCTATCCGTTGAACTACGGCAGCTCAGCTAGATACTATCCTTTTACTGCATTCTTTTCCAACGAGTGCCATTGCGCTTTGAATAAGTAGTCGGTCTCGTATACCGGACCTGACCCGCACTCGACACATACCATATGGAAGTTTCCCTTTCTTCTTCCCTTCTATAACCTCAACTCGTTCAATAATTTGTTTTGGCAAGCCGGTCGTCTGCGCCCAGAATGCTTTTGCTTTAGATATAGATATTTCCGTATGAACTCTTATGGAAACAGAAAGACGTTCCTTTGATATACCGAGAATTTTTAAGCAATGAATAAAAGTTTGTATGAGAAGAGGGTCTGAATTAATGACAGAAAAATCTCTCTTGGTACCTTCGCCCCAATACAACCCGATAAGCAAGAAAAGATAATCTCGATGCGAAATATTTCCCAACAATTTTCCGGCGCTCTTTGCAACGTTGGAGCGTAGACCTTTAGCGCGATCTTTTGATCCTCCTTGTTTCTCCCTGAGAATTGTCTGGAATTCAGATGGAACTTGAACTCCTTTTATATGTCGCTGAACGGTTGTAATGGGTGTTCCGGTTTCTCTTGAGATTTCAGGAATACTCTTCCCATGCCTCCGCAATCTAATGAGGTTTTTATGTTGTTCCTCAGACAATATTCGGTACATATTTAGAATATATCATGTACATTCTAGTACACATTCGCTTTATCCATACTCACCGTAAACAAAATGTACCCAACTCCCGCGAGGCACGTTTTGTTTTGAACTTTACGCGGTGACGCCTACCTACCGGCAGGCAGGCCGAGGCAAGTAGCGATCCTTTCCTTGTCGAAACCGATGATCATTTCATTCCCGATAAAGATGACGGGTACGCCCATCTGGCCGGATTTCTGTATCATCTCCTGACGCTTCTCCAGATCGCGCGCGACATCGTAATCGGTATAGCCGATGCCTTTTTCTTTAAGAAAATCTTTGGTCATTTGGCAAAAGTGGCATGTCGGCGTGCTGTAAATGGTGACGGTTTTATCCATGTTCGTATTGTTATGGAGCGAGTATAGCACGTATAGTTATCCACACTACTACGCCCTAAGAAGGGCTTCGTAGTGCACGGCACTATTTCCAAATAAGCTCCTACAGTGCTTGCACTTTGTAGCCCGGCCACACTTCCGAGTGTGACGGGCGAAGTAGTGCAGTATTCTTGAATTAGTCCGAACGCATTTCGCCGCCTGCGGCGGCGAGGAAGTCCCCCCGCGAAAATTCGGGAAGGCGGCGGAGCCGCGTCGCTAACAATTTCAAGTTTTTCTTTGGCGGCATTAAAATCATGATTTATTCAATTTCCTCTCCAAATCTTCTAAATAATAATATGGTGCCGATTTTAATTCAATCGCTCGTTTTACTTCTTCCAAAACTTGCCTTTTGTTTTTTCTCGCAACTTTTAGCAGGAGCGCAAAGAATGTGCAGTTTTCGTGTTTCCCGGTTTCTTGAACATTCAACATTTGAATTAAAATCGGCACTAAAATTTTTGACGGGAATTTCAAAAGTTCTGAGACAAACTTTGTATCATCAAAAATTTTATCCCCAATACGCTCAATCTTCTGTACGGCAACTCTCAATTTTTTTGCTTCCGATTGGGGCAATCTTTCGAGATAAAATTTTATGTTTATCTCTTTTTGGTCGATCGCCTCTTTTTCCAAAAGTGCTATTACCCACTCATTAGAAACATTTATCAAGCTATGAAAATTACCCCAACCGTTTTCTTTAACGACATAAAACCAGTTTTTCCAAGATTTAAGCTGGCTTTTGCAGTATTTCTCGGAAAATTTTGCGTAAGCCGATGTTTTTTCGGTAGGAACACTTCGAGTGAGGGAAAAACTGAATTTTATTTCTCTTACGAGCGGCTTAAATCCTTTCTTCGCGGGGTTGATTTTACCAAGAATTGTTATCCTCGCTGTTCTCGCTTCGGGATGAGGGTTCAGCAAAGCAATTTCGTCTCCAGTAAAGCCATGCGGAGGAAATACAATAATTCTTTTTATGAGTTTTGTATCCTCGCTTTTCAATCGAACAAAAAAGCAAGCTGGTCTTGTAATTACTTCTACTGCGCCGGTGCCAAGAAATTTTTTGAGAGTTTTTTGGAAAAGCGAGGATTTATAGATTTCATAAAAATTGGGTTGCATAGCATGATTAAAAAATTTTCTTCCCCCAAAATTAAAATATGGTTCGAGCCGATGTTT
>CAZJKG010000003.1:0-98479 GCA_964546795.1 uncultured Candidatus Saccharibacteria bacterium
CTTCACAGGCCGCGTCAATCAGTTGCTCCGTCCAATCGTTGCGTGCGAACGCCACTTTGAGTTTGGCAGCGAGACCAATATCGAGCGTAAGGTTGCTCATAGTTTTCTCCTTTGCGAATGAGCCCCTATTAGGGACAACAACGCGTTTGCCAGCGGGCTCCCTCGTCGGTGAGGGTTTGCCATAGCAGGGAGGGGCCTAAAATAAGCCGCTTTCTGCTATGGCAAACTGCAAGTTGCATATATCAAAGGCCTAACTTTCATCATCATACATTAACTATTCTATTGGTCAAGCCGACGTGACGTAACCTGAAAGTATTGATTCATATATAGCATACGACGCGACCGGGGTTTTTCTGCGCGTAGCGTTGGTGGTATTCCTCAGCTCTCCAAAAGGTCTTTGCGGCCTCTATGGAAGTCGCTATAGTTCTCGGGAAATACCGGGGCGCAAGCTCCTTCGCAATGCGCTCGGCTATCTCTTTTTGCTCCGAGGAATGATAAAAAATAATCGAACGGTACTGCTCCCCCACATCCGGACCTTGCCGATTCATCTGTGTGGGGTCGTGTAGAGCAAAAAATTTTCTGACGAGCGTTTCGTAGGGAACTTTTTCCGGATTAAAAATGATCTCAATCGCCTCGGCATGGCCGGTATCGCCGTGACACACTTGTTCGTACGTTGGATGTTCGCTATGCCCGCCGGTGTAGCCGGAAACGGCGTCCGTGACGCCCGGCACTACAAGAAACGATGCTTCCACTCCCCAGAAGCATCCGGCCGCAAACGTCGCCTTTTCCAGCTTCTCCATGTTTACATCATGCCTTGCGGACGTAAGGACTGCGTAGGCGATATACCGTACATTCCGGTGATATAGATGGTGGCACCGAGTATGAGATGCAGCCAGTCGGAAGCACCGTTTGAAGCGGCGATGCCGAGGAGCGAGCCACCCACTGATGGGACAGTGATGAGGCCGATGAGGCCGAGCAGGAATAGCACGGCGCCAATGACCTTAAGCCAGAATGCCAAGCTATCACTGGCCCACAGAGCGACAACGAGAAGGATTGCGCCAAGGATAAGGTGGATGAGATTCTGCGCCGAGTCGGCGACAAAAAGCGCATTCGCGCCTATGAGCGAGTTGGAAGTGAATCCGAGAATCCCCAAGAGCATCAGAATGACACTGAATATGAGAGTGGGTGTTTTCGCCATATAAGCCGTTAGGGCTACTAAAGCGACCCGCCGACCTGCCCGGAGGCAACAGGGCGGAGCACTTCTCCTATGATACTGCTCTGTTCACGAATAGAAAAATGGAATTCGGACATTCTGTGCATAACACATACGCTTTGCCTTGAGCAGACAAATGTAAAGGGTAAAGAATATCTGTTAGGATATAGCAGTTCATATGCTTACCTTTCTCTCTCATATCGCTAACGGTACAATTGATGGCACCCTACTGCTGTCGCTTGCCATCATCCTCTGCGCCTTCGTTCTTGAAGATTTGACCACTATCGTCGTCGGCGTGCTCGCAGCCGACGGCATTATCTCGGTTCCGCTTGCGCTCCTCTCCCTTTATATCGGGATTGCGTTCGGAGACGCCGTTCTCTACTCCATCGGATCATTCGCCCGCAGCCACCCGCGTCTTGCACATTACATAGACCATGAGTTTACACTGCCCTTTCGCTCGTGGCTCGAAAATCGGTATACACCAATCATTCTCTTAAGCCACTTTGTACCCGGATTGCGGTTCACGACATACGCCGCGAGTGGATTCTTCCGCTATCCGCTAACCATTTTCATACCGCCAGCAATTGCCGGGGGTTTACTCATAGGAACTACCCTTTTCTTTGCTTCCTATTGGTTCGGCAACGTCACCTCCGAGTGGCTCAGTACCGTGCGCTGGGGCATTGCAGGTGTTTTCCTCCTTATGCTCTTCTTTATCGGTCGGCACACTCTTCGTGCGTACCGCACAGGGAAAGACGGATCAGATGCTGAAATCGAATAGGTATTACTCTACGCGACTCTTGAATGTCTCAAGCGCCTCTACGAGTAGTTTCTTTATTGCATCATCGGTAATGTTCCCTTCCCCGTCAAATAGTTCCTGCGCAGGGCCAAGATAGATCTCTGGCTGACCGATAACATCTGCATCCAAATAAAGCATGATCTGCCGCAAATGACTCTGCGCGACGGCCGTACCGATTTTTCCTCCTGAGACACCAGCTATCAAGACCGTCTTCTTTGAAAAGGAATTTTGTCCGTACGGGCGACTAACCCAATCAATGGCATTCTTCAGCACGCCGGGAATGGAACGATTGTACTCCGGAGTCGCGAAAATAATACCGTCAGCGGCGGTGACTTTATGTTTGAGCGCTTGTGCTTCTGAAGGAAGTGCGCCTTCGCTGTCTTGATTGAAAAGCGGAAGGTCACCGATATCCGCAATCTCAATGTGCATATCGGCTGGCGCAAGCGATTGTAGAGCCCGCAGGAGCGCAGTATTGAACGAATCCTTCCTCAAACTCCCCGAAATCGCCAGTATATTCATAGATGCAATAAGTATTTGATAACCCTGCTAGAGAAGAGTACCTTACCCCGAGAACGACCGGGGTGTGCATAGCTATTGGTCTCCGACAACAAAGTGGATATACTGTAAGCGGTTAGTAATAACTATTTTATAGTATGGGCATCGAAAAACCACAAAAATTAAGACCGGAACAGTTGGAAAAAATCAGAAAAACAATGCAAGATGAAATGCGAGAGAGAACGGGAAGCCCTTATACCACGCTCACCGCAAAGGAAGCAGAACAGAGACTTGAAAAAGAAAAAATTGAGGCAAATCTAGAAGCTCAAGAGGCGATGAAAAAGCATCCGGAAATTTTCGGCTAATAACAAAAGAAATAAGGTCATACGGTATCCTGGTGTGGCTCATTTAATACTGGATGCATGAATCCCGTTAGGGAATTATTCGCGAATGAGCGATACAATGGTCGACATTAGCAGACGTAATCAGGGCGGTCTCTAATGGGGACTATTTCTAACAGAATGAATCAAAGAATAATTCGCGCGGCTGCTGCGCTTATGCTTGCGCTTGCCGCAGGCGCTACGGGATACGCGGCAGGCGGCAATGGGGCACAGGGCGCGGGCGTGAATATTCCTGCACAAACGGTATCGGCACCCGCCGCCGGCAGCATACGTATCGTCTACAGTTTGGATAAGAAGCAGAACGATCAGGAAATCATTGCGCTCATCGACGAAGCGGAAGAATATGTCTATTTTGCGATCTATACATTTACGCTTCAAAGTATCGCCGACGCGCTCGTTGCGGCGAAAAACCGTGGTATCGACGTGAGAGGAATCATGGATTCCGAGCAAAGCAGTAACAGCTATGGAGCTCCCATTACCCTGAAGCTGCGTACAGCGGACATCCCTCTTTTTACGGAGCGACATGCAAGTGGAAACGGCATTATGCACATCAAGCTTCTTGTGACGGAGCAGGCATATGCATTCGGCAGTTACAATTGGACCAAATCCGCGACGACCCTGAATGATGAGATTCTTGAGATCGGCACCGACCCGGCGCTGCGGCAGGCCTACGAGAATATTTTGAAACGACTGCTTGAGGCATACAAAGGAAACGCGGCCGCGGGAGCGGCCGCGTCCGTTTCAATCGGAACAATTAATTACACTGAGGCCCTCGCGCACATCGGCGAATACGCCTCCGTGCGCGGGACGTTGATTGATGCCTACACTTCCAAGA
The DNA here is from genome assembly GCA_964546795.1 of uncultured Candidatus Saccharibacteria bacterium. Classification (GTDB taxonomy): domain Bacteria; phylum Patescibacteriota; class Minisyncoccia; order Phycocordibacterales; family Phycocordibacteraceae; genus C7867-001. The sequence continues at coordinate 3,741 of CAZJKG010000003.1, forward strand.
GCGGAACTGTCTTTCTGGATTTTTGCCAGAATTACAAAAACTGTCCTTTCTCCGGCGTCATCTTCGCCGATGACGTGAAGGAATTCGGCGACCTCTCCCGGTATGTCGGCGCAACCGTAACTCTCACCGGCAAAATCTCCTCATATCAGGATAAAGCCGAAATAATCCTCTCAAACCCGAGTCAGATCTCGAAATAAAATATGTTGCACGAACGTATCTTTTCATGCTATATTTCTTGTACTTCCAGTGGCTACCGACCGACTTCGCATAAATAACGAGATACGCGCGCTAGAGTTGCGCGTTATCGGCGCGCAAGGAGAAAATCTGGGCGTCCTCGCACTCTCGGCGGCGCTAGCGGCTGCCAAGACCGCCGGGCTCGATCTCATCGAAATTTCTCCCTCGGCCGTCCCGCCCGTTGCGAAGATCATGGATTATGGTAAATTCGAATACGAGCGCAGTAAGAAAGAGAAGGTAGCAAAGGCGAAGGTAAAGATATCGGAGACCAAGGAGGTCCAGGTCAAAGTAGGCACTGGCGACCACGATATGGACCTCAAGGCAAAGAAAGCAGCCGAGTGGCTCGCCGAGGGTCACCGAGTGCGAGCTGAGCTCTTCCTGAAAGGCCGTTATAAGGGCATGGGCGAGGAGTTCCTCAAGGAACGTCTTGAGAGATTTCTTCTGCGCATCCCCTACGCCTATAAGGTCGCTGAGCCGGTTGCGAGAAGTCCTAAGGGCTTCGCCGGGGTCATAGAGCGCGATCTTGTAGCACAAGCAAAACGCGACAAGTCCCTCGGCGGACTCGGGATCGAGAGAACAAAACACAAAAATGAAAACAAATAAATCTTATACGAAACGAATTCGCGTAACCCGCAACGGGAAGCTCATGGCGCGCGCGAAAGGCCAGAACCATTTCAATGCAAAGCAAAGCGGGGCCGAGCGCAGCGCAAAGCGCCGCGCTGTCGCTATCGCTTTGACGAAAAGCGTCCGTCGGCGTTTTCTTCCCGGTGCCTAATTAATCCGAACGAGTAATCATTTTCGTATGACAAGAATCAAAGGAGGTGTCATGGCGCAGAAGCGCCGCAAGAATATTCTGGAGCGAGCCAAGGGCTATCGCGGCGTGCGCTCCAAGAAGGAGCGTTATGCGCACGAAGCGCTCATGCGCGCGGGCCGCTACGCCTTCGCCCATCGACGCGACAAGAAGACCGATTTCCGCCAGCTCTGGATAGTCCGGCTCAATGCCGCCGTCCGCGACAACGGGCATCGTTCCTACAGCATGTTCATCGCGAAGCTGAAGAAGAACGGTTTTATGCTCGACCGGAAGGTCCTCGCCCAGTTCGCCGCTGACCACCCAGCCATCTTCTCCCGCATCGCCAAGCAAGTCGTCTAAACTCCCTCGACGAAAACTGCCCCGCTTTAAGACGGGGCGGTTTCGTTTCAAATATTGAATTCCTTATGACACTTTTGTGAGGTGCATCTATATCCACTAAGGCCATATCTTTCCGCTTTGGATCCACAAAATGGACAAAACTTAGCTGGTTCTATCGTATACGACATAGAAAGAGCGACTGAATTTGCTGGACTTGCGTTAAGATCTATCCGATCTATTCTTGGTATCAAGTAGTCGTCGATGGAAACCGATGAAAGACCACCGACGGGCATACTCATTATGCCCTGGTTATTGTTTAATAATCCACTATATTTAAGAAAGGGATTGTCTGTGACTATATTTGGATAAGCATGAGCATTAACAATGTTTTCAGAAAATGCGCGCGCACCTTTCTCTTTTTCGACTATCTCCTTTTTGAAAGTCTTCCTTTTATTTATATGGTTCACGCATTCAGCCAACGAGGTAAAGAGTTCAGCCTTCTTTTTCTTTTTTGATTTTATTCTCCATTCAACGTAAAGGAAATGGTTTAAAACCGGTTGGCCCCTAAAATTTTCAATGAAATCACCATCTTTTGAGACCATTAACAAATTGTCTTTTGCCCCGTTCTCAAGAAGTGTCTCCCAAGTAATAGCGTCACCATAAGAGTGGTCAGTTTTCCTAGGAGGATTACCTTTCATATACCGCACATAGGCCCGGTGAATGATAGACTCTGTCTCGTCGAAGCCCTCTCCCAATTTAAAAAGTTCTCTGATGAGTACGTCCGCATCGGTTCTTTCTTGGTCAACCGCTCGATCATATTTCTCTACGAGTTTTTTATACGCCCGACCAAGACTCTCAACATGTTCCAGCACGCTCTTAACTTCTTTTGTGTCCGTATCCAGGGTCGCTGGAACACTAAAATTTGAATGCGCCTGTTTGACCAAGGCAGTCCTGGTTAGTTCCGCAATTTTTCTTCTATTTCGATAATATTCATGTCGCGTCTGAGACGGAATGAGCAATACAACCTTCTTGCCTTTCACCAGTTTCACTAATTCACGTAAAGGAGCGAGTCTTTCCTTTGAATTTTCTCGGAAATATTCCAAGTAGATGTTTGCGTCCAAATAGACCTGCATAAATGCAAGTATACTCCTCAATTATGTAGACACTAGATACCTAGGGGATCTAGAAATCAGATTTTTTGACTGAATCCTTCGTGATCTCCCAGGTCGACCCGAGGTCGGGGACGATGGCGCGGGCACCGAGGTAGTCGTGGATGCGCTGAGCGAGAAACCGTTCGGTTGAGGGCTCGCCGATGGCGGTGAAAATTACTTTTGGACGCCCATCGGAAAGCGCAGCTTCTGCGAATTTCAGGAGTTCGTCGCGGTCGGCATGTGCCGACCATCCTTCCAGTTTCTCAATCTTCGCCCTGATGCGCACATCATTGCCCGCAAGCCGTACTGAAGACGCACCCTCCACAATGCGCCGTCCGGGAGTACCGGGCGCCTGATACCCGACAATGAAAAGTGTCGTTGATGGTTCAGGCAAGTAGCGCGTCTCCCAGCGGCCGATGCGGCCGCCATGGCTCATGCCCGCACCGGCAATGATAATCTTCGGATCCGGCGTCTTCTCTATGGCCATGGACTCTGCGCGTGAAAACGTTTTCGAAAGGAACGGAAATTCAAAAATACTTCCCTCCCGCTTCATCTCATCCTCGGTCTCTGGTTTGAAATAGGTCGGCCCCCATTTCTCATACACAGCCGTTACTTTTATTGCGAGCGGGGAATCGAGGAAAACGGGTATGCGAGGAATGTCTCCCGCGTCAAAAAAATTGGAAAGTTCATAGAGCATTAGTTGCGTGCGTTCAAGAGAGAAAGCGGGAATGAGAATCGTGCCGCCTCGCGATACAGCGCGTTTCAGTGCGTCAAGCAGGATTTTGGCACGATGTTCTCGCGCCGGATGTGCGCGGTCGCCATACACACTCTCCATCACAAGCGCGTCCGCGTCCGGCACCGGCTCCCAATCGGGAAGAAGCGGAGAGGGTGAATTGCCTATGTCGCCGGTCAAGACGACAGTAACGCCCTTTTCGTCTTTAATCCTCACGCTTGCTGAGCCGAGGATGTGGCCGGTATTGCGCAAGTAGATGGAGAGTCCTGTGAGCCCTGCCTGCCGGCAGGCAGGAATTTCTTTTTCAGTATGATACTCAAGCGTTTCAATAAGCGAAAAGACGGTCTCAACATCTTGTTCCTCATAGAGCGGTGTTTTGCCGCGGCGGAGGGCCTCTTCAGCAAGAATACCAACCGAGTCGCGCAAGATGAGTTCGGCAAGGTCTTTTGTTGGCGCGGTCATGTATATCCTCCCGCGGAAGCCGTCCCGCACAAGTTTTGGAATGCGGCCGACATGATCGAGGTGGGCGTGCGTGACGACAAGTGCATCGATTGTTTTTACGTCATACGGGAACGGCCCGTAGACGCACTCCTCACAGAAGTCACTGCCCTGTTCAACACCGCAATCAACAAGGAGTTTTCCCCTAGACATGCCGTTCTGCGGCACGTCGGGCGAACCGCCACTGGCGGTTTTAGCCGCGTTGCCCTCGATCAAGAAATTGGAGCCGGTTACTTTCCCCGCCCCGCCATAGAAACTCAATCGCAATGCCATACGCAAAATGTAGCATATGCAGGATGGCGGCGAATCAGAAATGGAGAGCGTTCCGGGCCACTAAGGCCGAGTCCTTACTCTCCATTTCTGATTCGCCGCCAGAGAATACACGTTTCGCAGGCATTATGTGTGGGGACGTTCCGCGAAAGAACCGCTTGGGACGGCCCCTCACAATTGTTCAGGGCGCGAAAAAACCGCATCTAAAGATGCGGTTTTTTCGCGGAGCCATTCTCTTAAGCAACTTTATCTTGCCAGGTGGGTGCCCGAACGACAGCTTTCGGATTTCCTCGCGGAATTCAAACCAAGCTGTCTTAATGCAGAGCTCCCGTTAAAACGGCAAGTTGCGTAAAAAGGGAACGACTCCACTTATAACTATACACCCTGTGTCAAATGTCCTTGTGGAAAACGCAAAAATCAACCCATTATTTGCCTTTTGTCTATCCAAGGATGCTTGTTATATCGTCGTCGTAGAGCGTTGCCTCGTGCGGTACGCTATAACTGATGATCTCCTTTTGGGAGAACCAGTGCGGGATCTCCATCTGCGCCTCCGGAACCGTGCCGGACGCATGGATAAGATTGCGGATCGCGCGGTCAGCCGTGTCCGCCATCTGATAGGAATCAATGACGAAGTCACCGCGGATGGTGCCGATAGTGGCGCTTCTCGGTTCTGTGCCGCCCGTAATTTTGCGCACCAGTTCGACTGCATGCGCCCCTTCCCAGACCATCGCGATGACCGGCCCGCTCGTCATATATTTCTTCAAGCGCGCGACGACCAAATTGGCGACTTCAATGGGATCGTGCGAAGGAGGCGCCTCTCCTTTTTTCATGTAGCTCGCGATTGATTTCTCACCGACGTTCTTCTTCCAGTCCGGATCGAGTAAATAATGCTGTTCTATCATCGCTTCGGTCGGGACGATCATCTTGAGCGCAACGAGTTTGAGGCCAATCCGTTCATAACGCTTCATGATCTCGCCGATGAGAGCGCGTTGGATGCCGTCGGGCTTCACGATGACGAGCGTTTGTTCTGTCTTTGGATGTGCCATAGTTTCAAAAATAAAATCGCCTACGGCGGATATGTGAGCAGTATAGCGCTGAATTAATTTTGGGCAAGTTTCAGTATGGACTCAAGCACAATGGGGAGCTCGAAACATCCTCTGTCCTCGTTAAAATGACCCATGAGGTGTTGAATGATAATTTCCGAGTTCAGCTCCTTTCTAAAATCGTCCTGATTGTTCAGTGATACATACGGATCATTATCAGAAAATATCGCGATGCTTTTTGGAGCTCGTGCTCGCACGCGCGACAGATCTATTGGCTTTTTCCACTTATTCCATATCTCCTCTTCTTCATTTGTACCTAACGTAAGAGAATTGAAGAATCCAGCTACATACACAATGCCTCCTACTCGCAAGGAGTCATCAAGTCCTTCGAGATAGCGAGCGATTGTTTGACACCCCATGGAGTGGCCGACAAAATAAGTATCTCTGTCCGGAGTTCCTACAACAGCTGCAAGAGCTGGCACCCATTTCTCAATGCTCGGACTCTCGGCGTCAGGAAGTTGAGGAACAACAACTTCGAATCCTTTTGCTTCCAGTTCTCTTTTCAACCAAGGGAACCATCCTTCTTTGGGGGTTCCGTCCCAGCCGTGCACAATAATCACCCTTTTCATACAGAAATTATAACTGAGTTACCACAAGTGGACTGCCTTTCTCAATGATAATCGTGTGTTCAAAGTGCGCGGAGCGGGAGCCGTCCTTGGTGCGATACGTATAACCATCGGGAGAGAGAGCGACCGCCGCTTTGCCAGCGGCCGATATCGGTTCAAGCGCGAGCACCATTCCTTCGATAAGCTCGGGACCATCGCCGGCACGCCCGAAGTTCGGAATGAACGGCTCCTCATGAACGAGCTCGCCCACTCCGTGCCCTCCAAGCTCTTTCACTACTTTGAAGCCGGCCTGTTCTATTTCTTTTTGGATGGCGAATGAAATGTCGCCGATATGTTTCCCCGGAACGGCTGCAGCAATACCCGCGACAAGAGCAGCTTCGGTCGCAACGAGAAGTTTTTTTGTCTCTTCGCTCACCTCTCCAACCGGTACGGTAATGGCCGCGTCCACAATGACGCCATTATGAGTAAGACCCAGGTCGAGCCCGACGATATCGCCACTTTTCAATATCTTCTTTGTCTCGTTCGGAATGCCATGCACAACCTCATCGTTTATTGAGACGCAGAGCGTGGCCGGATAGGGTCGGCGCGCGCCCTCGGGCGTATAGCCGAGAAAAGCGGGTGTATCTCCTCCGTCGCGAATCATTTGTTCCGCTAGGTCATCAAGTTCTTCGGCCGAAACGCCCGGAGCGACCTTGGCGCGCAGTGCTTCAAGTACATGGGCAAGACGTTTGCCGGCTTCAATAAGGTTCGTACGCTCCGTATCGTTCGTAATCGTCATGCGAGAGCGAGTGCCGCACGAATATCTTTTGCGATATCCTCAGGTGATTGCTCGCCATTTATCTTGATAAGCGCTCCTGTTTTGCGGAATACCTCGATTGCCGGTTCGGAATGTTCGTAATATTCCTTCAAGCGCGCATCAACTGCAGAATCGTCCGCGCGGCCTTCAATCTCTTTGCGGCTTGCGAGACGACGATATGCCTCCTCGTCAGATATGTGAATATTGAAGATGGAGAACGATCTATCGAGCCACCGGAGCGAATCTATAACAAGTTCCGCTTCCGGCACCTTGCGATTGAAACCGTCGAAAATAGCGCTGGAGTTCTCGGAAATGGAAAAGAGTGATTTTAAATAGAGATACATCGCGAACCAGTGTGGAGCGAGCATGCCAGCATCGTTCTCGACCTTCATCTTCCGTCCCACCGGCGTATCCTCCCGCGCGATATCGCGGAAGAGCTTACCAGCGGCGAATATCGGCCATCCCATCTGTTCTGAAAGCAATTTCGCTTGAGTGCCCTTGCCGCACCCCGGCTTGCCTATGAAAAATATCGTCCGTGTTTCCATCCGCTCACTGTAGCACTTTTAGTATTCTCGGAGTGAGACCTGTGCATCAATTTTGCGGGCGAGGTCGAGAGCGACCTGGACCGCAATGAGGAGCGCCGTGCCGCCGAGTACGAGCGTTGTGATGCCGGTAAGACCCTGAATGATAGAAGGCGAGACCGCGATGAGACCGAGGAAGGTAGCGCCCGGAAGCGTAACACGATTTACGACGTTCCCGATATACTCTTCGGTTTCGCGACCGGGACGTACGCCCGGGACAAAGGCGCCTGTCTTCTGCAGATTTTCGGCGACACGGTGGGGTTCAAATGTGACCGCGGTATAGAAATACGTAAAAAGCACGACAAAGATGAAATAAATCGCGCCGTATTGCCACGGATTAGACAGGAACGCCGTGTACCATAGTGCAGCGGAGGACGCGAAAGAAATGTTCAGCATTCCGAGCACTGAAAGCGCCATCTGCGGCAGGAGCAGGAGCGACAATGCAAAGATGATTGGTATCACGCCCGCCTGTAAGAGACGGATGGGGAGATACGTCGCGGCGTTCTGCGCGAGTGCCGCGCCGCGTACCGCACGCGCATACGCAATCGGGATGGAACGTTCGGCATCGGAGACAACTACGACCGCATACATCATCGCAAGTGCGAGAACGGTAAAAGCGAGGTAAGCGGGAATGTTAGCTGCGGTCGCGGCGAAGATGGTCTGCGAGATACTTGAGGGCACACTTGCGAGGATTCCCGCGAGGATGATGAGTGAGACGCCGTTGCCGATGCCGAATTCGGTCACGAGCTCACCAATCCACATAAGAAGCAATGAACCGGCGGCGATGAGCGCGATATTTGCGATAAGTCCAACCGAGCTCAGATGCGTTATGACGCCCTGACTCTCCAAGAGGAACAAAAAGCTAACTCCCTGTAGAACGGCAATGGGAATAGTGAGGAGGCGGCTCCATTCTATGAACTTGGCGCGACCGGCCTCGCCTTCTTCAAAGTATGCTTGTTTGACCTGTGGAAAGATGATAGTGCCGAGCTGCATAATGATTGAAGCAGTGATGTACGGGCCCACACCAAGCATGACGACCGAGAGCTGCTCGAGCCCGCCGCCTGAAAAAATATTCAGGAGACCAAAAAATTGATTCCCGGCAAAGAAAGACGCCAGTGCGGTCTTATTGACACCCGGAATCGGAATGGATGCGAGGACACGGAAGAGTGCGAGCGCAGCTACAAGAAAGAGAATGCGGCGACGGATCTCGGTATCACCGAAAGCGAGTTTGAGTTTATGAAAGAAAGAATTAAGCATGAATGGTACCGCCAGCAGCAAGGATTGCCGCGCGTGCAGTAGTGGAAATGGAGCAATTCTCGAAGGAGAGCACTTTCGTGAGAGAGCCCGTACCGAGTATTTTCACGAATGGCACGCGCCCCTTCGCTCTGCGCACCAGTCCGCGCGCAAGAAGGGAGGCCGGCGAGACCGTCTCACCAGTTTTATAGGCCGCTTCGATGACTGCGAGATTCACAACGGAGGCGGTAATGCGATTCGTTCGGACGGTGCGTGCGCGATTCTTCCCGTGACCGCGGCGCTTCGGAAGTTTCTTGATGAGATCGCGGACTTCCGGACGAATCTTGTGCCCTGCGCGCGCCGTCTGTCCCTTGCCGCCGCGACCGGAGGTTTTTCCGCGCTTGCCGCCGCGCCCAATAGGCGGATTTTTCCTATTCTTGGTGCGGGGTGAAAATGAATGAAGTTGCATACAAAATAGCTTAGGCAGCGCGCAGTTTAGAAAGTGCCGCGACCGTCGCGCGCGCGATGGTGAGTTTGTTCTTGGAACGAGTGTGTATTTTTGTGACGACATCGGTCACACCGGCAAGATCGAGTACGGTGCGCATCGCCGAACCGGCGACGAGACCGCGGCCCTTTGAAGGAATAATCTCGACCGTAGAAGAGGCGTATTTGGTTGACACCTGGTGCGGAATGGAACCGGAAGCTGTGCGTTTGACAGCAATAAGATGTCTCTTCGCGTCGCGCGTCGCCTTATCTATCGCAAGAGCAGTATCCATGCCCTTGCCGAGACCCACGCCCACGCGGCCTTTCTTATCGCCGATGACGACCACCAAGCTGAAATTGAAACGCCGCCCGCCCGCCATCACGCGCGCCACGCGACGCGCATCAATGGTCACTTGCTCGAACTCACCGCGCTCGCGCGGCGGTCTGCCGCCACGGCCGCCGCCTCGTGGCGAGCGGCCGCGTAGCGAACGGCCGCCGCCGCGCGGCGAAGACGCCCGTGCGGCCGGTGCAGCTTCTACGGAAACTTCTTCCGCCGGGGCGACCGCTTCCGCAATATCCGCATTCTCTAGTATCTCTGGTTCCGTTGTTGAAGTCATAGGTATTTAAAAAATGAGACCTTCTTCCCGTGCCGCTTCCGCGAGCGCTTTTACCTGGCCACTGTAGCGATAGCCGCCGCGATCAAAGACGATTGTAGTTATTTTCTTCGCGACGGCTTTCTCTGCAATCGCTTTACCGACCGCTTTGGCCTGCATTGACTGCGACCCCTTGAACTCACGGCCGTGCGCGGCGACAATCGTCTTCCCCGCCGTGTCGTCAATGAGCTGTGCTGAAACAAAGCGATTGCTCCGGAAGACCGCGAGACGCGGACGCGTCGCGCTGCCTTTGACATGCGCGCGGACGCGCGCATGTCGGCGCTTGCGCAGTTCACTATTCGTCGTAGGTGAATGATTCATAGGTTAGACAGCTTTCTTGCCCTGCTTACGTCGGACGACCTCGTTCTCGTAGCGGATACCCTTCCCGAGGTACGGCTCTGGCGGCTTGATGCGCCGAATGTCCGCCGCAAATTGTCCGACCGATTCCTTGTTCGCGCTTTCAAGTTTGATGACATTTTTTTCGACCGTTGCCGAGACATCTTCCGGTATCGCGAGCGGTACCGTATGGGAGAAGCCGACCGTAAGAACGATATTCTTTCCTTTCACCTCAACCCGGTACCCGACGCCTTCGAGGATGAGTTTTTTCATGTAAGGGGTCTCAACGCCTTGGACCATATTCTTCACATGCGAAGCGAACGTGCCGATAAGCGCTTTTCCCAGACGAGAGCGGTCCTTCGAGGTGACCAGTACGCCGGCTGAATCGACAGCGATCTCAATTGAGGGGTGCATGCGCTTGGTGAGCGTGCCTTTGGTGCCTTTGACCGAAAGCATGCCACCACTGACCGAGACGTCGGTCTTCCCCATGGCTATAGGTTTTTTTGCGAGACGGCTCATAGCATTACCAGATTTCGAACAGCTCTTCGCCACCGAAACGATTCTTGCGTGCTTCCGCATCCGAGATGATACCGACCGAGGAAGAAAGGATGCGCGCGCCCGTGCCGCCCTTCACTCGATGCGCCGCAGTGTACGGAGCGTAGAGCCGGCGCCCGGGCTTGGAAATACGCTTTACGCCACGCAGTCGCGCAACACCGTGTTCGTCGCACGCGAGCGTCGCAACGAAGGTTCGCTGCACGCCGTCGTCTTCTTTCTTAACTTCCACTGTGGAAATGAAACCGAGCTCTTTGAGTTTCTTCGCAATGGCAACGAGATGCGCCGAATACGGCACCGAGACCTCATGTTTGCCGATGCGTGCGGCATTCTGAAGACGGATAATGAAATCACCAACGCGGTCGCCTATCATGATGGAAAATGCGTCGGATTTACCATGACGCTTTCTTAACGCCCGGTATCTTTCCCTGGAGCGCGAGCTCGCGGAACTGAATGCGCGAGAGACCGAATGTGCGCATGTAACCGCGAGAACGGCCTGAAATGGAGCAACGATTCTTCAGCCGTACCGGCGAAGAATTCCTCGGGAGCGCCTGCAAACCTTCGGAGTCGCCAGCCAACTTCAAAGCCGCACGCTTGAGAGCGTACTTCTTCACGAGTTTCGCCTTTTTAGCGTACCGTGCTAGCTGGGACTTTTTTGCCATAAAAAATAAAGCTCCGAAGAGCGTCACTCAAGAATATCAGCGTTTTACGCCCGAGTCAACGATAAGCGGAAGGCCCAGGTGGCGAAAGAAGGTCTCGGCTTCGGCCTTCGTGGGCGCAGTAGTGACGATGGTGATTGCGAGACCGAAGACATCCTTCAGGTCCTCGTCGGACGTTTCCGGGAAAATGGTGTGTTCCTTGATGCCGATAGTAAGGTTCCCCATGTCGTCTATTGCTTTAGCGGAGAGACCGCGGAAATCCCGCGTGCGCGGAAGCGCGATATGAATGAGCTTGTCCAGGAAATCGTACATGCGTGCGCCGCGCATCGTTATCTGAAGACCGACCGTGTCGCCCTCGCGTACTTTGAAAGAGGCAATGGAAATGCGTGCGGGACGGGCACTTGGCTTTTGTCCCGTGATCTTTGAAAGACGGTCCTCGATAAGCTCGAGTTGTTTCTTATCGCGCTTCTTTCCGACACCGGAAGAGACGACGACTTTTTGTATCCGCGGACTCTGCATCGGGCTCGTGTAGCCAAATGTCTCCGCGAGCGCGAGGTAGGCCGTCTGCTGTCTTTGTTTGGTTATGGACATGGTGTTATGTTTCTGCGCGCTTAACGTTGGATACATGAATGGGTCGCGGGCGCTCGATGATGCGGCCGATCTTTCCGGCACTGCCTTTCATGTGGCGTTTATAGAGAGCAATGCCCTCTATGATGACCTTGTCCTCGCGCGGTAGCGCGCGCAGAACGACTCCGGACTTCCCTTTGTCCTTTCCCGCTATCACCTTCACTTTGTCTCCCTTTTTTACGTGCATATGGAAAAATTAAACGACTTCAGGCGCGAGCGACACGATGGAGTGCCAACCCCGCTCGGAGAGTTCGCGCGGCACGGGACCGAAAATACGGTTTCCTTTCGGGGCCATCTCCTTACCCTGCTTTTCAATGAGGACGACCGCATTCTCATCGAAGCGGACGTACGAACCGTCCTTACGCGCGAACGGTTTGACCTGTCGTACGACCACCGCGCGATAAATATCTTTCTTCTTCACCGCTTTGCGTGGTTCCGCGGTCTGTATGGAGATGACGACGACGTCGCCGATGCGCGCATATCGGCGTTTACTACCGCCAAGCACCTTGAATATCCGAGCGATCTTTCCGCCGGAATTATCTGCGACCGTAACTATGGATCGGGGTTGCAACATACTTATTTCGTAGGGCGAGAGGGCGAGGCAGTAGCCGAAGTATGTGCAATCGCAAAGCGCTTCAATTTTGATACTGGCCTTGTCGCGACAATGGTCACCGTATCACCGACCTGCGCCGTATTGCCCGGATCGTGCGCAAGATACTTCTTTGAGCGCACGAAATACTTCTTGTACTTCGCATTCTTCACATAGCGATTAACGCGGACCGTGGCAGTATCTTTCATCGCCGTCTTCACGACGACACCGACGAATGATTGGAGACGAGAAGTGTTCTGTTCCATAGGTTAAGTAGCTGTCGAACGGATGTGTTGCTCGGTGAGCACTCGCGCAATATCTCGGCGAAGCTTCTTTGAGGCATTCGAATCCTTAGAGCGCGCACCGGCTTGCGCAAAACGCTCGGTACGTAGGTGCGCGCGCGTATCAGCGAGGAGCTTTGATAGCTCTTGGTCGGTTCGAGTCGTCATAGTGTTCTTTTTTGTCATACAAATAGGAAAAAAGCAAAATTAGTGGCGCGTGACGATTGACGTGGTGACCGGCAATTTCATGCCCGCCTGCCGCAGATGCGCCCGCGCGATATCCTCGGGAACGCCATCAAGCTCGAAGAGTACGCGGCCCGGACGTACCTCGAACACATAGAACTTCGGATCGCCCTTGCCACTACCCATGCCGACTTCCGCGGGTTTAGCGGTCACCGGCCTGTCGGGGAAAATGCGTATCCACATCTTACCTGTTTTTGAGGTGGCACGAGCGAGCACTTTGCGCGCTGACTCAATTTGATTGCTCGTCATGCGCGCGCTCGTAAGCGCCTTGAGCGCGAAGGAACCGAATGCGACCGTGGTGCCACGCGTGTCTGGGCGGGAAAGACGCTTCGCACTCTTGCGCTGCGTCTGCCACTTGCGATGCTTTACTTTTTTGGGGAACAACATACGAAAATATTAGCTGCGGACGGGCGCGCTCTCCGGCAGGCGTACGGATGTCTTCTTGTCCTGATAGACGTTCCCGCGGTAGATCCACACCTTGATACCGATGACGCCATACGGCAAGTAGGCCTGCTCATGTGCGAAATCAATATCTGCGCGGAACGTCTGAAGTGGGATGCGGCCCTTTTTGAGCTCCTCTTTGCGGCTCATCTCCGCACCGCCGAGCCGCCCGGAAATAGCGATGCGCACACCCTCGACCTCGCGTGCCGCAATTACTTTTTCAACCGTCTGTTTCAATACGCGGCGGAACGGCATTCTCTTCTCGAGTCCTTCCGCGATCATATAAGCAACGACAGCAGCGTCCGTCTCCGGCTGACGTATTTCGACTATGTCGAATTTAACCTGTTTGCCGGCGGGCAGCGCGTGCCCAGAGGCCTTCTGTATCACATCGGTCAACTTCTTGCGCAACTTGACCGCATTCTCACCGGAACGGCCGATGACGAGACCCGGGCGGGCCGTCGAGAGAATAACGCGTATTTCGTTTGCCGAGCGCTCGATATCAATACCGCTCGTGAAAGAACCCCGCAGGTGCTTGGTAAGAAAACGACGGATCATTTCATCAACTTTGATATTCTCGCGGTAGCTCTTCGGATCCGCAGCGAACCAGCGGCTCTTCCAATCCCGGATGATGCCGAGACGGTGCGCGTAAGGATGTACGGTATGCGTCATAACGTTATTTCGAAATCGGAGTTGCGCCCAAAACCACTTTCACCGCGCTCTTCCGGCGGCGGATGAGCGAAGCGCGGCTGAAAGCGCGCGGCATATATTTCTTCAGCATGCCGGCGCTCTCAACGGTTATCGACTGTACTCGAAGCGTGTCCACATTTTCGCCCGATGCCTTCGCATTGGCTATCGCGCTCTTGATGAGTTTCATAATGGGCTCGGCGGCGCGCTTCGGAAGGAACTCGAGTGCTGTGAGTGCGTCCTGTACTTTCTTGCCTTTCACAAGATCCGTCACGAGGCGGACCTTGCGCGGTGTCTGATTATGGCTTTTGAGTGTCGCGTAGGCCATGGATTATTTCTTTGCGGCGGGAGCGGTTGCGGCGGCAGGGGCCTTTGCGGATTTCGCGGAAGCTATCTCTGCTTCCTGTTTCTTCATTTCCATTTCTTTCTGCATTTTGCCGCCGTGACGGATGAATTTCTTGGTCGGCGAGAACTCCCCAAGACGATGCCCCACCATATCCTCGGACACGAGGACGGCGAGATGCTGTTTGCCGTTATGAACGCCGAAAGTAAAACCTATCATTTCCGGGCTTATCTGACTCCGGCGCGCCCATGTATTTATCACTCCGGCGGAAGCCGGTTTTGCATGTTTGACTTTCTTCAGGAGCTTAGCGTCCACGAAGGGTCCTTTGTTGAGTGAGCGTGACATGTAAGCAATGAAAAACCCCTGCCTGCCGGCAGGCAGGCGCACTGCGCGAGACCTGATCGACGAGCTATGGGATGTATGAAAGATACAGGAGACCGTCTGCGGAGTCAAATGTACCGTTCCCAAACACTCTCATAAATCCTATGCCGTTTCAGAACCTTGACAAATCCTGTATAAAACGTGCGGACCGTTCCTTCATCATATTTGCTTAAACGCATTCTCAAAGTCGGCAATGACGTCTTGCACATTCTCAAAACCACAAGAGTAACGCAATAGGTTACCCTTGATTCCGTATGTGTCCGCCTCCTTTCGATTATTGAAAAAAGTAAGAACGGCGTGTTGTTCAATCAAACTTTGGGGGCCTCCAAAATTTGTGGCGATGTAGGGGATTTTCAAGGCATCCACGAACTCGCTCGTCTGTGTCTCTGATGCTTTTATTGAAAACATTACAACTCCGCCAAATCCGTGCATACTATTTTTAGCTATCTCAAAATCGGGATGTGTGGTGAGACCCGGATACCATACTGTTTTAACTTTTGGATGTCTTGAGAGATAATTGGCTATTTCCAATCCACTTTTGTTATGTTCTTTCATTCGAAGCGATAACGTTTGCAAGCCCCTTAATAGAAGATACGATGTGTGAGGATTTATAATACCTCCAAAAATATCTCTGTACTTTTGGATACGTTCTATAATCTTTTTTCTCCCTGCGACGACACCGGCACACAAATCGTGATGTCCTCCAAGATATTTTGTTGCACTATGAAGAACCACGTCAGCGCCGTATTCGATAGGTTTTATATTAATCGGTGAAGCAAAGCTGGAATCGATAAGGGTGATGAGTTTATTCTTCCTTGAAAACTCTGAGAGCAACGCTATATCAATAACTCGTAAAAACGGGTTGCTAGGGACCTCCGCAAATATCAACCTAGTATTCTTTTTAAGGAACTTGCTAACGTATTGAATGTTGCGAATTCGAATCCCGGAGGTTTCAATGGACAACTGGGGCAGTAGTTCAGAAAAAAACTTTCTTGTGTTTCTATAACAATCCTCAGTATATAGAATGTGATCCCCTTGTTTTACGAGTGCCAGTACCGAAGTGGTAATGGCACTCATTCCTGATGGGAATAATAGTGCTCTGTCAGCATGTTCTACTTCAGCCATTTTCTCTTCAACGGCGTGCTGTGTCGGACAGCCATATCTTCCGTATTTGATTCCTTCAAGCGTGCCATTATAGAAATCTTTGATTTGTTGTGTACTTTCAAAATAATAAGCGGCTGTTTGCTCAATGGGGATCGTGACAGATCGGTGTTGTCTTTTCGCATTACGCTCTCCACTATGTACAACTTTTGATTCTATATATTTCATAAAATGTTTTTCTTTGGGGATGAATTTTCGTATAAAGGAACTTCCGGACGCCAGCGAAGCTAAGCGTCCGGAAGGAATGGATTCAGATGCCCAAATCTTTTGATAAAGCGTCAAGAAAGACAATTCGCTCATTGAGCAGTTCGCTGACGGCCATCTCCGCAAAACGCAGATCGTTCTCGCCTTGGGCAATCACATCAAAGAGCGATTGGAAAACCCGAAAGTCACTTTCTTCGTCCCGGATGTGAGCGTCGAAATATCCAGTCGGACACCCCAATCCCACACACTTTTGAATGCCTTGTCGGTACACATCGAAGATGTAGAGATTAAGGATCTCGTTTGCCAACGCTATCGCGGCAAGTCCTTGCACGATTGGGCGGTCGAGACACAGATTGAGCCGTGCCGTGATGTACTGTCTCGTGTAAACCTTAGGGGGCCGACTTGTGAGTTCAGGTAGATTGAGGTCAAGGAATCGTGCGAGTTCGATGAAGAATGTACTGTGCGCCTCCGGTCCGCCGGTAGCCCATGCTTCGATATTTATCAAACCGACAAGTGGGCGTTTCTCCATCCAGAACCGATCATCTACTCGAGCGTACAGAGCCGCGAACGCGCTCGGCAAAGAAATAGAGAAGTAGAACTGCTGCTCTGCCCATCTCCTCACCTGATCAAATGTTAGGCGGCCACCGGCGAAAGCCTTTAGGAACGGATGTCGGACGACCTGGTGCTTTTCTACTACCGACTTCATTTTTTCAAGCGAGTTCTTCACGGCCATTACCTCCCTTGTTTGTTTTTGGATCTTATTGCCCGTGGCTGACTCTAATAGGTCTCTAGTTTATTGTAAAACTGTCGTTGACAACCGACAACAGATATCCTATGCTCCGGATTATGTTAAAGAAAGTATTCCAAGAAATAGGTTTGTCTGACAATGCTAATAGAATTTTTATGCGCCTGCTTGAATCAGGCCCGACTCCGGCCAGAAGGCTTGCAGAAAATTTAAACATCCCCCGGCCTTCGGTGTATGATAATTTGAAAATCCTTATAAAACATGGGTTGGTGGTTGAAAGAGAGGAAGAAAACAAAAAAGTATTTCAGATTGATAATATTAGAAATTTGCAGATAATACTCAAAGATAAAATAAATTATTTAACAAATCAGGAAAAAGAAACAAAAAATATCTTGGACAATTTTTCTAAAAATTCAAACAACATTGAACCAAAAATAAAATTTTATTCAGGCATAGATGGAATCAAACAAGTTTTAAAAGATATGCTGTGGTATGAAAATATTGAAACCCTCACGATGTGGCCGATTAGTGAGATGATAGAGATTTTGGGCAAGGAGTATTTGGCCGATCTAAATCGCAAACGCATAAGACAAAATATATCTATTAAAGGCATTTGGCCTCAAGACAAGGCGGTGAATTTAAAAGAATATCCATTCTTGGGCGTTGGCAAAAGACATTTACGAGAGTTAAGATTGGCTCCAAAAAATATGCTTTGGAATATGAGCTATTGGCTTTATGAGGATAAAGTTGCTTTTATTTCTTCCAGGCAGGAGGGCTTTGGATTCGTTATCCATAGCAAAGATTTTTCCGAGCTTATCAAAACGCAGTTCGAGGTTATTTGGAAAATCTCAAAACCGATCAAGCCGGAGTCGCTGTATACTGATCCGTTTTTGAAGACAGTGTAAGGATTCTTTGTAGGTCAGATTGCTGCCAAAAGAACGACAACGGTTCGGTTGTCTGGTTTAGCCCTTCCGCTTCTTGCCGACCTTGCGGCGGGAAACAATGAAAACGTTTGAATATTTTTTAGGAGTTCTTGTTTTCTGTCCCTTACCTGACGGTTTGCCCCATGCGGTCTTCGCGCGACGCAATCCGCGACCCTGCTTGCCCTCGCCGCCGCCGTGGGGATGATCCACCGGATTCATCGCCGTGCCGCGGACCGTCGGGCGAATGCCCATCCAGCGGCTCCGTCCGGCTTTGCCGATGACGACAAGATTGTATTCTTCATTGCCGACGGAACCGACGGAAGCCCATGCGAGATCGGAAACCTTACGTATCTCGGTTGAAGGGAGCTTCACTTGTGTGTAACCGGCATCGTGCGCGACGACCTCGGCAAAATTTCCTGCAGAACGGACAAGTGCGGCGCCAGCGCCCGGAGAAAGTTCAATGTTGTAGATGAACGTGCCGACCGGAATGGAACCGAGTGGAAGGCGGTTGCCGATGGTGAGCGGTGCGTCGGTAGCAACAATGAAAGAATTGCCGACCTTCATTTCTTTCGGCACAATGACATACCGACGCTCTCCGTCGCGATAGAGCGCAAGCCCGATGAAAGCGCTGCGGAAGGGATCGTATTCAATGGTCTCGAATCTTGCCGGAATATTTTTCTTGTCGTAGGAGAAATCAATATCACGGAGACGACGCTTGTGTCCGCCGCCCTGGTGACGCGTCGTGATGCGGCCGAAAGCATTTCTGCCGCCGCGGCGTGCCTTCTTCTTCATCAAGGGCTTGTGCGGCGCATCACCCGAAAGGAGCTCCCGAAACGGCAGTGTGGTCATAAAACGGCGACTTTTGCTTGTTGGGCGGTAGGTTTTCATAGGTGTGAGGTTACGTCGTTCGTTTACGAAAATTGAATAGTGTCTCCTGCGTTGAGGTACACATAGGCCTTGCGGCGGGCGGCACGTGTTCCGATTCCGCGCTTAGTGCGCATCGCCTTGCGCTTACCCGGCACGTTCACGATGCGTATTTTCTTCGGGGCGACCGTGTAGATTTCCTTCAGAGCGCTGGCTATCTCGGCCTTCGTCGCGCGTGCAGGAACTTCAAACGTATAAACGCCTTTCTCGGTCGCGATAAGCGCCTTTTCAGAGAACCACGGCGCATGAATAATCTCGTGTGCGATGCCGCCGGAAAGTTTCGTAGTACGTGCGTAGTGTGTGCGCGCGACTTTCTTTTTTTCTTCTTTCTTTTTTGTGCCGAAAATTGACATACGTATGCGGTTATGCGGACTTGGCGCGCGCAAGCAATACCTTGAACGCCGCCTCCGGATTTTCAATAACAAGATACTTGTGCGCAAGTACGGCGACCGGATTGAGATTGCGCACTTCTTCCGTCATCACATTTCCGAAATTATGGAAACTCTTTGACACATTCGAGTCGTATGCAGCGAGCGCGAGGAGGGCTGCATTCTTTTTCTTTGTCGTGAGCATATCGGCACCCGCGCTCTTCGCGAGCGCGACGAGCGTTCCTTTAGCTACTGCTGTCTTTGGTGCCGCGAACGTGAATTTTTCCACGAGAATGATCTCGCCGTCTTTGGCCTTCCGTGAAAGCACCGAGACGAGCGCGCCGATGCGCATTTTGCGATTTATCTTCTCGCTATAGTCACGCTCTGAGCGCGGACCGAAGGTGACACCGCCGTGGCGCCAAATAGGCGAGCGCGTGGAGCCGTGCCTGGCCTGGCCAGTGCCCTTCTGCTTCCACGGCTTCTTGCCGCCGCCCGATACTTCGGCGCGATCTTTGGTATGAGCACGGTTCTGGCGCGCATTGGCTTGCATCGCAGTCGTGACCTGATGCACAAGGTCGCTGCGCCATGGCGCGCCGAAAATACCCTCTGGGAGCGCGATACTACCGACCTTCTTTCCTTCCATGGAGAAAATCGGCATCTCAACAGAAGAGCTAGCGGGAGAAAAACCGGTAGTAGGACTCGGCTTAGCGGCCCGGAGCGCTACCGGTTTTTTTCCTGCTGGCGACTTCGTGATTTTTTTGTGAGGGGCCATGGTATTCAAATTACGCACTCACGACCTCAAGCACAGTGCCACGGCGACCCGGCACCGCGCCGGAAACGATGATCTTGCCCGCAGCCGCATCGACCACAAGCACTTTGAGATTTTTCACGGTCACGCGGTCGGTGCCCATACGACCAGCCATGCGCATGCCTTTGGCGACACGACCTCCGGCGCGACCGCCCGAGCCGCCGATGGAACCCGGACTGCGTTCGGTATGCTTCTGGCCGTGCGAGCGCGGGCCGCCATGGAAACCGTGACGCTTCACCACGCCAGCGAAGCCCTTGCCTTTTGTGAGACCGGAAATCTGCACGGTATCGCCGACGGCAAAGATATCTGCGTTGATTGTATTTCCTGCTACCTGCTCCTGCTCACTGCCTCCTTCGGGAATCCTAAATTCCCGAAGTGCCTTATATCCCTTGCCTTTCGTATGTCCGAGAACTGCCTTGCTGATGTTCTTTGTCCTACGAGTGCCGGTGCCGACTTGAATAGCTGCATAGCCGTCCTTGCCGTCTTTGGTCTTGACCTGAGTGACTACGACCGGATCTGCAGTGAGAATGGTCCCCGCATATGCGCGACCATCCTCCGCGAAAATACGCGTCATGCCTTCTTTCTTCGCGAGGATAAATTTCATTTTTTATGGTGAGTACCATCGAACCAAAAGCAAAACGCGCAACAGCAAATCGCGTGCGCGAGTTGCCATAGGACCGGTCACAGACACCGTTCGTAGCGTTAGGAGCACTGTACAGGACGCATGAAAAAGATGCAAGAAAACACACAACCACCCTTGCGGGCGGTTGTGTGTCGATTCAGCAGAATCGCCTATTGGGTTTCTTGGCAACCTTTTCGTTACACCATTCCCTCGACTGACTCGGGATTAGTTAAAACCATAGTCACGCGGACGTTCCTTGGTTTTATACCATCTTTACCCCAGAACCACAACCTCGCTTCGCTCGGTTGGCTACGGGGCAGGCATCTACACCATTTTAACGTCTATAGTTACTCCAGACGGCAAATTTAAATTGGTGAGGGCCTCAACCACCTTTGGCGAGGGGTTCAGAATATCAATGAGGCGTTTATGAATGCGCATTTCGAACTGTTCCCGTGCATCCTTATGGACGAACGTCGAGCGATTCACCGTCCAACGCTTGGTCTCGGTTGGCAACGGCACTGGGCCGACGACAACTGCGTCGAAGCGTACTGCGGTATCCATAATCTGCTTGACCGAGAGATCGAGAATCTTATGTTCGTAGGCGCGGACACGGATACGGAGCTTGTGCTCTATTGCCGGGACGGCGGGTGCAACTACTTTCTTCGCTCGCTTGGCCGCGGGAGTAGAAACGTGCGCCGCCTTTGCACTCTTGGCAGGTGCTTTTTTGGTGGCTGTTTTTTTCTTCGCTGCCGTCGCTGTTGCCATGTTGCAATATGCTTCGCTATTGCACTGCTTATGCCGTGATCTTTGTCACGACGCCGGCACCAACCGTCTTTCCGCCTTCGCGGATGGCGAAGCGCTGTTGCTCTTCAAGAGCGACCGGTGCGACGAGCTTCACTTTGAAGGTGACAGTGTCTCCCGGCATGACCATTTCCTTGCCTTCCGCAAGAGTTACCTCGCCGGTAACGTCGGTCGTACGGATGTAGAACTGTGGCTTGTAGCCGGAGAAGAACGGCGTGTGACGGCCTCCCTCATCTTTGGAAAGGATGTAGACCTCTGACTCGAAATCGGTGTGCGGCGTGACCGAACCGCTCTTCGCGAGGACCTGGCCGCGATGCACATCTTCTTTCTTGGTGCCGCGCAGAAGAATGCCTGCATTGTCGCCTGCCATACCTTCCTGAAGCTGCTTGTTGAACATTTCAATACCGGTGACGGTCGTCTTCGCCGTCGGCTTGATACCGACGATCTCAACTTCCTCACCGACTTTTACGGCGCCGCGCTCAATGCGACCAGTGACGACAGTTCCGCGACCTTCAATTGAGAAGATGTCCTCAATCGGCATGAGGAACGGTTTGTCGGTCTCGCGCTTCGGTTGGTCGAAGTACGTGTCCATCGTGTCCACGAGCCCTTTCACCTTGACCGCCCATTCGTCGCTAGCATCCTTGGCATCAAGCGCTTTGAGCCCAGAACCTCGAATAATCGGCGTATTTACGCCATCGTAGCCCTGCTTGGTCAGGAGCTCGCGGATTTCCTCTTCAACGAGATCGATGAGATCCTGCTCGGCGACCATGTCCACCTTGTTGAGGAAGACGATGAGCTTCTTGAGACCCACCTGTTTCGCAAGGAGGATGTGCTCGCGTGTCTGCGGCATCACGCCGTCAGTCGCAGCGACCACGAGGACGGCTCCGTCCATCTGGGCGGCACCAGTGATCATGTTCTTGATGTAGTCGGCGTGTCCCGGTGCGTCGATGTGCGCATAGTGACGATTCGGTGTCTCGTACTCCGAGTGATGGAGTGCAATAGTAATACCGCGTGCCTTCTCTTCCGGCGCGCTGTCGATCTTATCAACTCCTTCGACGCGGGCGGAGTAGCCCTCGCCAGTGAGCATTGAGAGCAC
The DNA here is from genome assembly GCA_964546795.1 of uncultured Candidatus Saccharibacteria bacterium. Classification (GTDB taxonomy): domain Bacteria; phylum Patescibacteriota; class Minisyncoccia; order Phycocordibacterales; family Phycocordibacteraceae; genus C7867-001. The sequence goes on from CAZJKG010000003.1 coordinate 25,959, forward strand.
ATGCAGGATACCTGCCGTGAGAGTCGTCTTTCCATGGTCCACGTGACCGATGGTGCCGACGTTCATGTGCGGCTTGCTGCGATTAAATTCTGCCATAATCGGATAAATTAAATTGGTAATTCACGAACGATCCGACGTGAGTCGGAACAATCTCCAGGGCGTGCCGACTCACAAAAGCAGACAAGCCAAAGAGCGACGCCAAGATGCGTTATAAGCACTATACGCAAGGCCGTACACAAATGCAAGAGTTTATAAAACAAGAAAGCCGCCCGACGAGCGACCTTCTGTCGTTGCTCGTGGCAGCTTCGTGCACTACTCGGACTTTGGCATCTTTGTTTTCTGAAGAGCATCCTCGGCACGAAAAGAACGAATCATCTCTCCGTAGAACTCTTCGGATATGTCGGCTCTGACCGTCAGCGTTATCAAATGCCCGCCAATAATAGGCACCCCTTTCTTCTCCAGATACCTGCAGACCCGATCGAACATTATGTGCGAACGAACCTCTATTGTCGCCATATTTCTCGCCTCCTTTAGCTTGGGGGTGTCCGTATTTAAAAACCTTCCAAAGGAGTAGCAAGTTTCTTTTGCAGCCCTACAAGGTTCAACCTTGTTAAAAAGTAGGATTATTTTCGGGACGCAATAATATCGGCTGCGACGTTGTTCGGCACTGTTTCGTAGTGATCAAATTCCATAGTCATGCTTCCACGGCCTTCGGTCATAGAGCGAAGCGTGGTAGTGTAGCCGAACATTTCGGAAAGCGGAACTTTGGCGCGCACCACTTTATTTAGGCCGCGTTCATCCATACCCTCTATCTGACCGCGCTTGCCCGAGAGGTTGCCGGTGATATCACCCATGAACTGCTCCGGCACGATGACTTCAATGCGCATGATTGGTTCCAGGATAACGGGCTTGGCTTTTTGTGCGGCCTCCTTAAACGCCATGGATGCAGCGATTTTAAAAGCGATTTCCGAAGAGTCCACATCGTGATACGAACCGTCATAGAGCTCTACGGAGATATCAACCATCGGGAAGCCAGCGAGAAATCCACGCGCCATCGCTTCGCGCACGCCCTTTTCCACCGCCGGGATGTATTCCTGTGGGACGACGCCGCCTTTGATGTTGTTAATGAATTCAAAATGGTCTTCGCGCGTCGTGTTCTTGGAGACCTTCTTGTCCGGATCAACCGCCTCCATCTTCTTCATCTTGATTTTGACGTGGCCATACTGACCGCGTCCGCCCGTCTGCTTAATGTACTTCCCTTCGGCCTCGGAGGCGCCGAGGATGGTCTCGCGATATGCCACTTGCGGCTTCCCTACATCTGCGACGACATTGAACTCGCGCTTCATGCGGTCAACGAGAATTTCTAGGTGCAGCTCGCCCATGCCGGAGATGATGGTCTCGGAGGTCTCTTCGTCGGTCTTGATGCGGAAGGTTGGGTCCTCGTCCGAGAGTTTCCGAAGTGCCATACCCATCTTTTCCTGATCCGCTTTCGTTTTCGGCTCAATCCGCAGAGACACCACCGGCTCAGGGAACTTAATCTCTTCAAGCATGATTGGATTCGCCTCGTCACAGAGCGTATGGGACGTTTTCGTATCCTTGAGGCCTACAGCCGCGGCTATTTCACCGGTAAATACTTTCTCAACCTCTTCGCGCTTATCGGCCTGGAGACGCACGATACGACTAATTCGTTCTTTGGAACCAGTAGTTGAATTATAGACATATGAACCGGCGGTGAGTGTGCCTGAATAGACACGGAAAAAGGTAAGAGCGCCGACGAAGGGGTCGGTTTGGAGTTTAAAGGCGAGCGCACAGAACGGCTCGTCGTCTGACGCGTGGCGCTCGATCGGCTCGCCCGTCTTCGGGTTCTTCCCGGTTGCGGGCGGCAGGTCTAAAGGCGACGGAAGATAATCAACGACGGCATCGAGCACTAGTTGTACGCCCTTATTCTTAAGTGCGCTCCCGCAGTAGACCGGGAATATCTCGTTATGGATGACTGCTTTGCGCAGGATGGATTTCAATTCCGCGAGCGTTGGCTCCTTACCCTCAAGATAGGCGGTCATCGCCGTATCATCTTGCTCGACGATACGCTCTATAAGCGCGGCACGATATTTCTTCGCATCCTCAAGAAGCGCTGCTGGGATTTCATCCTGTATCACTTCCTCGCCCATATTCCCCGAGAAGGTGTAGGCCTTCATCGTAAGTAAATCGACAACTCCTTCGTGCGCCGCCTCTTCGCCGATAGGAATTTGCATGCGAATGGCCTTGGGTGAAAGTCGGTCGAGGATGCTCGTGTAGGAATTCTCAAACGATGCGCCGGTGCGATCAAGCTTGTTAATGAAACAAACGCGCGGCACTGCGGCCTCATCCGCATAGCGCCAGTTGGTCTCGGACTGCGGCTCAACGCCTGCGACGCCGTCAAAGACGACTATGGCTCCATCCAAGACACGCATAGAACGCTTCACTTCGGCAGTGAAATCGATGTGTCCGGGAGTATCAATGACATTGAAACGATATTTCTTGGAGGTATCAACTTTGTCCTTCTCGTCCGTTTTCACCCAGAAACAAGTGATGGCGGCGGCCGTAATGGTGATGCCGCGTTCGCGCTCCTGCTCCATCCAGTCGGTCGTCGTATCGCCCTCATGCACTTCCCCGATTTTGTGCTGACTGCCCGTATAGAAAAGTACGCGTTCGCTGGTCGTCGTCTTCCCCGCGTCAATGTGAGCAATAATTCCAAAATTTCTAACTCGCTCTAATGGATAATCCCGGTTCATGATTTAAAAGTAATCCTTCGACAAGCTCAGGATGATTTTGATTACAAAATCACCACGCGAAGTGAGCAAAGGCCTTGTTGGCCTCGGCCATGCGGTGCATCTCGTCCTTCTTCTTTATCGCGTCGCCTTCATTCTTTGCGGCAAGCAAGAGTTCGGTAGCGAGCTTATCCTTCATCGGCTTTCCCTTCTTCGCGCGAGCGGCGTTGATAAGCCAGCGGAATGAGAGTGCAAGACGGCGATTCTGCGGAACTTCACGCGGCACCTGGTAATTCGCTCCGCCGACGCGTCGCGAACGAACTTCCATCAAAGGCGATACGTTGCGGAGTGCCGCTTCAAATGTCTCCAGAGGATTAGCGCCATCCTTTTCTATTACGGCGAGTGCTCCATAGACGACCGCGCGTGCAGTATCTTTTTTGCCGTCCCACATGACGGCATTGATGAAACGAGTGAGCGTCTCCGAACCGTACTTGAGGTCCGGGCGCCAGGTGCGCTTCTTTTTAAGGGGACGTCGCATGGTTATTTCGCAGTGGGACGCTTGGCGCCGTAGCGCGAGCGCGAGCGGCGGCGCTTCTCGAGACCTGCAGTGTCGAGTTTCCCGCGCACGACGGTATACTGGACGCCGACGTCCTTCACGCGGCCACCGCGAAGCAATACGACCGAGTGTTCCTGCAAGTTGTGTCCCTCGCCTGGGATATAGGCGGTTACTTCCATACCGTTCGTGAGACGTACACGAGCGATCTTGCGGATAGCGGAGTTCGGCTTCCTTGGTGTCTTTGTGGTCACTTTCGTGCAGACACCGCGCTTGAAAGGCGAAGCGTAATACGTCGGACGATTCTTGAGCGCATTAAAACCACGCGCAAGAGCGGGCACGGTCGTTTTGCGCGACCGGTCCTTCCGACCTCTCTTAGAAAGTTGATTGATGGTTGCCATTTCGCTTGGTAGTAGAAAAAGAAGACCCCGTGCCTACCGGCAGGCAGGCGAGGCGGGTCAAGAGCAATATAAGGGAGTAACGCAGGAAATGCAAACGACGGCCTAAGATTATTCGATTGGCTCGCGGTAGGGGTCAGTGGCGTACGGTTTTGATGGAGCCGGAGATAGTGCGGGAGTCGCAGACGCACTCGTTGTCGGAGGAACAGCTTTTGGTTCCATGTTTCCTTGCGGAACCATGACGGGAGATGCGACTCTGGGAGGAACCGTAAATGACGGACGGCCGCCGGCAGGAATAACGCCGGAGGGCATTGCGCCGGGCAGATTCGCCGGCGACATGCTTCTGGACATTTCATTTTTCGTCGGAATCGGAAATGGTGCGGCTGGAGGTGTTGTTCTTATGGGAGCTGGGGACGATGGCGCAGCGGTCTTGCCGAATTCTATATGTGGCTCCTCATGGTCCTCAAGCAATGTGTTGCTGTTTATCGGTTTTGAAGTTCCTATCATAGTTGGTCGTTGTGAGTTCCCCATGACTTTTGAAGAAGGGACAGTAGGTGATGATGGACGAAGAGGAATCTTGTTCTCCAGATGAAAATGACTTGCAGTGCCAGGGACGGGTATAGATACCGGAGGCGGCATAGTCGGTACCAGCGTTTCTTTGTTTATTTGCGCGCTTTTCATTTCTTCCTGCCGCAAGGGAATAAAAACTTCTTGGTTAACATCGTTAATGATATCTAAAACGGTCTGTCTTGATACGGGCAACTGCGCATACAGTTCTGCTGCGAATTCATCCGGACTTTTTAGACCGAGAAGGAGGAACATGAGCTCCCGTTCAAGAATTGTTCCCTGGTCTATATGGAGCGCATACCGTTCCATAAGGAGACGAGCCGTTGCACCGAGTTTACGGTCCTCAAAAAATTTCTGGATAGGTAACGGTAATGTTGGAAGTATCTGGCGAATACTCTCTTCCAATGTTAGTTCAGCCATAAGATTTTATTACTTAGATTTTTCTTCACTACCTGAATCCGCTTTTATCTTCTCATCCGCTTTCCCGAGTATCGCCTCAAGTTGGTCCAGCTTTTTCTGGCTCTTATCCTTTTGTGAATCGCTAATAATTTTACCGGCAGCTTCTCGCCTTGCTGAACCGACTGCTGTTGTCCAATCATATGGCGCACGAGGAATCCCGAGGAACGATTTTTCCTGAAGCGCTTTTCCATACTGCTCCTGATTCTTTTCAGTGCTGTTATTTTTTATAATTATGTCTTGAGCGGCTATCGCGGCTCCGAAACGGTTCTTTTCTGTCTCAATTTTCTTACGAATTGGGTCTAGTTTTTCGCGTTCTTTGTCTTTAAGATCATCATGGATACGCGCATTATTATTGTATGCCGTTTCTGCATTTCTAATCTGATCTGCATTCCCGAATTTGCGTGCCGCCTCAAGTTCTTGCTGTTTGAGTTTTAGTTCTTCTCTGCTCGCGTCAATAATCTTTTGTGATGTTTTGAGTTGTGTCTGTTCCTCAACTCCAAGCGCAGCTATATTTTTATCATGCTCCGTCTCCAGCTGTTCTTTCATCGTCTTGGCTTGTGCAGTCGCATTTTTTTGCTCCTGTGATTGAACAAGTCCTTTGGCGTATTCTGTACGGGCTTTAACCAATTCTTCCTCTCGCCCTCGATATCCGCCTTTTTGTGCCTCTCCGGCTTCAATACCAGCCGCTTTTAGACCACCAAGTGTTGTAGCGCCGCGGATATCGAAACTCGCTTTCGCTCCGCGATCAGCAACCCCTGCAAGAAGCCGGCCCGTTTCGCTACGACCCAATGAACTGGAACGAATTTTGCGAGCAGCAAAATTAGACACACGCCCGACAGTGCGACGACCAACAAATGCGGTTGCCCCGAAGCTGAGTTTGCCGGCGCTCTTCATCGCCCAGCCGGCGCCGAATGCAGAGAGTTTTTTTGAAAAAATGGAGACGGCAGCGAGGAGTCCCATCGCGACAAGGAAGGAAATCAGTATCCTCGCGAAGCCGGGTAAATTAAATGTTCCTCTCGGGTCCTGAATAAATCCCAAATAGTCCGGCTTTGCGCCACCAAGGGAATCAAATAGGAAAGAATCGTTAGTGATGACGAGAAGAGCTATGTAGAGCAGGAGTAATAAGATCGGTGCGGTGATGGTCTGATCAAAAAGGGCCTTCCACCATTTATTCGCCGTGGGAGCGAGCTGTGGTATCGCGAGTCCCGCAAAGCCGATAGGCGCGAGAATGATGAGGAAGATGAGAGCGACGAAACGCGCAATGAGTATGAATGCGAGCGAAAATATCACGAACGCCGCGACGATGAAAAGCAGAATGCCCATGATACCTATCAAACCGATATTGTCGGCTTTAAATAATTCTTTGCTTTTTTCTGAATCGAGTGCGGCACCATACAGGGTTTGAAGCCCCAGTTGGGACATAATCTTGCTCGAGATGGTCTCATTTGAGATTGAACTTTTATTCCCCGCCGCAACGCCACCGTTTATCTGCGTATAGAACTGGGTCGCGAAGAGATTGCCCGTATCTATGACCGCCTCGGATATGAAAAGTGAGAAGTTGAGAAAGACGGCGGCGACCAGGAGCATCGGGAGAAATTTCTTTCTGTCGCCGTACCAGTCCACATTCAAAATGGTGGTGATGCCGACAGCGAGGAAGCCGAATATGAGCGTGATGTTACCGATGTCGCGCAGAATACTCCAAGCGACGCCAATGGCCGGAAGATTGTTTATATAAGACCCCATCTTAACGACGGTGTAGAGCACTGCGTAATCGAGCGTGACCATCGCGACACCCAAGAGCCAGGCGAAAATGGTCATAAGGAACGTCATGACAGAAGCGAAGACGCCACCTGCTTGGAAAGGAAGCGGGATGCCAGCGGATGCCGCATCTGCATTAGCATTAATTTGCGCCTGGAGGGGAGCAATTGCGGAAAGATCAGCGGCGGCGCCAGCAGTACTCGGCGGTTTGCAGGCCTGTGTGCGATTTCCGACTGGAACACATTGAGCGTTTTCATCAAGGGAACATCCCGATTCGCAAGTTTGGGCAAGCACGGCGGGCGCTGCGCCCGCCGTGCTTATGACGAACGTGAGAATAATGAATGGGACGGTGAAGCGACGCATATTAAAGAGTGGGTGTAATTGGAACCAGAGGTGTAGGCGCGGGTGCGGTGCAGACCGACGAGCCCTTAAGCGCCACCGCATTCGCACTAATGAGCGTCAGCCGGTCAACGAGAATATTTCCCGAGACATTGAGCGAACCGGAAGGATTTGCTATCGCTGTTTGTACTCCTGTTGTGAATGCATGCTTTTGGGCGTCGGCTACATCAGAGGGCGTGGGAGGCATAGTTCCGAGTGTCTGTACATTGGCGATATATGTAGCATCTGACACTCCAGCGCCCGTCTGCAGTCCGGTCTGTACTTTCTGCACCATCGCACGCGCGGCAGCAATCGTCGTAGACGCGGTGATTGCCCAAGCAAGTGTTGGTGTGATTTCTGTCGCAAGCGCGTTCTGTGCGGCGCTTATTTGAGCAGTATTGGTATTTGTAAAGTTAGTAAGATTTGTCAGGTCTGTTGGATTGCCATTCACTAAAGTACTTGATGCAACTGCTTGTTGAGCGACACAGAAATCTATAAGAGCCGCAACGCTTGTGGATGCGGTATTTGCCGCGCTGCGAAGAGTATTCACAGCCGGTTCGTACTGCGTCAAACGATTCAACATATCGGGACCGGAAGTTGAGAGTGTCGCCGCAGTTGCAGCTACATTGGCGTTAGTAACGCCCAGATTGCCCGGCGAGTCCGTGTATTGCCGGAGCGGAGATACGGCACTTGAACCGGAGGGCTGATTGACTCCGAACAGACCGCCAGAACCGGGGCCGCCGAGGATCTTTGCCGCGAAGTCGACGGTCTTCAGAACGGTCGCGATATTGGCAAGAATCCTAGTGATTTCAGGGCCTACATTTCCCATCCGAACTACCGAGTCCTGCTGGCCGCCAAGGACTTTGTTGAGACCGGCTGCGATGACCGAACCGGGCGTCTTGATGGTGCCTGTCGTGCCGTCGGCATTCGTGCAAGGATCTCCGGGAGCAATGCCGAGGAAACTGTTGCCGGCGTTGGCAGCTTTTGCGCGAGCAAGGGCATCAGCTCTGGCGACAGCAGCGGCTGCTTTGGCGAGTTCGACCGCTCCTTCCTCATTGCCATCAGCAATGGCTTTGTTGTATGCGAAGTCGTAGGCGGCTGTGGCGGATGCATCAACTGCCGCGGCGTTCGCACCGGCGGCATCATTCGTCGTAAGCGCACCGAGCATGCCGTCGCTTTCCCCGCACCACGATACGAAACCGTCGCCATAAGAGAGGTCTGCGAGACGCGCACCGGTAGCGCCACCCGCTCCAGGGCCAATAATAGCTGCGAGCTGATTCTGCGAATTTTGATAGAGCGCGTAAGGATTATTTTGAATTTGAGTTGTGAGTGCGAACCATGATTCAATACCGCCGAGCGCCCAATTACCGTTGAGGTAGCCGTAGGGGTTCGGCGACGTTTTGCGGAGTGTATCCATATTAGCGGCCCAAAATCCGGCAAGGGATGTTTTATTCAAATAATCTTTGCGAAGGGCGGATATGATGGAACCGGAGTAAGGCGACCTAGAACTCCGCATATACTGATCTAGATATGCGAGAGTGTGCACGTCCGATACTGTTTGCAAAGATGTTTGTATGTCTGCCACGAACTGCGGAATGCCCGTGCCGTTGGCCTTGCCGATGACGAACTGTATGACGCCTTCGGTTATGAGCTTCAACAATTTCCCCGATAGGACAAAAGCGAGCGGTTGGAGGACATACGCATCAATCCGCATGGCGACAAGCGCCGCTGAAGAGGTGACGGCCGCGACTTGGGTAATTGACTGAGTAATGAGAGAGATGGCAGACGTGACGCAAGCACTCAAATTTACGCCTGCGGAAAATGTCTCTATGGACTTAAGTACGGAATCCGAAGTTGGGACCCCAGTCGGTGCCAAGGCAGCCAGAGCTGCTGGAGTCGATGCTAGACAGCCAGCGCCACTTGCGCTTGGGAGACCACCACCAAATTGTGACGCTGATGTTGTTAATTCTGTTCCAGGTACGCTCAAGGAAGATGCTCCACCAGACGTTAGATTTAACGTGCCATCAAGAGTTGCGGAGGTAGCGCCTTGCGGAAGTGTCGTCGTAAGTTGCGCATGCACTTTCTGAGGAGCGGTGAGAAGCGCGGAGGGTGTGATAAGAATAGCTATAAGAAGTGTGGCGAGCGTTTTAGAAAAGAAAGATGGCTTCATGGCTTGGTGGCGGCTTGTTGGCTCGCGGCAATATTCTGCATGAGATTCACGAAGGCAGCGCCGGGCGCACCCGCAGGAAGAGAAATGTCGGCTGTTTTATATATCGTGCCGATGTGTATGAATGCGTTGCCGAGAGCAAGCACCGTCTGCGGATATTGCTGCAATGCAAGTATGGTCGCCAAGGGGTCATCGTTCACTTTGGTGAAATCGTCGGCTATTTGGCTCGTGCGCATGAGCGCATTTATAAGTGCAAGGTCGTCTCCGGCAAGTTCCTCGGGCACGGGAAGTACTGCAAGTCCGATGGCGGATTCCCGATAGGTCTTTGCTATGGAAGATATATACAAAAGCGCTTCGGCATCGTCCTTCTCAACCGCGTCTTGCAGATATAAAATCTCACTCTTCGTTGCATTACTCGTTTTCTTTAAAAGCACCGCCTCGGCCTGAACGGCAAATGTCTTGAGCGCTTCCGCTCCGGTGCCGCGGACCGCGATATCTTTTGCGGATTTGAAATCGGGCGCGAGCGCGAGAGATGTTGAAAGCGACTGCAATGCCTGATTGGCGACATTGTTCATGTCATTTTCGGAAAGATCCGCTCCGCCGCTCGTCTGCTTCGCAGCGAGATAGAGCGTAAAGAATGTTTTTGCGAAGGCGGCGGTAATAGTTCCTTCCGATGGCGCACCCGATGGCGAGGTTTCAGAACCGGCGACGGGAATATCGGCGATTGCTTTAGGCACGATGAGGCCGCGAGTAACTGCCTCTCCGTCGGTCATACCGAGGTGAAACGTATCGGTAGTACTTGGAGAAGTGCCGTAGAGGACCTCTTCCCAATCAGGAAGACCATCGCCGTCAGCATCTTTCGTCGCGATCGCCTGCAGAAGCGCTGTCTCGGTGGAGGCCTGCGCGACCGGAGGCGATTCAATGCCGCGTCCAAGCGCATACACGCCGACGATAAGCACTACCGAGAAGAGTGTTGCGGCAAGAACACGCCAATTTCCGAGAATTCTTTCCCTCATAGCTTCGCCTTAAAGTATAGCAGTCAAGCCCGAAAAGAGGAGTGATTGTATCTGTATATAAGGTGTGTTAGGAAGGAACACCTCGGAAGGCCAGGATTATCTACTTATACCAAGCCACATCGAAAGAGGTAGGTCTTCGGCGCGTGCTTTCAGAGGAATATCCCCGACAGGGAGGCCAGCGTCAATGAGATTGTTCCGCACGAATTTGCGCTTATGCGCGAATCCGGCGTGAATAAAAGTGAAGAACCGCTGTTCTTCTTCCGGCGTAGAGAAATTTTCTCGTGAAATGTCGCGGACGGTGAGCACTGCGGAGTCAACGTTCGGTGCGGGCTTAAAGGCCCCACGCGGTACAGTAAATTCATACTTCGCTGTTCCGTATGCCTTCACCGAGAGCGAAAGGATGCTTTCCTTATTCTTGCCGAGCCTGCCTGCCGGCAGGCAGGCGATGCGCTGCGCAACTTCTTTCTGCACGAGAAGTGTCATTGCATTTGGCTGATGCTTTGAGCCAAGAAACATTCGAAATATTTCGCCAGTGAGATAGTAGGGAATATTCGCCACTACCTGATATCCACTATTTTCTGCTATAGCAATATTTAATGGATAGTTGCGAATATCGCTATGTATGAGCTCGAGGCGACCATCTGCGATATCGCGGATGAAATCAATCTGTAATTTTTTAAAAAGTGCCTGGTCTGCTTCAATGGCAATAACCTTCCCCGCCACTTTCAGAAGTTCCCGCGTGAGCATACCTGTCCCAGGACCAATCTCAAGCACGACTGTTTCCGACGTAAGGCGTGCGACAAGTGCAATGCGCTCCGCTATGCGCGCATGCATCAAAAAGTTCTGCCCTAAACTTTTCCTCGCCCTGAGCGGAGTCGAAGGGTTGGTCCGCATTGCTGTACAATACTGGTTGTATGGACAACCGCAAACTTACGCAAAGAGATTTTGAACACGGACCGGCGCGCGAGACATTCAGCCATTTGCAGCATCTTGCCGGCTTGAGCGAGCAAGGGCGCGGACGCGTCGATGACGCCATGAAAGCAGCGGTCGCTCACGTGGAGAAAACGCGCGGCTTGCAGTATGGAATGCAAAGTCAGCACGTCGATATGGCTCTGAACTTTTTAGACAAGCACTATGCAGGTCGTCATGACCTGAAGACCAAAGAACGCGAGTTGGTTAAAGAAACGTTCAAAAGACACTTCAATATCAAAGACGAACTTCCACCCGAGACACACGAAGAAAAAGAGACCGCTTAGGCATCAATAATTTCCTCTCCATCGGTTTCATCGTGGAGCATGAGTGAGGAATTGATATCGGCAAGAAATGATGATGGTTCGGCGGCGTAATCGGTTCCGTAGATTTTACGAACGCGGGCGAGCGTCAGGAAAAGACGTTCTTTTGCGCGCGTCATAGCGACATAGAAGAGTCGCCGCTCCTCTTCTTCATCGCGATCCCTTTCGCCTCCCATATCGGTGTGCGGGAATAACCCTTCTTCCATGCCACTCACGAAGACGGTGCCGAATTCAAGACCCTTCGCCGCATGGACGGTCATGAGCGTGACGCCCCTCTTCTCGTCCCGACGATCCATCTCATCCTGATCGCTCGCGAGTGCGGCTTCGGCAAGAAAAGCCGCTATACCTTCCATGCCGGGCACGAAGTCGTGCCGCGCAGCGACTGATGCGAGTTCTTCTACGTTTTCAAAGCGTTCGCGGTCTTCTGCACTACCCTCTTCCACAAGCGCACGGCGCATGCCGCTCTTCTCGATGACGAGTTTTACGAATTCGGAAGAGGTGAGCGAGAGCGCAGCATGCGAAAGTTCGTTGACGATGCGCTCAAATTCTTCGACTTTCTTTATCTCTCCCATGCGCAGCTGTGAGCGCTGGCCCGCCACAAGTTTTCCGAGCGTCACTTTGCCGATGCCGCGCGACGGGTTCATAGCGGCCCGGACTTTATCGACTTCGCGCGAAGGATCTATAGCGAGGCGTATCCATGCAAGTGCATCCTTCACTTCCTTGCGTGCGAAGAAATGCGTGCCGAGCAATTTATAGGGCACGCCGGAGCGGAGCAGTCCCTCCTCAAGTGCGCGTGATTGGAAGTTCGTACGGAAAAGTATAGCGATATCCTCGGGAGGAATACTCTTCTTCATTAACTCCCGTATTTTCAGGGCTATCCAACGCGCCTCATCCTCAGCGGAGCGCGCCATATGAACGACGATGGGCTCGCCTGCCGCACGTTCGGTCACCGAGTATTTTTCCTTTCTATTTTTATTCTTTTCTATAACCGCGTTTGCAGCATCAACCAGGTTCTTCGTCGAGCGGTAATTGCGTTCTAGAATAATCGTCTGCGCCTCCGGATATTCTTTGTCGAACTCGAGCAGATTTTCTATCGTCGCTCCACGCCAGGTATAAATGGTCTGATCGATGTCGCCGACGACGAACAGGTTCCGATGTTTCGCGGCGAGCATGTTCGTGAGCCGCCCCTGGAGCGCATTCGTATCCTGGTATTCGTCGATGTGGAGATACTGCCAACGATTCTGGGCAAGCGCGCGGACATCGACATGTTCTTCAAGCATCCGTAGCGGAAGTGCGATGAGGTCATCGAAATCGAGCGCTTTTTCTGCAGCAAGAATCTTCTCGTAACGAAGCCATGCTTCTGCGGCTATGCGCGCGCCGAAGCTCTCGCGGCCGTGCTTCTCATAAAATTCTCGAGCGAGCATCCCTTCGCCCTTCGCTCTCGAGATGCGGCTTAGAACCGCCCGAGGCGAGAGTTCTTTTACCGAAACATCGAGTTCTTTGAGCGCTGTGGTTATCGCTTTTTCGGAATCATCTCGATCGTAGACGCTGAAGAAGCGCGGGATGCCGATACTTTTCCCATAGCTTTGGAGAAGTTCTCGACCGAGGCCGTGGAACGTGGCTATGAAGGGCTCGGAAACAGCATGGTCATCGGGTTCGAGCATGGTGCGGACCCGATTTTTCATTTCACGGGCGGCCTTATTGGTGAACGTAACAGCAAGGATCTTCTCCGCACTGACACCCTCGCGAATAAGGTGGTAGATGCGTGTCGTGAGTACATTCGTTTTCCCGCTTCCGGCACCGGCGAGGACCGAGATGGGGCCGCTTTTCGCAAGCACGGCCCGCTTCTGGGCATCATTTAATCCTGTGAGATAGTTCACTGTCAGAATATAACGCATAAATCGATTTCCACAGCTATCAGACAGGGCGATTGACTACCTCCCCTGTTCAGCTATACTTTCCCTATCTACTGATACGGAAGCATTCAAGGAATGGCTTATATACGAGAGTATGTAAGCCATTCTTGTATTATCGGACCCACCGGATTCCCTCGTTCACCTATTGAACTAAACCAACATCTTCCCGACTCGCTGGCCCACGGCACGAGACCGGATACATATGCGAAATTCCTTGAACAAGGCGCTCTGCTCATAGCCGGGTGCACTGTTTTTGTAGGAATCTTTTCACTCCTGCCGAATCGCGCACACGCGTTCTGGCCTTTCTCTACCCGCGCGGATGCCGCAGCGAACACTTTTATTCCAAGTGCTTCCACACCGGTACTTGCGGCAAGCATCAACAGTAACCCCAACGCAGGCGTACCCATCGCGCTCTCCACTTCGGGCGGCTCGGCACTCATTTCCTATAGAGGCCCTTCTGACGCAATAGACAATGTTGCGGGCGTTGCGACGCCCGACCGCATTTCCGTCTATGTAGTGCGCCCGGGCGATACGCTCTCGGATATCGCGAGTATGTTCAATGTCTCGGTGAACACTATTATCTGGGCGAATGATCTTAAGAGTGTGCGTGATGTGCATCCCGGCGATACACTCATCATCCTGCCCGTCTCAGGCGTCGAACGCACTGTCGTCAAAGGCGATACGCTCAAATCGATCGCGAAGAAATACGGAGCGGATGCGGAAGAGATCGCGCAATATAATGGTCTCGATCCGGCGGAGGCACTCGCGGTCGGTTCTACTATCATCATCCCCGGCGGAGAAATCGCCGCACCGGCATCAAGCGCGCGTTCATCGGGTTCTTCTTTTGTCCGCGAGCCATATCTGGGAGGTGGCGGTTCCGTTCAGAGCGGCTACTATGGCAACCCCGTACCGGGCGGCACTATCACACAAGGTCTCCATGGATGGAACGGTATCGATATTGGTGCGGCGCGCGGGACCCCGGTTCACGCGGCAGCAGACGGCACCGTCATCGCGGCGCGCAAGAATGGCGGATGGAACGGCGGCTATGGCAACTACGTCGTCATCACGCACAGCAACGGCACACAAACACTCTATTCCCACATGAGAAGCGTCATTATCTCTTCCGGACAGCCGGTTTCCTCCGGACAGGTCATTGGCTACGTCGGCGCGACAGGCCAGGCGACAGGCCCGCATCTCCACTTTGAAGTCCGTGGGGCGGCAAACCCGTTCCGTAATTGTTTTGTCGGTTCCGTTTGCTCTCCGCAATAGGCCTGCAGAGCCAAGCTTGCTCCCCGCGCTCGCTCAGAAGAATGAAATAAGCAAAGCTTGCTCCCTACGTTCATTCACGAAAGAAAAATCAGAATCTTTCTTTCGTCTCACTCGCTTGGTAGTAATTTTTACTACATTTATTCAAATCCGAATAATCCGCGCGGGCGATATTGCAGTGCCTCGTGTACGAAAGCTGGCGTGACGGAACTAGAACCTGCGAGGTCGGCAATGGTTCGTGCGACGCGCATGGTGCGATGATAGCTCCGGGGCGAGAGACGGAGGCGTGCTGCGGAGAGTGTGAGTGCCTCTTTCGCTTCGGCAGTGAAGACACTTTTCTCGTCGAGTTGCCGGCTCGTGAGCGCAGCGTTCGTCGCGCCCTTTTTGCCGGTGCGTGTCTGTGCACATTTGCGCGCTGCAACGACGCGTTCGCGCACGAGTTCCGATGATTCACCGCTTGCGAGCTTCGCGAGCGTATGGTGCGGAACGAGCGGTACCTCGATCCAGAGATCGAGACGGTCAACGATAGGACGGGAAATGCGGCGCGCCTGTTTGGCCGCCGCGCGTATTGCCACGCGCGAGTCGTCGGAAAGGGTGTCTGCCGGATTCATGGCCGCAACGATCATGCAATCAGCCGGAAAAGTCACACTGGCGCGCGCCCGAGAGACGGTGACGACGCGGTCTTCAAGCGGTTGTCGTAGTGCCTCAAGCGTTCGAGAATCAAATTCCGGAAATTCATCGAGGAACAGAACACCTTTGTGCGCGAGCGTGACTTCGCCGGCTTTCGGGAAGGCACCACCTCCCACGATCGCTACATGCGATATCGAATGATGTGGAGAGCGGAACGGCGGCCAGTACACCGCTTCCCCTTCTTGGAGAAGTCCTGCCGTTGAATGTATTGCGGTCACTTCTAGCATATCGTCATCGGTGAGAGGTGGAAGAATGCCCGCAAGTGCGCGAGCAAGCATGGTCTTGCCGGTGCCGGGCGGACCGTAGAAGACGATATTATGGCGACCGGCAGCGGCGATTTCGAGTGCGCGCTTCGCGCTCTCCTGTCCCTTCACGTCCGCGAGGTCAATAGCGGGCGGAGGCGATGGAGCGCGGCGGTCACGCACAAGCCGCGGCAAGGGTTTCTCCTTTTTAAAATGTTGCAGGAGTGCCGAGAGGGATTTTGGCGCATAAACGGCAACACCTTCGGCAAGCAATGCTTCACTGGAATTTCCGGGAGGCACATATATCGTCTTCACACCTTTTCGTTTCGCGGCTAACACCTGCGGAAGAACGCCTCTTACACCGCGCAACGTTCCATCGAGCGCCAACTCACCGATAAGTAATATGTCTTCGGTGAGTGCTGCAAGGTCTCCGGCGGCGATGAGATATGCGAGTGCGAGCGCAAGGTCGTAGTGTGAGCCCTCCTTTTTCAGATCCGCAGGCGACAACGAAAGAACGATACGCTTATTCTGCTGCTTGGGCGGCTTGTAGCCGGAGTGGCGTATCGCCGCGCTCACTCGGTCGCGTGCTTCCTCAACCGCTTTATCAGCAAGGCCAACAACCGAAAAAGTATGCAGTCCGCGCGTAAGATCCGCTTCAACACTGACTAGTTGTGCGGATGAGCCAACCGGCTGTGCAGCAAGTGTCTTGGCGTATCCATGCTTCGGTGCTGCGCGCTCCATAGGAGTGCGCGTGGAAAACGATCTGGATTTCGGTTTTATGACGGTCATCGGTATTACAAATGCAGAGTGCAGGTCGTTGCGGCGGGATCGGCGGACAGTCGCGCCTCTTCTATCGCGGCACCGCACACTTTACATTTTCCATACGCTCTCTTTTCTATCCTTGAAAGCGCAGAGAGAATGCTGTCGTAGCGCGCTTCGAGATCGGCGAAGATAGCGGTGTTGTTCTCTCTATCCACGATGATATTGGCCTGGTCGATAAGGTCCGGTTCTGCGCCCGTCTCGGGCGAGGTGGGTTCCCAGTCATTTGGCACCATGGGATTCTTATGACCGATGTTCTGCATCTCCGATTCAAGCTTGATTTTCTCCGCTTCAAGCTTCTTCCTAAATTGTTCTGTCTTCATCCCGTTAGAGGCAGAGCGCGGCTATACGACCCACCATGTTACGCACGCTAGTAATTCCACATTTTGTGAACATAGCTGTTTAAGTATATCGCGACCGCGGCCTCTAACGGGATTCATGGGGAGATGATAACAGGTCATTGCGTCCGGGAAGTCGCAAGCCGCTGCAGTATCTCGGTAAATGCCGCCGCATCACGGGCGATGACGAGCGTCGTCTGATTCCAGTATCCATAGAGAAGAACGCTTCGGCCCGCGGCGTCGCGGAACACGCGCACATCGTGATTGGCGACAACTTCATCCGCAAAGACAGGAATGGGTGCCGGAATGGACTTTGTTACTGGCGTCGCCGCACCTTTCGGCGTAGAGGTAGCGACTATCGAAGTCGCTACAAGAGATGTTGAAAGTCCCGTCGGGTAGGCGGGAAAGATTTTCTCAAGATCGCGCCGTATGAACGGTTCCCACGAGAGCATTCCTGAAAAGGTATTGCTGTAGGAAAGGACGGAAAGTATGAAGAATGGACTTTGACCATTTCCCACATTTCCGCCGGAGGCGGATCCGCCTCCGGCGTTCACGACGCCGGTCATACTGCCGACTGGGTTCACATTGCGCAGTAGAATATCCGGTGCCGACAGATGGAGCGCGGTAAAGACACTGTCGGCATTGGTCGTACTTGCTACATAAAGAAGTCGGACGGCACCACTCGGAAGCGGACGTTCGACTGACTGTTCAATTGCTTGCAAGAGAAGAGAACCGGTGCCGTAGATCTGTTCGCGATCATCCACGAATATCGGCGCCAATACGCTTGGTGCAAGAGTGATCGGTACAAAATTGGTAGCGTAACGCGTATATGCGATATATATGCCCGTCACTCCAACGAGAAGAAGTACGGCACCGGCAACGATGCGGATATTCCAATGAAACGTTTTCTCCGGAATCACTTGAGGAGTTTGGGGAGCGGCATCTTGCTCAGCCGCAAGCACGGTCGCTGTTGAAGCGCGTGTGTCTTTCATCCTTTGCGAAAAATCGGATGTGTACGTTTTTATGGGAGACGATTCCGGCGGCGCCGGCGCATAGACCGGTGGCTTGGGCATTTGTACCGGAGGCACGGGCGGGATCGGGGCCGGAAGCGGAGTTTGGGGTTGAGCCGCTGTCGGCGGCGCGAGCGGAACGAGTTCGGGCGTTCCCCCCTTCTTGAGGGTCTCCATATCGCCCGCGAACGTGCGGATATATTTTTCCGACAGTTCAGAGCCAGAAACAACGTCCGGTTTTTTTTCGTTCGTGTCCATTCGTTACCTATAGTAACGCATTTGGGACGCGATGAAGCGCGTTATCACTAACGAAAGCTCACGCGGCACATGTCCGCCCCGCAGAAGGTTCTAGCTGCGCGAGGAAATAGTGAATTTGCGAGGGTCGTCGCACATGTCGGTGAACGCGTGCGCCGCCTCTTTGAGTTTGCTTGAGGAGGACTTACCGAAGGAGATGACTTCCACTTGGCATCCTTCGTTCATATCGAGATATTGGATGAGCGGCACGAAGTCGCCGTCGCCCGTGACGAGAACGACGGTATCGAGTTTCGGCGCGAGCTTGACCGCGTCGATCGCCAAACCGACGTCCCAGTCGGCCTTTTTCGCGCCATCGGCAAAGATCTGAAGATCTTTCACTTTCGTCTCAATGCCCATCTTGGTGAGCGCCTCGAAGAAGTTCTTTTCCTCGCCGCTCTCAGTCGAAATAACGTACGCGATGGCGCGCACAAGGATGCGGCCGCCGACGGCCTCCTCAAGGATCTTCCCGAAGTTAACGCGGGCTTTGTAGAGATGTTTCGCACTGTGATAGAGATTCTGCGTATCGATGAATACACCGATGCGCTGTGCTGGATGTTTGATAACTGCCATAAAAATAAATACTTATGAAAACAAAATAATAAAACGTAGTGTTCTTTCGTCGACAAACGAATAGGGCTACTTTCCCATGATACCACCGATTTCTCCTTAAAAGCTTTGCCAAAAGGTATCGGATGCAAGGCGTGGGGAAGCGATTTCTAGAGACGTACTTTGTGGTACGACGAAAGAAATCGCAGGGACCCGCAACGCCGCAGGCGAAGCTTTTCGCGAAGCTTACTTCTTCAGTCCGAGTTTCTTGATAAGTGCGCTGTAGCGA
This sequence comes from uncultured Candidatus Saccharibacteria bacterium, assembly GCA_964546795.1. Taxonomy (GTDB): domain Bacteria; phylum Patescibacteriota; class Minisyncoccia; order Phycocordibacterales; family Phycocordibacteraceae; genus C7867-001. The sequence continues at coordinate 44,704 of CAZJKG010000003.1, forward strand.
TGCTTGTTGTTCGTCTCAAGATAGCGCAGATGCGTACGGCGATCAGCGACCATCTGGAGAAGACCGCGACGGGAATGAAAATCCTTCGGGTTCTTCTTGAGATGCTTTGCGAGCTCGTCTATCTGCTTCGAAAGAAGTGCAACCTGTACGTCCGGCGAGCCAGTGTCCGCAGAGTGCCGGGCGGTATTCTTGATGACCGCCGCCTTTTTCTTAGTGGTAAGCATAGGTACGACTACCCTACCACGTCTTGTGAAAATACACAAGTTTTGTGTAATCACGAAGATGCCGTTGGAATCAGTTTCGAGAGTTTGTTTGAGCAAGGACTTTGAGCAAGGACTACCCTTGCTCAAAACTCTCACCCTCGGGCTTGCGGACAAACTACCCGAAGCCGTAACCTCGAATGTTCCGTTTGTCGTAAGTATTATAAAGGAAAGACCCCCACGCGGTGAAGTGTGGGGGTCACGATCGGAGAGTGTCAAAGTTCCAAAGGGACAAGAGTCCCAAGGTTCTAAGACACAGAGACCTTGCGAACGGCGAGAAAGCGACAGAGCGGAGAACAGCCGCGGTCGAACGAATGCAGGAAGAGGTAACGCTTGGACCCGACCTTGCCGAGGCAGGGCACGCTGCGAGAGCCAAGGACCTCCGCGACCGAACCGAGACCGACGATCGGGAACTTGCGCTGCTCTTCCGGGAAGGTTTTCCCGTCGGAGAGCACGTGTTCGATCTTGGCTGCGGACCAAGGGTTCGAGGAATCCTCCGCTTCGATTTCCTTGATCGCATTCTTCGAGGAGATGTCGCGATCGAAGTGGAAGTGGCGGGCCTCGAACTCGACGACGCCTTTGCCCGTGATAGGAAAATGCTTGGCGGTGATGTCGTCGCTCTTCCAGTCGTAGTGACCGGCGGCGATCATCTGCTCGAGCGATTGCCCGTAGTCGACCGTGAGACGGAAGACATCGGGGACGAGAACGCCGAGCTTGAGCGCAGCGCGGAAGGCATCGCGATCGTCGAACTTGGCCGCGGGGTCGAACACGTCGGCAAGGATGCCGGACGCGATCGCCCGTTGAACCGATTCTGGGGTAGCGTGCTTTTGCTCCAGGGTCGTGAGGAGCTTGAGGAGCTGACCTCCTCTCATGAGTATCTGTTCCATGTGGATTCCCTCCAGTATGGATGAGTAGACGCTGTCCCGAGGATTCGGGGAGCGGCTAGAGAGCGTCCCGGGTGATTCCGGTTCGCCATAGCGAGGAAAGGCCTATACAAGCCGCTCTTCGCTATGGCGAATTCGCAAGGTATTCAAGGATCTGAAACTTACGATTATAATACATGAGTTGACTATATTGTCAAGCACCCGCGGCCGCGCGCACTGCATCAAATGCTAGAATAGGGACATGAACGCCGAAACGGCAAAGCGGCAATTTCTCGAGTACATTGAGATAGAGCGCGGGCGCGCCGTAAAGACGATAGAGAATTATGATCGTTATCTTACCCGCTACTTCGCACAGATGCAGATAAAAAACGTCAGCGACATCACCGAACAAAATGTCCGCGAATTCCGCCTTTGGCTCAATCGGCAGCCGGGTACGGCTGCCGATTCCATGAAGCGCCGGACCCAGAATTACTACATGATCGCACTGCGTGCATTTCTCAAGTTTCTCCGCAAGCGCGATATTGCCGCCATTTCCCCGGAAAAGATAGAGTTGGCGAAACTCCCCGAGCGCCAGCTTGATCTCATTACCTCCGCTGAACTTGACCGACTTATGCGCGCACCCGGAGAGGCATTGGCGAAAGAAACCGATGAGAACAAGAAAATCCAATTCCTACGAGATCGCGCTATCCTGGAACTCCTCTTCTCAACCGGCCTGCGCGTGTCCGAACTCTGCGCGCTAAACTCCGATATTGATCTGACGCGCGATGAGTTGTCGGTGCGCGGCAAAGGCGAAAAAGTTCGCGTCGTCTTCCTCTCCCCTACTGCCAAAGAAGCGGTCCGCGACTATCTCAAAGCCAGAAAAGATATGGAGGAAGCGCTCTTTGTCGATGGACGGCCGAACAAATTGCATCGCATCATCCCACGGGATATCCAACGGCACTTAAAATCGTACGTCGCGCGTGCTGGCATTACGAACGTCGTCACGCCGCACACACTTCGCCACGCATTTGCCACCGATTTGCTCAGTAACGGCGCCGATATCCGCTCGGTCCAACAGCTTCTCGGCCACGCTTCCATCAACACGACCCAGATCTACACGCACATTACGGATTCCCACCTCCGCGAAATTCATAAAAAATTCCACAGCCGAAATCGCGATTCAAATTAAACCTTCAAGCCCCCAATTGATGGTATAGAATAGCTCCATGAGGATTGTTTCGTGGAATGTGAACGGGTTGCGGTCGCTCGCGAATAATGGCTATTGGGAATCGTTTTTGAAGGGTACCAAGCCCGATATTTTCTGCCTCCAAGAGACCAAAGCCAGCCCGGAACAAGTATCGGAAGAGATGCTCTCCCCTGCCGGATTCTCATCGTTCTTTTCATCCTCGCAGGTGCGGAAGGGCTACAGCGGTGTTGCTATCTATTCAAAGATTGAGCCCTTGTCTGTTATCTACGGTATGGGAATAAAGGAGTTTGACCAAGAAGGACGTCTTGTCGGAGCTGAATATGATGATTTCTGGCTATTGAATGTCTACTTCCCCAACGGCGGACAGGGACCCGAACGCCTTGATTACAAGATGCGTTTTTATGACGCTTTTCTCGTTTTCGCAGAAAAATTGCGGGGGAAAAAGCCGGTGATATTTTGCGGGGATGTGAACACTGCCCATGAGGAAATAGACCTCGCAAGACCCAAAGAGAATGAAGAGAATACGGGCTTTTTGCCGAAGGAGCGCGCCTGGATAGATGAGGTCGTCAGCGCCGGTTACCTTGACTCATTCAGGCATTTTCACCCTCATACAGAAAATGCCTATACATATTGGGATATGAAGACGCGCGCGCGGGACAGGAATGTCGGTTGGCGAATTGATTATTTCTTTGTTACAAACGAATTCATAAAGCATGTCAAGAAGGCGGAGATATATGGTGATATCTACGGTTCCGACCACTGCCCCCTCTCCATCAGCATTGCGTAAAGGACATTATCCACATATCGTCCTTTACTTTGTCCTTTATAGATATATGCTCAACAAAGGACGGGATGTACCTTCTTGATCTTTCCATCGGCATCAGGGCGCTATCTCACGAGTGCCTGCCTGCGCTGCGGCGATCCGCGATACAAGCCACTCGGCACGGTATCCCGACGTAGAAAAGCGCTAGAAGTATGCAAACAAGCCACCCCCTTTCTCAGGCGGGAGACACCATCTTACGCCCCTGCTCCTTTTCGTCTCTTGCCACCAACGGGTGGCTTTGTTGTTTCTATAATGTTCCACGTGGAACATATTTCACACATAACTTTTTGACTCAAAACAATTCAATCCCTCGATTGACTCGGGATTTCGAGCCGTTCTGAACGGCTCTCAACACACGTGATGTTTTTCCATTATATGCTTTATTTCCTCATCTTCTGCGGCTTCCCTGCGCTTTTTCCCTTCCTCACCAAGTTTCTGTAACTCTTCTTCCGGCATTTTGAGAAGTTCTTCGGTCTTTTTATCCAGGTATTCCTTATTATTTAAAGCCGGATCATCAAGAACCTCCTCAAGGAGAGCATGGAGTGTATATCCTATTTTTCGCCCAGGTTTCTCGTTGAATGTGTCCATGATGTGCTTCCCATCGGTCTTGAGCATAGCGACTGAAATAGGGTCCCTGAGCGCCTGATCAACCATTGCCTTATATTTACGGAAGCGGAATGGCTGTTCCTTGGGCCGCCCGGTCCCGATACGGTCGCAAATACGGAGGTTAAGTAGGTCCATTATATTCTCTTCTCCGACATTCTTTATCATGCGGCGCACTGCGGAGAGGGTAATTTGTTCGGGATCCGAAAAAAACATGTGCCAACGCACCAGTTTTACTGTCTTATCTATTGTTTCCCGTGAAAAATGCATGTCTTCAAGAGCTTTCTTTGTTACACGTGAACCAACAACTTCATGCCCATGGAAGGTCCAGTCCTTTTTTTCTTCAGACCAGCGACGTGTCTCCGGTTTAGAAATGTCGTGATAGAGGCCGGCAAGGCGGATGTCAAATCCCCACTCTTTATCAGCCGCATGCTGCATCGTGCGGAGATTGTGTCCGAAAACATCATATGAATGTGCCTGATTCTGCTCAACACCAATGCCGCGAATAAGATCAGGGACAATGAATTCAAGTATGTTGAGTTGCTGAGCGAGAACAAGAGCATTCATCGGCTGACTTGAATTTAATATCCTGACAAACTCGTCCCTAATTCTTTCACGTGAAACATGGCTTAAATGCTTGCTATTTTCGCTTATCGCTTTTGCCGTTGCGTCATCTATGCCGAAACCGAGTTCGGCAATCAACCGGACCGCACGAAGCATGCGTAACGCGTCTTCGTTGAAGCGTTCCGAGGCGGTGCCGACCGCCCGCACTATCTTGTCCTTTATGTCCTTTTGACCGCCATAGGGATCAATAATGTGTCCTTTAGAATCATCAAGTGCGATGGCATTTATGGTGAAGTCGCGGCGCGCGAGGTCTTCCGGAAGGGAAGTACCAAACTCTACTTTGTCCGGCCGGCGCTTGTCGGAATAGGCGGACTCGGTGCGATAGGGAGTTACCTCAACGATAGCGAGACGTGAGTCCTCTGAATCCGTCTTCACTCCGACCGTGCCGTAATCATTTTCGTAGAAAGAATCAGGGAATACGGCTTGGATCTGCTCCGGCGTTGCATTGGTGGTGATGTCCCAATCCTTGGGCTGTATGCCGATAATAAGATCGCGCACGCATCCGCCGACAAGATAGGATTCAAATCCCGCCTGCCGAAGACCGCTTGAGACCGTTGAAACCTCTTTGGGAACGCGATACTCCATGAGCGAATCGTACCACACGAGCACACGAAGAGATGCTCTCGTGTCTCGGCTCGCTTGGTAGTACTATGCAACTACGCCCTCGTGGTGAAACGGATATCACAACAGTCTTCGGAACTGTAGGTCCGGGTTCGATTCCTGGCGAGGGCACTGGAAATGAAAATGAGCGACATGCTATCATGTCGCCTAGCGCGGGTATGGTTCAATGGTAGAACATCTGGTTGCCAATCAGATGATGGGAGTTCGATTCTCCCTACCCGCACAAATTGAAAAGCCCTTTGGGGCTTTTTCAATTTGTGCGGGTAAGCAGGCCAACTGCTTGGCCTGCGGGGGAGAATCGAAAGCCGGAGCATGTTTCGTTTCTGAACGAAATGGCGAGGCGGGGTCGCGGATACTTAGCGAGTCCTCGAGCTTAGTAAACCGTGACCGAAACTGTAATCAGGGTTCTCCCGCACAGAAACAATGAGTGATGACGAACGAATTATTCGTGGCCGAAAGTGTAATCATGGTTTCATCGCATGCAATTTGACTTCTCACCGACTTTTTTGTTAAAAAACTAACTATATAAGCTATTTTTGCGATAAAAAGCTTCTGTGGTGAAGTGTTGATAAAGGTGTTTACACTGGGGATAAAAGACATGCGTCTGATAGCGTTTTTCTGAGGCAGTCCTAGAGTATACTGAGCAAATGAGCCATATTTCTAAAGGCCGTGCCCGGTAGGACAAAATGGCATTGTGTCTTCATACTTCAAAATATGATTTGCTCGTGTTCCGCGTATGCGTAACAATAAGACTATGACACTTACTAACATGGCGGACACTGAGAGTAATGCCATCTTGTACTGACCGGGCCGTGGACTTATCTTCTAGGACTCGCAAAGAAGTCGGTGCTTTGGGAGAAAAAGCGGCGGCTGAGTACTTCAAACGGCACGGATTTTCCATTCGCGACCGCAATGTTGCGCGCAAGACCGGAGAACTTGATCTCATCATGGAGAAAGACGGTACGCTGCATTTTATTGAAGTGAAGACAATGCTCACGGATGAATTCCCAAAAGAGGGGAACATTGAAGACGATTACGATCCATCATTCAACCTCCATGAAGCGAAGGTTCGGAAGGTCGCACGGACAGGAGAATGGTACGCCGTTGAGAAAGAATGGGAAGGGGAGTGGCAGGTTGACGGATGTCTTGTATGGCTCCGCCGTCGGGACGGCATGGCACGGATCAGATACCTGCCACAAATCGTCTAAAGCTGTTACGATGCAACGAACGGGCCGGAGTATGCCGGTAGTACACTTGCTTTGGGAGCAAGCAGACCGAGTTCAATTCTCGGCGGCCCGATAATCTATGGTAGTTTGGCGGTTAAAATGGCTTCCAGTGCCGGTATTTGCGGCGCAAAGTCGTTGATGGCGGTCAGAGGGGTTTTGGCGAGCAGGAGATCGAGAGCTTCCCCCGTCTCGTTCGCATATTCGGCGCGAATATAGGATGCCGTAATGGCGTTCAGAGAGCGCGTATTGGTCGCGCCTTCGACCGTGCTGGTGGTGATAGTGCCGACGAGAGCTCCGGATGCGTCCGCAACCCCGCCGCCTGAAGAACCTTCCTGTGCAGCAGCCGAACCACCGAGTGCCAATACATCAATAGTGTTCGTCGCAAAGGTGAAAATATCTTTTACTGAACCGAAAACAACCGTTGGGAAAAGAAAATTCCGTATCTGATTTGACTCAAGGAATTGCGCGCCGTATGAAGCGATGACGACCGGCGTGCCTGAAATGGAGGGCGTCGTAGCGAGTGGTACAAATGGGAATATGGTAGGAAGCGTTATGCTCGTAGCACTCTTCGAGACGGCGAGAAGTGCGAAGTCATATTCACCGGTTCCACTTGGCAACGTCTCAATAATCGCATCTGCATTTGTTTTGAGCCATATGGGCGATATGTACAGAAGTGCGGCAGTGTAACTGTCCGTAGCGGGACTCCCCGAACGAATGATGCAGGAAACATTTCGGTCGGCGAGGAGAAAATGCTGTGCGATATGTGCATTAGTAAGAATGATGCCTTTGGGATCGATGAAAATGCCGCTGCCGCTAATGGAATGCAGCCCGTCTCCCGCAGACACATTACAGATGATATTCACGAGCGCGCTGCGCAACGCGGAGGCGGCGGCATCGAGCGCTGCGCTTCCGGATTGGGCGGTCACCGTTGGAACGGAAACTGGTTTTGCGATAGAAGATGTGGATGTAACTGGTGGGGAGGAAGCAGTACTTTTTTTCTTTGGAACAGGAGCGATGGATGCTGTCGTGCTTGTGGCGATATTCACTTCCGATGGAGGCGGAAGCGGAGAGGGAGGTGGTGCTACAGAAAGCGTTGGAGGGGATGTGGGGATGGTAGCTGTTGAAACAGGCAAAGTGGTGTGAGTGCTATAAAAAGCTGCGATAAAAATACCAATAAAAAGGGCGGCCACGATGCCGAGATAGGACGCAAAATGATTCATTTGTATACGCTATCCTAAAAATGGTATTCTCGCACTACTTCGCTCCGTTAGGAAACAGAGCTTCGAAGTGCACGGCACAGAGCGAAGTAGGGCTGGACGCGCGCGGGACTAGTTTAATGGTAGAACAGGAGGTTTCCAACCTCCTAGTGGGAGTTCGATTCTCCCGTCCCGCACCATTGAGGAAATTGCAAGTTTTGAAGGTTCACCTTGCTTCGCTCGGCGACCGAATCGTACGGAGTTTTCGGGGCAAAAAGAAATTTCCGATTCCATTAGAAGCAGAAAAGAAAAATCTTCATAAGGATTTGGGGGGTGAAATGCCCTGAAATAGGGCTGTTTTGTTATTTTCGCACAAACCTTGACTTTTCATTTTAAATATGCTAAATTAGCGACAGAACGACGTTGAGTCATTATGGCTCAATTCGCACATTCCAAACAGAAAACAGAAAGGAGCAAGCTATGAACAACGATTCGAAATGGGGCGATCCTCGGGATTGCCAAGTTGAGGCCTCCTTCAGCGGCGAGTACGTCAAGGAGGTCGAAGTTCCAGAGAGGCGCGTCCTTGGCTTTCTCGTGAGAGATGCTAGAAGGAAGAAGGTGACAGCGTACGGCGATATCTCGACAGACAAGGGCGATATCGTTCCTGACGATGTCGAAGCACACAGGAAGTTCCAGTATCGTTGTGGCCTCATCAAGGCAATCAATGTCTTCTCTGCTAGTGAGTCCACGGTGACGATGTATCTCGACGGTTTCCCCAATGTCTTTCTCGATGTGGGAGACACCGAGTTCAGGTTCGATCCGCAACTCGAGAACGGTCCCGTCACCGAGATCACCTATCAAGGACATTGCACTCGACGTGGCAAGATGCCGCACGGACGAAGGGACATTTTCGCCTCTCTGATCTTCAAGGATCAGAACCAAATGAAGGAGTTCGTTGTGGCCACCACGACCACGCCTGATCCAAAGACCGAGACGGTATACAGATCATCTGGCTATCGAAGTTCGAACATGGGCTCGTCGCTCTGGCCTCTCGCCGCCGGAGTTCTCCTCGGTGTCACGATAAGCGAATAGAACGTCGTGAACCCGTCACACAGCCACAGCCCACCATGTCTTCGGACCTCTGGTGGGCTTCTTTTTATGAATTTAAAAGAACACAGGATTTTCCGCCAATCAAAGCATTTTCAATAATTCCAAATTGAAAAATGCTTTGGAAGTTATTCTTAACCCATTAGAAAAACTTGAAATTGTCAGTTCGGACTAATTCAAGTATTCTGCACATGAGGTCTTGAAATGAAAACAACGTGGCGCCAGAGGCGCCACGTTGTTTTTGCGAACCAACTATTTGACCGCGTCTTTTAACGCCTTTGCGGCGCGAAACTTCGCTGTGCGACTTGCGGCGATATGTATCGTCTCGCCCGTGCGGGGATTGCGGCCTTGACGTGCAGGACGCGCTTTCGTCGCGAAGATTCCGAGACCGGCGATGGACACCTCGTCTCCGGATTTGAGACCTGAAACGATTGAGTCGATGACCGTCTCGACGACGCGCTCGGCGTCGGCTTTTGTTGAACCGAGAACTCCGTGTACCTTATCAACAATGTCTGCTTTATTCATAAATAAGAGATGGTGAACCTAATAATGGGACGAACAGATTCGGAGCGCTTCTTCGTTGCGGGGCCATTCGGCTCCTTCGCCGTACGGCGGAGTACGTCTCCGTCGCCGAATCTCCCGCGCCTTGGATCGCACCAAATCTGTTCGTCCGTTGACTTCTGGTGTCGATAGCGCGGGGACGATAGAAAGTATAGGAAATGCGCCACATTACGCAATGGGGTTGCCAACATTGTATGAATAATGCGTAATCACCTTGCAAATTCAACAACGCGGTTTTCGCGGATGATATTTACCTTGATCTCGCCGGGATATCGAACTTCTTCCTGTATGCGCGTCGCGATGTTGCGCGCAAGCTTATGCATCGCAACATCAGAGATCTTACCGGGATTCACAAAGACACGGATCTCTCGTCCGGCCGAAATAGCATAGACCTTTTCAACGCCTTCAAAGGTGCTGGCGAGGCGTTCCAGGTCGCCAAGACGTTCAAGATAACGGTCGACCGTATCGCGACGCGCACCCGGACGGCCGCCTGAAATAGCGTCGGCCGCTTGCACGATAACCGCTTCGGGCGTTTCGTACGGATACTCTTCATGATGCGACTGCATGGCGAGAATAATCCGCTTATCAACGCCGAATTTCTCCAAGATACGGCGTCCGATCTCGACATGCGTGCCTTGCACTTCGTGATCAACCGCTTTCCCGATATCATGCAGGAGAGCACCAGCACGCGCGATGACTGGATCGGCACCAATCTCCATCGCGAGCATGCCGGCGATATGCGCCATCTCAATGGAGTGCTGAAGTACATTCTGACCGTAGCTAGTACGGAAATTAAGACGTCCAAGAAGTGCAGTGAGTTTGGGGTCGAGGCCGATGACGCCGGCCTCATACGCCGCGGCCTCGCCTTTCTGCTTCACGATATCGGCGACCTCGACACGCGTCTTCTCCACGGTTTCCTCTATCTTTGCCGGCTGAATGCGACCGTCGGCAATGAGTTTTTCCAGCGCGATTTTCGCGATGGCGCGGCGAAGGGGATCGAAAGAGGAGAGTGTAATTCTGTCAGGTACATCGTCGATGAGAACATCGACACCGGTCGCACGCTCAAAGGCCTTGATATTCCGGCCTTCCTTGCCGATTATTTTTCCCTTCATCTCTTCCGAGGGAAGTGTTACCGAGAGGGACATGACCTCGGTGTTGACCGCATTTGCGAGGCGGTGAATGACGGAGGTGAGAATGGCGCGCGCTTTATCCTCAAGGCGCTCGCGGCCGTTTGCTTCGAGTTTTTGAAGTCGTAGAAGAATAGCTTCTTCATGAGTGCGTTCAAGCTCGGAGAAGAGTTCTTCGCGCGCCGATGCTTCCGAGAGGTGCGCGACTTTCGCGAGTTCCTTTGAACGTTCCTTGGAGAGATCCTCCGCGATACCTTTTGCGCGCAGTGCCTCCTGTTCGCGTCCTCGCACCTCGGACTCTTTCTCATCAAGATCGCGCTGACGGGAATCAAGAAATTCCTCTCGCGAAGCGATACGTTCCTCCCGTGACGAAAGTTTTTCTTCGCGTTCCTCTACGGGTGCGAGACGCTCTGTCTCAAGGACCGCGCTCCTGTATTCCGCATCGGCCAGTATTTTTGCCGCCTGCTCTTTTGCGGTGAGCATCTTCTGCTTAATGTCGAGTTCTACCGAACCGCGCTGTGCGAGACCGATGAGAACGCGCAGCACGTAGCCGAGCACGATACCGCCCACACCCGAAAGCGCGAGCATTATCAATATGATTTTGAGTGACATAATCCCGTATTGTTAACTCTGTTCCCCCAGAAGAGGCCAGCGTAAGGTTCTAAAAGAGGAGTTCCGGCAAAGCGATCGGATCAGTCGGGCGGATGAGCGGTACGGGCTGACTCTAACACAAAATCCCGCGTGATTGTGTTACGCGGGATTTTGTCATATTTCTTGATTTCTAGCCGTAGACCTTATCAACGAGACCGTATTTCTTCGCCTCTTCTGCGGTCATGAAGAAGTCGCGCTCAACATCTTTTTCAACTTTCTGAAACGTCTGACCGGTATTCTTCGCGAGAATTTTATTGAGTCGTTCGCGGAGCTTGATGATCTGCTTCGCGGTGATTTCGATATCGGTCGCTTGACCCTCTGCGCCGCCGTGCGGCTGATGGATCATCACTTCGGCATTCGGGAGCGCGAAACGCTTACCTTTTTGTCCTGCGGAAAGGAGAATGGCTGCGCCGGAAGCCGCCATGCCGACACACACGGTCGAGACCGCGGGCTTCACATGATTCATAGTGTCAACCATCGCAAGTGTTGCTGTGACCGAACCGCCCGGAGAATTGATATAGAGCGAAATGTCTTTCTTTGGGTCCTCTGCCTCGAGGAAGAGGAGCTGTGCGATGACGAGATTCGCGACATCATCATCAATGGGCCCGCCGAGAAAAACGATGCGCTCCTTGAGGAGGCGTGAGTAAATGTCGTAGGCACGCTCGCCAAACTGACTCTTCTCGATGACCATTGGGATGAGCATTGAAGCGCGTGATTGAGTGTTCATTTTCATAAATATAAATAGATTTTTATGTTTTACTGTTCGGTCGAGGGCTCTATGGGAACATTCACCTCGGCAATCCTTTTGCCCCAGGAATAGAACGCGCCGATAATAATCATGAGCACGATGATGATAATGGAGATGAGAGCGCCCCAGGACTGCGCTTTGGGAGATGGTGTTCCGAATTGCACGGATTGAGGCACGGCAGGCATGTCGGTCCCAAACGTATTTTCGCTGGAAGGAAGAATCGGCTCGTTGTTCATATTATTTTGCATCATACATCTTTCGCGCGCGCTCATATGCGGTCTCGGCCGCTGAGCGTCCTTCAAAGTCGCCGACGACGACTTCTTTCTTCTGGATTTGCTTATAGGTCGCAAAAAAATGAGCGATTTCCTTCAACACATGCTGATTGGCATCTCCTATGTCATTCACGGAAGCATACCTCGGATCACCCACGGCGACCGCAATAATTTTCTCATCCGCTTCGCCGCCGTCGGTCATATGCATGATACCGATGGGGCGGGCCGGAACGAGAATGCCGGGCGCAAGCGGATGCGTGGTGAACAGAACAACATCAAGAGCGTCGCCGTCATCCCAGAGCGTTTGTGGCACAAAGCCGTAATCGAAGGGGTAGTCCTGCGCGCTATGGAGAACTCGGTCAAGTTTGATGACTCCCGTCTTCTTATCTATCTCGTACTTATTATGAGAGCCCTTTGGGATCTCGATGATGACGTTCATTTCTTCTTTCGTGCCCGGATCGATGTCATGCAATAAATTCATCCCGTTAGAAATAGAACGCAGACGCACCAGAAACGGCGCGGCCGAACCCTATCCGATTAAAACTGATAATTGAACCCGTTATCGGATGAATGACGCGTCCACGATTTCTAACGGGATTCATAGTTCCGAGTATACCTTATTCGTCTTTCGCTTTGTCGCGATCCTCTTCCGCATCGGCTGCGGTCTCATCAGAAGCCGGAAGTGCAGTTAACTCTTCCTCGGCGGGAAGTTCGGTTATCTGGGGGACTTCGTTGGTGATGATTTCAACACTCTCGGTTGGCATGATGCCTGCCGCTTCGGCAGGCGATGCATCATCGGTCGGAACAATCGCATCGGATGTTGCCGACACAACTCCTTCGCCACCACCAGAAGAAACAATATCTATATTCCAGCCGGTGAGTTTCGCCGCGAGACGGACATTCTGTCCGCCGCGGCCAATAGCGAGCGATTGTTCATCCTCCGAGACGGTGACCGTTGCGCGATGATCATCTTCGTTCAATACCACCTCGATTGGGGTAGCGGGAGAAAGAGCTTCCTTCACGAATTCCTTCGCATCGGGATTCCACTCTATGATGTCGATGCGCTCGCCACCAAGCTCACTCATGACTGTCGACACGCGCACGCCGCGCTGACCGACAAGTGAGCCAACCGGATCCACATGAGCATCGCGTGAGACAAGGGCAATCTTGGTGCGGCTGCCCGGTTCGCGGGCAAGCGCCTTAACCTCGATGGAGCCGGCGGCGAGTTCCGGTGCCTCCATTTCAAAGAGCTTCACCACGAACGAGGGGTGCGCGCGAGAAAGTCGAAGATATACGCCGCGAAATCCCTCATCCACCGCGTACAGATAGGCGCGGATGCGCTCGCCCATGCGGTATCGCTCACCCGGGATCTGCTCCTCGTAGGGAATGATGCCGGTCGTGCGCCCGAGGTCCACGAAGATCGCGCCGCGTTCCATGCGCTGCACGATGCCGCCAACTATTTGGCCTTTTTTCTCGCCAAACTCCTCCATCATGGAAAGTTTTTCGGCCTCGCGTACTTTCTGGATAACCACCTGCTTGGCGGTCTGCGCCGCAATGCGGCCGAAATCGTCCTGTGGTTCGAGCGGGAAGATGATCTCTTCGCTCACTCCGACTCCGCGTTTCATGCGTTTTGCGTCGTCAAGAAGAATATGTTTCTCCGGATCGAAGCGTGGCAATTCGCCCTCCGCAAGATGCTCTTCCTCGGTATGGAATGCGTGAGAGTGCATGTGCTCCTTCACCGCTTCCTCATCGGGAGAAGGGAAGCGCACCGTCGTGTCATCCACTACGGTCTTCACTTGTTCAAAAGAAATAGTGCCGGTAGAGAGGTCGAGTTTCGCGCGTACGACCTGTCCGCGCTTTCCGTATTCGCGCTTGTAGGCAGTCGCCATCGCAACCTCGATGGCATCAACCATCGTCTCGCGGGTAATACCACGATCTTCAAACTCTCCGAGCACTGCATTGATGGTCTTTAAATCAATCATATGGAATATGTATGTCGCACTTTTTTAATAAGAAAGCCCCGTAGGGGCACCTCGTTAAGAGTAATGTAGCAAAGAAAATAAGTTGCGTCAATCGTGGAGGGAGAGTAGGGTACAAACGGAAAGGAGGGGCTATGCCTGATTATAGCGAATGGAAAATCAAGGACCATCAGTACTGGACACTGTTTCTGCATGGCGAAAGCCAGCGCTATCTCGGCCACTCTTATGCGTGGCTCAGACGATCGGTCAGGATGCAACGCTTGAGCGATCTTACGCATGAGGAATTGTACGAGCTGTGGAAGTTCATTCTCCCACAGTACGAAAGGGCTCTCGACCGGCTCTGGTGTCCCGGCCTCATTAACTGCGCATGGTTGGGAAATGAATTTCATGTCCATGGAGGCCATGGACATATGCACCTCATCCCTCGGTACGAAAGCTCAGTTCCTTTCGCCGGACTCGAGTTTCGTGACGACGAGTGGGGTAAGCATTACGAACCGTATCCGAAACTCAAGCTGCCGCAGAGTACACTCTTCACGATCCGTGATGCGCTTCGCAAGGAGCTTGCATGAAGACGGGCGCGCCCCTCTTGGGCGCGCCCGGTTCCTTTTTATCCCGTATCAGGGATTAGAGATTTTGAAGATCCGTATCCAAGGCATCGAGGTCCGCATCACTCGTTTCTACCTGAATGCCTGACAAATCATCAGTAATGGCGGTCGTGGTGTCTTCTGTAGTCGGAGACGCAATCGTACTCGACTGGTCACTGGATGGGTTCCAAATCCATATGCCAAGGGCGATGAGGACGACGACGATAATGAAGATGATGAGATTGTTATTCATAGATGAAAGATGATTAGATTGTACGCATTATTGCGTTACGGTTTCGTTTGTTTCGCTTTGGGACTGAGTTTCTGTCGTTCCCGTTTCGGTAGTGGCTGGTGCGGCTGTTGACTGTGTATCAACCTCGTCAACGCCTTGGATGCTCGCAAGAGTGGTTGCTACGTTGTGTACCGCCTCCCGCGCATCTTTTACGGTCTGTTCAACCGCCTTCAAATCCGTCCGAAGGGCCTGTCGCGCGGCTCCAACATTCTCGCGAAGGGTCGCTTCATCCGTCACCGTAATAGGATAGGTCTTTGCGGTCTGGCTCTCAATAGCTGTTTTACTTGCCGCGATAGCCGCATCGGCTGAGATCAAGGCCGTTCGAACGGCGCTGACATCAAGCCCTCTGGCCGCCGCTCTTTCAATCCGCACATTTATTTTTTCTACAACAGCTCCGAGTTTTGTAAGAACTTCCGAGTAATGCTCAGTATATTTTGCATTTAGCTCATCAAGCCGTCCATCAATCTTTTCGACGGTCGCTTTTTTCTTTTCGTCCTTTATGCTTGCGAGACGATCTTTCAATTCTTGCTTCTTCGCGTCTACACGCTCCTTCAACTCCTTCTTTGAATCCTCGAGTTTCTGTTTGAACTCTGCCATTCTTTGTTCTTGTGCCGCTCTAATCTCCATTCGTTTTGCTTCAATTTGCGCTCTGTCTCCTGTTGCTTTGACACTTTCCATTTCCGCGCGCGCGGCATCACGAAGTTCCTTTACGTCTGTCTTTATTTCCTGCTTTGTGTTCTTCAATTCTTCGCGTGCGCTCTTTTGCACATCTTTCATTTCCTCTTTCATTTGTTTGCGAGCATCCTGAACATCTTGTCGGACATTTTCTGCTTCCAGGCGCACGACCGGTTTTATAGGCGGAGGAACGGATGTGGTTTCCTGTGCGAACGCCGGCACCGCTATTGCGAGGGAAGCTGTTGCAACGGCGATTTTTAACAAAAGATTTTCTTTCATAAATGATTAATGAGTGTTAATTATTTCGTTTTATTGACCCTGTAAGTGTATCTTCCGCTGTCTCTGTATGTCAATGACTGGTTATGCAGGTAGGTGATAATACACCCTTAGCAGGGCCAAGGCACGCTATACTTTAGCGCATATGCACGTGTTGGACAGTGAGATGAGGGAGTTTATTACGGATTCGGGTATCGTCGCCAAGAAAGACATTGACGCCGCCTCCGTGGAAGCTGTAGAGCGCGGACAGCCGCTCGGCGATATTCTCGTCTCGCATGGCTTTCTGACCGAGGACGCCTTGCGACGCATTCAGGCCTATGTGCTTGGCATCCCTTTTGTGAATTTGAAAGAGCATCGTATCCCCGCTGACGTACTTGCCCTCATTCCGGAACCGATCGCACGCACGCACAATATCATTGCGTTCAAGAAAGAAGGTGATTCGCTTGAAGTGGGAATGCTGGATGTTGAAGACCTTGCCTCCATTGATTCGGTACGCAAGAAGACGGGGCTCAAGATATTGTCGCGATTGACCGATAATGAAAGCATTAAATCCGCGCTCCTGCAGTATCAGAAGTCGCTCAAAGACGAGTTCGGCGACATCATTTCAACGGAAGCGGGGAAAATTCGCGTCATTGCGGAAATCAACAAAGACCTTTCCGATGACGATCTTAAGAAGATGGCAGAGGATCTGCCGATCGTGCGCATCGTGGATACGCTGTTGAAACACGCCATCGTGCAAGGCGCCTCAGATATTCATATAGAGCCATTGGAGACCGAAGTGCTGGTCCGGTATCGTATTGACGGCATCCTGCATGATGCGATGACACTGCCGAAAACCGCAGCGGCCGGCATCGTCGCGCGTATCAAGGTGCTCTCCAATCTGAAACTCGACGAAAAGCGCCTTCCGCAGGACGGTCGTTTCAAAATGGAGACCGAAGCAGACAAAGTATCCTTCCGCGTCTCCATCCTTCCGACCTTTTTTGGTGAAAAGACGGTCATGCGCCTCCTGCGAGAAACCGGCGAAGGGTTCACTCTGGAAGCACTTGGTCTCCACGGCGAAAATATGGAACACATCCATCATGCTTTGAAGCAGACCACTGGCATTATTCTCATCTCAGGGCCGACGGGCTCCGGCAAAACGACGACGCTCTACACCATGCTTGATATTCTGAACCAGCCGGACGTGAATATCTCAACGGTGGAGGACCCCATTGAATACCAGATGAAGCGTGTCAATCAAACGCAAGTGAATCCCCAAATAGGATTCACGTTCGCAAACGGACTTCGCTCCCTTGTGCGCCAAGACCCGGACATCATCATGGTCGGTGAGATCCGCGACAGCGAAACGGCCTCGCTCGCCATTAATGCCGCATTGACCGGACACTTAGTGCTTTCAACCATTCACACCAACAGCGCCTCTGGCGCCATTCCGCGTCTCATGGATATGGGCGTTGAGCCATTCCTTCTGGTCTCCACCATCCGCGTTATCATCGGACAGCGGCTCGTACGCCGGCTGTGCGACAGCAAGGAAGAGTACGCGATGGATAAAGCCATGCGCTCAAAAATCGCCAGCGATGAAGAATTCGCTATAGCGTTCAAAGCTCTTCAAGACGAAAAATTGCTGAAGGCGAATGCTACGCTCGACAACATTCCTTTCTATCGGCCGGTACCCTCTGCTGAATGCGAAGACGGTTACAAAAGCCGTATTGGTATCCATGAAGTCCTCGCTATCTCTCCCGCCATCAGAGATATCATGCTCCACTCAAGTACGAGCGATGCGTTGGAGGCGCAGGCAAAAAAGGAAGGCATGCTCACTATGTTTGAAGATGGTCTCTATAAGGCGGCGCGCGGCATCACGAGTATTGAGGAAGTGCTGCGCGCCGTAACCGAATAACCATGAAATTCAACGTTAAGATACGGAAGAGCGGTGTGCCGGACCAGACACGAGTCATTGAAGCGTCCTCGCGTTTCGTGGTGTACGACCAGGTGCAGAAGGAGGGCGGCACCGTGATTGAACTACAAGATGTCGGGGAACAGTTCAAGATTCCCGCATGGCTTACCATCAACATCAGCACCGGCATAAAACGTGCAGAGATCATCCGGACGGCGAAAAATCTCTCCGCAATGCTTGCCGCCGGCCTTTCGCTCTCCCGCGCGCTCTCGGTCATCGAGCGGCAATCGGGTAATAAGCATTTGAAAACCATCGTTACCGAAATCTCTGAATCGGTGAAGAGGGGTTCATCATTCCATGATGCGTTAGTCCAGTACCCAAAAGTATTCTCGAGCTTATTCGCTGCGATGGTAAAAGCGGGCGAAGAGTCAGGTACTCTTGCCGACGCGCTTACGGTCGTTGCTCTTCAGATGGAGCGGGCGGAAGAGTTGGTGCGCAAAATAAGGGGCGCGATGATCTATCCGGCGATTATCATTATCGCTGTCATCATTGTGAGTATTTTGATGCTCATCTATGTGGTTCCGACACTGACCAATACCTTTACCCAGCTCGGGGTCCAGGTTCCGCTTGCGACCCGCGTCATCGTTGCCTTATCGAACTTTTTTGTGGCCCATGTCGTTTTCGTCCTTACAGGACTCGCCGTGCTTGTCGTGGGCGGCATTGTTTTCGTTCGTTCAAGGTTCGGGGGCAGAGTGGTGCTCGCGATAGCGCTCCATCTGCCGGTCATCGGCGAATTAGTGCGCGAAACCTATACGGCACGTGCCGCCCGCTCACTTTCTTCACTTCTTTCCGCGGGCGTACCGATACTTGATGCTCTCTCCATAACCAAAGAAGTTGTGCACGCGGACGCGTTCGCGAAGGTGGTCGGAGAAGCCGAGGAACACGTCAAAAAAGGAGAAACACTTTCCATGTCATTTTCCGAACATGCGAAGCTCTATCCCGTTCTTATGAGCGAAATGCTTTCGGTGGGAGAAGAGACCGGCAAGGTCGCCGAAATGTTGAAACAGATTGCCGAGTTTTATGAAAGAGATGTCGCGGAGAAGACAAAAGATCTCTCCACCATCATCGAACCAGTCCTTATGCTCCTCATCGGCGCGGTCGTCGGTATTTTCGCGGTCTCCATGATCGCGCCGATTTATTCACTCTCGTCGGCCTTCTGATCTGAGTATGTCTCTGTCCCGCGGATTCTCGCTCATCGAAGTAATCGTTTCGATCTTCATCATAGGCGTCGCTCTGCTACTCTTGCAGGCCCTTATACGCGGCAATGCGCTCATCGCACTATCGAAAAGCCAGGGTGTCGCGACTGCGATTGTCCGCAACGAGCTTGAGAGTTTGCGCTCCGGCGGCTATGCGGCTCTTCCGCCGAGCGGCTCATTTTCAAACATCCTCCTGGATACGCTTCCGTTTGCGACCACAACACTCACGGTGAGCGACTACAACGCCAAGACGAAACAAATCTCGGTGAGCGTCATGTGGCGAGACCCGAGTTCTGTGGCGACAAGTACGGTCTCGCTCTCCACGCTTATCACCCAGACCGGAGGACTTCCATGATGCTCACATCCCGAGCAAGGCGGCACGGTTTTACCCTCATCGAGACGTTAATCGTTGTGACTCTCGGCACGAGCATGCTGATCACGCTAGGAGTGTTGATCTACACCTTTAACAAAACGGGAACGTATCAGCAGGCGCTCACCCAATCATCCGCCTCAGCGAGCGCGCTCATGCGCGAAATAGAGTCGCTCGCTTTCCCCGCCGATGCCGTGCTTCAAACGCACCTATTCTCGAATGCAACCTATAC
The DNA here is from genome assembly GCA_964546795.1 of uncultured Candidatus Saccharibacteria bacterium. Classification (GTDB taxonomy): domain Bacteria; phylum Patescibacteriota; class Minisyncoccia; order Phycocordibacterales; family Phycocordibacteraceae; genus C7867-001. The sequence continues at coordinate 64,148 of CAZJKG010000003.1, forward strand.
ATCATCGTCAACCTCTCTCGTTCTTGAAATCCCCTCCATCGACAACTCCGGAAACGTCATTGCGAATACCTATGATTACGCGGCGTTTTATGTCATCGGAACGAACGCGTATCGCATGCTTGAGGCAAACGTTGTGAGTGAGCGCATCTCAGGCACGAAACAACTAAGTACCGCAGTGGGCGCACTGACCTTTTCTTTCAACAGTGCCGATTTCACTCTTGTGAGTACCATCACCGTCGATATACAAACGCAGGCGCATATAAGACAAGATACTATCTTCGACCATCAGCGTGAGCAAATTCGGTTGCGCAATTACTAATCCACGCATATGCACCACTCTTCCTTTGTTCCAACAATTAGTCGAGGATACGTCCTGCTTTTGGCGCTTGTTTTTCTCGGTATTTTTTTCACATCTGCCGCCGCATACGTGAACTCAGTAACGAGTTTCGCCCGGAACGCGCGGTATGGAATCGCGAGCGCACAGGCGCTCTCACTTGCCGAAGCCGGCGTAGATCAAGCGATACATCAACTGAACCAGGACGCGAGTTATGCCGGTGAAACGAACGTCATGCTCGGCGGGGGCGTCTACACCGTCGCAGTGGCGAGCGTGACCCTCAATATCAAACGCCTGACGGTCACGGGCTATGTTCCAAACGCAACGAATCCAACGGCGATAAAGACCGTAACGGCACTTGTCGGTATTAATACTACGATTATCTCATTCCATTACGGCGCACAGGTGGGCGCGGGCGGGGTCACGATGAGCAATGGTTCTCGGATACAGGGAAATCTTTTCTCCGGAGGAAGCGTTTCCGGCAACGGCATCATCACCGGAGATGTCACGGTCGCAAGTGGAACACCAGCGACTTCGCTCAGCGGCATCACAGTCAACGGCACTGCTCGAGTGCACACACTTTCGAACTGCTCAATCGGCAGAGATGCTTATTACCAAACTCTATCAAGTTGTCCTGTGGGTGGAACGCAGTATCCGGGAAGTGCCGATGCCGCGATGCAATCGATGCCTATTTCAGAAGCGCAAATCGCCGCATGGGAAGCGGCCGCGGCGGCCGGTGGAATCATCGACGGACCGTATACCATAAACGGCTCCGAGACGCTCGGTCCGAAAGAAATAAACGGCGATCTTACCGTCAAAGGTTCGCTCACACTGAGCGGAGTCGTATGGGTGAAAGGGAATATCAATTTTGAAAATAACGCTACACTCACTGTTTCTCCGGCTACAGGTAATTCCGGGGCAATCATTATCGCCGATGTCCCGGGAAGCGAAGCGACGAGCGGTACGATTAATCTTGGAAACAACGTGAACGTCATTGGGAACGGAAACTCAGAAGGGTACCCCATGCTGCTCTCCACCAACTCAGGATCCTCGGCAATAGATGTCAGTAATAACGTAACGAGTGTCATTCTCTACGCGTCAAAGGGTACGGTTGAGATCAGCAATAACGCCGAGATCAATCAAATCTCTGCGTACCGACTTTTGCTCAAAAACAATTCGACGTTAACCTACCTAAGCGGCCTGCAGAGTCAGAGTTTCTTCGGGGGCGCCGGCGGCTCATGGGCCGTTGTGCCTCGCACGTATTCCATTTCACGCTAATCCCGGACTGCTATACTTTCCGTATGCTCATTGTCGCCAACTGGAAAGCGTATGTGGAGGACGTTGGGAAAGCGAAAAAACTCTTCGCGATAAGCAAGAAACTCGCCAAAGAAACCGGGAGCAAGATAGTGCTCGCTCCATCCTCCCCATTCCTCGGCGGGCTCACACTCCGAAACAAATCAGATATTGCTTTTGCTGCGCAGGACGTGTCTCAAACGACCGGAGGCGCGCGGACCGGTGAGGCGACCGCACAATCCTACGCGGCTGTCGGCGCGAAATATGCAATCATCGGGCATTCCGAACGGCGGGCTGCGGGCGATACGGATGCGGTCATCGCCGAGAAACTCTCTCATGCCGTCGCTCATGGACTCACACCTATCCTCTGTGTCGGTGAACACGAACGTGATGGGGAGGGTCGCTATCTTCATTTTATACGGGAAGAACTTACGAACGTGATACGACCGCTCTCACCCAAAGAACGTGCGCACATCATCATCGCGTACGAGCCCTTATGGGCGATAGGAAAAACGGCAGCTCACTCTATCCAACCGAACGACCTTGTGGAAATGGTGTTGTACATACGCAAAGTGCTTGCGGAACTTCTGCATGGAAAAAATGCTTCTCGCACGCTTGTCCTCTATGGCGGTTCGGTTGAACCGGAAAACATCCGCGAGCTCGCAGCGAGCTCGCGGATCGACGGCTTCCTCATCGGACATGCATCGGTCGATCTCCGCACATTCACACTCCTCCTGAAGCAACTGGCGTGAACATGCGTCCAGTTAGAAATCACGAACATGTCTATGTTGGATGATTACGAAACATTCTGGACCGCAGTAACCAAATAAAACATGACGTCCTTTACGCAACGTTCGTATTCTATTTCTAACGGGATGCGAAGCATCCGTGACATACGATTATTTGAGAATATCCCGATACTGGTGCGCACAGCACTGAATGTTCCGATTGAAGACGGGAGAGTCGCGAACGACTATCGTCTGCGACGCGCATTACCGACCATCCGCTTTCTCGCCGAGCGCGGCGCAAAAATCGTACTTATAAGCCATTTAGGCGAACAAGGGACCGAGACCCTCGCTCCAGTCGCCCTTGCGCTTGGGAAACTCCTTCCGGGCGTTTCGTTCTTCCCCGAGATCATTGGAACGAGAGTGCGCGGAGCTATCCGCGACCTCGCACCCGGTCACGTCCTTGTTCTTGAGAATTTGCGGCGCGACAAAGGCGAGCGGATGAATGACCGTTCCTTCTCGCAGGAACTCGCTTCTCTCGCCGATATCTTCGTGCAGGATTCTTTTGATACTTGCCATCGACCGCACGCTTCTATCATTGGCGTCCCGAAACTGCTTCCTTCATATGTTGGATTTCTCCTTGAAGAAGAAATGGGAGAGCTCTCGCAGGCGCTCGCGCCGAAACATCCCGCGCTCGCGGTCATCGGCGGTGCGAAGTTTCGTACAAAAGAGGCGGTGCTGACGACCTTATTGAAAACATATGATCACGTATGTGTCGGCGGAGCACTCGCAAATGATTTCCTCAAAGCATCGGGACAGGAAGTGGGGAAGTCGCTCGTCTCAAATGCCGACGAAAAAACTGTCAAAGCGCTCCTTGCCGATATGAAACTGGTTGTGCCGGTGGACTCGCTCGTCATACCAGCGAAATTACTCGGAACCGCCGATGCACGGTCGCAGGCGCGTATTGCTCCGGCCGGACAGGTACGGCCTGATGAGATCATCCTGGATCACGGTCCGGATACCGTTGCACTCCTTTCCAATTTTGCGCAGAAAGCGAGGACGGTCTTGTGGAACGGCCCTTTGGGTAATTACGAGAACGGATTCACCGATGCGACTGACGCTTTTGCGACCGCTATTGCTTCTTCAAACGCACATTCGGTGGTGGGTGGGGGCGACACTGTCGCCTCCATTGAAGGACTCGGTCTCTTGCCGCAGTTCTCCTTCGTCTCTACCGGAGGGGGCGCGATGCTTGATTTTCTCGCAAAAGGCACGCTCCCGGGCATTGAGGCACTTGACAAAGATGGTGTTTGAGTGCTATGCTCTCATTCGGAAGTTGATCAATAAAAATCTGATCGAAAATAAAAAATGGAGGTGTGCAGATGAGCATTGGAAATAGGATCCTCACTATTCCTGCAGGACTTCTTGTTTCATTGAGCGCCGTGTGGGGTGCGAACAAGATGTCTATGATGTACAATCCATGGGGAACGCTCGCACGGAGTGTGTCCATGGGCATTGGGTCGATTTTGATCGTATTGTTCGTCCTCGCGCTCTTCATCGGGGTGATTATTTTCGCTCAGTTTATTGAGCACATGTTGAATGGCAAACGCCTCAATGACAGCAGCGATGTGTTCTTCATGACGCTCAACGCAACCTGTTTTGGATTCGTTTTCGGAGCGATTTCCCCTCCGGCAAGGATCCAAGACGGCATTGTGTTCTGGACGACGGGGTTCAATTTCCTGCTCATCCTCGGGCTCATTCCGGCGGTGATTGTCGTCAAAGACCTCATCGTCGATATCGCTGGCGCTTTGCGCACAAAAGCGGTTGCGAGATAAACATGCGGAGTTGACAACCGCACAACAACAAACGCCGGTAACCCCCATAAGGTGCCGGCGTTTTACTATATTCTTGCGCGGATTTTTTCAGCAATGGCGACGGCTTCGCCCGGCGGATATTTCTTTTGCGGCCAGAACGCGAATTCGCTGCGAGAGTGTCGGGGAATGATGTGGAAATGGAGATGGAAAACGATCTGTCCAGCGGCCTCTTCGTGATTTGAATTGATATGCACGCCCTGTGCGCCGACCGCGTCGCGCACCGCCGGCGCTATCTTGCGCACCGTGCGCATCACAGCGGCGAGCGTCGCATCATCCGCATCGAAGATATTCCGTATCAGTTTCTTTGGCACCACAAGCGTGTGGCCGGGCGTCGTGGGAGCCGCATCAAGGAAGGCGATTGTATCGTCGTCCTCGTACACGATATTTGCGGGAATCTCGCGCCGAATAATTTTCATGAAAACAGTATCCTCTTTCATGCGGGCAGTATAGTACAGTTTGGTATGATGGCATCATGCGCTTCACTATCCATGCCGACGGGGGCGCGAGAGGGAATCCGGGGCCCGCGGGCGCGGGTGCCGTCATTCGGGATGAATTCGGGAACTCGGCCGCGAGCGTTTCAAAATTCCTCGGGCACCAGACAAATAATTTCGCGGAATACGAAGCGGTTATCCTTGCTTTTGAGGCATTATCAAAACTCGTCCCGATGATAGAGCATGACACGACGGAAGTTGTCGTGAAATTGGACAGCGAACTCGTCGTGAAGCAGATGAAGGGCTTATACAAAGTAAAGCATCCGGTCCTGAAGGAGCAGCAGGCGCGGCTCGCACAGGTCGCCGCGGCATTTGGCACCGTCTCTTTCACTCACGTCCCGCGTGAAGAGAATAGCGACGCCGATGCGCTCGCCAATGCTGCAATGGATAATGGGTTCGAACATGTATAACCCAACGAAACCATACAAACATAGGATTCTTAAACTCATTGAAAGCACTTGGAAGACGCCTTATGTAAAAGTTGAGAAGGGATTATATCCAGTTTTTAAAAAGAATTTCTCTTTGTGGGAAGTTCAGCATACGGATGGTATTGGGACTAAGGGCTTTTACCACTGGCGGAAGCGAACCTTCAATAATGCGGTGCGAGACGCTCTTGCCATGAATTTAAATGATTTGGCGATGGTTGGCGCCATTCCGTATGCGCTCCAAAACCATATCGTTTTGCCAAAGGATGATCACAAAGCGATATTGGAGATAGTGAGAACATTGGCGGCAGAATGCAAGAAAAGAAACATTACTATGACAGGAGGAGAGACATCAATCCATTCTGATGCAAAAGGAATGGATATAAGCATTACCGTATCAGGTTTTCTTTCCAAAAAGTTCACGAATCAATGCAGGAATGGAGATGTCCTTTTGGGGCTTGCCAGCAATAGCATCCATTCGAACGGATTTACAAAAGTCAGGGAGGTCTTTGGGAATACGTACAAAAAAGAATTCACAGAACCAACGAGGATATATCTGGAGGAGGTTCTTTCGATACTCGCCAAACACAAAGTGCATGGAATGATGCATATCACCGGCGGAGCATTCACGAAGCTGAAAGATATTCTAGGAAAGAATGATGCTGTCGTTTCTCAACCCAAAACGCTGCGACCGCAAAAGATCTTCTGTGATATGTATGCAAAAGGACTCTTAAATAAAGTGATGTACTCAACCTTCAATTGCGGAATAGGATTTATCCTCTCGGTTCCTAAAAACGAGGTCTCAAAAATCCTCTCTCATTCCCCCGACAGTGCCGTTATCGGAAAAGTGATTAGGGGAACCGGTAAGGTTCGTATCGTTTCTGCTTTTGACAGGAAAATCATAGAGTTGTAAGAGACCTTTTACGACATCTTCTATGAGCATTCTTATCGCGCTCGTCTCGGGATTCGCGAGCGGAGTGTTCCTCCGCTCGCTTTTTAGTTTTGGATGGGAGCTGATGGTGTTCATCTTCCTACTCGCGGCGCTGTTTAGCGCCGCGGCATTTCTGAGACCGCGCATTGCGTATTCACTGTGCGCGTTATTCTGCCTCTGTGTCGCATTCGGCATGATGCGTAGCGCGTTCGCTGACACTCCTTTGCCTGAATCATTCGCTCAAGATATTCGACATCGCGTCTCCTACGAAGGCATCGTCGTTACTGATCCCGATGTGCGCGATGCGAATCAGCGCGTGGAGATACAGGTCTCAAAAGGGGATGATTCCACGAGGATTCTCGCGGTCGCCTCGCGCTCCACGAGCATCGCGGTAGGGGACCGTGTGAATGTCTCTGGTACGCTCCTTGTGCCCGAGGCGTTTGCGGATGATAACGGCCGCATATTCCGTTATGACAAATATCTGGAGCGCGACGGCGTGCGTTTTATTCTCAACTTCGCTTTCATCCGTGTTGTTGAAGAATCTTCTTGGTATTCTTTGCCGGCTTTGTTCGCACGGATAAAACATTCATTCCTTGATGGTCTCGCGACAACGTTACCTGAACCATACGCATCACTTGCGGGCGGCATAGTGATAGGAGGGAAGTCCGGTCTCGGTAGCGAACTCAAGGGAGCATTTACTCGTTCCGGCCTCGTACATATTATCGTTCTCTCCGGCTATAACGTGATGGTGGTTGCAGAGTGGGTGATAGCCGCACTTGCACTCACGAAACTACCGAAGCGATGGGGTGCCTTCGTGGGAGCGTGCGCACTTCTCATCTTCGTCGGCATTGCGGGTGCTTCGACGACTGCAATTCGCGCCGCGCTCATGGCACTCATCGCTCTCTATGCGAGAGCGACTGGCCGCACGTACGCAGCGGGTCGCGCACTTCTTATCGTCGTGTTTCTCATGCTCCTATGGAATCCGCTGTATCTCGTCTTTGACCCTGGATTCGGTCTATCGGTAGCAGCAACGGCAGGACTCATCTGGCTCGCGCCGCGTATTGAAATGCTTCTTGTATTATTGAAAAATGTTTTCTGGAAGGATGTGGTCGCAACAACTCTTGCCGCACAAATCTCTGTGTTCCCGCTTCTCCTCTATAATACCGGCAATCTCTCGCTCGTCGCTATTCCGGCAAACCTTCTCGTCGCGCCGCTCATGCCGCTCGCGATGGGTCTTTCGGCGCTTGCGAGCTTCGCGGGAATGTTCTTCGGTCATATTGCGCCTTTTCTCGGTATCGTGCTCGGATTTCCCGCGTATCTTGTCAATGCCTATCTGATATTCATTGCACAAAAATCCGCCGCACTGCCTTTTGCGGCCTTTACGCTTCCGCCATTTCCGTTCTGGCTTGTGCTCGTTTCTTATACCGCACTTATCTTTGTTGCTTCCTCAAAACGCTTTTCAACAACACTCCAGTTGAGATTCGCAAAGAAAGCGTCAATATAATTTTTCTTCTCCGCCGGTACATAGTCCACCATGTACGCATGTTCCCATAGATCAAGCGCTAGAAGGATCGGCAGGCCTGCAAGCTGTCCTGTCTCGTGATCGCTTACAAATACAGTGTGAATTGTCTTCGCTGTAGGATCGCTATAGACGACGACCCAACCGATGCCGCGACTCCCAGCAACTTCTCTGATATGCGCTTCAAGTCCTTTCCCTCCATACTTTTCGGCAGTAGTCGAGGCGAGCGCTGAATTCTTATTCGACGCTGTAGCCCCGCCTTCAAACTGGCCGAAGTAATATTCGTGCATGCGCATGCCGTCAAACTCAAACGCGAAGCGTCGACGCAACTCCGCAACGATGTACGAATCAAGTTCAACCTGTCCGGCACGAACGGCTGCAAGTTTTTCCATAATGAGGTTCACGTGCTTCACATACCCCTCATAGAGAGCGAGATGCACTTTGATCTGTTTTTCCGAAAGCCCGTTCATGGCCGGGAGATTGAACTGTTTTGCGATGTATTGCATATCCCACATCATACTCTATACTTCCAACATATGAACATGGAATCACTTGGACAGAACGGCGGTATTGAGGGACTGATGTCTGCTTTTATTGATAATCACCCGGAATATAAAGAAAAGAATTTCACTCGAGAGGAAATTCATCAGGCAGCGGAACTCATTAAAAATCGGGATGCAAGTTCGGTTCAGGAAATGTTGCAACGCGCACTTGACGCTCGTGTTGCTGTGCGAGGGGTCAAAGAGAAAATGCCGGTGATAAATAATCGGGATGCGGTGATTGGTATAGGAAGCACACTAGAAGAAGCACGAGCGATGTATAGAAAAGATAACGAGACGCGCGACTCAATATAATAAATAGATGAAGGGCGCCCGCGACGTATCGCGAGCGCCCAAAACGACTTAATGAACGGTCACCACTGTGCGGTTAAAATCTGCTGCAAAAGATAGAATTTCGAGTGCCCGCTTGGGACCGTTCTTCCGAATCAACTGCTCGATACTCTTGTCGCCCGGATCAATGAGACGAATCCGAGCGGTCTCCTCTAGAGTTCTCGGTCTCATCGTCCCTCCTCCTTGTGTTGGGTTCCTGAAATACCATACTATACTTTGCTGAATTATGCAAGTTTTTCAAAATAGTAGGTTTCTGTTCCTCTGTATCGTGATTCTTATAGCAGCGAACATTTTCGTGTATCGCGCAGTGGTCGCGCCGCACATATTAAAAGTATCGGTGTTGGAAGTGGGTCCGCCAGCCGGCGGAGGCAACGCAATTTTGATACAAAGTCAGAACGGAAAAACATTTCTCGTAGATACCGGACCGGACGCGAGCATTCCGTGCTCTCGGAGAGACATTGCCGATGTGGCAGAGAAATATTGATGCCGTCATTCTTACAGGCACGAAGACCTCTTTTGTCGGAGGGTTACCGGAAGTTGAAAGTCGATATCGTGTCGGAGCGCGTATGCATTTTGGCGACGCTGTCGTTCCATACGGTACGTCTCTGACGTTTGACGGATTTCGTATTGAAATAATTTCTCCCGGAACACTTATCGTCTCCTATGGCGCGACTTTGTTCACTATCTCCTCCTCCACGCCCGCAGGTACCTATATTTCAGACGGAGTATCTATACAGAAATAAGATGTGAGCCGGAAAACTGAAAAAAGAGAGTAGGACTTGGCCTAGCGGCCCGGAGCGCTCTCTTTTTTCAGTTTTCCGGCTCTAAATCGCACCAACTTTTTTCAATGCGGCAAAAGCGCCGTTCTTCTTGATGGTCTTAAGTCCTTTCATTGAAACGATTGTGATGATGGTCTTTCCAAGTTCGCTTACATAAATACGGCGCTTTTGGAGATTCGCCTTACGACGCACCTTGCCGGTGGGGTTGAATTGCGTTGCGCGGGTGCGGTTGGAATACCGTCCGCCAATTTGCGTCGATTTACCCGTTATTTCACATTGTCTTGTCATAGTGACCGCATGGTAGCATACCCCATAGCACAACTCAATACGAACATGAAAAATCAACGAACGATTATTTTTTCTCCATACGAATCGGCAAAGTGGCACGTGCGATTTTGTTCAGTCGTGCAACGGGGCAGGGGGTTCTAAACCGGAAAACATGGACACTATTCTTCCGCTCATCGTTCTCATCCTCTCCATCATCGTGCACGAATTGGCGCACGGCTACGCCGCAAACTCTCTCGGTGACCCGACCGCCCGGTTAGCTGGCCGCCTCACCATGAACCCACTCTCTCACATCGATTTCATGGGCTCGATAGTCATCCCTGCGCTTCTCGTCTTTACCAACTCGCCTATACTCTTCGGTTGGGCGAAGCCCGTTCCCTATAACCCGTACAATCTAAGGAATCAGCGTTGGGGCGAAGCGTTTGTTGCAGTCGCCGGAAGCGCGACGAACATCCTCCTCGCACTTATTTTCGGATTCATCGTGCGTTTTGGTACTTCTATAGGGTTTGATGCAACAGCTCTTTCGCTCGCCGCAACTATCGCGTTCATCAATCTCTTCCTCGGCCTTTTCAATCTCATTCCGTTCCCGCCGCTCGATGGTTTTACCACACTGCGCTCCGCGCTTCCGTGGCATCTTTCTTCCGGCCTACACCATCTGGAACAGCAGATCCGCAATGCGGGGGCTCTCTCGCTCATTCTGTTCCTTTTCATCTTTTCGTATCTGTTCGCGGGACCGTTTTTCAACCTCATCCTCTGGCTCTTCGGACTCATCACGGGCGGCAGTGTATAGTACGGCCTATGGACTTCAATAAAATCCCCAAGCAATTTTGTGAGAACGTCGTGGCAGGGCACTCGGGAGAGAATTTTGTCATGCTTATGAGTGTTGGTGAGACAGCGAACGCTTATGCTCTCACGCCCCCTCATATGAAGCGTCTGGTGCAAAGTTTGTCTCATCAGGTTGCGGAATATGAGAAAAAGTTCGGCACCATACAAGCGAAATGGTCTCCAGGCATCGAGAGTCCGCTTCAATCCAAAGATATCAAGGGCAGCGGGGCATAATACGCTTAGAACCCATCTCAAAAATAACCGTGAGAAATAACCGGAAGCCCGCTTGGCCGCTGCGACGCGGATTTTCCGGCTCCGGCAGGTAGCGGCTCGAACTCGGCGTATCTCGATACGCCTCGTTCTCTGCCGACCCGCCTCGCTCGGAAAATCCGCGTCTCGCCAGGCCATTATTTTTGAGATGGGTTCTAGATCTTTTCAACTCCCTCCATTTTCCGCCGCGTGCGACTGCTATACTGAAGAGGATGGAGTACCAGGTACCGCAGTTCATCGAGGTTGAAGATAAGATAGTCGGACCTTTGACCTTGAGGCAGTTCATCTACGTCGCCGGCGCGGGCGGACTTTGCATTATTTTCTTTGTGTATCTGCCAATACTTTTTGCATTTTTGCTCTCTATACCGGTGGTGGCGTTCGCTGCAGCCCTCACGTTCTATAAAATAAACGGTAAATCATTCATCGAAATACTGGAAGCTGGCTTCAACTATTACACGGGGGCAAAATTCTTCCTCTGGAAGCATGGGGGGTCAGAAACGGAAAAGGAGCCGGGTCCCACGAACGCGGCCGCGGCGGCCGCGGAAACCGCAGCTCTCAAAGCGCATGGCACTCCGAAACTTACGCGAGGAAAACTTTCGGAGCTTGCATGGTCGCTCGATATCAAAACCCCTAAATAATATGGCGGTAAAACCAGCAGGCGCAACTCAGCAGTTTGTCCCGGTCAAGGAGATTCGGAACGGCGTCATCGTCCTTAAGGATGGTGGGTACCGTGGCGCACTCATCTGCTCTTCCGTGAACTTCGGGCTCAAGTCCGCCGATGAACAACACGCGATAACGCTCGGCTTCCAGAACTTCCTTAATACGCTCGATTTCTCCATTCAGATCGTCGTGAACTCGCGCAAGATGGACCTGCGTCCTTATCTCTCATTTCTGGAGGAAAAAGCTCCGGAACAGAAAACCGAGCTCATGCGGATACAGCTGCATGAATATATTTCATTCGTCCGGTCTTTCACCGATCAGGCGAATATCATGACGAAATCATTCTATATCATCGTGCCGTATGCTCCGCGTGTTTCCGCCACCCGTGCGGTCAGTTTTCTGCGGCGCGACAGTGAGTCCGTGAAAAACGCTGCGGCCGCCACTTCTTTCGAGGAGGATCGCGCGCAACTTGACCAGCGACTTTCGCTCGTCTCCGGCAGCTTAGCGGGTACCGGCGTGCGCGCGGCGGTACTCGGCACCGAAGAAGTTATTGAGCTCCTGTATCGCTCTTTCAACCCCGGCGAATTGGAAAACCCTATTCGTCTCGATACCTAACTATGGCACTGCTTGATTTTTTCAATCGTAAAAAAGAGGAGCCGGCGATAACATCGGTCCTGCCTGGAGACATCTACAAACAGGGTTACTTGGACCTCGTTGACACCATAGCACCGACGGCGCTCAAGATCAGTCCACGCGAGCTTGAACTCGGAGAAAAATTCGTCCGCGCTTTCTACACCATCTCCTACCCGCGTTTCCTTTCCGACAGCTGGTTCTCACCCATCATCAATCTCGACAAAGTGCTCGATATCTCTTTATTCATTCATCCGATAGAAACCGAGCAGGCGCTGCGCGGTTTCCAGAAGAAGGTTGCCGAGGTTCAGAGCCAGATCAACGAGCGCGAAGCAAAAGGGCTTGTGCGCGATCCTTTGCTCGACACCGCGTATCAGGATCTTGAGAGTTTGCGAGACAATCTGCAGCAGGCCCAAGAAAAATTGTTTGAAGTCGGTCTCTATCTTGCTCTCTACGGCGACTCCAAAGAAGAAATTGACAAAACCGAAGGCGACATCCGGGGCATCTTGGATGCCAAACTCGTCTACACCAAACCAGCGCTCTTTCAGCAGGAGCAGGGATTTCGTTCGTGTCTTCCGCTTGGCACCGACGAACTCCTTGTCAATTCAAAACTGAACTCTTCACCGCTTTCCTCTATCTTTCCTTTTGTCTCCTTCGACCTCACAAGCGACCGCGGCATCCTCTATGGCATCAATCGCCACAATTCTTCGCTTATTCTTTTCGACCGCTTCTCGCTCGAGAACTATAATTCGGTCGTATTCGCGAAGTCCGGCTCCGGCAAAAGTTATGCGACAAAACTCGAGATATTGCGTTCCCTTATGTTCGGCACTGACGTTATCGTCATCGACCCAGAGCGCGAGTACGAGCAGCTCGCGGAATCCACGGGCGGACGTTCATTTCATATTTCGCTCTCCTCAAAACACCATATCAATCCGTTCGATCTCCCTCCGGTCAAAGAAGACGAGGATCCGAAGGACATCTTGCGCTCCAACATCATTGCGCTCGTCGGACTCTTTCGCATCATGCTCTCCGGCCTCTCGCCCGAGGAAGACGCCATTGTTGACCGCGCTATCAGCGAAACGTATGCGCTCAAAGACATCACTGGTGATGTCGATTTCACGAACGCAGAGCCGCCGCTGCTGTCCGATTTCGAACAGGTACTCTCCGGCATGCAGGGGAGTGAGTCCTTGGTTGAACGTCTCTCCAAATACACCCGCGGGACCTGGGCGGGATTCCTGAACCAGCCGACCAATATCGATCTCAAACAGCAGTTCGTAGTGTTCTCAGTGCGTGATATGGAGGATGAATTAAAACCGGTGGCGATGTACATCATCACGCACTATATCTGGAACGCGGTGCGCCATGACCTGAAGAAACGACTGCTTGTGATCGACGAGGCATGGTGGATGATGAAGAGCGAGGACACCGCTTCTTTCCTCTATTCCGTTGCGAAGCGCGGACGCAAATACTATCTGGGCGTCTGCACCATCACGCAGGACGTCGAGGATTTCTTGAAGAGTCCGTACGGGCGACCGATCCTCACCAACTCTTCTCTGCAACTGCTGTTGAAACAGTCGCCGACGACCATTGATGTACTGCAACAAACCTTCAATCTCACCGATGAAGAGAAATATCTCTTGCTTGAAGCCGGGGTGGGCGAGGGGCTTTTCTTCGCGGGATTAAAGCATGTCGCCATCAAGATTGTTGCGAGCTATACCGAAGACCAAATAATAACTTCTGATCCCTCGCAGCTCCTTGCGATAAAGGAGGAGAAGGAGCGTCATGCCATTACGCAAAAACAATAGACCGGCACCGCCCGAAGTAATGACGTGGACGAGAGCAACGCCAGTACTCGTTATCTGCTTGGTATTTGATGCTCTGGGTTCCTTCTTCGCTATGTTCTGGCTTATCGGCCCAGCATTAGCTGCTGCATACTGTGTTGCAGAAGGGGGTACTGCTTTAGAGACATGGACATTAGGATTGTTGGGGACAAAAACAGCAGCGGCAGTGTGTTCTTATGGTGCCGTCAAGGCCGGAGCCATCCTTTCGGCACCGCTCACAACATTCGGGACCGTGATGGATATGGCTATTGGTCTCTTCGGTTGGCTCACGGTCGGACTCATACTTATCATTACCAATGCACGTATATTTAAAGAAAATGTTAGCCATACGGTCTGGTTCGTTGGTTCTCTTCTTGTAAGCGAAGTGCCGATTATTGGTACCGTGCCCGCGCTCTCGGTCACGATGTGGCGGCTGTATCACGCCCAGATCAAAAAGGAGAAGGAGGACATGAAGCGATATGAGAGTGAGAACGCGACTGCCCGCCAAGAAGAAAAACGTCAGCAGACCGAACAGCTCATGCGCATCAACGCTGCAAAACTGGCGCAGGATGAGACGGCAACAGAAGAAGAAACCGCTATGGAACAGGCCTCAGCGGAAATCCCCGAAGAAATGAGTGGGTCAAGATGAACTCTTTTATAGGATATATACTAGAGACATGGTTCCGCGCACTTTAGGATTCTTCCTGATGATGTTTTTTGGTACGGTGCTCATGCTTCCGCTATCATCATCGGCACAATCTTTCGAAGATCTGGGGGATACGAGCGGCAACGCCTTTACGCTCTCAGCGCGTCCGCAATATCCGGCACCCTATAGCCAAGCGACACTCTCCCTTCTCTCGAGCTCTCTTGACCTCACAAACGCGACAATGACCGTCTCGCTCGCCGGCAAGGAAATATATAAAGGTGCAGTGCAACCAGTCGCCATCTCGCTTGGCAAGGCGGGAAGCGTTGCAAACGTGAACGTGACGCTTTCCGTAAATGGACTGAGTTACAGCCAAACACTCGTCATACAGCCCCAAGATGTCGTACTGGTCGCCGAACCCATCTCTTCGGCTCCGCCCTTGTACCTCGGCAAGCCATCGGTTCCGCTTGAAGGAAGCGTGCGGGTCGTTGCAATGGCGAATCTGAAGGATGCTGGCGGTAAAGCACTTAATCCAAATCTGCTCTCTTACGCGTGGACGGTCGACGATACCCAGATAGCGAACGCCTCCGGTATCGGCAAACAGGCGATTATGGTCGCTTCACCGCTTCAGTACCGCGAACGATCGGTCTCGGTCACCGTTCAGAGCCAAAACGGGAGTTTGGTCGGCGGCGCATCACTCTCACTCACCGCCCAAGAACCTTCGGTGCGCATGTATAAAAACGACCCATTGCTTGGTATCCGTTACGACCATGCTCTCTCCGACTCCTATGCCATTGCGGGTTCAGAAACAACGTTCTACGCAGCACCGTTTTCCCTACCAACGAGCGGCGGCGTGCCGCTCATTCAGTGGTTCTTGGACGGCGCAGCAGCACAGACGGGAAATTCCATAACACTGCGACCCGCCGGTAGCGGACAGGGGAATTCTTCGCTTTCCCTCGTCGCTTCTGCAGGCAACTCTGCGACAGCAAGCATGAATCTCTTACTTTCTTTTGGGACGCAATCGGGCTTTAACTTCTTCGGCTTATGAGTCCCGTTAGAGACAAAACATTGAAAATGTTTACCGACTTATGGACAAGTCGGGTCTCTAATAGGATGAAAAAAATACTTTTACTGCTATGCGTCCTGTCTCTCGGATTTGCCCCTCATGTCTTTGCACAAGGTTTCGTTCCTCTGGCACCCATCCCCGGACTTACCGAGGGAGGAGCGGCCGACTCGAGCAATCTCGCACTCTTCTTCAATAATCTTTACAAATTCCTTATCGGTCTTGCAGCGGCGCTTGCGGTCATTGAAATTATCTGGGGTGGGTTGGAAATATCGACCAAGAAGGACTCGGTTAGCAAACAGAGTGACGGCAGGGAGCGCATCACGCAGGCGATCTTCGGTCTTATACTCGTCCTCTCGCCGGTGCTTGTTTTTTCCATCATTAATCCGAACATCCTGAATCTCTCACTCAATCTTAAGCCGCTTATTCTAACTGTACCTAAAAATGAGAGTACGGCGACGAAAATCATTGGAACTGGAACAATGAATGTAATTACGGGATCTGGCACTACAGAAATCGGTACCAAAGACGAAATATCTTCTTGTAGAAATGATGGTAATTGCGAGGATCAGAAAGCTTCGTGCAGAAAAAAGACCGGCCTTCCTCCTGAAGTTGGGTGTTTTACAGGCAGTTCCTTCAGACCATACGATGATTATAGTTCTGAACTTCAGGCATATTCGTGCCACACTGGAAAGCTAGTCGTTAAATGTGTGTTAACAGATTTTTCTATTTAATATTATGCGCCGCTACCTTGCCATCGCAATAATCGTCCTCGGAATCGGGGTAGCGATATATTTTTATTTTTTCAGAAACACAACGGGTATCACTGTGACGCCTTCCGGGGGCGCGAGCTTCCCGGTCGCAGGCGGGGTCACGGGAACTTTTGGCACAGATTTGGAACAGACAGGAGCTATTTCCTCGGGTTCACCCGTAAAAATATCCTCCCGACTCGTCAAGATAAGTGCAGGACCGATCGCGCTCGGCGAGGCCGTTGTCGATAGCAAAGCTATAAATGCAAGTTCTTCGCCAGAAGTTGCTGTGAAGTACATTGAACGCCAGAGTGGTAATGTATTCTCCTATTTGGTACGCGCTGGTACACTCACTCGAACGTCTAATAAGACCCTTCCGAGCATTCAGACGGCCTCATGGCTTCCCGATGGGTCGCTTGCTTTTGTGCGCTATCTTTCGGGCAATGACTTTTCTACTATCAATACCTATGCACTTGCTACGAATGGTTCCTCAGGCGAAATGTCAATTGGACAATCTACGACGACAAAGCAAAACGCTGCTGTCGGTGGATTCTTCCTTCCGCAAAACCTCGTCGATATCGCTGTTTCCGGAGCAAACATCCTCTCGCTCGCTTCCGGTGTGAATGGTTCTATAGCTTCGCTCGCACGCACGGATGGCACTCATGCGACAACAGCATTCACAATACCGTTGTCTTCACTGCGTGTTTCTTTCGCGGGGAAGAATCAATATCTCGCGTTTACGAAACCCTCGGCGACCGTCCCCGGTAGCGCTTTCATCATCGACAGCACGGGACGCTTCTCCCGTATCGCCGGACCGAAGATCGGCCTTGTCGCTCTTGCAAGCCCTTCGGGGAAATGGGTACTTGTAAGTTCTATAGAGGACGATGCCATGCGTATGGAACTTGTGAATGCAGCGACGGGCGATATACTTGCGCTCCCTATCGCAACCATCGCGGACAAGTGCGTCTGGACGGCTGATGATTCAACTATCTACTGCGGAGTTCCCGTAAATCCATCAGTTGGTTTCAATTATCCCGATGATTGGTATCAGGGAGCTATTGCCTTCAATGATCGCATTTGGAAGGTGCAGGTCTCGGGCCGTTATGCGCAGCTCGTGCTTGATTTCCCAACGGAAACCAAAAATTCTCTTGATGCTGAAGCACTTGCGATTAATCCTGCGGGCACGGTGCTTGTTTTCGTCAATAAAAACGACGGTTCATTGTGGTCGTATCAACTTTAAATACAAAATAATCTTATTGGTAACCCTTCACGCCTTCCAAATACAAGGCACGGCAAACGGTTTTTCAGAGGCGTACTGGAGGTACGACGGAGAAAAACCGTAGGTGTCCGTAACGCAGTAGTTGGGAGGTGTGAGAGGTTACTCTTATTGTGCCAGTGCGCGCCGCATGTGCCACTCTTGTAATGCTCCGGCGAGATTTGTCGTGATGAAATACAGCGCAATGGCACCGGAAGTCGTGTAGGAGATGGTTCCGATAAGAAAGGGGAAGACGTATTTGAGCTGCATGTTCATGACTTTCTGGAAGTCGCCCATCATGCCGCTACTTGGAGATGGCTTCATAGTTCCTGAGAGTGCCATGTGTGCCTGGAGGAACTGGGTGAGGCCCGCTAATACTGCAAGAATGATACTTTTCCCGGCCATTGAGATGAGCCCGAGGAATTCGAGTGAAACGGTGTTGGGAACAGGAGTGAAGGTATAGAGCCGTGAGGTGTTGATTATTGAAAATGGTTCGTAGAGGAAGACAAAATAGAGCGCGAGGAGAACGGGAATCTGGATAAAAACAGTAAGGGTACTCGCAAACGGGTTCACGCGCGCCTCACGATAGAGCGCAAGCGTTTCAAGCGCTTCTTTCTCTTTATCACCCTTATGTTTCTCTTTTAGTTCTTTTATTTTTGGCTCCAGAACTTTCATCGCGAGTTGGGTGCGCGCTGCGGAAAGAGAAAAAGGGAGGAGTATAAGCCGAATAACAATAGTGAGCAGAATGACGGCGACGCCAGTATCACCGCCGGGAACGAGCGCCATGAGCGCCACAAGCGCATTGTATATCGGGTTGTAAAAAACGGTGTGAAAAAAAGTTGAGATCACGAAAATGCTACGTTATCGGTTGATGTTAGAAAGAAGATTGGCAAGCTCTATTTTGATGTCTTGATAGTGTACACCAACAATGGATGGTCGTGGGAAGAGTATGAGGTTTTTGGGAAGGGGAAGCGTTTTGAGCGCGTGGAGTACGCGGCGTTTTATGAGATGTCTCGTAACCGAGAGACGGGCGACTTTTTTTGACACAACAACCGCATATCCGTACGTACCGTTTGGTAGGACATGGTCCTTTATCGTGAAGAGAACGGCTGTAAAATGCGGCGAGGAGAACCGCCGGCCGTGCTTAAGCAGGGCGGGAAACTTCGAGCGGGGAAGGCGTTCTCGGCGTGAGAACACGATGGATCAGGCGGAAAGACGCGAACGGCCGGCGCGGCGACGGCCTCTCATAATTTTGCGGCCGGCGCTTGTTTTTCTTCGCGAAAGAAATCCGTGAGTTGTGGCACGCTTACGCTTTTTCGGTTGATACGTTCGTTTGGACATAGTGAGCAAAAATGGTTATACACATGATACTAACAGGTTCTCCCCGAAACACCAGTATGGCTTGTGTTTGCACACAGGCGTATACTCCAGGGGACTATGGACAAAAGAAATCCGCGCGAACTTTGGGAATACATACTTACTCAGGTCGAACTTTCCATATCTCCGGCGAATTTCAATACGTGGTTCCGTAACAGTTTCATCGTAAAGATAGGCGAGGATGGAGTGTTGCATGTCGGCGTGCCGAGTCAATTCTTCAAGGACTGGTACCTTAAAAAATTCCACACATTGCTGTTAAAGATTGTTCGGGATGTGTCATATGAATTCCGTAACATTGAGTATTGCATCGTGAAAGATGAGCGTCGCAAGGTTCCTAAGGAAATCAAGAGTGTGCGAGGCGCTCTGGAGCTTCCGCTCGACGAATTCTATATCAATAAAAGCGATAATTTGAATCCGCGCTATACATTCGATACGTTCGTTATTGGTTCATTCAATAATCTGGCGTATGCGGCTGCGCAAGCAGCGCTCAGCCGTCCCGGCATCACCTATAATCCTCTTTTCATTTACGGAGATACAGGCCGCGGTAAAACCCATTTGATACAAGCTATCGGCAATCAATTCAAAAAACAATATCAGGGACGAAAAGTATTCTATCTTACCTCGGAGAAATTCACGGTTGATTATACCGACTCGGTACAGGCGGGGACCGCCAACCGATTTAAGGACAAATATCGGCAATATGATCTTCTTATTATGGACGATATACAATTCCTCTCCAAAAAAGATAAAACGCAAGAAGAATTGTTCCATCTTTTCAATGTATTGCATGATACGAACAAACAAATAATTTTTTCTTCAGACCGTTCACCAATGGCTATTCCGGATATCACTGAACGGCTCAAGGGTCGTTTGGCAAGCGGTATGGCGGTGGATATTGGTGAACCGGACCCCGAATCGCGTATGGCCATTGTACGCAAAAAGGCCGCCATTCATGGAATTATGCTCTCGGATGAGGTTGTTGATTATGTCGCGACTACTATGAGCGGCTCAATACGCGAGTTGGAGGGTATGGTAAATAGTATTATCTGTCACGCCCAAGTGAAGGGATTTGCACCAGATATAGCCGAAGTTCGTCAATCATTACGGTCGTTTACCCGGCCTCAGAAAAATATATCCGTAAAGAATGTTGTTGATAAAGTCGCTGAATTTTACGGTATTAATGAAGAAAGTATCTATGAAAAGACCCGAAGAAGGGAGGTGGTGAGACCTCGACAAATTATTATGTATATCCTCAGGGAGGATTTTCTTATATCCTATCCTACTATTGGTACTAAACTTGGTGGAAGGGATCATACGACTGTTATCCACTCTTGTGAAAAAATAAAACGTGAAGTTATTGTGGATAGTGAGCTTGCTCAAGAAATTCAAAATATACGTACCCTTCTTGTATGAATACTAAATCTATTTTATCAACACTATGTTCGTATATAAAAAAACAAAATATACAATCAATATCTATTATTTTTCACTTATCCACTTATCAACACTCTTAATAAGTCCTTTATGAATATTTCAATAGAAAAGAAAATATTCTCTGAAGCAGTACATACTGTTGCACGATTTGCTGAACGTAAAAACACAACACTTCCAATATTATCCTCCATTCTTATAATTGCGGCGGATGATGGTATAAAAATGCGAGCAACAAATCTTGAAACAGGTATTGATTTAAAAGTACAAGGAGAAAGTATACATAATGGAGTTGTTGCAATTCCTGCAATCATCCTACAACAAATAGCAAGTTCACTCACTCATGAAGGGAAAATAATTATTGAACACCATGGGGATATTATTTCATTTATAACTGGTACGGGTAAAAGTTTAATAAAAACTATTCCTCATGATGATTTTCCATCTATCCCATTTCCTGAAAATCCACAAAATAGAGTGGTTATTCCTGGAGTTCTTCTTCGTTCACTTTTCACTTCAATTGCGTTTTGTGCATCCTCCTCAACGGTCCGTCCAGAGCTTGCAAGTATGTATATTTCCATAGAAGGAGGAGTTCTTACTGCAGTCGCAACCGATTCATTCCGTCTCGCTGAGAAAAAAATTCCCCTCATGAGCAAGGGAACTCAAGGAAAATTTCTTATTCCCGCAAAAAATGCTCTTGATATAGCTCAAGCATTACCGGACGACGATATTATTATGTCGTTCGATGAACATCAATGTGCTTTTGTGAGTAATTTTGGGATGCTCGTCTCTCGACTTACAAATGCGGTATATCCCGACTATCATCAAATCATACCGAGAGAATCGGTTGTTGAGGCAATACTATTGCGAAGGGATTTTGAAAATGCTCTAAAACGAACAACCATCTTTTCTGACTCCTTTCAGAAAGTACGGATTAGTTTTGATCCAAAAAAGAATCATTTTTCGCTTTTCGCACGAAATGCCGATATTGGTGAATCATCAGAAACACTTTCAGCGCAGATATCCGGAAGTGCTCTCGACCTATCCTTCAATCATCGATATTTGTCAGCGGCTCTAACACTTACCTCGACAGAGAGCATTTCGCTACTTGCTGCCGGTATTGGCCGGCCGCTCATCATAAAAGGCGTCGGAGATACTTCGCTTATCTACCTTGTCTCGCCGATGAATCAATAATTTCTAGGTAGTGGTTGCGACTGCCGATAGCGGGACGGGAAGCATAATGCCGCCCCAGAACAGATCCGGATGAGAAGCGTACCATGCAGAAATACCCTGTTCCCAATATTCAAACTGAGGGTCTTGCGCAGGATTAGAGAGCGGAAGACCTTGGGGATTATTTTTATCGGTCCAATACAATAAACTATGGGGTAGAAATTTTCCCTGACCATCCAATACGCGCCAGTTTCCTTGGAGCATTGGCGGAACGGAAGCCAGTATAGGACTTGGTTCTCCAAAATAGGTCTTCGGATATTTTGAAAGAGCGTACGCCATGGCTTCGTGCCACATTGGTGCAGCAATGAATCCTGCGATGGATTTCACCATCGGAGAATTATCATTGTTGCCCGCCCAGACGCCGAGCGCGATGGAGGGAGTGTAGCCGATGACCCACGCGTCTCGTGTATCATCAGTGGTTCCGGTTTTGACTGCCACATCATAGTCGCGGAAAGAAAGGGGGGAATCGAGCGGATATTCCGGCAAGCGCGCTGGTGCGTCTGAAAGCATTGCGGAGACATCGCGCGCTATGTTCTCAGGCACTACTTGCACAGGTCGCGATGTGTATTTCTCAAGTACGTTCCCTTGAGCATCGATTACTTCAAGTATGCCGGTCGGAGTATTTTTTACTCCGTCGTTCGCAAAGGCGGCGTAGGCGCCCGTAAGATCGAGAAGACGCACTTCGCCGCCGCCGAGCACGAGCGTGAGTCCATACTGATTTGGGTCGCCGAGCGTGGTGAGTCCGAAGGACTTTGCAAGATTGATCGCGTTCTGTATCCCAACAAGATACAAAACCTTGATGGCTGGGATATTGATCGACTGAGCAAGCGCCGTTTCGAATGTCATAGGGCCCCGGAACATACCATCAAAATCAACCGGTGCATAACAGGGAGGCGTACTGTTTGTGACGTCCGACGGGTGGCAGGCGGTAGAAAATTGGGTCGGCACATCAAAGATGACCGTGTTGCGCGTATAGCCGCGCATAAGCGCAAGCGAGTAAATAAAGGGTTTCATGGTGGAACCCGGTTGTCGTGATGCGAGTGTGGCATTGTATTGCCCATCGATGTTTTTATCGAAAAAATCTCGTGAACCGACCATTGCGAGGATTTGTCCGTTCGTTGGATCAAGGGCGACGAGAGAAGCGTTCGAGGCCCTGAAATTCTTTTCATTATCAAGCGCATACTGATTCACGATCGACTCAACTTTCACTTCAAGGTCGGCATCAAGCGTCGTTGTTACCTTCAATCCTGCCATGAGAGCATTCGAGCCATAGGTCATTTCAAGCTGATTGAGAATATAAAAAACGAAGTGCGGGGCGAGGATTGAGTTCTGTCCCGTTGGCGCGAAAGAAACATTCTCACTTTTTGCCGTCGCCAAAGCGGTTTCATCTATAAAACCGAGGGAGTACATTCGATCAAGAATAAGATTTTTACGTGCCTCAAGTTCAGCGCGATGCGTGCCATACGGTGAGTAATAAGTCGGTGCTTGAATCATCGCCGCAAGATATGCCGACTCCGCAAGCGGTAGGTCTTTCGCGGGAATGCCGAAGTAGGTGGCTGAAGCGGCTTGAATGCCGTAGAGGGTGCCTCCGTACGGGATATTGTTGAAATACGTTTCCAGGATCTTATCCTTCGAATAGGATTGCTCAAGTTTTATCGCGAGCACCCATTCATGGATCTTTCTGGCGATACTCTTTCGGTTCGTCAGAAGCACGTTCTTTACAACTTGCTGTGTAATGGTGGAGCCGCCCTGAGAGAGTGAGCCGCCCACTGCGTCGATGAGTATGGCGCGAATAATGGAGGTGAGGCGAATACCCCCGTGTTCATAGAAGCTTGAATCCTCAATCGCCAAGGTTGCGTGTATAGCACTAAGCGATACTTCGGTGATTGGAACAATCTCCCTCTTGGCGTCCCGATTATAGTCATAGAGAAGGACTTGGCCGGTGCGGTCATAGATCTTGGTTGATTGATCGACTTGGCGAGACGCGAATGAGCCGATGTCGGGTACCGGCGTGAAAGCGACGACAAGGAGGATGATTCCTCCCGCAAAGAATCCGAGTCCGAAGAGCGCGAGAATGGACGCAAGTAGTGTGTGACGCCACGAGGCGCGTCTCCGAGAAGTCATGGCGTTATGTTAACACGCAACTTCTTTTATTTAATACCCATCCTCCTCATCTTCTTCTTTAGAATCATCCTCTATAAGTCCATCATCAATCATGATTTCCTCATCATCCATACAATTAGGCATTATGTTAAAAGCTAACCCCGCGTGGGGACGGATATATTTAAACAAATTTTCTTCCTCTGCAAGTCATGTGCGGGTTGTGGGTGTGGATTAGTGCCGAGGGAGGCCGAAAGCGAGGGCGGTAATACCGATGGCTATAGCATCCATTTCATCGTCAAGTCGTTTTTTCTTTGGAAGGACAAGTAGTCGAGGGATCATGCTCGCAATGGCTTTTTTGTCCGCACCGCCATGACCGGTGACCGCACTCTTCACTTGTTGCGGAGAACACTCTATAACCGGTAGGAAAGCGATGCCAGCGGCGGCAAGTATCGCGCCACGCGATTCAGCAACACCGAGTGCCGTCTTCTTGTTGGTGCTGAAAAAGAGCGTCTCAATAGCGAGTGCATCTGGCAAGTATTCTTTAATAGCGGTTGTGACTGCGCGAGAGACGGACGCAAGGCGCTCAGCACGCACATTTTTTTTTGGCATGACACAATCACTCCACAGAAGGGTCGGGCGCGAGGAATCGCCTTCAATAACCGCAATACCGAGCCGGTCATAGCCCGGATCAATCGCCAATATTCTCATAGCCCCGTGCATTGGTGAATACTTGCTGGACGTCGTCATGCTCATCAAGAGCGTCAAGTATTTTGGAAAAACGCTCTTCATCATCACTACTTATCTCAATAAGGGGTTCGTGCGGCGTATAGGCATCGACGGTCTTGGTAAATGCCCAGCTAGCGGCACCCGGATTTGCAAGAGGAACCCCCTGCTCCAAAAGTAGATGTTTCACTTCCTGCGTCGTACGATTTTTATTGTCAGTGAGCGCAGTGACAATGATCGCGGTACCGCCCGGACCGTACGCTTCGTATGTCACTGGTTCGAAATTGCTTGCATCTTTTGACATTCCTTTCGCGACCGCGCGTTCAATATTGTCTTTGGGCATGTTCGCGGCCTTGGCGCGCGCGATAACCACGGAAAGAGCAGGTACCGAGAGTACCCCATTCGCCTTTTTTGACTCAAGTGCGATAAGCCGGGCGTAGCGGGAGAAAACGCGGCTTTTTGCGGCATCGGCCGTCGCTTTCTGACGCTTGATTTGAGACCATTTACTATGTCCGGACATAATTATTTATGATAACCAGGATGATTTGGAAAGGAATTTTTTTGAAATACGATCGGCAATGTCGATAACAATCTCTCTAGTGGCATTTATTTTCCGTTGTTTTTCAACATCACTGTGTGTTCGCGTGGCGAATAGTTCTTTTGGTGATTTGATAACACCAGACAATTCTTTCTTTTGGTAAATATTAGGAACAGAGTTTTGCCCGACAGCGGTTACATCAACCCTTGCTTTTTTAGAACTAAATCCATCATATATCCCAATTGTTGCCAAATCGGCGCCGACCCCGTTTTTCTTAAAAGAGTCAACCAGTGGCTTCACCGACCTCCCGCTTTCAATAAAGTCAGTGACAATAAGCACGCGGGGCTTCTTTGTTTGAGTTTTTTCACTCTCTTTTAAAAGAACTTGTCTCATATCAATGGCATAGGCGTCAAGCAATTTCTCTTTTTTCTCATGGACAACATCTCCAGTTAATCTGCTTCCTGCCACAAAACGAACCAATGGAGGCGGTATTCCTTGCTCCGCGTAAATTTTTTTAATTGCCCTGGCGATGATGAGCGTTGGTATACGTCCGGAAGAATCATCCCCCACAATAATTTTATACGATCCTTTCTCTATGGTGGGCCGTAACTGGTTAAGAATCTTGGCAATCGGTTCGTCAAGTTCCGCAAGGGCTTTCTGCTCTACTGATCCAAATGCCACACCATGCTGCTCTTCAACTTTGTAATGTCGGTATCCTTCGGTCATACGTATCAAAAAAGAATACCAAGCTTCTCATCGCTCAGATAGGAGCGGCCGCGGGGAGTAAGGATACGGCCCCGAGGAGAGCGTTCAATGAAGCCAAGACGAAGCAGATAGGGTTCATAGACGTATTCAACGGTGTCCGAGTCCTCATGGAGAGCGGCCGCAAGCGCGCGGACGCCCGCCGGTCCGCCCCTGAAACTTGAGAGAAGTGTCTCAAGATAACGGCGATCATCCTTCGTGAGACCGCGCGCATCAATGCCGAACAGTTTGCATGCTTCGTCACACAGAGCGGCCGAGACAGCTCTTTCATGCACTTCGGAGAAGTCGCGCACGCGTTTCAAGAGAGCATTCGCGACGCGTGGGGTCGCGCGGCTCCTTGCTGCGATACGTTCAACAACTTCCTCGGGTACCGAAAGATTCAGAAGTTGGGCAGAACGGCGAATGATGTCCCGCAGATCATCATCATTATAGAAATCAAGTTGATACGTGCCTCCGCCGAAGCGCGAACGGAAGGGACCCGAGAGTTCCGCGACGCGCGTTGTCGCCCCCACCAGAGTAAAAGATGGAAGAGCAAGTTCAACCGTGCGCGCAGAAGGACCTTTCCCTAAAATAATATCTAAATGCCCCGATTCTAATGCCGGATACAAAAGTTCTTCTATCTTTCGCGAGAGGCGATGGATCTCGTCGATGAAAAGGACCGTGTTCGGCTCGAGATTGGTGAGTATCGCTGCAAGATCGCCGGCCCGCTCAATAGCGATGCCGGAAGTGCTCTTTAAAGGAGAGTTAAGCGTGTGGGCGACAAGGTGGGCGAGCGTCGTTTTCCCGACGCCCGGCGGGCCGTAGAAGAGCAAATGCTCGGGCATTCCACCTCGCTTTTTGGCGGCGTCAATCGCAATGCGCACATTCGCCTTTACTTGTTTCTGGCCGACATACTCGTCCCAGCGGCTCGGGCGCAGTACTACGTCGAGGGAAGAAGATGCTTGTAAGCGGTTCTGCGAGGGGCTTGACATAAAAATGCGACAGTGCTACCATTCTATCACACCCGGACAGTACAAAACGGCGTCGCTCTTCAGCATCTCGTGTTCGGAAGTTTGCATCAGGTGCATCATGCACCTAGTGCGCGAGTTCCACAATGGACGGAAGAGCTGAAAATGACGCCGTTTTGACATGCTGGGCATGGTTTTTGCGCCTCGGCATAAGTGTTCCCTTATCCTGTTCATACTCCTCTAGGCAAGGTCTGACGGCCTCGGGCGTTTCCCCAAGGACTTTGTGGTCCATTACTTCGGTAATGGCGCTGCAAATCTCCTCAGGTGTCTCGTCCACCCCGCTTTATCGCGGGTTTTGCCTGGAGGATTATGTATGGGATTTATTTTGTGCCTATCTAGGGAGATCGACAGTGGAAATAACCTCGGAAAGGGAAGTGACGCCGGCGAGCGCTTTGATAATGCCATCCTGTGCCATGGTGAGATAGCCCTGCTTTGCAGCGACTTTTGCAATTTCATTTCCTGGTGGATTGTCACGGAGGAAATTCGCGAGTTCATCATCCATAAAAATGGCTTCATAGAGGCCAATACGCCCTTTGTATCCGGTCTCGTCAGTATTCGTCGGAGCCGGTTCCCACACCGTTTCTATTTTTTTAGGCACCAATGTTTTATCGGCGAGCGGCTCAAATACCTTTGAGATCATGTTCTTCTCTTCATCCGTGAGCGGCCGCTCTTTTCTCTTATTCGGGTCAAGTTTGCGCACGAGACGTTGTGCCATTGAGACCGTTATCGCTGAACCGAAGGATTTCGGGTCGGCGCCCAGATCGACGAGACGCGGAAACGTACCCGCCGCATCGTTTGTGTGGAGCGTGGAGAAGACAAAATGGCCTGTGAGCGCCGCTTGTATGGCGATACCAACCGTTTCGCTGTCGCGGATTTCGCCGACCATGATGATGTCCGGGTCTTGACGTACGATAGAGCGGAGCCCTTCCGCGAAAGTATATTTCTTCCCCTCCACTTGCGTTTGCACGATTCCATCGAGATGGTATTCAACAGGGTCTTCAATGGTGATTATTTTTATTTCCGGCGTATGGATTTCTCGAAGGAATGAATACAATGTCGTCGTCTTACCACTTCCGGTGGGGCCGGTGGTGAGCAACATGCCGTTCGGACGCCGTATTTCTTTTTCGAGACGTGCGAGGAGCTTAGAGTGGATGCCGAGGTCGGTGTAGGAGACCTTCGTCGTTTCTGGATCAAGGATGCGCAACACGATTGATTCACCATAATTTCCGGGAATGAAGGAAGCGCGCACTTCTATCTGGTTCTCCTTCTTCGCGACACTGAAGCGTCCGTCCTGCGCCTGATTGCTGACGTTGAGCTTTACTCCCGACAAGAGCTTGATGCGAGAATTGAGTTGATGATACGTCGCCGGGTCAAAGAAATAGACGTCGGAGAGCAGGCCGTCGATGCGTAGACGCAGAAGCGTTTTCTCCTCCTGCGGTTCAAAGTGAATATCGGATGCTCGCAGTGCAAATGTCCCCGCAAGGATAATCTCAAGAATATGCGACACGCGGTCAAGCGACTTCAGAGTCGTAATGGAGTCAAGCTCCTTCTTGAGCGCCGCCCGTGAGGAATCCCCTTGGGTGAGTTTCGCGAGCGTTTCGGGGGTGACAACAAAAACGCCTGCCTTTGATTCCACCGTCAGAGAGAGATCGCGATAATGGGAAAGTATCCTATCAATGCTTTTCTTGGAGACGAGGAATTTCTGCACCTGGAATCCCTGACCGGTGAGATCCTCGACGATCTTTCCGAGCGCGGGATTGCCAGGATTACGGACGGCAAGCGAAAGTTCCTTTGCCGCTTTCGCAAACGCCGCCGCTTCGGCAAGAACCGCTTGTTCTTCGGGAATGAGGCGGAGTGCATCGGCATCTATTTCACTCAGCGAGAGGTCGGCGTAGGGAAGACCGTATTTGTCGGAAAGAATGCGAGCCAAATCTTCCTCCTCGCGTTCGTGCACCTGCGCGAGCTGCGCATCCTCGCGCTCGGTATCAAACGGTGAATCCATGGGTGCATGATAGCACCGAGATATACCCTGGGGGAGTGAGGACTTGACATATTAGGATAACTGATAGTATAATCTCGCCAGATTAGGTTTGAGAGGATTAAAATTTAAAGAAAGGAGGCGCTCGCATGCGCACGATATTCCGTATTCTTTTGTTGTCGATGTTGATGGGCGTCCTGCCTGGATGCACCACCAACAACTACACAATGACCCCCGCCCCTCCTAAGTTGAAACCCTTGCCGTCATCATGCCCCCAAAAGAATCTGCTTAAGAAACCGGCAAAGGGGAAGAAAAAACAAAAGGAGGAAATACAAGGAGATGTTTTTCTGTGTCAGGACCCTGCATATTGGATAGAAGTAGAAGGGAGATGTGTATGCACTCCCCCTCCGCCGCCGCCCTCGATGGTCGTCGTCCCGCCGAACAATGTGCCGGGGTGGGGGTACAGGTCACCTTTCTGGCCCTACTGAAATTCTCTTGGTTCCCAGTGCGCTCGTCCCGTTTGGGATGGGCGCACTTTCATTTATAGCGGTACAATTATCTTTACAATGGAGAAACCCATCCGGACGCTCGTAGAACTTGACGTAGAGGCGGCACGCTTCGTTAATTCTCTTGTGGAAAGTAAACGGCGCCTGCCTGCCGGCAGGCAGGCGACTCTCGTCACGCTTTCGGGCGAGCTCGGAGCAGGGAAGACCGCTTTTACCAAAGCGGTCGCCAAAGCGTTCGGCGTCGAAGAAACCGTAAATAGTCCAACGTTCGTACTTGAAAAAATCTACCCCATTAGAAAGATCGAGGAATCGCGTTCTAACGGGGCAGGTCTGCAATTCAAGCGGCTGATTCATATTGACGCGTATCGTTTGGAAAAAGGCGCTGACCTCTCACCGCTTGGTTTCGATGAACTCATGCAGGACGCGAGCAATCTCATTCTGCTTGAATGGCCGGAGAAAGTGACGGACGCGCTCCCAGAGCCCGCGGCACACCTCTCTTTTGCTACGCTTCCTGACGGTTCCCACCGAATTTCGTATGGCTAAAAAAGCATCTACGAGAAAACGTATTGTGCTTCTTGATACGCACGCCATCATCCATCGTGCGTACCATGCGTTGCCGGACTTTACCGGTCCGTCGGGCACTCCCACTGGTGCACTCTACGGCCTCGTCTCCATGCTGCTCAAGATTATCAGTGATCTCAAGCCGGATTACATCGCTGCGTGCTATGACTTGCCGAAACCGACTATTCGCCATGAGGCATACGACGGATATAAAGCGACGCGCGTGAAAACCGATGATGCGCTTGTAGTTCAGTTGCGGGAATCGAGCAAGGTCTTTGAAGCATTTTCGGTTCCCACCTATGAACGGGAAGGATTTGAAGCAGACGATCTGCTCGGTACTATCTCGCACGAATTACGGGAAGAAGGAGTGGATGTGATCATCGCTTCAGGTGACATGGATACTTTGCAGCTCGTTGATGACGAACGTGTCCGCGTCTACACTCTGAAACGAGGCATCAACGATACGATTCTTTACGACGAAAAAGCCGTTCTTGCGCGTTTCGGCTTTCTTCCAACACTCATTCCCGACTGGAAAGGACTTCGCGGAGACCCTTCCGACAACATCAAGGGCGTTCCCGGCATCGGCGAAAAAACGGCGACAGAACTCATAACGAAATTCGGCACGATAGAAAAGATATATACGGTGCTCAAAAAAGGCGATGCGCCATTTCTCAAAAAAGGAATAAAATCCCGCATCGTCGGACTCCTGAAAGAACACGAAGAGGACGCCCGTTTCTCCAAATCGCTCGCGACGATACGGTTGGATGCACCCATCGCTTTTACCCTACCAGAACGGCCCTGGCATGAGAATGTCGAAGCACAGAAAGTGCTTCTGATGTGCGACGCATTTGGATTCCGCTCTCTGCGGGAGAGAGTAAAGAGAATTCTTGAAAAATCCTCACCGACCCGCTCCGAAGAAAATGTGTATACTCCCGAACCTCCTCCGGAGGAGATAGAACCAATATTGCTTGCGGAGGCACAAGTGATGCTGTGGCTCATTTCTTCCGAATTCACGAATCCATCGCTCGATGACATTCTTGCATTCGCCAAAGAAAGAACATTCACTGCCGCACGTAGCAAACTCGAGAAACAATTATTCGCTATGGGTACCGTACGCGACGTCTATGAGAACATAGAGAAGCCGCTCATTCCAATTGTGCGCAACATGGAAACACGTGGCGTCCTCATCGATCCGAAGATTCTCGCCAACCTTTCTACGACGTATCATGCCGACTTAGAAAAGATAGAGAAACGCATTTATAAGGCCGCCGGGCGCGAGTTCAATGTAAGTTCTCCCAAACAACTCGGCGAAGTGCTTTTTGACGAACTCAAGATTATCCCGGAACGGCAGAAGAAAACCGCCGGCGGTCAGCGCTCCACCCGCGAAAGCGAGCTGGAAAAGATACGCGATGAGCACACCATCATCGCCGACATCCTTGAATACCGCGAATTAAAGAAACTCCTTTCCACCTATATTGGAAATCTTCCGCCGCTACTCGATGACGATAACCGTCTGCATGCCGAATTCATCCAGACCGGCACCACGACCGGCCGTATGGCCTCGCAGAGCCCGAATCTCCAGAACATTCCGTTGCATTCGGAGCGCGGTCGGGCGATACGTCACGCATTTGTCGCGCCGCATGATTTCACACTCGTTGCTCTTGATTATTCCCAGATAGAACTGCGCCTCGCGGCGATACTGTCGGGCGATAAAAAACTCTGCGAAATATTCAAGAGCGGGAGGGATGTACATCAGGAGGTCGCGGCGCAAGTGTTCCATGTCGCTCCGGATGCGGTCGATACCGAGATGCGCCGACGAGCGAAGGTCATCAACTTCGGCATCCTCTACGGCATGGGAGTAAATGCGCTCCGGGCACAACTCGGTTCCACTACCGCGCAAGCACATCAGTATCTTGATGATTACTTTTCTACGTTCAAAACGCTCTCAAACTATCTTGAGACCACAAAGGGTTTTGCGAGAAAACACGGTTACACCGAGACGCTGTTCGGGCGCCGACGGCAGTTCCCGGAGATGAAATCATCCTTGCCGTATGTGCGGGCGCAGGCCGAGCGCATGGCCGTCAACGCTCCCATCCAAGGGACGCAGGCGGATATTATTAAGCTCGCTATGGTCCGCGTAGATGACATGCTGAAGAAAGAACATGCGGATACGGATGCATATTTGCTCTTGCAGGTGCACGACGAACTCGTCTATGAGATCCGCACCGAACGCGTCGCGGAACTTGGCACGAAAATAAAAGAACTCATGGAATCCGTCCTGCCCCTTGAAAAGACGCGCGGCGTGCCTATCATTACGGTGATGAAATCCGGACCGGACTGGGGCTCCATGCATTCCGTATGACCTGACACACTAAACGGCCTTGCGAAATGACCATGTATTACGTATATGTTTTACAAAGTGAGAAAGATGGAAAGCTGTATACCGGTTACACTACTGATTTGCGTCGTCGTTTCGCAGAACACATCGGCGGGGAATCAAAATCTACGTGCCCGCGATTATCGCTCCATTTGGTATATTACGAAGCATATATGTCACAGGCCGATGCGAAAACTAGAGAATTTCGTCTCAAAACATCACAAGGCGCTCGTACGGCATTAAAACGACGTTTGCCTGACGGCCTGCGACGAGGTCGTTTAGTGTGACAGGTATGATCTATCTTTTTCATGGTTCCGATGTCGAGAAAGTGCGCACAAAAGCGTTTGAATGGGTCGCAAAAGCGCGGACGAAGGAACCGAATCTCGCGTATGTGCGGCTTGCGCGCGAGGAGATCACTCCCGCCGCGCTTGAGGATGCGGCGCTCTCGGGTGGACTCTTCGTGAAGCGGCTTCTCATACTTATCGACGATCCGTTCCCGAGCACTCGGGCAACCATAGAGGAAGAAGAGAGTGACGAAAAGGAAGATGTCGGTACTGTTTTTGAAGAACACCTTGATAATCTTGCCGCTTCCGACAATGCCATCATCATTCTCGCGCCCAAGCTCGCGGCGGCAAAGGCGAAGAAAATAGCTGCGAAAGCAAAAGTTGTATATGCGTACGATACATCAGCAGCGCGCGAGGATGCGCGCGGATTCAATACGAATCTTGTTAATGCGCTCGCTGCCCGCTCGCGCGAGAAACTCTGGCTTGAGATCAATCGCGCATTGCGCGCGGGCGATGCACCTGAGATGCTTCACGGCCTTCTCCATTGGAAAGCGCGGGACTTGATGTCCAAGGGCAGTCATGCATGGAAACCACAGGAATCGCGACAATTGTCGCTCGCACTCATTATGCTCCTGCAAAACTCTCGCCGCGGAGGCCTCAATCTCTCTCTTTCCCTCGAACACCTCGCACTCTCTATTTAGGACACGCCGTGTCCTAAATCTGTAAATTGGTATAATTTCAAAACATGCGGATTATTTCTCTTAACACGTGGGGCGGACGGGCAGGGAAAGAAAAACTTTTGTCGTTTTTCAAAACATACGCAGACACGACAGACATTTTTTGTTTACAAGAAATATGGTCTGAGCCCTATGAACATCTTGAGGGGCGACTCGCGGGCGGCGTCCCATTAATTAATGAAAAAATCATGACGCACGCTTTGCGGGACATATCATCAGTATTGCCAAATCATCGAGCATTCTTTCACCCACATGTTGGAGACAATTATGGGCTACTCATGTTTGTAAGAAAAGAGTATCGAGTTATTAATGAAGGAGACATTTTTGTGTATAAAGAGAAAGGGTTTATTTCAGGTAAAGATGTTGGTAATCATGCACGCAATATCCAATATGTAACGGTAGAAAACGTAACCGGCCCGATTACTATTATAAATTTCCACGGCCTGTGGAATGGTAAAGGTAAGACGGATACGGAAGATAGAATTCAGCAATCAAAAAACATTCTTGAATTTACTTCGAAGCTCAATGGGGAACATATTTTGTGTGGCGATTTTAATTTATTACCTCATACCGAAAGCATCAAACTTTTTGAAAAGGAAGGTTTAAGAAATTTAATAAAGGAATACGAGATATCCTCTACGCGTACTTCGTTCTACACAAAGCCAGAAAAATACGCCGATTATATTTTCGTAACCAAAGGGGTACAGGTAAAAACTTTTAAAGTTTTACCAGACGAGATTTCGGACCATGCACCACTCCTCATCAAAGTGGGATGAAAACTATATCCATAACTTCATGCTATAGGTCACGCCTTTTTTGTTCCCTTTTTCGGACCTCGTGTTCGTCCATGCCGAAATGATGCGCGAATTCATGCCAAATAGTGTCGGCGATTATATCGCGTACGTCCGTACCGTCTTCACATGCCGCCTCTTCAATCGGTTTGCGATAAAGTGTTATCGTGTCCGGCACCATCATGCCGATACCGTAAGTATCTCCGCGCGCGGACAGCGGAATCCCTTGATAAAGACCAAGAAGGGTTTCGCCCAGCCGTAACTTCTCTTTCGTGCGAACGAGCGTTGACGGTTCGTCCTCAATGAGAAGTGCCACGTTTTGTATCTTTTTGCGCACTCGTACGGGCAACCGTTTAAAACTTTCCTGAACGGCTTGCTCGAATTCCGCCGGTTCCATTACATCATTCTACATCGGTGCGCCCACCTGGAATCGAACCAGGAACCTCTTCCTTAAAAGGGAATTGCTCTA
>CAZJKG010000004.1:0-15568 GCA_964546795.1 uncultured Candidatus Saccharibacteria bacterium
CTCGAACCATATTTTGCGAAACCGTGAATTCGTTTTTACCCCCAAAATTGAATACCAATTAGTCGCCGAGCGAAGCGAGGCGAACCAAAACTCTTTGACTTTTCCTGTCTGGTGCGGAATGGGAGAATCGAACTCCCGCCCGTTGCTTGGGAAGCAACTGTTCTGCCACTAAACCAATTCCGCAATTAAAACCAATCTAACATTCGCTGCCACCAGGATGGTGTTGTCGTCGGGACTTTCAAGTCAGGAGGCACCACTACGATAACCTCTTCTCCAGGCCGCGCAACCCCGAAAGCCGTCCGAATAGCCGCATCCTGGCCGCGCTCCGTGGCAAGCGCGGCCAGATTCCCCTGTAACACCGCTTTACGCTCTTCAAGCGCCTGATATTGCCCCTGGGCATTATGTGCTTCTTTAACCGCCAATTGCGCCTTCCCGACAAGACCCCAAATGAGCGACAGAAGCCAGAAAGCGGCGAGGAAAAGAACGCTGATGAGAACTCCCTGCCGCCATTGCTCCTTGCGCATGGTCCTAGTATAGCGTAATCAGGATTCAGCACTATTTCATGAACGAGTCGTGATTGATATAAAATATAATATATGCTAAAAGTAATTCAGATTTGAATTCTTGAGGCACAGTGTCGTACTCAAAAGAGGAGGTCTTTATATGATTATGGCGCCGGTTGAAGAGAGTAAGGGGAAAAGTAAAAAATTCCTCATGCGGTTACTGCTCACGTTAGCGCGAAACGGCGATCTTCGAAAATTAAAGATTGCCGTTCCCGGCATAAGAGTGGAGAACATTATCGAACTGGCGGAGGTTCTGTTTCCTCACAAGACCTATGTGGTGTACTCAAACGTGTCCATCGCACATGATCTCGGGCCGCACATCCTTAGACAGCATCCCAACCTTGGGAAGATTTCGCTGAAAGGTATCACCAGCGAAAACTACCAAAGATTCGTGGACCGAGCCATCAACAAGTTCGGCTTGGGAAAGCTGGAAATACAGCCAGTCAGAAAATAAGGGTTTACAGCCGCCGGGTCTTTCTTGACTCCCGGCGGCTGTTTCATTTTATTATGAGAGGTCTCATTCGGCGGAAGATTGGACCATTTTCATAAATACTTCCTCGGGGATATCCACTTTGCCGCGTGCGAGCAGTTTCTTCTTTCCGCGCTTTTGCTTATCAAGCAGTTTGTTTTTACGCGAGACATCGCCGCCATAGAGGTAACCCGTGACATCCTTGCGCATTGCGGAAAGCGTCCGCGAGGAAATGATGCGTCCTTGAACTTTGGCTTGGATTTTCGTTATGAAAAGCTGCTTCGGCAGGAGCCCGTGGAGTTTCTCAACCATTTTCTCCGCTTCTTCCTGCACTCGCCTTCGCGAGCATACCCGTGCGAATGCCGGTACCGATTCCTCGGCCACGAGTATATCGAGCCGAACGACATCCGCCGACCGTTCGGGAAGGATTTCATAGGAAAGCGAAGCGTATCCCGAGGAAATATTCTTCAACGTATCAAAAAACCCTCTCATCAGCTCCCGGAGCGGCATTTCTACGGCCATCTCAACGCGACCGTCTTCGTAGGTCTCGGTAGAAAGCGTCTGCGCCTCATGATCGTAGAGCAGTTGGATGAGCGGACTCAACGACTCGGGCGGAGTAATAATGACGACTTTCGCCCAGGGTTCTCTAACCTCAAGAATGTCACCTTGTTCCGGAAATTTCGCCGGTGTGTAAATGATTTCGCGCGTGCCGTTGGTCCTGATTATCACATAGGAAATGGTCGGGATGGTGACAATAAGCGAAATATCAAACTCGCGCTTCAGGCGCTCGGTAACGATCTCAAGATGCAGGAGTCCGAGAAAACCGCAACGAAATCCCCTCCCCAGCACGCCTGAGGATTCTTCTTCAAACGAGAGTGATGAATCGGAGAGCCGCAATCGCTCAAGCGCTTTTCTCAGCGACGGAAGGTCGTCCTGGCTCTCCGGATACACCGATGCCCAGACGACGGGCCGCGGCCGTTCGTAGCCAGGAAGAGCCGGGAGTGAACCCCGGGCCGCGCCGATAGTGTCGCCGACCGCGACGATACCCGGCTCTTTGATGCCCGTGACGATATAGCCGATCTCTCCGGCCGACAGCGATTCTGCAGATGTCTCATCTGGTGCAAAAATACCGACCTCAACCGCAATAAACTCTTTTCTCGCAGCATGAAATGTAAGCGATTGACCCTTTTTGAACGTGCCGTCAAAGACACGCAGATATACCGCGATACCTCGGTGTTTTGAATACGAAAAATCAAAGATAGTTCCCCTTGGTTCGTCTGTTCCGACGGCCTTGCCTCCCACAGCTTTGTGCGAAGGAGGGGGTACGCGACTGACGATTGCCTCAAGAAGCTCTTCGACACCCGCTCCCGTCCTCCCTGACACGGCAAGCACTTCGCCGCTTGAGACGTGCATAAGTTTTGCGAGTTCATTCGTAACCTCGGCAACCCTCGCGGCGGGAGAGTCAATTTTTGAGACAACTGGAATGATGACACATCCTTGTGCGCGCGCCGCGGCGAGAGTTGTCAGCGTCTGTGCCTGCACACCCTGTGTCCCATCGACGAGCAGAAGAACTCCTTCTACCGCCGAAAGTGCGCGCGAGACCTCATACGAGAAATCAATGTGTCCGGGCGTGTCTATCAGATTCAAAATATAGTCCGGCCCCTCGCTTCGCTCGGGACTGGTCGGATGCCAGAGCATCCGTACCGGCTGCATTTTGATAGTAATGCCCCGTTCGCGTTCAAGGTCCATGCGATCAAGCACTTGGTCGCGCATCAAGCGTGCCGGAATGGTGCCGGTGCGCTCAAGCAAACGATCGGCAAGAGTCGATTTGCCATGATCGACATGGGCAACGATGGAGAAATTACGAATATGTTCTGGGTTCACGGCTGTATGGGCTCTTCGGCGGAAGGAGCAAGTGCATCGGAGCGTCCCCGCGGCGAATGTATGAGTTTATCGAGAGCGTTCGTCACGATCCGAAACTCTTCATTTTCCATAAGATACAACGCGAGTGCGGAAGCAGCGAGACCCACGATACCGGCGACAAGTCCTTCCGTAAAGACGGCTACAAGAGTCGTGAGCGGAGCGATGCCGCCTTCAAACACGAGGGTGGTATAAGCCGCTGCGCCGCCTGCAAGTGCGGCGATAGCACCATCCAAACATGGCCGCACAAGCGATCGGGCGAGACCCGGCACGATGTTGCGAAGCGCGATGAGAGAGAGCATTGCGAGAAATATCTGACCGAGCGTTGCCGCGAGTGCAAGAAACAGAATACCCGTCCCATGCACGTCTCCTACTCGCAGAAAGACGGCAAGAGAAGAAGAGAATTCTGTATTCCCCATGCGGAGAAATGTGACGGCAAGAATCAGCGTGAGCGCGCCGCCCACAAGCTGATAGAAGAACGGACGCCAGGACTGCCGCACCGCATAGAGCGCGCGGGAGAAAAGAAGCACCAGTCCTTGCGCGACAAGACCGACTGCAAGAATTACCAGAAGGGCGGCCGTCAGGCGCGTCGCATTCCAATCAAATGCTCCGGTACCGAGAATAACGCGCACGATGTGTGCGCGCAGGACCGCAACAAGCCCAAGAGCGACAAATGACCAGAGGATGATGTGACGTGCGCTTGAAGAAAGGATGCGGGTGAATTCATCGCGCTTCTCCAGTGCCGACGCTTCGGAAAGCGCCGGAAATGCCGCCACCGCATAGGAAGAGCCGATGAGCGCGAGCGGGACCGCCTCAAGATTACTGGCGAATGTGAGAACCGAGACCGAACCGGTGGCGATACGGGACGCGAGCGCCGTCAGCGCGAGCATAGTGAATGAACCCACGCCAAGAGCGAGTGAACGCGGTATGGAATCCCGTACGAGGGATGTCATGAGAGAAAATGTGGGAAGAACGAGGCGCGGCATAACGCCCGCCTCAATGATCACCGGAATATTGACTGCGAGGTACGCAAGCGCTCCAACAACAACGCCTACACCAATTCCCGGAAGTCCCCAGATGGGATAGAGAAAGATGGTGCCGAGAATGATGCCGAGATTGTAGAGAACGGGCGAAAGTGCGAAGAGCGTAAACCGCCGATGTACTTGCGTCACGCTCGAGAACACGCCCGAGAGCCCAAGTAAAATGGGCTGAAGTAAGAGAATGCGCGCAAGCAGCACGAACTCGCTATGATACGGAGAAATGGTAAAACTTGGATACAGAAATGCAAGGAACTGCGGCATAAAGAAAGCAAGTACTGCGCAGATGAGACCGCCGAAACCGAACAGAAATGACGCCGATTCGGAAAGAAGCCGCCGTGTCACTTCCCTGTCCATTCCCGTGATGCGCGGGATGAGAACATACGCGCTTACGAGCGAAGACACAAGAGCGAAGACGAGGTCCGGCACGCGGAATGCTGCATAATAGAGGTCGAGTACCTGGCCCGCGCCAAAAGTGTTGGCGAAAGTCCTATCGCGCAGAAGTGCAAGCACTTGCGAAGCGATAGTGAGAGCTGCGAGCAAATAGGCGGCCTGATGCAGGTCACGTACCGGCCGCATAACAAGCTCGCGTACGGGTGCCGCGATACGCTCGAAAATTTGTCGAACCATCGGCGTATTCTAACGCGTTTCTTGCGTTACTACCAAGCGAGCCGAGCACCAAACGCATGTCTTCATGCGTTTGGTGAGGCAAGCGCAGGGAGCAAGCCGGTTGCCGGCTTACCAAGCGAGACGAGCGCCGACTTACCAAGCGACGGTTTATTGCGTGACAGATGCGGGAGAAACGGAAAGGAGGTTCGCGGGGAACGGATTCTTTCCTACTTCAAGCGCTTTAAGTTGCGTCTCTACCGCTGTCGCATTGTCGCTTGAGAGTGCCGCTATCGCCTGCATTTGCGCGAGCGCGTTCTTCATATCGCCTTGTTTCGCATAGACCGCCGAAAGGAAATAGCGCGCGTTCGCAAACTGAGGATTCGCAGCGACTGCCGCCGAAAGCGCGTTCACCGCACTCGGCAAATCATTTTCGGCCGCGCTCAAGATGCCCACTTGGAAGAGAATATTCGGATCATTTGGCGAGAAGTACGCGGCCGCGAGAGCTGAAGTAAGCGCATCCTTCACATTACCGTCTTGAACCTCGAGTTGAGAAAGAAGGAAAATGGCGGTCGTGTAATCCTGTTTGAGCGTAATGGCGGTTTTAAGATTTTCTTTGGCCGCCTTGATATTCCTATTCGCGATGTTGAGTTGTGCAAGGATGTAAGGGATCTGAGGGTTCGTTGGGTTCAATGCTTGCGCTTTCTCATATGCGGTCTTGGCGCTATCGTAGGCACCCGAAACCGAAAGCGGAACCGCTTTGGCATACAAGTTCCCCAGCACGAGCCAATTCTGATAATTAGAAGGGGTCAGACGTGTCGCGGTCAGCGCGGCATTGATGCCGCCTGAGAGCGCCGTTTGAAATGCTTGTTGCGCGAGAGCTGTCGGCATTGTCGTAGAAGCGATTATTCTATCCAGACGAGCGCCTGCAATTCCTGCCTGAATCTGATAAGCGGACGCACTCGGTGCGAAGGAGATGGAATTCTGCGCGGACGCATCGGCACTCTCAAGATTTCCGGCGGAGAATGCCGTATTCGCGTTCACAAGTTCCGTCGTGGCAATATAACGCCCAACGAGCGAATAGGCGGCAACGACTGCCGCAAGCAGAAGGATTGTGAGAGAGAACACGATGACGAATCCTATCCTCGGGCTGTGCGAGAAGATGATGCCCCACTGCTCACTCTCTGAGGCGAAACGTGTCGTGGAGACGAAGAGACCGGCGAAGACGAACGTGAGGGCGAGAATGACCGTATTGGGCAATCCGAAAATCGCGATAGTGAAGAGATAGAGCGAAGCGATAAATGAGAATATCGCGACGTACCGGATAAATGCATTTTGCGGCGCGCGCTGGATAAGCATGCGCAAGCCGAACACAATAAGGAGTAATAAGAGCCCAATCCACGCAAGGGCTCCAAGAATTCCGGTGGTCACGAAGGAAGTCGGGATGAATCCGATACCGGAAGAGAAATCCACATTCCAGAAGACAGTTGAGTTCAGGGACGCGTCACGATACTTGAGCCACTCAGACCCGAAAGATCCGGGACCGGTACCAAAAACCGGCGACGTGACATACGTCTGTTGGCCGACCGCGAGGGTCGACTGCCACGAAGGACGTACCGTGAGGACGTTCACGTTGAGTGCGTTCGCTAAAGCGCTGCCGAGTGTGCCACCGATGAGGAAGAAGAGAGAGATGGCAAGCACGAAGAGTGGCATGACGAGCGAATGACTGTTTCTATCCGCCTCAAGCGGCGTTTCGTCCATAACGGTGACATCATCGAGGTCGGCATCGGTATTCCTTGATCCGCGTTGCATGACCGCCTCAACGAAGAGACCCAGTGAGACGAGCGCGACCAGAATCCAAACGAGTGAGGAATTTGCAATGGCGAGTAAGAAGAGTGCCACAACGCCAACAACGCTTAATACTTGGCGTGCGCGCTGTGAGAGATCAAGGAATCGGAATGTGATGAGAACGCTGATGACACCAAGCCCGAGGAGGAATGCAAGATCCTCAAAAGAACCGAGGATGGAGAATGCCGGCGAGATCGTGTTCGGTGCGAATTGTCCGACGATTACAACGAACGCTTCAACGATGGCTATGGCACCGAACGTAAAGAACCCAGCGCGCAAAAAGGAACGATAGTGTTCAGAGCGCCGCAACATGAGCGCCGAGGAGGTGCCGAGACAGGTCGCGATGAGGATAAAGCCGAGCGTATCCGGTTCAAGCGCCGTTCCCCAGAGAGCGTTCGAAAACGATATGCCCGAAAATGTCGCTGAAAGAGCGTAAGCGATAACGGGTAGCCAGAGTGCGCCGACAAGCATGAGGGGTGGAAAAATGATATTGCCCCGCCCCAGGCGCGCAAGGATATAGAGCGCAAGCGTGATGAGTGCACCAGCGGCGAGTAAGAAGGTTTTAGTCGTCGTGAACGGAACGGTCGACGACGGAATAAAAATGAACACGGCGACGACAAGAGTGGCAAGGAGCGCCCAGATACTTATGGTTTCGAGCGAACGGCGGCGCGGAGCAACCATTGATTGTTGCGGAGGCATGGTGGATTCAGTTGATATTAATCAGTAGTAATGCCATTTAGTATACCCCACGGTTGCTCTTGTCCAGAGAATCATCCACATCTTTTTATTTTATATTTTATGGTATAATGCGCGCAGACCGAGCTAGGCGATCGTGCGCGTGGCGTAAGCTTTACGCGTGAGGAAAGTCCGAACATGCCCCGTCACACTACAGAAGTGTGACGGGAGAATGGTAGCGGGTAACGCCCGTCGCCCGTCACACTGCAGAAGTGTGGCGGGTAGAGGTGCCTACAGAGACGATTTTTTCCGAAAGGAAAAAATCGCCCTACGAAGCTTTATGCGAAGTAGGGCGAACAAAGCTATAAGGTTCTGGAAAGTCCTACTCCGTTCACTTTCAGTGAACTACGAAGGACACCAAAACCGAAGGTTTTGGTGCAACGAATAAATCCTTACCTGCATGCAAGGCCGTGCCCGCCACACTGCAGAAGTGTGACGGGAGTGCTGCTCGAGGCGCTGAGTAATCAACGTCCCAGATAAATGATCGTCGCCGATTTTGCCTGCCTGTGGCAGGCAAAATCGGTACAGAATTCGGCTTATCGGCTCGGTCCACAAAATGCAAAAACCCACGCTCCTGCGTGGGTTTTTGCATAGACGAAGTGACGAAAATAATTTTTGAGGCGTCCGGAGCGTGACGACGCGAGGCTAGAGCAAATTTTCAGTAGAAAATTATGCGGCCTCAGAAATTATTCTCGTCACAAAGTCGCTCTTACAGTATCTCGCACGTACCCCCTGCACAGGCCAGTTCCCTTTTCATATCTGATTCGTCTTGGCGCTCATAGGCGAGGAGATTTGAGTAATCCACTTCGGGAAAACGGGCCAGACGCGCCTCATACTCCTCCTTTGTGATTGTCTCATAGGGAGCGAGACGGTAGATATGGTTGGAGCGTGGGAGAAATGAGAGACCTCCGATGATATCCCAGTTCTTTTGGAGCCAGTCGACAACGCCGATCCATTCATTTTCGCTCACCGAGACGGTCGCCGAAGGATTGTGCTCGGTAAGGTTCATCTTCACTTGCTTCCAATATTCAAGCTGATCGATGGCTGAAAGATCGTCCTTGAATCGGGCCTCCTTTGAATGGTCGGGTGCTTTTACCGGGAACTCTAGAACAAACGTGTTCGCCTCTTCCATCGACTGTCCCACTTCCGGGTAATAAGGAACTCCTTGATCGCGCATCATCTTGAAAAGCGAATCGGTCGCGCTGATGCGCACCCGGCGAACGTAATAGGGAGCGTGCCGCGGATGAATGCCAGACGCGCAGTTGAAGGTTTGGGAGACCGTGCCCGATGGCTTCACGGCAGTCACCGCCATAGACCGCTCAACGCCGAAACGCTTCGCATAAGTTGTGTTCGTCTGTATCGCCATGTCGCGGACTTTGCGCATGACCTCCGGCTTGCGTGCCGCCGGCGAATCCCACTGCCCAGTGACCGAGACGCCGAGGAGCCGCTCCGCTTTGCAATGATCGGTCCATTCTTTGGAGATGTAGCCGAACTTTGTGAGCGTTGATTGGTACGTACCGAGAATGGATGCGAGACGCGCCTTCCTTACTAATGATGCTTCCGTATCATTTGCGCGCGCTATGACCTCCGAGAGGTTGCA
Source organism: uncultured Candidatus Saccharibacteria bacterium (assembly GCA_964546795.1). GTDB lineage: Bacteria > Patescibacteriota > Minisyncoccia > Phycocordibacterales > Phycocordibacteraceae > C7867-001. The sequence continues at coordinate 8,779 of CAZJKG010000004.1, forward strand.
GAATTGCTTTGACTGCAGGATGATCTCGGCGCAGGGATTCGTACCAATGGACCCATGCACGACGCCGTCTTCTCCGATGAAACCGATTTTTTTAAAATAATCCTCTCGCCGTTTCGGAAAGGTCTTCGCGATTGATCCGCGATTGAAGATACCTCGCTCGCCACTTCCGCTTTTCATAAGCGCGACCCATTCATCCATGAGCTCGGCATTAGTGGGCTGTACCTCATAGACCGCGGAGTTGTTCGCAACCGAACGATGAGGATCGGTCATATAGAACTGGCCTTTTTTGGCATCGCGCATCTCCACATCATCGAGATCGGAGAGCGATATCATCGCGGTGCGCCGTACGCCACCGGCGACGACACACTCGCCGATCTTACAAATGACATCATGTGCATCAATGGTGCGCAGGCGGCGACCCTGCCGAGCAAGAACACGCTCACGCGCATAGGCAAGCAAAGAACGCAGCGGTTCCGGACCGCTCGCTTTCCCTCCCATCGTTTTCAAACGCGCACCGGCCGGCCGGATCTCTGAAAAATTAAATGCAATATCTTTGCCGGCATACCAGGTCTTGAGTCCAAGCGTCAGAGCGTCGCACCAACCTTCCTTGGAATCAAGAATAGTATGTATCGGTAACTTTTGTCCGGTCTGCTTCATGATCTGCGGGAGTTGTTCCACGTTCTGGCTCTCCACGGCAAACCCCACGCCGCATCCCTGCATCGAGAGATACATGATCTCGGCAAAGTCCTCTATCTTCACGGGTGCGATGAAAGTGCAGTTATATGCGCACGCATTGCAGCGGCGCGCCGCCTCGCCCGCAAATTGCATCAGACGCATTGAAGGCATCACTTCTTGTTTCAAAATGCCCATGCGCACTTCGGCATATTCTTTTTCAGTGAGTTTGTCTCCGAGATTTTCACGCATGAAACTGATGTAGCGATCCACTGTCTCCACCCAGGTCTCGCGCCGTCCCTCGGATGGGATCCATTTCGCGTAGGTGCGCAAGTATACAAACTGTCCGAGTGCATTCTCCGCAAAATATTTCTTACTCTCTTCGGCAAGCTTCTTCACATGCTCCGGAATCTCAACATGCGCGGCGCGCAACTGTGCACGCTTGTCGCGATAGAGAATATAGGCCTTTGCCGTCTTCACATAATCATTCAGAATGAGATATTTCTCGACCGAGTCCTGAATGCCTTCAACGGTAGGAAGGAAACTCTTGTATTTTTTTGCAAATCGTCCGAGCTCGCCCGCCACTTGATGCGTGATGAGGTTCGCATCATCCTGATCGCCCTCTTCCGCCGCCGCAAGCGCCTTCCACACAGCAGCGGCAATCTTATCAAAATCAAACGGCACCAATCGCCCATCGCGTTTCTCTATCTGTGGAATCATGTCGCGATAGCGACGCGTCTCTTTTGAGATAGGCGAGTCCGTCTTGCCGACAGAAAGGTCTTTCACCTCTTTTACTTCAACGGAAACTTTTGCGGTTTTTGACATGAGCAAGACGGTTAATGCGTGGTGATAATAAATCGTTTCGTTGGGGTTAATTCTACTCCTGTGTGCAAAAAATGCCCTGTGGATAGCGTTATTCTGAAACGCTTGGAAAATTTTTCAACAGGAGCGGCATACCGATAGTAATGTCATGCGCCCGTGCAAAGCCCGCAGCGGTCTCAAGGACATATCGCGCCGGAACGCTCGGATAAAAGACATTCGGGTACGTCGATGGCAAAACATCGGTCTTAAAAGACACTACTATAAGTTGTTCTTGTCCTCCGGAGGCGGATTCGCCTCCGGCGGAAGCATCCAGCCAGAAGATATCCAGCGGCACGAGTGTATCTTTCATCCAAAAGCCATAATAACCGTTGTTTGGAAATACGAAGAGCATGCCATAATCAGGTGCGATGCTTTCTCGACCGCCAAGACCTCTTTCTCGCGATTCGCTCGTTGTCGCATATTCAATTCTCAAGGACACTCCGCCAAATTCTCCGATAGTCGTTGATTGTATCAGCGACAATTCTGTCCTATAGACGGATAAAATAATTATACTTACCGCTACAACTAGTAAAACCAAAAAATATCGTGGCATGTCGTCCTCATTGTACAAAATTTCAACATTTTTCAAAATCGATCTTGATCTGATGTCGTATGAATATGTATGAGCAAGGGTAGTCCTTGCTCATACTTTGGTATACTGGTGACATGCAAAGAAAAGTCCCTTTTCTTGAAACTGAGTATTACCATATTTATAACCGAGGCGTAGAAAAACGAAATATCTTTTCTTCCGTGGGAGATTATAAACGGTTCATGGCATTGTTATATCTTGCGAACAGCGATAAGGATGTGCGCATTGGCAATATATTCAGGAATACAACGTATGAAGATATATTTACCAGTGAGCGAGGTGAACCTCTCGTCGCGATTGGTGCTTTCTGTCTCATGCCGAATCATTTTCATATATTGGCCACTCCTCTTGAAAAGGATGGTCTCTCGCGATACATGCTCAAACTTCAGACCGGATATTCAATGTACTTCAATATTAAAAACAATCGCAATGGTTCTCTTTTCCAAGGACCATTTAGGAGTGAACACGCGGAAAAAGATGAGTATCTCAAATATTTGTTTTCTTACATCCATTTGAATCCAGCTAAATTAAAAGACCACCGTTGGAAAGAAAAAATGTACCGGACTTACAGCCCATTAAAAACATTTATTGAACGGTATCCTTACAGCAGCTTTAATGAGTACTTGACTGGGACGCACACCATTACTAACCCGGCACCATTCCCAGATTATTTTCTTTCAAAAAAAGAAATTAAGGAACATATCGGGGACTGGCTAGAATCTGAAGAGAATGCCAAATAAAATAGATTGAGTGCGTTGAGCAAGGACTACCCTTGCTCATATTACTATCTTAGTTTTACAGGAATTTCCATGTTTGCATAATGTCATCTAACCATGAATCAAGGGATTTAAGGGTTGTCATTTCAAAAAGAAAACCCTCATGAATAAACCATAGCTCCCGCGTCTCCCCAAGTAGAGTGTTGGTGCTATAGAACGCGGCGCCTGTCGCACCATCCACCGTTGTATCGGTCATGTTGGCGCGCACGCCGGAAGGAAGGTCCTGTTTGAAGCGTTCATCAGAGACCTGCGGCTCTTGATACGGCACTATAAACAGTTGAAAGCCCTTTTGCTCCTTAACGTTCTGGAAAATAATAGTGAGTGCGTTCCCTGCTTCGAGATATTCTTTCACTTCCAGATCTTCCGGGTAAAAAAATGAAAAACGGTACGCAGTATTTCGATATTCTCGCCATCCATCAGGTACTACACGCATTTGTGCGGCCGCCGATGTCGTTGTTGCGCTCGTAAATACATCAGACGTAGTAGTTACTGGCTTTTCTTGCAAGAAATAAAATGAAACGCCAACTGCTATGGCTAATAGAATCAAAAAATATCGTGACATGTTACCCCTATTATATATAAAATTTGAACCTTATGAGCAAGGACTACCCTTGCTCAAAAAGGGAGAGTTGTTCTTGTGATAGAAATTATCCATGCACTTATTGCTGGTGGAGAATAATCGTGCCGTTGAAGAATTTGATGGTGAAGCCCTCAAAGAGCCGCATCCTGCGTGTCGCGGTGTTATTACCAGTTACGAAACTTTTGATGACTCCGTACCCGGTGCCGTCGGCGTTCGTCGCGTAGGCGCGGAAGTAATAGGTGATGCTAGCAGAGAGCCCGCCGACGCCGCTATAGAAAGAGCTGTTGCTTGTAAGCGCTCCAAGCGTTGTGGTCGCAATGACAGTCGCGAGAGTAGCGTCAGTGCCGTAGGCGAAACCGTGCTCTGTGGCATTGTCTCCGCCCGTCTTGGTGCCGTACAAGGTCGCAGAGTTGAAGCCGGCGTTCGCGAAGTTGGTGGTGGCGGTGGGAGGAGGTGGCGGTGAGGCAATTGAACTTACGGTAAAGGTACCCGATGTAGTAAATGTATGAATTCTATAAATCCCGCTGGTCGTCTCTGTTCCTCCCGAAGCAGCGACTTCTGAGTCCACATAAATAATTCTGACTTCTCCTCTACAACCCGCTCCAGCACCTGCTCCTTCTCCTCCGCCGGAACCGCCACCGGGAGTACTGCATGCTCCTCCCACCCTAGTTGTGGACCCGCCACTTCCACCACCACCGCCTCCTCCCACGATATGATAGGTTGCCGGGACACCATCCCCGCCTTTAGAGCCGTTTACATCACCCGTTCCAGCGGTTCCTCCTGTCCCACCCCCGCCTGACCCAGCTGTACCACCAGAGGCACTAGCGGTTGTGTTTCCACCAGCACCACTTTCGCCAGCTCCACCTCCACCCCCACCCCCGCGACCGTTAGCAGCAGCGGAACCATCTCCTCCTTTCCCGCCGTATCCTGCCCCGCCTCCCGCGCCCCCGCCGAAGTCCTGGGAAACCCCTCCACCCGCACTTCCACCAGCAAAGGTCGTCGGGCCGGTGTCACATCCTGTAACCGTTCCTCCTGTTCCTGCCGGTCCAGCAGTGACGGTTCCTGTTCCATCTCCCCCATCTGCAGTTATGGATATACCTGTACCAGAAAAAGAACTATCTGTCTCAACTGTAGGGTTAGCATCTGCAGAGCCCCCAGCCCCCACCGTGACTGTGTAGGACTGAATGCTTAGTATTTCTGTGCATCTATGATATTCACCGCCACCTCCTCCGCCGCCAGCAGAACCGCTAACAACTCCTCCTCCACCTCCTCCACCTAAAACCTCTACTGTCGCATCATTAACAGCAGCAAACGCAACATTAGTACTCGGAAGAAACATCCAAGCGCTCATTAGTATGGCAATACCGACAAATTTTCTTAGATTTTTTTTCATTTATGCGGCGGGTTCGGGCGCTGGCTCGGACGTCGGAGCTGATTCTGCTTGCGGTGAGCTTGCCTGCAGTGAGTTCGTCGAATCTGTCGAATCCAAGACGGGTACTGGTTCAACTATCGGCTCGGTCACGGTTTCGGTCACGGGCTCGGATGTGGGGGCCGGCTCTGCTTGCGGTGAGCTTGCTTGCGTCGAATCCGGTGGAGGTTCAACGACCGGCTCTTGCGTTGGCACCGGCTCCGGAGTCGGTTCTGATATAGGTTCTGTAGCCGCGGGGGCGGCGTTCTGCCCTGCGAGGAGCGCGGCAAGTTGGTCGCCCGTCACGCACACGTCCGTACCGTCTGACTTCTTCACGCAGAGTGAATCGGTATGTACTTCTCGCGCGAAGAATTGTCCTACGCCGTTTGCCGCGTCGGCGAACCACTCTGTAAGTTTTGAGAAGATGCCGCCGAAGAAATTGTCGGCGAACGACCGCGACGCAGGCGTTGATGAGGCGGTCGTTGAAGCAATGGTCTCTATATTGAGATTGAGTTCCTTGATCGCTCCGACTGCTACCGCAAGGAAGGCGCGGTCAACGATGTTGTAGATAGTGCCGTCTCTCGTTGCAACAAGATGAGGGTCTAGTTCGTTCGCCTGCTCGGCAATGAAGCCCCAGGTCGTGGTATTGGTAGGGTCACCATTGTAGATAAAGGATTTTGGTTCAAGACCTTTTACGATATCAAGCGAGCTTACGGTGAGCGACTGGATGTCGTGCTTGAAGCGCTCGGAGGAGCCGATACATCCGACGAATACGCTGGAAGCGGTGACTTCCTTGGTCACATTGTCGATACAGAGATTGCTTGAAGTGGTCGTTGTTGCATTAGCCGAGAGGCCGTTGAATGCAACGGTGCCGTTGACCGAAAGAGTTCTCCACGGCGATGAGGAGGCGATGCCGAGGAGAATGCTGCCTTTGGTGATGGTGAGCGCTTGGCCGCTGGAGAAGTTGGTGGATGAGGCAATGTTGAAGGACTTGTCCGTTGCGTTGTAGCCGACGGACCACGCGTTCGCATCGGCAGCGAATTGGAAGTTCGCATTGCCGGTCCCCGAACTGTCGCCGATAGTGGTGAGGCCGGTGCGGTCAATGCTGAATAATGTTGTCGTCGCGGTTAGAGAGGATGATGCGACGGCGAAAAGCATCTGATTGGGATTCCCAAAAAGTGAATGTACTGACAATGCCGCCCACGGCGAAGTAGACCCTACGCCGAGATTGCCCGTCGATGAGATGAAGATGGTGCTCGTGGCCTGCGCTGTACCGGCATCATTGCCCACGATGAAGTTGCCTTTGGTGAGGGAGAGTTTGCTGGCGGCGATGCTTCCGGCAAGCATGGTGTTGGTCACGGTGCCGGTGTCAGTGGTATAGATGCCGTTTGTCACGGTCGCGGCATTCCCTCCGATGTTGAGCGAGGAGGTGGCGACTTGTACTAGTGCAGTACCGTCGGCATTGCTGTATAGAAGACGGTTGCCGGTGATGCTTGTGAGGCCGGTGCCGCCCGTACTAATAGCGACCGTGCCGGTGACATTAGCGGCCGTGCCTCCGATGTTGAGCGATGAGGTTGCCACTTCCAGAAGCGCGGTGCCGTCGGCATTGCTGTACAGAAGGCGGTTGCCGGTGATTGAGGTGAGGCCGGTGCCGCCCTTTGTAATGGCGAGGGTGCCTGAGATGTCGGCAAGGGTTGAGGTCGCTCCGCTGTACACCTTCCCGGCGGTGTCCACGCCGAGTCCTCCGGTAGAGAGGCCGGTGAACCAGATGTCTCCGGAGGTGGTCAGTTGCGAAGAGGAAGCGTACGTGGCGAAGGTGGAGGAGGCGATAAGCGAGAAGGGCGAGGTTGCTTTGAGCCAGAGGCCGGTGGAGGTGGCATTGACGTTCTGGGCGCCATAGATGG
>CAZJKG010000004.1:15668-84239 GCA_964546795.1 uncultured Candidatus Saccharibacteria bacterium
AAGAAGCGATAAGCGAATAGGGAGTGTTCGCTTTGAGCCAGAGGCCGGTGGAGGTCGCGCTCACGTTCTGGGCGCCATAGATGGTCGGGGTCCAGGCAAAGGCGCTGCCGCTTCCGGTGGCGTCAGTGCCATCGCAGAGGTCGGCGCTTCCGGTGATCTGGGTACAGGTGGAGGTCGCGGCCCACACGATGCTGCCGCCACTTGAGGTGAGGACATACCCAGGCGTGCCGAGGGCGCCATAGAGAGAGGTGGTGGCGACTTGTGCAAAGGCCGTCCCGTCATCGTTTGAATACAGGAGACGGTCACCGGTAAAGGAGGAGAGACCCGTGCCGCCGGAGGAGACCGGAAGTGCGCTCGCAAGCGTGAGGACGCCTGCGTTTGAAACGGAGAGGACGGTCGTCGTGGCCGAAGGGCTTGAGGAAGCGATGAAAAAGAGCGTGCTGTTGTATGGGTCGGTGGCGTTTGCGTGTATCGAAAGGCGGGCGAAGGGAGAGGTGGTACCAATCCCAAGAAGGCCGGTGGAACTGAGGAACACGGTGGAAGTCGCTTGTGCCACGCCAGCATCATTGCCCACGATGAAGTTGCCTTTGGCAAGCGGCAAGGTGACGACGGCGCCGGAGGCACCGATGATGGAAGGACTGTTGGATATGGAGAGGAGGCCGGTGGCGGTGAGCGAGGAGGTTGCTGCCGAGGCGAGCGAGTTGACCCCGGTGGCGTAGAGGATGGCGGCGCCGGCGGCAATCGGAGAGGACGTGGAAAGCCCGCCGAAGGAAAGCGTGTCGCCGGTGAGGATGACGGGCCAGGTGGCAGCGAGGTTGGTGTCGTCTGAAATATCAAGACCAGACACGTCCGCGGTGCCGACCGTGGCGCAGGTAGAGGCACCAAGCGCATCAAGCGAGCGGATGAATTGGTTGGTGCAGGAAGCGCCGGTATACTCCGCAATGAGACCGTCGGTGCCGGTGAGGGTTAAGGCGGAGGTGATGGCAGTGAGGTACGTGTTGCCGGAGTTGGTGAGTTGGGTGGAGGAAGCGTACGTGGCGAAGGTTGAAGAAGCGATAAGCGAATAGGGAGTGTTCGCTTTGAGCCAGAGGCCGGTGGAGGTCGCGCTCACGTTCTGGGCGCCATAGATGGTCGGGGTCCAGGCAAAGACGCTGCCGCTTCCGGTAGTGGAAGTGGCGACCCAGGCAATACCGCCAGTGGTGTTGTCCCACCCGAGTACTTTTCCACCGGTGGAAGGTCCATAGAGGGTGGAGGTGGCGATAAAGGTTGGAACGGCGGAAGCGGTAGCGGGGTTCGCGAGTACGCCGTTTGCTGCAGCACCAAATGCGGTGGCGTTGCTGCCGGAGGAAGTCACGGCTCCACTTAAGTTGGCGTTCGTGGTGACGGTCGCGGCATTCCCGCCGATGTTAAGCGATGAAGTGGCGACTTCAAGCAAGGCGCTGCCGTCACTGTTTGAATACAAGAGACGATTGCCGGTGAGGGAGGTGAGACCAGTGCCGCCGGTCGTAATGGCGACGGTGCCGGTGACGTTGGCAGAGGTGCCCCCGATGTTAAGCGAGGAGGTCGCCACTTGCAGAAGTGCGGTGCCGGCGGCATTGCTGTATACGATGCGATTCCCGGTTAATGAGGTGAGGCCGGTGCCGCCGTAAGCAATACCGATGCTTGTGGTTGCTGAAACAAGACCATTATTTGCTTGGAGCGGACCGTTCAATCCTGAAATTGTGAGCTGTGTCGTCGAGGCATATGGAAATATGGACTGAGTAGTAGAAGTTGCAGTGAATGCGGGTGCTGTGGTTGTGCTATAGGACGTAACACTGTTGCGGAAGAGAGCATTGCCAATAACTTCCAGAATATTGCCTGTGGTGGACGTGGCGGAACCGCCGAGGATGAGCACGTGGCTTGGAGTACTTGGGTAAATAGCTAGATTATCGCTCGTAGTTGCAAAAGCTGAGCTACCGCCCGAGCCCGTAAGATCTGCTCCCCACGAAGGTATACCGCCGGAGACCTTTAGGACCTGATTGGTGCCGCCGATACCGAGTTTTGCGAGCGTATTATCAGAAATTGCATAGAGAATATCCCCTGTCGTATAGCTCGTTTGATTAGTCCCACCTTTTGTCTCTCCTAAAAGACCTGAAATGGTTGAGAGTGTCGAGCTAGCTGTCCATGTCGGCACACCAGCAAGAAGTGCCAGTACATTTCCGGGTGTTCCCGCGGTGGTAGTAGCAAGAGCGTTGGAACCATTGCCGTACGGAATGACGCCGCTTACAATACTCGCCCATCCCGTTCCGCCATTTGCAACAGAGAGGACGCCGGTAACATCAGAAGCGAGATTCACGAGTGCAGTTGTTACCGCACCGGCAGTTGCTTTCAAAAATCCGGAGAGCGAACCGATTGAAAGATTTGAGGTAGAAAGATTCGTTGAGCTTGCAGTCGTTGCGAAGAAATGCGTTGTTGTTGCAGCGACTGCATTAACACCCCCATTCGCATCAACGGAAAATAAATTGCTACCGATGCTGTTTTGAATCTGGAAAAGATTTGCAACCTGATTGAGCACACCGGCAATACTGAGTGGAATTGAATTGGTACTGGTTGCAGCAATCGTAACAAAAGAATTTGTCACGGGCGTCGTCGTACCAAAGACAGATGGCGTTGTCGTACCAACGACTGCTCCGGCGAGTTGTGCAAATATCGCGGCAGTGATTTGCTGCCGCGGAGACAACGTTTCTGAACTAGTATTATTAGAAGAAACTTCGACTTGCAGGTACACGGAAGCATTATTGGAAAAATCAAGATTCAGAGCAGTGGGATATCCATTTGCCGTATCTCCAATATTTACAGTAAAGACCCCCTGTCGGACAGTCGCAGTAGTCGTGGCAGGTACCGTGCCCGGCCACAAACGAGTTCCGGAACCAACGGTTGGATTGTCCCAGATTGAAAATTTGAAATAGTATGTTGTGCCGCTTCCTCCAAGCAAATCGCCGGCACTATTTGCCAATCGACCTTGATAGGTCAAAATCTGTGGTGGAATCTGTGCTGCACGAGTTGTCTGGAATGGGAGAAAAAGCAAAAGATATAATGCAAGTAAAGTGCAAGTAAAGAAACCAAAACCTCTTATTGCAAAAAGCGGAAAGTACTTGCTCATCTTTTGAGGATTATTGTACAGTCAATCATCAAAAATAACCTTATAAATAAAAGGTTTTATGTGGATAAGCGCGATGCATTATGCTCGGAAATTGATGCTTAACCACCCTTTTTACCAACAACAAAATCTAAGATCAAAATGTCTCCTAAAGAAAAATCTCGTCTAATGAGCTTGTATATAAAAGGAATCTCGGCTAACCAAGATTTATCTTGGTATATCTTTTATGTCCTTTTCTATCTCCTGTTCCGATTGGTCAAGCAACTTCTTGAATCGGGCGATAATCTTCTCTTCCTCGCGAGTCAATTCGCGAGCTGATTTCACTCGTTCGAGTTTGAGTACCTCTTCCGTGATGGCATCTTTGAGATTATCGAATTTCTTATGAATGTGCGTTTCAGTAATGCTGAGTTGATGATTGAGGCGGCGGCGATACGCAGAAAAATGAACGTGGATATACCATGCCGCGAACAGTAGCGTACCGAGTATCGCAAGCACGATGAATATGAGTGAAATGTAGTTGACGGTTAACCATCCGAACGCAAAGAAATCAAATGGCTCTGGCTGCGCGGTTCCCTCGGTAATGAAGAATCTTCCATTTGCAAGCGAGAAGTTCCCCGCCTTGTCATACGCTCGCACCAGGAGCATATGCGCTCCCGGATCTGCAGATATGGCATACGGCTTACTCCCCTCATCGGCGGTGACTGTGAATTCTTTTCCATCGACTGCAACCTGATAATGGTCAATGCCGGAAAGTTCATCGGTCGCCGCAAAGAGCGCAGAGATCGAATTCCCGGATGGTGTCGTTGTCCCTTGCGGGAACAGTACCGTAAACGGAAGAGGTGATGCGGTATCAATTTGTATCCTATAGGTACTTATAGGACCCCATCCGCTTGGATCTCTTTCTTGTACATGGAAGTACCAGATACCGCCATCAAGCTGTAACTCTTTGTGTGATATTGGATCGCTATAGAGAACACTGGGTTTTCCTTCCTCATTTTTATCGTATCCGAGACGTACAGAGGTAACACCTTGTGCATTGGTCCAATCAAACACCGCGTGAGCGAGTTTATACCATTGTGTTTCATTTGGGTGCGTCGACGAAGTGATATGAGCGAGAAGTCCGACACCCGACACTGGAGAAGAAACACTTGGAGGAGGTGGTTCGGACTGCGGCTGGGAAGCGCTAATATTTATCGTGGATGATTGGGTCCCCGTTAAAATATTCGTGCCATTGCCATCATTTGCGAGCACTTCGGATGATGAAGAAAATGTAACTGCCGCAGTACCCTCTTTCTTCGCACGAAATTGAATTAAAAGAACTTGTCTGCGGCTGCCGATATATCCCGGATTCGGCACAACGCCGCTAAAGGAAATAGTCCCGTCATTATTTGAGTAGGTAGGGTCTTGTACCCACAATGATAAAACGGAATTCGTTTTTGATATCGAAACTACTTGCAGGAGGTCTTCCGAGAAAGATAGCGTTCCAGAAATGGCGTTCATTGCCTGGTCGGCGCTCGTCACCACCACGGTTTCCGTGACGATTGCACCGATACCAATGCTAGTATTTAAGGGCGTTAGCCCAAGTGTCGCCGCTAGTGCCGAAGTAGGCAGCAAGAAAAACACTATCAGGGCAAGCAGATATGCTCGAAGGTACAATGTCATACATTCTTATCGCCTTCCCCACCATCTCCTCCAGAGGAAAACGAGTAACATAAGTATAACTAGAAACGCAAACATTTCATATGCGGTGAGGAGGCGCTGAGGTGGAAAAACACTAAGTCGTTCGTTACCGGCCCGGTCAACCGCCTTGATGTATATCGTGCTCGTGAGCCGCTGATCGATGATCTTATAAGGGCTTATGTCTTCTTTCCATGAAGGTGGAAAAAGCCAAAATAGGAACGATGGCAAACGGCTCTCAGTAACGGTATAGCGGTCAATTCCTGAGCCCTTATCAACCGCCGAAAAGGCGAGATAGGACCGACCGTTAAACAATTGAGGATCGCTTCCTTTGTATACAGTGAAGGGTTCTGGTGGAATCTGATCAGTTGGTTCCGTATATCCTCCAAACGGTTTTGGTTCAATGGAAAGAGTGAGTGATTTTGTTGTTGTCGGTTCATTTCCTCCTAAGCCGTCATTACGTAGCACTTCGATATCCTTGAGGGAGACCGTGGCTGTACCCGCGGCTTTCACTCGAAACAGAACTGAAAACAAAGTGCCGTCACTACCGGAAAATCCTCCGGGAGTAATTCCTGCAAATATGATCGGCATATCCGCATGAATCACAGGGCGAGTGATCCACATATTTATGAGCGAATTGCCATCGCTTATGGTAATCGGTTCCAGTGCGGCTTCGGAATAAAACAGTGTTCCGGAAAAAGCGTTGGCAGGAACGGTACTCGTAAGAAGAACGTCCACTCGCACCGTATCGCCAGCACCGATATCAGCGGGTTGCGCTTGAAGTGACATACTTGCCGCGGACGCCACCATCGGTGACAGTAACGAAAGCAGAACAATGCAGATAGAAATTTGTTTGTGTACAGTCATGATGTTAGCCCGTCCAACGAGCGGCAAGGATGGAGAAGTCGGTGAGGTTAACTTTACCGTCGTTATTGAGGTCCGCTTTCGTTCCATTACCAGAAAGTGTTCGTTTATACCAATAGGCCACTATGGAGAAATCAACAAGGTTGACGCGCGTGTCAGTATTAATATCGCCAATGCTAGTTTTTTTAACCAGTTCCGCTAAGACATTTTTTGTTCCCACTTTGAAATTCACTGCGGGACTGAGTCCACTTACAAGCTGATTTCCTATAAGTGCTTTTGATTGGGCACTGTGCGAACCATATTCAAGCACCGAACTGTCAAAGTTATACAGATAGACACCGATCTTATCAGAAATCGTTTTCCCAAAGTATGTTTGGTCCGAATTGACAGAAATGACAATATCGCTTTGCGGGGCCGATTGTCCGAAAAGTGTGATGATATCGCCTCGATTTACTTCACTCTTGTTCGCCGCAATGGTTGGTGCAATGAAAATACCCGTCACATTCGTTGTAACGCCAGCGGTTAAACTTACGGGAAAAGAGAGGAGTGCTGAGCGATTGCCGTTATTGTCTTCACTGTACACCGAAAAAATAAAATTTCCCGCGCTGAGATTCGCTACGTTTATCTGAAACGTAGCATCTGGCCCTGCGATTGATGTGGCTACAACTTGCGCATCCTTGAGAATCGTAACTGTTCTGCTCGGGTATGCTCTGCCGCTAAAGTTTGCGCCGGTGTTTGAGACAGGAATTATTGCACCGCCTCCTCCTCCGCCACCGCCACCGCCACCTCCTCCGCCACCGCCACTATCAGAAGCTGCGGGGGTTCCCGACGTCTGTGTTGATGTTGCAATTCTGTTACCAAACGCATCTTTAGGGTTAACGACAAAATAATACGTTGTGCCATTCGTGAGCCCTGTCCTCGTTGAGGAAGTCACATTTCCTAGCGAAGAATACGTGTAAGGACCGCCAGAGGTTGTGGACTGTCCGACGTCATATCCCGAGACCGTCCAACCTATAAATCCTTCCGAGGCCGTCCAGGTGAGTGCCACTTGAGCATCGCCGGCCGTCGCGCCAACGGCCGGCGTTGATACGAAAGGATACGCGATAAAACCAGGATTGATACTGAAGGAGGTTGCACTGCTCGTACTGTGGGCAAATTCGGAAATACTGCTGAAGAGCGTGAAGCTACTTGAAGTCGCGTATCCGCCTGGATTCATGACCGGGCTAAGCACTTGATAAGTGGTGGAAGTAAGATCTTCCGCATGAGCGATATCGAATCCGATACTCACGAAGAGCAAGAGAAATGTTCCCCATCGAAAGATTCTTTTACACATGGAGCAAGCACTACATATCGTAGCACGCTACTTCTGCGGAGGCGGAGAGATTCGAACTCTCGGAGGGTTGCCCCTCACATGCTTTCCAAGCATGCGCACTAGACCGCTATGCGACGCCTCCTTTTATAAACCAAACTCACGTTTGATTTCCTCTCTTTTATACCCTTTTTTGTACTCTCGCTCAAGACGCACAGATTCCATTTCAGATTCAGTCTCAATAGTTTTCAATAACATAAATGGTGTACGGGATTTTGTGGCAGGCACGGCACCACGATTATGCTCCGCCAAACGTCTTTTGATATCATTGGTCCGCCCAATATAAAAATGGTTGTCCTTCAAACTCTTCAAGATGTAAACAAAGTACATATAAGTTCAAGGTAGTGTACTAGACCCCTGCCTGCCGGCAGGCAGGACTATGCGACGCCTCCGTACCCCAAAGGGCCCCGTTAGGGTGTTTCTGTTATAACAGACAAACTTCTTATTTTCCAAGCAAGGCCTTTATTCTTTCTTGAATCGGAGGCCGCGCCTACATTCGCGGACTCACTCGGCGCGGCACTAGATGCTTTTGTTTGATCCAAGCAAAGCTTGGATCCTACTTGGAATCGTCGGGTGTGTGGAGAACATCCCTTCAATCCAACCGCCGATGCTGCTCGATTTTTTCCCAAAAGGATCGCCAATGAAGAGGTGCGCTGTTGCTGTATTGGCACTCTTCATTGGCGAAGCATAATTCCCGATTTTTCCGAGCGCGGATGCAAGACCTTCGGGATAGCGAGTAAGCAGAGCGCCTGAAGCATCCGCAAGATATTCACGGCGGCGCGAGACGGCAAGCTGAATAAGTTTCGCGGCCACAGGCGCGAGCACGATGCCGACGACGGCGAGGACCATTATGAGCGCGTTTCCGTTCTTAGTATCGCTTCGACCTCCACTATGGAGCGAGATTCGTAAAAAAATATCAGCAACGATAGCAACAAATCCGGCAAGCACTACCGCGATCGTCATGAGAAGCATATCGCGGTTCTTGATATGCGAAAGTTCATGACCGATGACGCCTTCAAGCTCCGGCCGCGACATCATAGAGAGGAGACCGGTCGTCGCACAGACGACCGCATGTTGTTCGTCGCGGCCAGTCGCGAATGCGTTCGGCGCCGGATCATCTATCACATAGAGCTTCGGCGTAGGGAGTCCTGCCGTAATCGCGAGGTTCTCCGTAACGGTGTAGAAGTCAAAGAATTCTTCTCGGGTCGCCTTTCGTGCATGATTCAAAGAAAGAACGAGTGTGTCCGATGCCCAATACGCATAGAAATTCGTCGCCACCGCGATAACGACCGCGATATAGAGAATGGAAGAATCGTTGTAATACCACGAGATCGCATAACCAACAGCGATGACAACTATCAAGAACCCTAGAACGAGTGCCCAGGTTCGGCGAATATTAGACGTGCGCTGTTCATACAGATTCATAGAGGTTTAATGCCGTTTCCATTCGTATTTCTCGCCCTTTCGTAATGCGTCCGCCATAGCGAGCTCATCATAGATACCATCAAGAAGTTCGTACTGCTTTGCCTCTTCAGTATTCACCCATTCGTAGGCATCGGCCTCTTCCTTCTGAAGCGTGATGTCTCCATCGACATAATCGGCCAAGCAGGAAAGGACTATCGAAGCGGCACCGTCCTTATGTTCTGTAGCGAGAGAGGTAACGTATCTCACATTCCCTATCGTGAGGCCGACTTCTTCCTGTATCTCCCGTGTGAGGGCTTTTTCCAAGACGTTGTACCAATAATGCTCAGTATCTTTGGGATAACTCATGAAGTCGGAGGGTTCCAGGTGCCCGCCCGGTACCGTCCACTTCCCCGGGAACCGCGACTTGGCCATTGAACGGCGCGTAATGAGATACTTTCCTTCTTTTTGAATTATCGCCGTTATCACCACCTCAAATGGACTGTACTTACTCACGATGGCTAGAATCGCACATTTACCGGATTGGCCGCCGCAGCATCGTCCGCGGTAAGTTCAAAAAGGTCCATCGGCTTAAATCCGAACGAAGAGGCAATAAGATTGCCTGGAAATGCCTGTTCCGCGGTATTGAGTGCCATGACAGTGGAATTATAAAAGCGGCGGGCGGCTTGTATTTTATCTTCGGTGTCGGACAACTCCTGCTGCAACCGCAGGAAGTTCTGATTCGCCTTCAGATCCGGATAGGCCTCTGAAACGGCAAAGAGCGTCTTTAGCGCTCCCGAAAGCTGATTCTCAGCGCGGGCCTGCGAAGAGGGGTTTGAACTGGAGGCGCCCATCGCTGCGGCGCGTGCTTTAGTAACGTTCTCAAAAGCGCCGGATTCGTGGGCCGCGTAGCCCTTCACCGTCTCCACCAGATTCGGGATGAGGTCATAGCGGCGCTTCAGCTGCACATTGATGTCAGCCCACGCCTCCTTCGCTTGATTAACGAGCGTTACAAGGCGGTTATAAGCAAAAATGACCCAGAGCACGACAAGTGCGATAACTATAAGAACGATTGTGGAGGTGGACATAGACAGAGTATATCCTATGTATGTTAGGATTCAAGCACGTTACTTTACTTAAAATAATTCATAGGTATGAATGGAAATGTCATAGGGACTGTTATTGTTTTGATCATTGTCATTGCTGGCGGTTGGTTTCTATTTTCGAAAACTCCGGCAAATGCCCCATCCACAATCACGACAGAAGAGGCGGCTGTGACGAGCACAACTATCGACGTGTCGCCTACGACGCCTACGACAGTCGTTTACAGCGATCAAGGATTCTCACCGGCAAGCATCACTGTCACTCTCGGTACAACTGTAACGTTCGTGAATCAAAGTTCGGATGATATGTGGGTCGCTTCGGCTATGCATCCAGCGCATACCGTCTACAGCGGCACCAGTTTGAGCCAGCATTGTCCTGATACGGATAGTTCTGCGTTCGATGAGTGCAAAGGTGATACATCCGGAAGTTCCTACTCCTTCACATTCAATAAAGAAGGTGTCTGGAAATATCACGATCACCTAAATCCAACTCGATTTGGCACTATCATCGTGACTGCCGCACCAGCAGCTACACCGATCTAAATTGGAGAGAAATGCCGTCCTAGCGCACTGCTCGCGCGACGGCCGTGACTACGCGCGGGTCAAGGAGGTCGGGAATAATCTTAGCGGAAGAGGGTTTGGGGACAAGCGCCGCGAGCGCGCGGGCGGCGCGTATCTTGGTCTCTTGCGTTATTTTCTTGATGCCTTTGTCGAGCGCGCCGCGAAAGATGCCCGGAAATACGAGAGCATTGTTGATCTGGTTGGGATAATCGGAACGGCCGGTCGCGATGACTGCCGCTCCCGCCCTTCTCGCAGCATCCGGAAGGATTTCCGGATCGGGATTCGCCATAGCAAAGACGATTCCACGAGGAGCCATCAGTGCGACATGTTCGGCTTTAAGGAGTCCCTTCCCGGAGACGCCGATAAAAACGTCTGCATCTTTCATCGCTTCGGCGAGGCCTCCGCGCACTTTGCGCGGATTCGTGAGTTCAGCCAACTCGGCTTTGTGCGCATTCAACTCGGGGCGTTTCTTATAGATCGCGCCTGCGCGATCAAGGAGAATAATATCGGTGGCGCCCGCGGCGATGAGAAGTTTGGCAACCGCCGTGCCTGCCGCTCCCGCGCCGCTGATAACGACCCGTATCTTTCTGATATTCTTCTTCACCACCTTCACTGCATTGAGCAGACCGGCAAGTACAACGATAGCCGTACCGTGCTGATCATCGTGCATTACGGGAATATTCAATTCCTCGACAAGCCGCCGTTCAATATCAAAACATTTTGGCGCGGCGATGTCCTCAAGATTGATTCCGCCGAAAGCAGGCGCGATGGCCTTCACGATTCTCACTATCTCATCCGGGTCTTGCGTGTCGAGTACGAGAGGCCACGCATCGATATCCGCTTTTTCTTTAAAGATGAGCGCCTTCCCTTCCATGACGGGAAGCGCTCCGTATGGGCCGATGTTCCCTAGACCGAGCACGGCGGAACCATCGGAGACGACTGCGACACTATTCCTCTTTATCGACATCGTTCGCGCGTCCGCAGGATGTTTTGCTAGATGTACGGATGCGGCACCGACGCCCGGCGTGTACCAGAGCGAGAAATCTTTTCTCCCAGCAAGCTTCACGCGAGCTTTTGTTCCTATCCGAGCGCCCTGCCTTTTGAAAGCAGCCAGTATCTTTTTCGATTTCGCGTCCATAAGAGACCGCTAGTATACCCCGGTTATACTATAAAAGTGAATCCAGAAGATATTCTAGAGAAGCATTTTACGCGCCTGAAAACTGAGCAGAAACGGGCGTTGCATAAGCTTGGGATACGGACCGTGCGCGACCTGCTCTACCACTTTCCGGCCCGCTATGAATCGAGCGGATCGCTGGGAACAATAGCCGGGGTGGCGGCTGGAGCGGAAGTGACGCTCTACGGTACGGTAAGAAAGCCCGATATCAGGAAGACGTGGAAAAGCCGCCGGCCGATAGCAGAGGCATGGCTTGAGGATGCCTCGGGGAAAATAAAGATGATGTGGTTCTCGCAGCCATACATCGCGAAGACACTGCATGACGGCATGCTTGTGAAAGTCAGCGGCCGAGTAGCGGGCCAAGGCGCAAAGGTATATCTCGCGAATCCAGCTATTGATAGGACACCTATTGATCCTGAGGAAGCGCATGATTCTCTCTTTCATCAGGGTCGAACCTTGCAACAAGGTTCGACCCTGGATTCAGCACTCTATCCCATCTATCCGGAGAGTCAGGGCGTCTCGTCGCTATGGTTATTGCATGCGGTCAGAAAGGTCTTTGAGACGGGGACACATGAACGCCTGGAAGATCCCATTCCGAAAGAAATCCTCATTCGCTACAAACTCCCTTCACTCTCTTCGGCTCTTGTATTCATACACGCGCCGCGGCGGCTCGCAGACAGCGCGGCGGCGCGCAAACGTTTCGCTTTTGAAGAAGTTTTTGCGCTCCAAGTCGTGATGCAACAGCGCCGGCGCACTCTTGCAGCACAGAGCGCGCTTTCGGTCGCGGTGGACCGACAGGCGCTTGCGGACTTTGTCGCATCCTTCCCTTTCCCAGCGACCGCCGCGCAGATGCGCGCGATAGAGGCCATCGTTGCCGACTTCAAGAAAACACATCCGATGCTCCGCCTCCTGGAGGGCGATGTGGGGAGCGGCAAGACCGCAGTGGCGGCGGCGACCGCATATCTTGTCGCCACGTCGCTGCCGAAGGGCCGCATTGCCGGAACGCTCCAGGTCGCCTATCTAGTCCCTACCGAGATTCTCGCCAAACAGCATTTCTCCACATTCGTTTCCTATTTTAAGGACCATCCCATCCCGATCGGCCTTATTACGGGAAGCGAGTGCCGGAAGTTCCCTTCCAGAGTCAGGTATGAGGAATCCGCAAAACTATCAAAGGCGGCATTCAAGAAAATGGTGGCGAACGGCGAGATTCCCATCGTTATCGGCACGCACGCGCTCATTGAGAAATCGCTTTCATTCAAATATTTCGCTTATGCCATCATTGACGAACAGCACCGCTTCGGCACTATGCATCGGCAGAAACTCGCAACAAAAGGTGAGACAATGCCGCATCTCCTGTCCATGACGGCAACGCCAATTCCACGGACGCTTGCCCTCACTCTGTACGGCGATCTTGACCTCACTCTACTCGACGAAATGCCCTCGGGCAGAAAACCGGTTGCAACCCAAGTGCTTGGACCGAAAGAACGCGACATCGCGTACGAGCGCGTGCGCAAGGAGCTGGCCGCCGGTCACCAAGTATATGTCATCTGTCCGCGCATTGATGAACCTGATCCAGCGAAGGAACTTGCGCTCCAGGCCAAGTCGGTCAAGGCGGAGGCGGCACGGCTCTCGCGTGAGGTATTCAAGAACGCGACGATAGATATTCTGCACAGCAAGATGCGGCCGTCGGAGAAAGAAGAGGCGATGAAGAAATTCGAGAACAGGAAAATTGATATTCTCGTGGCGACATCCGTCGTTGAAGTTGGCGTCAATGTCCCGAATGCAACCGTTATCCTAATAGAAGGTGCCGAACGCTTCGGACTCGCGCAACTCCACCAATTGCGCGGCCGAGTGCTGCGCTCCACGCATCAGTCCTATTGTTTCGCACTGCCCGAATCATTCGGCACCGCGACCAGAGAACGCATGAAAGCCCTTTCCTCGGCGAAAAATGGGTTTGAACTCGCCGAGTATGATCTCGCATTGCGCGGCGCCGGAGAGCTCGCGGGCGGCAAGCAATGGGGTATTTCGGACATAGCAATGGAAGCGCTGAAAAACATCAAGTTGGTGGAGGCGGCGCGTGCAGAGGCGGCGCGCCTTGTTGCTCTCGACCCTGCGTTAAAAAACCATCCCGCACTTTCTCTGCGCGCTCTCACGGCCGACCGCGAGATGCATTTGGAGTAGCGGTGCGTTACAGTACAGATACACCGCCCCTAGCTCAGCTGGTTAGAGCATCGAGCTTATACCTCGAGGGTCCTTGGTTCGAGTCCAAGGGGGCGGACAAAACAAGTTATGCGATATCGCCTGCCTCCGCGGACAGGCCTGAACCGAGTGGCGCGATGACGATTCCCTCTTCCTCGCGTTTTTTTGGCGTGATACCGTTGGCAATGAGTATCTTCTCAAATTCGGCGCGTTCAATAGTTTCCTTCTCGATGAGCTCCTTTGCGATGGCATCGAGCGCGCCGCGATGCTCGGTGATGACTATCTTCGCACGCGCTTTTGCCTCCTCAATGATACGCGCCACCTCGGCGTCTATCTCAGCCGCGACACGCTCGGAGTATGGCTCGTTACCGAGCTGTCGTTCGCCGAAAGCGATGGGTCCCATTTTCTCGCTCATGCCGTAGCGCACGACCATGTCGCGTGCGAGCGCCGTGATGACCATGAGATCATTACTCGGCCCCGTGGTTACGTCGTCAAAAAGCATTTCTTCCGCGACGTAGCCGCCGAGCGTCGCGGCGATATCGTCAAGGAATTGTTTTTTGGAATGCATCTTCCTGTCCTCAAAAGGAAGCTTCAATGTGTAGCCGGCAGCGCGCCCGCGACTGATGATGGAAATCTTATGCACCGGATCGGCGTTCGGGAGCACCGAAGAAACGAGTGCATGTCCGGCCTCGTGATATGACGTGAGTTCTTTTTCCTTCTTGGAGAGCAGGTGGCTTTTGCGTTCCGGGCCGAGCATCACTTTTTCTATGGAGCGGATGAGGTCGTACTGTGTCACTTCGGTCCTGTTCTCCCGCGCTGCAAGAATAGCCCCTTCATTCATAAGCGAGTAGAGCTCGGCTCCTGAGAAACCGGGCGTGCGCTCGGCGATGACCGACAACGTTACATCCGGTCCCAAGGGCTTCTTGCGCGCATGTATCTGCAGTATCTCCTCGCGATCCTTCCTGTCCGGAAGGTCAATGGTAACGCGCCTATCAAAACGCCCCGGGCGCAACAATGCCGGATCAAGGACGTCGGGCCTATTGGTCGCTGCCATGACCACCACCTTTTCGGTTGGCTCGAAACCGTCCATTTCAACGAGTATCTGATTGAGTGTTTGTTCGCGCTCGTCATTGCCGCCACCGACTCCCGCGCCGCGCACGCGCCCGACCGCGTCTATCTCGTCCACAAAAATGATGGCCGGGGCGGCTTTCTTCGCCAATTGAAAGAGATCGCGCACTCTTGAAGCCCCGACGCCGACAAACATCTCCACAAACTCGGAACCCGATATGGAGAAAAACGGTACGCCTGCTTCGCCGGCGACCGCGCGCGCCAAGAGCGTCTTGCCCGTACCTGGCGCGCCCATGAGGATGATACCTTTCGGGATGCGCGCGCCTATATCCAAAAATTTCTTCGGGCTCTTGAGGAAGTCCACGATCTCCAGAAGTTCTTCTTTCGCTTCGCGTGCGCCCGCGACATCCGCGAAGGTAACCCGCTGCGAAGAGTCGGCGGGGTCAATGACGCGCGCTTTTGATTGTCCGAAGCTGAAGGCCTGCATGCCCGCCCCCTTGACTTGTCGTGAGAGAAACCAAAAGAGAAACGCAATAAAAATAAGTGGCAGAAGAACCGGCGCAAGTGTGAGGAACCAGAATTGGAATCCCGATTGTCCTTGTATCGTGATGGACACTTTGGAAAGTTCCCCGGGCGTGACACCGTACGTCGCAAGCGTCTCCGGAAGACCGGCGGAAGGGTCCTTGCGTGACGTTTTATTGGAATCGTCGATGTAGACAAGTTTGAGTGAATCCCCGTTCACAATAATCGAACTTACTTTCCCCGCCGCGACATCCGCCGCGACGACCGAGAGCGGAACATCGCTTGTCGGCTCCGTAAAACTCGCTATGAGCGAATACACGCTCATGAGGAGAAGGAAAATAAGAACCGTGGTTGTGAGATTGCCGAAAAACGAAGGGCCGCCCAAAAACGAGCGCCAGCCACGGCGTGCATTCCCTTTCAAATGAGAAGGGGGTGTCGCGCTCTGTTTCTGTTTCTTTGCCAGTACAAAAGACATGTGAAGGAGTATACAGAAAAACGCCCGATTTTCCTATTTTTCGCTATACTCACGCTATGACGCTTGTGAAAAACAAAAAAGCTCATCTGAAATATGCGCCGCTTGAGAGTTTCTCGGCGGGTCTTGAACTTCTTGGTTCAGAAGTGAAGTCGCTGCGAAATAAGAACGGGTCGCTTGATGGCGCGCGCGTGGTGGTGCGCGGTGGCGAGGCGTTTCTCGTCGGCATGACGATTCCGCCGTATCAGACGGCGAATATGCCGAAGAGTTACGACCCAGAACGGTCGCGACGTCTCCTTTTGACAAAGAAAGAAATAGCCACACTCGCCCTCGCCGAGTCCAAGAAGGGATTGACAATTATCCCACTTGAGGTATATACTGCGGGTAGATTCGTGAAGGTGCGCATCGCCATCGCTCGCGGTAAAGGTAAGTCCGACAAACGCGAGGACTTGAAGAAGCGTGATGCGCTACGCGAAACAGGGCGCGTCTTAAAAAATCGTTAAGAACGAAACGTTGATCAGTCGCAGAAAGTACACGATGGTATCATGTGTTTTCTGGGGGTGACCGGCTTTGACGGTCTGTACCTTGAAAGACGTGCGACGCAGTGCACTCCCGTCATCACTTAAAAACGCGGGAAAACAAACTTGCCAAGAACACTCTTGCAAGCGCAATGAAGTCGCCTTACTTCGGTAAGGTTGGCGACATCGCGTTCGCCTACGCGACGGCTCGCGGCTAACGCCCGACGCCCTCGCCCAGCGCGACGTTCATCCTCTCGAGTTCCCGCAGTCGGAGGCATGGGCGGAATTATCTGCGTGATCGTCCCTCGCGTTCCCACGCGTTGGGATTAAATAAGGGATCGAGCAGGAATGGTTTCGTCTGCGTTCCTCGCATCCTGTTTTAGACACTAACGCTGACTATGCGTCGTAGAAGCGCTTTCATAGACGGATTCGGACCGGAGTTCAACTCTCCGCACCTCCACAAAATAACGAGTCCTTCCGAGGACGACTATATTTTGTGAGAATCCCGAGCGTACTCGCGAGGGGCTCCACAACAAACATAAAACCTGCTCGGCTGAGCAGGTTTTATGGGGAACTATATACAAAGCTACCCTAGCGTTTAGAGGCATTTTTCTCGATTAAATATTGGTTTATTTGTTCTAGTTGAGCGACCTTATCCTCTAACTCACGAATGCGCTTCTTCCCAAACAAGTTGCTTATAGTGTCGCCAATATCGTCTAATAGCTTTAGTAGTAGAGCCACTGGATATAAAAAGATAAAAGCCAAAAACTTTTTCATATTTACCAAAAATGCCACAGAGCAATAAGACCGAGGACGACGAGACCGCCTGCCGAGGCGACCAAGATATTGATGTTGCTCTGTATTTCTTTCAGTTGTTCAAGTATGCGTTGTTCCATACCCACATTCTACCGTACCCTATCGGTTATCCACACATCAGAATATCCCCTTGACAGGTCAGTAAGGTGTATAATGCGCATAGGTAATTGCCTCACGTTTGGCGACATGAGGCGGGCGGCGAAAGCCACGGAAGTCCGTAGAGGGTGGTCTTGCGAGGAGCGAAAGCTCCGCAAGCCAAACTGCGGGAGCTTTCAAACGGGGAAACCCAAACTTGAAATCCCTCCTGCAAGGCCGCCCCCTGCGGATTTTTCATTGCCTAATAAACGAACCGCCCCCAAAGTGGGGGCAGTAGCGCGACTAGTAGGGGCCAGTCAAGACCAAAACGTGGTGAGGGTCGGGAGACATACCCGATATTAAACCTTACAAGTGTCTGGAAGCTTCTAGACTTCAACAACTCTGCAGAGTAAATCTAGCGTGTCTAGTGCCTCTTCGTTGTGAGCGATTATGTGCTGGTGGCGGAAGCGGTATACGCATCTACTTTGTGAGTAGGTATCCTGCGCGGATGTGCGGGTTCAAGTCCCGTCCAGTACACATCATTACAGCAGAGTAGTGGCGAGTTTCCTATTAAAATCTACCCTGTAGGGAAAGTATACCCCACCCGTTGAGCGTTATCCACATCCTTACCCGAGGGATTAAGATAGACCTATGAACAACTTCAAGAACCTAGCCGACTTTAATAGAGGGGTGTGGACAACGTGTGGTAAGTCGTATACACTATCTGTATATTAATAACTAGGAAGTTGTGAATTTTTGCGGGAGTGAAAAATTGCAGAAAGGCTCTACTGCGGGGTGTAATTAGGCTAGCGCGAGCTAGAATCGAAAGCACTACGATGAAGGAGTGCCGCCCTTCCACTCCCACAAAAGTTCGTAACTCTTTAGATAGTTTTCGTCCGTTCTGAAGAAAGTAACTACTTCACAAACAGGAGGCTGGTCGTCTTTAATTGTGGTCTCCAGAGAGCATAGGCATTTATAATTATTTATCTCCTTCACAAAACAGTAAGCTCCTCGTTTCCCATCTTTATTCTTGTACACCTTGTCTGGGTACTTCAGGATAACGTGAAGATTTGCAACCCAAAAGTCAAACTCTTCGGCAGTGCGCTTATCGTAAATATGTTTGATAACGCGCGTATTTAGATAGACTTTATTGCACGAAGCATCAATGCCTTTTACCACAGCAACAGTGAAGTGACATATAAATATCTGTACAAACTGAACGATTGCCTTCTTAGGCGTTCCGCGCACATATTTCTTGTATAGTTGGGCGAACATCGTCTGATTATTACACTTATTCATAAAAAGGAAATGCTCACAATCATAGGGTAACGTTGTATATAGTTCCCGTTTTATGTTTGTTGACTTCCCTACTGTTTTTACGTAGTGTGACCGCGGAACGGAAGGATTCACCGACCGTCGCTCATTACAAAAACAAGGAGGGTATCCAATGCCAAGCAGAATCTGTCTGGCTCTCGATTGTCCAACGACTGCGCAAGCTTATCGCCTCACCAGAGCGCTCGGTAAACGATGCTATGCGGTCAAAATCCACAGTTTGTTCGACGCCGAGGGAGGACGACGTATTGTCGGCACATTATTGAATGCTGGCGCTAAACGAGTGTGGGTTGATGCGAAACTCCATGACACTCCGAAAGCGGCGGCTAAACGCGCAGCAGCAATCGCTTGTTATGGCGCTCATATCATCTCGGTACATGCAAGCGGCGATGTTCCGATGATGAAAGCGGTTGTGGACCGGCTTAACACGACTTTTGGATCGGGCGCTGTGTCGGTGTGGGCGATCACTCTTCTGACGTCACTTGAGTCGCGGGGAATTGCTCGTATCTACGGCAGGGGACGGACGCCACAAGAGATCGTGACCGAACTCGCCCTGATGGCGAAGGAGGCCGGATTAAAATGTGTCGTTTGTTCACCATGGGAGGTCAAACTACTTTCCAAGCATCCGAACCTCCAAGGGTTGGAGTTGGTGACGCCCGCTGTCCGTTCTGAGAAAGTGAATGCTGGCGATCACAAGCGGTTCAGCACTCCAAAGAAAGCCATCGACAGTGGCGCGAACCTCATTGTCGTCGGCGAAGAAGTGACCGAGGCAGAAGATCCGGTGGCGGCATTCAACGCCATTGAGAAAGAAATTGCTGACATCTCATAATCAACGCTGATGGGAGGAAACCATGCTACGCAAAAATACTCCGGGCCAAGAATTCCTTCAATGTGCACTGCGCACCGGCGCGCTTGAGTTCATCCCGGAGGGACGGAAACTGGAGAGCGGTCGACTGTCGCCCTACTTCTTCAACTCCGGAAAATTCGATAGCGGTAGAACGATGTTGCAGCTGGTCTCTGCATACGCCAAAGTCATTCGTGCGAATATCGGCACCGGACTCGAATTTGACCTTCTGTACGGCCCGCCATACAAAGGGACGATCCTTGTTCCCGCCATCGCCATAAAGCTCGAAACCATCGGCTGCGGCAATATCCGTTTCTGCACAAGCCGCAAGGAGGCCAAGGATCATGGCGAGGGAGGTTCCCTCATCGGAGCTCCAATAAAAGACACGAGCCGTGTTCTTATCATTGACGATGTCATTACTGATGGAGGAACGAAACGAGAAGCCGTAGAGTTCATCCGCCAGCAAGGCGGTGAACCCGTCGGTCTCATCATAGCTTTCGACCGGCAGGAACGGGGGACGGGAAAACTTTCAGCCGTTCAGGAGTTCGAACGGAAATACAACATTCCTGTGTACGCCATTGCGACGTTGGCTGACCTGATGTCATTTACGCTCGGTATAGACAACAAGGACATGCCGAATCTCAGGAAGATCATCGACTATAAAGAGAGGTACGGGGTGTTGTGATGCTTCGGCCTCAAAAGCAAATGGGACGAAAAGGGGCTGCGACCTGCAAGGTTGCAGCCCTTCTTTTTATCCCGGGTCGCGGGCTGGCACGTCAAAAATTGACTCCTCGACTTTTTCACCCACAAGGTGTCGTGCGATCTCCCGTCCGCCGTGGAGCGAAGGTAGTATCCCGACTCCATTGCAGCCGAGATTATAGAGGAGTACCGGATTCTTGGGCTCGGGGCCTATGAGACGAACACCGTTCTTGGTGTATCCCATGAGTCCGTGCCATGTGAAGAGATAATCAATTTTCTTATTCGGTTCGGTATCGTAGACGCGGCGAACAAAGGTATCTATCACTTCTTCCATCTCGTCGGGAAAATCGTCCTCGGGCGAATACGTTTCAGTATCTGTAACCGATACGTCCGGACCGCCGACTGAAATCAAGTTGTGCTCTACTCCTTTTTCGTATTCGTAGCCGCGGCGGGTGAGATAAAAATAAGCATTATCCGGATCCGTGCTCGGGTCGGTGAAATAACTGATGGCGATGGGCTGTTTATCGAGCTTTTCAAGGTAACCGGACATATACCCGATCTTGCCCGAAAGGAGATGATGGTATTTGGCGTCTATATCAAGACCCGTTTCATTCAAGATATGGATATGTTCAAAGCCGTTCGTGCAGAGGACGACGCGTCCTGCGCGCACTTCGTGCTCACCTCCGTCCAGGAACGCGTAGCCGTGTTTGAGCACCAGTTTGCGAATGGTCGTGTGTTCATAGAATGTGAATCGTTCCGGATAGATGCGCGTTAGATACGTGGCTATCTCTTCGGTGAAGAGTGCGCTATTGACGCATCCCTTTTGGTATGAGAGGGCGGCAATAAAATCATTCGTCGCGGTTTCAAGAATGTCTCGTATCTCCTCAGGCGACACGAGCGTATAGAGGCCCTGATACGTATCGGAAATGCTTTCAGCAAAATCAACGAGGGAAGAAATTCGAATGGTCTCCTGGGTCAGGCCGGCTGCGCGACGGAGCCGATTGCTTTCCAGATGAGTAAAAACTTGTTCCCGACTTGAAAGCCCGGCATGCCCGATAAAACGCGAGAACGGTATATCGAGACCGGCATCGGTGTACATCTCGTCAAGAAGGTGCCAAGCGTCTTCAACGGCCTTTTGTCCACGAGCGGCTTTGGAAAGACCGAATTCTTCTACCAAGCTTGCGAATCCTCGTTCAAAATAACTGGTAATCTGTCCCGCATTGTGGCCAGTGGCGCCATGCGCGAGCTTGAAGCGCTCGAGAAGCGTAACGCTTAGGTTCGTGTATTTGAGCGCATAAAAAGCGCTTGTGATGCCGGCGATGCCGCCGCCCACAATAGCAACATCGGTCGTTAGGTCCGCCGCGAGCGTCCGGCGCTCGCGGTCCTGATGCAGTTGATAGAGCCACGGCGAGCGGTTCTTTTTCATACGGAAAGTATAGCAAGAGGCCGACTCTTTCTTTTTTCATTCCAACCGCGCCTACAAAACGTGCGACGTCCGCGCCTGGCTGGCGCGGCGCCTTACTCTCGGCTCGTCATCCTCCGAGCCAACACGTTTTGCAGGCGCGATTGGAATATGTTTAGCGGCGCGCCTTTGCGCGATCGTTCTCGGTAAGGAATTGTTTGCGTAGCCGGACGGAGGTGGGCGTTATCTCCAGGTATTCGTCGTCCGCCATAATCTCCATGCCGCGCTCAATCGATAGGTCAAATATCGGCACCAGAGTGAGGGCTTCGTCCATACCGGAAGAACGGACGTTCGACTGGTTCTTGCCCTTCGTCGGATTCGCAAGCATCTCTTCGCCTTTTGACGTATTGCCGATGACCATACCTTCGTACACCTCGGTCGCCGGTTTGATATAGAGCTGGCCACGGTCCTGAAGATACCAGAGCGAATAGCCGAGCGCTTTGCCGGCAGCCATTGATATCATTGAGCCAACTTGGCGTTTCTTTATTTCCCCCGCATACGGCTTGAAGCCGAGCACGCGTGAAGAGAGAATGCCTTCGCCCTTCGTATCAATAATGAACATGTTCTTGTAGCCGAGCAGACCGCGCGTCGGACCTTCGAGTGTGAGTCGTACGATGTTGCCATGCTGAGTAAGATTCTGTAGTACGAAAGCTCGCGCACCGAGCTTTTCAATGATGGCCCCCTGGAATTCTGATGGCGTATCAATGATGACTTCTTCGAACGGTTCTAGCTTCACACCATTCTCTTCGCGAATGATGACTTGCGGCTGAGAAACCTGGAGTTCGTAGCCCTCGCGACGCATATTTTCAAGGAGTACCGCGATATGAAGCTCTCCTCGACCGGACACGCGAAATACTTCTGCACTCCCGAAATCTATCTTTAAACCGACGTTGACCTCAAGCTCTTTGGTGAGCCGGTCGCGTATCTGCCGGCTCGTCACATACTTCCCTTCCCGTCCGGCAAACGGCGAATTATTGACGAGGAAGTTGAGCGCGATGGTCGGCTCGTCCACCGCGATTGCCGGCAAGGGCGCTGCCGACTCATCGGTCGTCACGGTCTCGCCGATATAAATGTCGGGAAGGCCTGCGATAAGGGCGATGTCCCCCGCCGATGCTTCGGTTGCCTCAACACGTTCAAGTCCTTTGAAAGTAAAGACCTTGGTGGTACGTCCGGTGCGGGTCTCGCCGTCCGGCTTCTTGATAAAAACCTGCTGATTCGGGCGGACGGTTCCCGCATAAATGCGACCGACCGCAAGCCGGCCCATGAAGTTATCGTATGCGAGATTGAACGGCTGAAGCATGAGAGCTGCGCCCGCATCGGCATTACTGTTCGCTGGCGACACTTTCTCAAGAATGCTATCAAGCAATGGAGTAAGGTCCTTGCGCTCATCGGCGAGATTTTTTATCGCAATACCCTCGCGCCCTATTGAATAGATGACCGGAAAATCGGACTGTTCATCCGAGGCACCAAGCTCAAGGAAGAGTTCCAAGACCTGTTCTTCGGAACGGGCCGGGTTGGCTGCGGGCTTGTCTATCTTGTTGAGGACGACAATGGGCTTCAAGCCGAGTTCCAGGGATTTCTTCAGTACGAAACGGGTCTGCGGCATCGGACCTTCCTGCGCATCCACGACCAGAAGCACCGAATCGATGGAACGCAGTACGCGCTCAACCTCGCTACCAAAATCCGCGTGCCCGGGAGTGTCCACGATGTTTATCTTCGTGCCCTTATATTCAACCGCCGCGTTCTTGGCATAAATGGTAATACCGCGCTCAAGCTCGAGCGCGTTGCTGTCCATCGAAGTCCCTTCTACCGCCGCACCGGTCTGTTTGAGGATGGCGTCAGTGAGCGCGGTCTTTCCGTGGTCCACGTGCGCGATGATCGCGATATTACGAATTTCCATACAAATAAAAATGGCCGCAAGGGCCGATGAGTCCAATATACAACAGATGGACTTTTATGCAAGAAGAACGCCGCCGTCGGCCACTATCTGCGAGCCAGTCATATACGAAGAGAGGTCGGAAGCGAGGAAGAGTGCGACCTTGCCTATCTCATCGGCATCGGCCATGCGATGCATTGGAATCTTCTTGAGAAATGGTTCTGTCGTGGCCGCAAGAGCCGGGTCGACGGGCTTCCCGAGGCCTGTCCCGGGCGTAAGGACGCCGCCCGGCGCGATAGCATTCACCCATATCTTGTGTGGCGCGAGCTCAAGCGCAAGATTCTTCGTGAAGCCCCAGAGACCGTGCTTGCTGGCATCGTAGAATGCGAGACCGATTGAAGAAGGGTGGAGCGCATCAATGGAAGTGATGTTGATGATCTTTCCACCTCTTCCTTGCACAATCATCTGTTTGGCTACGGCCTGTGCCGCAAGGAATGCTCCTATGAGATTCACGTGGAGTATCTTCTCAAAATCCTCCTTCGTCGCCGCGAGCGCGGGCACGGTCGGGTAAATGCCGGCATTGTTGACGAGGATATCCACACCGCTGAATTCACTTACCGCTTTTGCGACCATCGCTTCCACCTGTGCTCCATCGGAAACGTCCGCGGATATCGCGATTCCGTCGAGCTTTGCGGCCGCCGCCGAGGCGGCGGCCGCATCCTTATCCGCGACAAGCACTTTTGCACCCGCCTCCGCGAGCCGCGCGGCGATAGCATACCCGATACCCATCGCGCCGCCCGTCACAATGGCGACTTTCCCCGAGAGATCCATCGATGCTGAAATCGATTTCTGTTCCATGCGAGAAGTATATCTCACATCAGCAACGTTATGATGGCGGCGATACCTGAGACCGCCATCACACCGATGGTTATCCAGCCGATCAAGGAAACGAACGGATGATTTGCGTATTCGCCCATGAGGCGCTTGTCGCTTGAGAGGCGCACGACGAAGAAAAGGATGAAAGGTGCGATGATGCCATTGGCGACGGCGGCGTAAATGAGGCCGCGTATCGGGTCAAGGTGCGCGAAGTTCGCAACGATACCGATGAACATTGAGACG
Organism: uncultured Candidatus Saccharibacteria bacterium; assembly: GCA_964546795.1. Taxonomy (GTDB): domain Bacteria; phylum Patescibacteriota; class Minisyncoccia; order Phycocordibacterales; family Phycocordibacteraceae; genus C7867-001. The sequence goes on from CAZJKG010000004.1 coordinate 39,959, forward strand.
ATGATGACACCGTAGAATGCATAGGCCTGCTTCAATTTATGATGCAGGCCGTGCGTCCACCCGAAACTCTCGGCAAGGGCGTAGGCACTCGAGCCCGCAAGTACCGGTACTGCCAGAAGTCCGGTCCCGACGATGCCGAGCGCGAAGAGTAGGAAAGCAAACTCTCCAAAGGGGCGTAGCGCCAAAGCGGCCTGATCAGCCGTGACGATGTCCGTGATGCCGTTCGCATAGAGTGTGCCGGCGCAGGCAGCAAATATGAAGAAGGATATGAGGTTTGAAAAGAACATCCCGCTCCACACATCCGTGCGCATGCGCCGCAAGGAATGTCCGTTCATCTGCTCGCGACGCGCTTCAATGGTCGTCTCCCCTTTCATGATTCTCTCTTCCACTTCTTGGGAGGTCTGCCAGAAGAAGAGATAGGGAGAGATGGTGGTTCCGAGTATGGCGCAGACGAGGAAGATTTGATCTTTGGAAAAAGTCATCGAGGGAATGAGGGTGTGGCGGAGCACGTCGCCCCAGTCGAGTCCTACAGAAAATGCAACGACCGCATACGAGAGTAGCGCGAGTGCTAGATATTTCAGATACTTTGAATATCGCGCATAAGTGGTGAATATCTGGAGCATCAAGCTGAGGAGTGCAAAAATGATAACGAATAGTTCTAATCCAATATGTGGAAACAGGAGACGCGATGCCGCCGCCATCGCGCCAAGATCAGCAGCGATATTGAGCGCATTGGCGAAAAAGAGAAGCGCTGTTGCTATGTAGAGCACGTGCGGGGTATATTCACGCCGGATATTCGCCGCAAGCCCCTGGCCCGAGACGATACCGATGCGTGCGCACATCTCCTGCACGACGGCCATGAATGGATAGGTGAAGAGAGAAAGCCAGATGAGTTGAAGCCCGTAGCGGGCACCGGCTTGAGAATAGGTGGCGATGCCGGACGGATCATCATCGGCGGCGCCGGTCGTGAGTCCGGGACCGAGCGTGTCCCAATATTGCTCTGCGAGCTTGAATGGTTTCTTACTAAGAAGAATTTTCTCTTCTTTCTCCACAAACTCAACGCCCTCTTCGAGGATTTTCGCAGGCGCTTCAAACGTTTCCACAAATTCTTCTTGAAATTCTTTCTTCTCCATAATACTCTCACTATAGCACCGCATGATGCTATGTTATTTTCCCAAATCGAGGATTTCGTCAATACGTATCTGTGCCACGAACTCCGGCACGTGGGAAACGAGAATCATTGCCCCGAGATAGGCGTCTAATGCCTTCGCGATAACGGGCAGATGGCGGAAGTTGATATGGTTAGTCGGTTCATCAAGGATAAGGAGTCCGGGCCGCTCTAATACGAGCGAAGCAAAGGCGACGAGGCCTTTCTGCCCTTCGGAAAGATTCTCAATTTTTGTCTCCAGTATGTCGGCAGTGAGCAGGAATCCTGCCGCGATTGCGCGAAGCTTCTGTTCATCCGGCTGCCCCATCGCTATCCGGAGCGCAGCGAGGACAGTTTGATTGAAATCAAGTGTGGAAAAATCTTGCCTATAATAACCGAGTTTCACCCCCTTTGTTATGCCTATTCCTTCAAAAGTTCCGTATGCTATGTGCTCCAAGAGTGTACTCTTCCCAATACCATTCGGTCCTTTCAGGAGAAGGTGTTGATTCTTCCGAAGTGATATGTTTGCTTTTTTCTTCGCAATCTTTTTACCTTTCAGAATAGTATACGCCGAGAGCGAGAGCACGACGCCACTTAACTCCGACTGGGTGGGAATGACAAATGGTCGGATGGTCCTATCCTCTTTGCGCACGTCCACTTTCGCTTCTTCCATTTCTTCCACCTCGGTGCGCATCTTCTTCGCCACGAGTCGCATCTTTCCTCCTTTCTGTGCAAAGAAGTTCGCTTTATCCTTATTATCCTGGATCTTTTTTTCAAGCTGCGCATTCTTTCTATTCTCTTTCTCAATACGCGCCGAGATGTCGCGGAGGACGTCGTGATAATTCCCGGGATACTGCTCTACTTTGCGCGTGAACACGTCCAGATAGAGAACGCCGGTGGTAAACGCGTTCAGGAATTCTGCATCGTGCGAAATGACGATGCAGGTTTTCGGATACTCAACGAGAAACTTCGTGAGATGTTCGATGCCGGCCGTGTCTAGATTATTCGTTGGTTCGTCAAGGAGAAGCAAATCGGGGTTCTGAATGAGCGCCGAAGCCAGGAGGAGCCGCGCCTGCTGTCCGCCCGAAAAACTCTTCATCACCCGGTCGTGCAATTTCTCGTGATATTTTAAATTCACCACCTCAAGTGCCTCATCTATTCGGGGATCTATGTCATAGACCGGCCCCGAGAAACACTTCTGGAAGAATGCACGTACCGTGAGTTCCATTTGATCGCGCGGAATGACCTGCGGGGCCGTCGCTATCGTCATGCCGCGCGACACATGTATCTCGCCGGATTCCGGGGCAAGTGTTCCCGACATAAGAGCGAAGAGTGTGGACTTCCCTGCGCCGTTTTGACCCATCACCGCCATCTTCATTCCGCGGCGTATGGGGAAATCCACCTCGTCAAGGATCGGCTTATTATGCCCGTATTGGAATGATACTTTCTCAAAGCGAATAACGCTTTCTTCTCTGGCCATCGTTCCACCCTAACGTACTTCGTCTAAAAAAGGAAAAGACGTTATAGTGCCGTTATGCCGAAGACCGCACCTCGTACTGCAGATGCCTATCCGATGCGCATTAATAAATACCTCGCGCGCGAGGGTATCGCCACACGCCGCGGGGCGGATGAGCTTGTGGCGAGGGGAAAAGTGCTTATCAATGGCCGTGTCGCCGTGATAGGACAGAAGATCAGTAAAGGCGACAAAGTGGAAATGCGCGACACAAACACTCGGAAGAAATATCTCTATTACGCCTACAACAAGCCGACTGGTGTCATCACGCACTCGCCGCAACTTGGAGAGAAAGATATCAAGCAGAGCGTTCCTCTGGATGTGTTCCCTGTGGGCCGCCTGGATAAGGATTCGAGCGGACTCATTATTCTCACGAATGACGGGCGCATAACCGACCGGCTTCTGAACCCGCTCTTTGACCACGACAAGGAGTATCAGGTGCGCACCTCCGAGCCACTCCGCGAGGCCTTCAAGAAAACGATGGAGGCGGGCGTCAATATCGAGGGGTATATGACGAAGCACTGCACGGTGCGGAAGACCGGCCCGAAGAGTTTCAACATCACGCTCACCGAGGGCAAGAAGCATCAGATACGCCGTATGGTTGCGACACTTCACAACACCGTCGTCGCGCTTGAACGAACGCGCATACTGAATATACGGCTTGAGAATCTGAAAGTAGGCGCATGGCGTCCTATTGAGGGCAAAGAACTCGAGATATTCCTTTCACAGATAGGGATGAAATGATTTGATACGAGAAAATCATTTCATCCAAATGTGAATGCGTAGAGACGAACTTTCCCTTTTATCTTCAGCTCGAGCACATGCTCTCCAGGTTCCGGGTTATGAATCAACGTATAGAGTCGGCTTTCTTTCATCATGACAACGCCATCTGCATTCACATCCGCACCGGCAGACATCCCGACCATCTTCCCGTCTTGCAGCACCTCCACTACGACCGGAGTATTTGCATCGGCTACGATGTACACTTCTTTCGCATTGTATCGATAAACGACTGATGCATCGGAAGCCGATTCGGCATATTCAAGAGTTATGTTCCACGTTCCGTTAAGATAGAGAGTGTCCGATGCGAAATCCTGCGGCAATAAGAAGGTCTGTTCTCCCAAACGTCCCGGTATCCCGTTCGCGAGATAGGAATTTCGAAGTGAACCGAAATAGGTCTCAGGGCTTTTAGCGACATTTGTACCTTGTGGCACCGTCGAAACGGCAAGAGTTTTATCCATGTCTGATGTACCCATGCCGAGTACCTCGGCACGCTCTGCAAGCAATTCACGGATTTTCATTTCCGTCTCTTCATAGCCACCTTCCCCGATATGGTCATAGACGACATTGCCATATATGTCGATAATATATTTTCTCGGCCAATATCGGTTTCCATAAGCGTTCCATGTTGCATAGTTGTTATCGAGCACAATTGGATGCGTGATGTCGAATTTTTTCATCGCCTCTCGTACGTTGCCAATATCTTTTTCAAACGCAAATTCCGGTGTGTGTATACCGATGATCTCGAGTCCCTGATTCTTATATTTTTCATACCATGCGTTTAAATAAGGGAATGTACGCTGGCAATTGATACAGCTATAAGTCAGGAAGTCCACTATTATCACTTTCTTGCCGATAAGTTCTTTAAGAGTAATGCTGTCGATATTCACGAAGCCAGAGGGATTCATTATTTCCGTATAGGGAATTCCTTTCGGTGTCGCTTTTTTCTGCTTTGCAGCAAATGTGGAAGAAGTTTCTGCGCCTAGAATTGTTGATGTGGTCGCAGAAGAGATTCTCGTATCTTGCTGTATCGGTAATGTTGGTGAGGGCACGGAGTAAAGGTACGCTAGTCCTGCGAGAACAAATCCGCCAACGACTGCGCCAATGGTGTATTCCGCTTTCATATTATTTCACTTTTTTGAGAAGATTCTGTTCGATTTTTGTAATATCGAAGTATCCGCTGTCCAAAATTACTATCTCAAGTTTTTTTTCGTATCCGGTTATAATGAAAAGTCCGAGGACGACAAAAAGGATGCCGATTATTCGTTTGAAATAGCCACGAGGATCCGATACTTCCGAGAGATGATCGGCAAATCGCTGGCCGAGAAGCGCAATGAGGAGGAGAATTAATGAGAGACCAAGAACATAGGCGAGGATGTACGTCGTGCCAAGAGCAAACGAGACGGGCAACACCGATGCTAGGATGACGAAATACGTCGGTGAACAAGTCGAGAACACTGGTCCGAGCGCAGCACCGATGAGTATGTCTCCGGCGACGCTTTTGCGCTCATACCCCCTGCCGACGAGCTTGTTTGAACCGGCCGCAAATCTTGAAAGACCGGGAAGCTTCTCCCATAGGGATGGAAAAACAAGTGTGAGACCGAAGAACAGTACGATGCCACCGGACAGATACGTCCACACTTGTGGCGGTACCATGATGAATGCTGTTGACCACTTGAGAAGATAGGTGAAGAGGATAATGGAGACCGCCAACGACCCCACTACTATGTAGGGCGTCGAGCGGCTTCTTCCCGAAGCAGATGAGCCAATGATAACGGGTAAAATTGGTAGGATGCAGGGCGCAAGCACCGTCAACACCCCTGCGATGAATGAGACAATGAGAAACGTCATGCTATGTTACTTCCAAAACGAGCGCCGCGAGCGTAGGACTTCCGCTCCATTTCTTGATGAGGTTGCCCTGCGCATCTACTTGAACAAAGGTATGCTGATAGGTCACGCCGTATTGTTGTTTGAGAGAGGTTGAATCGTCATAATTGACATCAAGGATGGTCAGATCAGACGGGATGTTTTTGAGATTCGCCTTAATATCAGCATCGACAGTACGACATGTCGGACACCAGCTTGCTCTGAAAAATAGTACGACGTTACCTGTCCCCGCTTTCGCGATCTTATCTGCGCTATACGGCTCGTATGAGCCGGTCTTCATCATAGTTTCCGTTGCAGCCATCGTTGTTCCTTCGTCCTTCTTCATCATGGTCTCATCGCTCGTGTCCGTCATGACGGTGTCTTTCTTTTCCATGGTGGTATCGTCTTTCTGCACCACATTCTCCTCCTTCTGCATCATGACATCATCCTTGATGCTTTGATTAGAAAATGCAAACCATCCTATGCCACCGAAAATAAGTATGATCGCGCCGATGCCAAGTGTTTTTGTCATGTCCATATATCTATATGTTATGTAAGATTATGTCCCTAGTATATGAGGCATGGTCTGTAATGTAAAGTCGGTTTTACACAGCTATCGGTAGTATTCTGAATAGAGTCGCGCAAAAAGCTTGGAGACGACCATGACCCCGAGCGCGGTAGATACCCACGGATCAATAGCGTGCGCAAACCCTTGGAAGATCAAAGCGAGAGTGAGGACGGCAATGCCGGAGAGATACGCGATGCGCCCCGCATGCATTTTGTGCAGCATTTCCCGCTCATCATCCGCTCGTTCATACATGACAAATCCTGCCCATACACATGCGAGTACCGCCGCTCCAAGAATGACCGCCATTTGCGCCTCTGCCGGCATCCACAGCATGAATGGATCGGAGAGAAGCATGAGAAGGGCGATCAACACTACCGCTGTACCGATATGAAAGAATTTATTTGCCATATGAAATATGAAAGATGTTCTCAACCGGGACCTTAAAGATCGAAGATATTTTAAGAGCCAACAGCACCGAGGGCGTGTAGTTCCCCTTCTCGATAGAAATGACCGTCTGGCGAGTGATGCCGGCTTTCTCTGCCAATTCTTCCTGGGTCAGGCCTTTTGAGGTGCGTAGGGTATACACAGAATTTATAATTTTTTCTGTCATGCTCTTGCTCGTGTCGATACAGCGTAGCTGTGCCGAATTGGTATGTCAAGAGCGTTTTACATCAGGATTAAAATGGAAAGATCTCTCAAAATGTAGTAGGATAAATATAAATAGATTGCCAGATCGTCTAATGGTAGGACCTCAGACTCTGAATCTGAGTATCTTGGTTCGAATCCAAGTCTGGCAGCTGACGAACGAAGGTGAGGAGGTACTGAGGCCAGCAACTGGGCGAGAGCGAAGGCGTACTGAGCCCAGCAGGCCGAATGTGCAGAGCGAAGTGCTGTATTCGACGAATGAAGGTTTCGTGCCTAATCTGGGTCATTCTTTCTTACTTCAGAACCCGTTGAACCTAGGATATACTGACGCTCTATGAAGAAATGGTTGCTATCCGGACTTGGAATCGGGGTTCTTATTGTCGGAGGATTTTTCATCTTACATTCGTATGGGTATGACGAAAAGCAGATCATCGCAGTGGCAGATTATAAAGATGCGGAATATGTCATAGACGGCCGGCGCGTACAGCTCGAGGATGGAGTTGCCGAAACCGACGCTGCCCCCGGCTCGGCATCCAAGGTCATCACGCGCTATTTCGGTAACGAAGTGGTAACCGATCTTGATGATGACGGTCGGGAGGATATTGTCTTCCTACTTTCACAAGAGACCGGCGGGAGCGGCATCTTTTATTATGTAGTCGCAGCACTCAACACCGAGCGAGGATATGCAGGGTCCGAAGGAATCTTCCTCGGCGACCGTATCGCGCCGCAGACCACCGAGCTGAGCCAAAACCCGAACCACCAGAACGTCATTATCGTTAACTATGCGGAACGCGCACTCGGAGAACCTATGACTGCGCGCCCTTCCATCGGGAAAAGCATATGGCTCAAGCTTGATCCTCAGATGATGCAATTTGGCGAAGTGGCACAGAACTTTGAAGGAGAAGCGGACCCTTCTCGCATGACTCTCGGTATGAAGACATGGGATTGGATACAGACCATGTATAATAACGACACGACCGTCACACCGCTCGCGGTAAAAAAGTTCACTCTCACGTTTAAGGACGGACAAACCTTCTCTGCGACAACGGATTGCAATGGCGTAGGCGGCGACTATGCAGTGAATGGTAATGCAATTATCTTTACCAACATGTTATCGACGCTTATGTACTGCATTGACTCACAAGAACAAGATTATACAAAAATGTTGAATCAGGTCCAGAGTTATCAGTTCACCTCAAAAGGCGAGCTCATTTTTGATTTGAAAATGGATAGTGGCTCAATGATTTTCAGATAAGAAGGTTCCCGCGAGGAGATACTGTATTCTTGATACATGTATTTTGTATATATAATGGAGTGCAAGGATGGCTCTCTCTATACCGGCATAACAACGAACATAAAGCGCCGCTTCGCAGAACATAAGAGTGGGATTGGAGGCCATTACACAAGATCGAAAGAGGTCATGAAGGTCGTATATACGGAACAATATCCTGACAGATCATCGGCCTCAAAAAGAGAATCAGAAATCAAAAGTTGGCGTCGCGAAAAAAAGTTAGGTTTATTCAAATAAGATTCCACCTTCGTACCACGCGCGATCAGATAGTCAAATCATCCTCGTATTGTATACTCTTTGCAATGTCTGAATCCGAAATCTTTGAGACGCTATTCAAAGTCGCGCGGTCGGCTAATTCTGAACGTGGTGCCGTTGCTGCGTGTTTGGTTCGCAACGGAGTCATTCTTGTGATTAAAGCAAGTATAGATAATCCGAACCGGCACGCAGAAGATCTCTTGCTTGAGGAGATTCAGCAAAAAGGGATGCCTATTGGGAGTGGGGATATTTTATATTCAACAATTCAACCCTGCGGCGAGAGAACTCCGGGTGGTGGTGGGGAGATGTTTGGAGATTGTGCGACGAAAATAATCAACTCCCCTATCAAGCGTGTCGTCTACGCAATGCCCGACATGCACTATTCTGTGAAGGTAAACGAGAGATTTGCGGCGGCAGGGATTACGGCTAGTCCAGTTAACGATTCCGTTCTTACCGAAAAGTCGCGCAGAATCTTTAATGACACGATGTTAGATACTGAGTACATCAAGCAAAAAGGAAATCGGGCATTTTTGTAATTCCTGTTCTAATATCGTACCGTGCAGCCAATCAACAATCCATGAAGAAACTTCTCATCTTTGACTTTGACGGAGTAGTGGAAGATTCCTTCGAGCTTAGTTTCAAATTCTTCAAAGAACAATTCGATACTCTCACCCACGACGATTATCGCAGTTGGTTTGATGGAAATTTTTACAAAACGATTAAGGAGAAAAATATACCGATTGATATCAATCTCTACTATGAGAACTATGCAGCAGCACTGAAAGAAAGGATTATCGCGCCAGAAATGAAAAAGGTATTAATCCGGCTCAATAAGATTTTCTCTCTTTCAATCGTATCCTCAAGTCATGATGACGCTATAAACGAATATTTGCAGAGAAACAACATTGAAGGACTTTTTGATCAGGTTTGGGGAGTAAACAAACATGCAAGTAAAGTTGAGAAGTTGGAAGGACTCATCAGTGAGCATTCTATTCCCAAAGAGGATTGTTATTTTATTACTGATACTTTAGGCGATATTCGCGAGTCAAATGAAGTTGGCATTAAGGCCATTGCCGTTACTTGGGGCTTCCATCCGAGAGAACGTCTTGAACAAGGGCATCCTGCGGTTATTGTTGATACGCCGCAAGAATTACTGGATTTCCTCTTATAAAAATTCCAACATCGCACCATCCAGAGACATCATAACTACTTCTTTCTCTTGCGTGCGATGGCGGCCTGAAGAAAAGCAGTGAACAAGGGATGCGGGGTAAGAGGGCGGGCCTGAAACTCGGGATGGAATTGTGTCCCAAGCATGAAGGGATGCATAGAGCGCGGAAGCTCGGCTATTTCCATCAGTACGCCATCGGGGCTCGTGCCGGAGAAAACGAAGCCGGCGGTCTCGAGCGGCTTCACGTAGGCGGGATTGATTTCATAGCGGTGGCGGTGACGCTCTTCCACAAGCTCTTTTTTGTATGCGGCGCGCGCCATAGTACCCTTTTTGAGGTAGCAGGGATAGACGCCAAGACGCATCGTGCCGCCGTATTTGTTATCGGCGAGATGTTTCTTCTGTTCCAGCATCACGTCAACCACCGGATCGGCAGTGCTTTTCTTGATCTCGGTCGTGTTCGCGTCCTTCAGCCCGAGTACATGGCGAGCGTATTCGATGACCATGAGCTGCATGCCGTAGCAAAGGCCGAAATAAGGAATCTTCTTTTCGCGCGCAAATTGTATCGCCCGTATTTTCCCCTCGGTGCCGGTCTCGCCGAAGCCGCCCGGGACGATGATGCCATTGAACTTCGCGAGCTTGGCGGCGGCCTTGGCGCCGCCGCGCTCTAGATCCTTTGAATTGACCCAGGCGATATTCGCCCGGCGTCGGAGCTTGGCGGCGGAGAACTTGATGGCCTCGATGACCGAGAGATACGCGTCGGAAAGTACGAAATCGCCCGTATCGAAATATTTGCCGACGATGGCGATATTGATTTCCGGTGCTTTCATATTCGTCGCCGCGAGCGAGAATTTCTTCCATGCGGCAAGCGATGCTCTTCGTTTCTCGGGCAGGCGCAGCGCACTCAAAAGCGCGTCGCCGAGTTTGTCCTTTTCAAAATTGAGCGGCGCTTCGTAGATACTATCTATGTTCGGTGCGGCGATGATGCGATCTTTGCGCACGTTGCACCAGATGGCAAGCTTTCCTTTGCGTTTCTCATCAATGGGCTCTTTGGAGCGTGCGATGATGAAGTCCGGCTGTACACCATAAGAGTTCAGGTCGCGCACCGCCGTCTGGGTGGGCTTCGTTTTCATCTCGCCGATGGTGCCGGGTGTTGGCAGATACGACACCATCACGAAAAGCACGTCTTCCGGACGCTCCATCTTAAGCACGCGAGCCGCTTCAATAAAAAGCGCGTTCTGAAAGTCGCCTATCGTGCCGCCGATCTCAATAACCGAGATGCGGCTGCCGTTGTATGCGGTCGCGGCCTCGATACGCCGAAGGATCTCGTCGCGCACATGCGGAATGGCCTCCACACACGTACCGCCGTACCCAAGCGCGCGCTCGCGCGCGATGACCGACTGATATACCATGCCGCTCGTCATGTAGTCCTCAGGCGTGAGGTCGCGCCCCAGAAAACGTTCATAATTTCCCATATCCTGGTCGGTCTCGAGCCCGCTTCGCAGCACGAACACTTCGCCATGTTCGGTCGGGTTCATCGTGCCTGCATCAACATTCAGGTACGGATCGACCTTCACCAAATTCATGGAATACCCTTTCTGCTGCAGAAGAAGGCCTATGGAACTGGTCACTACGCCCTTGCCGACGCCGCTCATCACCCCGCCCAACACGAATATATATTTATGACCTTCCTTTGCCATAACTAGACCTTCAGATATCTACGAATGGCAAGCACAGAAGCGACCGCACCAAGCACAATGCCAGAACACATGAGTATGGAGAAAATGAGAGCGAAATGATCAGTGTAATAATTCGCGACATTGAACCCTCCGAACCACCCCGCCGTTTGCATGCCCGCGTACCACGTCGCCGGCCATAATAGGAGCAGAACGAGAATCGCTGCGGTAACGCCGGTAATGACACCGGTGATGATGAACGGTCCTTGGATATATGTATTGCTCGCGCCCACAAGCCGCATGACCGCGATCTCGTCCTTGGCGGTATAAATCGCAAGACGGATAGTCGCGAGCGCAATGAGAATTGAAGCAATCGCAAAGAGAATGACTATCGCAAAACCTATCTCGCGCGTCGCCTGTATCGCAAGAGCAAGGCGGTCGATGACATCCTTGTTCTGTGCATAGTTGATACGGTCTATGAGAGACGTGCCGCCAGCAGAGAGTGCGGGCGAGGCCTCAAGAAAATGCACGATGCTTTCATATTCGGAAGGATTCTTAGCCCGCACGGAGAGCGAAGCATCCAGAGGATTCCCGCCGAGCTCGTTAAGCGCTTGGAGGGTAAGTTGGTCATTCGCGTGCCGTTCGCGGAAAGCCGCCAGGGCGTCGGTGGCGGAAGTGTAAATGACGCTCTCCACCTGCGGCAATTTCTCGATTTGATCCTTCACGGCGAGGATTTGGGGCTCAGTCGCGGCGGTAACAAAGTAGACCGAAACATTCACTTTATCCTTGATAGTGTTCAGCGTGAAGGAAAGGAGGGAGGAAAGAAAGATCAAAGAGGCGATGATGCCGAGGGTTACGGTCATGATGAGCACTGTCGCCACTGCGACCGCGCCGCCGCGCATAAAGTTCTTGCCGCCGCCCACGAGCATCCGCTTCACAACCATCCAGGTCATAGGTCTATTATAGCAGTCGCCTCAATTTTTTGGCAGGAGGAAACCAGAAAATTATCGGCATCTAACGAAAACATAGCCGCTACGCTCGTTGTTTTCATAAGATATACTTCCCGCCCGCATCGTCGCGCACCATCCTCCCGCGGTCTATGGTGATGACACGCTTGCCGATGGCGTCGACCACATCCTTATTGTGCGTCGTGATGACAATGGTCGTGCCAAGCTGATTTATTTTCTTCAGTATTTCAACGACCTCATAGGCATTTATGGGATCGAGATTGCCGGTCGGCTCATCCGCAACGATGAGCTCCGGCTGGTTGATGATTGCGCGGCCGATGGCGATGCGCTGCTTCTCGCCTCCCGAGAGCTGATCGGGAAAATGCGTCGCCTTATCGGCGAGATTCACCAGTTCAAGGATATGCGGTACGTCAGTCGCTATCTCCTCGTCCGAGCGGCCGGCGGCTTCCATCGCAAAAGCGATGTTCTCATAGGCGGTCTTGTTGGGGATGAGACGGAAATCCTGAAATACCATGCCGATCTTTCGGCGATAGTAATGCAGCGCCGAGCTCGGCAGGTCGTTTACATCTATGGATTCAAAAAAAACGTTGCCGTCGGTCGGCTTTTCTTCAACAAGGAGGAGTTTCAGAAGCGTTGTCTTGCCCGCGCCCGAGTGGCCGACGACGGAGACGAATTCTTTTGGCGCGACGGAGAGGGTAATTCCCTCAAGTGCTACCGTATCCCCGTATCGCTTCGTCACCTTGTCGAAATAGATCATGTGTTCCGCCTATTATACCCTATCCTTGTTCAAAATCTCAACCATGCTCCGCAAGCGGTAGGTATTCCCATGGCTTAAAAGGCCGAGATAGGATTGAATTGTCTCTTTTTTGCCATTCACTTCTCTTATTCTCTTGAACATCCTGTGTTTCGTAGCTGTGCGAAGTACGCGATGGCCTGGGAAATGCACCCAACCGAGGAAATCGACACCGGAAGCGAATGAAGAAAGATACCTTATGAGCAAGGACTACCCTTGCTCACTTGCTCATAAAAAGAAATACCGGCTCAAAGATACGAAGTATCTAGGAGCCGGCAATTCGAAAAGCGAACAAGGATTAGTTGCGAACGAACACCCGATAGCCCGCGCCCCAGCCGTCGTCGTCGAGCCTCCACGCGAGCACGCCCCACTCGCGGTAGGCGGCGCGCCAGCGCACGCGCACCACGTACCCCGGAACATAGAACAAGTTGGCATCTCCGTTGTTCAGAAGGTCGCCTTTCTTGCCGTTCGGTTGTTGCTCGATCATCTGGGCGATGCGTGCGCAAACTTCCGATGCGTTCCACTCGTACCCTTCGGGAAGTTCCATCTTGATCTCGCGATCGTAGGCGTTCTTCTTCAGGTTGTAGGAGGAGCAGGTTCCGCTATCGAGCTTGTTCACAATACTTGCTTGCGAGAGAATACAGCTTTCGAACTCGTCCGAGACCCAGAGACCGTCCCGCGTCTTCAGGACTGCGTGCGGATCGAAGGGGCTCGTGAGAGCGGGCAGCGTAATGCTGTCATTCTCGAGCGCGAGGAGAGTTGTTTTCATGTGATGCCTCCGTCGATGACAGTTGTGAAATGCTGTTCAAGCTCGCCCGTATTCGGGTTTGCCACAGCGGAGAAAAGCCCAGTATTTGAGCCGCTTTCTGCTATGGCAAACCACAGATATATCAAAGAACTATCTTTTTAGTGTACACGAGATTTATTTACTGTCAAGTGCCGTAGCATCAATGAAATCATCAAGGGAGCCGTCGAGGGCCTCATTTCGGTGGCCACGGGACGGCGAGCTGGCGACAGATGGCGCGGGCGGTATTTTCCAATAAGTTTGCGTGCCGAGGTACCGATGTCTGAACGCCAGTAACAAGGTTGCGGTAGATAGAATGCTTCGCACCCTCCCGCAAGAGAATACAGTCGTTTTGAAGGAGGTGTGCGACGAGTTTCGTGCGCCTCATGCAACCACGTGTACTGGAAATGAAATCGACGAGCGCTCAACGTCTCCTTCTACGCCTTTGAAAGACATGATGCGGTTCGTCTCGAGCATGAGTTCGAGAGCATCTTTTATGTTTATTTTTGCTTCGGCTTTCGTCTTGCCTTCAGAGATGACATTTGGCATCTCTTCGATCCATGTCGTATACCCGCCGCGCACCTTCTGAAAGACGGCAGTAAAGGTATTTACTTTCTGTGACCCCTTATTCATACGGTTAATACTATGCGCTCTTGACTACTGCGTCAATGAAGCCGTCCAGATCGCCCTCGAGGACCTTATCTGGATTGGAGGATTCGTGGCCCGTACGATGGTCTTTGACCATTTTGTAGGGGTGGAGGACATAGGAGCGGATCTGGCTCCCCCACTCGTTGGCGGTCGTCGCAGCGATAGAGCGGCCCTTCGCTTCGCTCTGGCGCTGTGCCTCTTCCTTTGTGAATATTTTTGCCTTCAAAAGTTCGATTGCCCGCTCCCGATTTGCTAGCTGACTGCGTTCGCTTGAGACATGCACTGAAAGATTGGTCGGGACGTGGAGGATGCGCACAGCCGTCTCGCGTTTATTCACGTTTTGGCCGCCGGCGCCGCCCGAACGCGCGAATTGTATCTCCAGGTCGTCCGGCTTGAGGTCTACTTTGTCGGTCGCAACCAGGGTCGGCAACACTTCCACGAGCGCAAAACTCGTCTGACGCTTCGCATTCGCGTTGAAGGGCGATTGGCGCACCAAGCGATGCACACCCGCTTCGTGTTTTAAACGGCCATAGGCACCAGCACCAGTTATTTCAAGCATGACGTTACGATACCCGCCCTGATCGTTCTCATTCGCGTGTAGTTCGCGTACGCGCCAACCCTTCTGCGCCGCATATCCTTCATACATGCGGCGGAGCATGCGTGCGAAATCCTCGGCATCATCCCCGCCTGCGCCCGCGAGGATGGCAAGCGTTGCGTTGCCGGCATCATGCGAATCGCCGCTACCACCCTCCTTCAGATTCTGATATTCTTGTACGAGTTCCTGTGCTTTGTTCTTGTCCGACCAGAAATCAGGCGATGCCATCATCGCTTCCAGTTCTGACAGTCGCTTCTCGTTTTCCTTCATGAGCCGGAGATCGGATTCGGACCGATGGCCTACCCCTTACGAAGGGGTTGCTCTACCAACTGAGCTACTCCGGCAGGTGAGTATATGAAGAAATTATCATGATTTCTTCTTTCTAGCGAGAAGTTTTCCTTCTTGTGCCCGCTTACTTGGTGCCCGTGATGACCTTCCGTTTCCCTTATTTGAACCTCCATATGTTGGATTCAACGCATCGCAATTCGGACATACGAGACGGAGATTTTCTTCAGAATTATTACGCCAATTGCCATCAATATGGTCAGCGACCAGCGGTACAAGATTTGTCTTTGGGTTAACTCTCGCCCACCCGCAGAGTAGACATCTGTTGTCGAACTTCTCCCGAAGATATTTCTTTACCGGTTTCGAAACCAATCCTATAGAACTCAGACCGCTTATATTACCACTTTTCCATCGCTTTATATATTCCCGGTATTGGAATTCATGCTGACAATTATTACTGCAATATCTGTAAAATGAGCGAGCAGGTTCTTTGTCGCATACAGGACATTTTGGTCTCGGTTTCTTCGGATTCATTCATGCATTATAGCTGAAACGCAGACCATTTTTGTCATATAACAATGGTCGTATGTTGATAACGAAGTTGACCTACCTTTGATTCTGGAGCCGAGAGTCGGGATTGAACCGACGACCTCGTCCTTCGCTTTTACCTTCTCTCCTTATGCCGCGTAAAGAAGGGCTAGACTGTATCTTTGCCCCTAGGGGGCACCCTTGTCAGTCGTTCGGGCCTTCAAAAAGAGTGCCACGGTCTTGGCCAGCGGGGCTATTAACCGTTATTCGGGATTCATCCCAGTATTGCTATTAGGATGGGCGGAGTTTGCGACCCACCATGGACGTGCTCTACCAACTGAGCTATCTCGGCTTCATGCACCTCTACATACTAACGGAGTTCTTTCATTCTTTCAATTTCGCCGATCAAAATATTACGTAATTTTTTATTATTAAAATAAACAGTGAGCACTCCATGCTTGGACTTCGTCCGGTAAGTTCCGATACTACCAGAGCGAGTATTGATAATTTTATAGAACTGTCGTGGGGAAACTTTGAGAAAACGCTGCCAGAATTGTTCTTCTTTCACCTGATCCATATCGCGAAAAATTTGCAGGCCGAAACGAAGACGAGATTCATCAATAGCGTAAGCTTTTCTTAAAAAGAGGATGAAAGACCGTACTAGATAAGGATCGGTATTGCCAAGTCGTACGGATGTTGGGTTCATTTTAGTACCTTCACCCCAATATAAACCGAGACCAAGACCGAAAAGAAATGATTCTTTATTTGTTCGGTGGATTTGAAGCGAAAAAGGATCTCCATGTGGATTGTGTTTCGTATATATCGCCTCGCTAATCGAACGCTTTGAAATAGAATATTTATCTAGCCAATAATTTATCTTTCCATCGGAACAATGAAATGCTTGAGCGATATCGTGCACCGATTTTCGATCGCGAATGTACCAATGCTCCAACAATTTCTTATTCATTACTGCTAGTATCCCAACTATGATCTATTTAGTAAAGTAGTACCTGTGGATATATAAACTCTACTAATACAGCAACACCCCAATCACGACCACGCTGTTGAAAACAGCCATAAGCATGTTCGCGAAGAAAATATGTTTGTCTTTATGCACGGCGCCATATGTCGCCCAAAGCGTGTTAAATAAAATGAAAAGAAGCCAAGTCGGAAGCGCTAGTCCGGCACCGCTCTTCGTCGTATAGATTTGCAGGATTTGCGGCACGAGCGCCAGTGGCGCGAAGATGCCGACGCCGTACATAACATAATCAAGAGTGCGTTTCCACGCATTCTTAGATGGAAACGGTTCAAGACCATTTGTAGCACGAATACGCGCCCCTATGTGGTGAAAACCGAGCATGGATTAAGAGCTTCTTGTAAATATAGCACGACAAAACTCTCGCATCACGAGAAAAAATCTTTTTGGGGAAATACGGTGCGCGAGAGACGGGACTTGAACCCGCAACCTCCGCCGTGACAGGGCGGCGCTCTAACCAGTTGAGCTACTCCCGCAAGCGAGGAGAAATCTACAAGCTCGCTTGTATGTTCTCCGAGCGCAGCGGGAGCAAGCTTGCCTCAAGCTTACTACCGCAGCATTCGGATGTATCCTACCAAAATCCTTTAAAAATGTCGTGTGCGACCAAGAAAACAAGGAGCGGAGCGATTATGTTTTCTGAAGTACTCTTGTGGTGCCGGCGGAAGGACTTGCACCTTCGACCTTGGCTTTATGAATGCCATGCTCTAACTACCTGAGCTACGCCGGCGAGTGAGGGCACATGGAATATATGTCTGCATATATTCCATGCTTCCCGAACGAGCCAAACGAACGGCTCGCTCCACAGACAGTAACAAAAGCATCCCTTTGAGACAATGTTAGGCGGCAAGACCGGGGAAAAAATCTGTTTTAATGGCGAAGCGCGAAATACCAAGATTGATAAGCACGACTTTCATCACGTCCACCATGCCGGGCGGGCCGGAGACATAGAACAGACGTTCGGCATAATCGGGAACTTCCTTTTTTATGAGCTCGGCATCAATGAATCCCTGATGGGTGCCGGGGAGGATTGGGGTTTCGCCAGAAATAACATAGACGGTACGCCAGCCGAATCGTCCCGCATTCGTGAACACGTCCTGATAGGCGATCTCGTCTGTTTTGCGACTGGAATAGAGCAATATTGCGTCACGCGACTCTCCCGCAGCTATGCAATGCCGCGCCATGCTGGCAAAGGGCGTTACACCGATACCGCCTGCAATGAAAACAAGTTTGCGTTCCTTATTTTCCGGCATTGTGAATTCGCCCGCAAGCGCGGTGGCGGAAATAACTCCCCCTACGGGAAGCTCCGCGAGCGTGCGCTTGAATGCACTCGGTTTGTCGTAGAAACGTACTCCGAGCGCAAGCATCATACTCTCGGGTGCCGACGCGATGGTGAAGAATCGACGATTGCCGCGGGTATCATTCGGCACCGAACCCAGCGTCCATTCAAGATATTGCCCGGGTGAAAAACTGAGTTGGCGATTGCTACGGAACATATATTCGTAGATACCACTCGCGAGGGGATGGCGTTCAACGAGAGAAAGCGTATAGCGTCCCTTCGGACTCACGACATAGGAGAACAGATTTCCCACGATGAGGGAGAATTCGGGAGAAAAATAGAAAGAACCGATATGCGGTGCCTGTATAAAGAGAGTGCCGATCAAGACGCCGTAGACAACGCGGAGCACGCGCGTGGGCGGCGTCGTGAGCGGCTCGGTGAGCATCACGAATGCGAAGAAGAATAAGACGGAATAGAGGAGCGTGGCTTGTATTCCGGCAATGGGATTGGAAGAGGTGAACGCAACGGCGGCGAGGGCGGCAATACCAAACGAGAGTACGAGGTCAAAACGTCGCAGTTTGTAAACGACGATCAATCCGCCGACAACAACAAAGGGGAGAAGTGCGGTATTCCCTGCGACCCACCACGACGCGGAAACACCGAGTACGAATGTAGAGAGTACCGCGGCGAGCGCGGCTGGATTGAATACATGTTTCTTCCATGGAGCAATGAGATATTTTGGTGCGATCGCCAGTAGCGCAATCACCGCAAGTCCTGCGGTTCCCACTGCATCGGTGGGCATGACCGACGGCATAATGAGCGTAAGTATGAATGCCGTAATATAGATGGATTCAGTATTGGTGACTGCACAAAACATCCAAGCAAAGAAAGTGTTGGCCGCCCGTGACGCGGTTATAAGAACCCCAGCCGACCAGAAAAGTGCGATTGGAGAATAAGGCAAGACACCAATTGCGCCAAAACAGAGCGCGGCGACAAAAAGCACGAGCAGATAATAGAGCATCAACCGATACGTCGTCGTACGGTCTATGAACTCTTTCAGTACTTTCTCTCCCCAGACGAAAGTGTTATTCCCCGGCATTATACCCTACTATAGCAGTATGATTCATTATTTTGGGGGCGAACCGTGGGAAACGGATTATGTGCGCGCGAAGCTCCCAAACGAAAACATTGTTTTCCATGATGGCTCTATCGCGGCACACCCGGACGCTGCGGATTCTAACGCATCGATGCTCTGCATCTTTGTAGAGGCACACGTCGGCGAGGACGAGCTCAAGCGATTTCCCGCCGTGAAGCTCATCGCAACCCGGTCAACCGGCTTTGATCATATTGACCTAAGCGCGGCGGCCGCGCGCGGTATCACCGTGGTAAATGTTCCCTCGTATGGCGAGAACACCGTCGCCGAATTCGCGTTCGCACTCCTCCTCGCGCTCTCACGCCGCATTATTGACGCCGATGAGCGCGTGCGCGAGACCGGCACCTTCTCGCCGAGCGGGCTACGTGGCTTTGACCTCGCCGGGAAAACCATCGGCGTCATCGGCACCGGTCATATCGGCATTCATGTTGTCCGTATGGCACAGGGCTTTGGCATGAAAGTCATCGCATGCGATCCCTACCCGAATACGGAACTCGCCCGAACACTTCATTTTAACTACGTTCCTCTTGGTGATTTGCTTGCGGCCTCCGATATCGTCACTATCCATGTCCCCTACAACAAACAAACGCATCATCTCATCAATAAAGAGAATATAAGGAACATAAAGAAAGGTGCCTATATCATAAATACCGCTCGCGGTGCGGTCATGGAAACACAGGCGCTTATCGAAGCACTGGAGAGCGGAATAGTCGCAGGTGCCGGACTTGACGTGCTGGAGGAGGAAGGTCAGCTAGCGGAAGAAGTGGCGCTTCTGACCGCACCACATCCAAATGAAGAAGGCCTCAAAATGGTGCTCGAAAATCACTATCTTATCAGCCATCCGCGCGTCATCGTGACGCCGCACTTGGCATTCAATACGACGGAGGCCGTAGAGCGCATCCTCGATACGACCATAGAGAATATAGAGAACTTCAGAGCCGGCTTGCCGACCAACATCGTTACATAGGGCTATATACAGATACCTGCACATACGCATGCGTGCAATATGGTGACCGAAGCCATCCACAACTTGTAGCTATAGCGACAAGTTGTGGATGGCTTCTGTTTTCATCTATCATCTATTTTATTCAAAAGGGAGTGCAAAATACTCGCGCAAGTACTTGTCGCGTTCGAGACGTTCGACAATCATATACAATACATCGGCACCGATACGGAAATTAGTTTTCACCAAGGCGATGAGATCTTCACAATCATACGGATAGATCCACACGCTGTCCTGAAGTCGTACGAATCCGTATTCCCCCATAAAACGTCGGAGACGGGTTCGTATGCTTTTGCGTTTCTCAGGAATATCAAATATGACCACTCGCCATCGTCGATCCCATTTTTTCTTTTCTTCCATTATTCCTCGCTCGGTTTCTATCTGGAGCATTCGTTTCCCTTTTTCAGTTATACGTGCATAACGTTTACCGTTTTCTTCTACAAACACGACGCATCCTTTTGCTGCAAGGCGCCCGAGTGCGGACTTTGCTTGATAGTTAAATTTCGCACCTTTTTTGTATCCAGGAAAATATTTGAGGAGCCGGACGGCGTTCGGCATCGTTGCAGCAATCAACACCACTCCGCCGACCGCAGCCGCAGCAAGCAACGTCTGTTGAAATATGCCCCATCTTCTTTCCCTTTTTACATCCTTTTCCATCATTCCCATCCGACTATTCTACCGCTCACACTATCCACAACTTGTAGCTATAGCTACAAGTTGTGGATAGTACGCATAGATTAGATTAATATGGCGTGAATGGATAGAATGTTCGACAGAATCTAAATGGGCTGGAAGAAGATCTGGGTCACATTGATGTGGATGATGGATAGTAGGAATGCTGTATGTAAAATGTAGGGGTTTTGGTTCCTATGACACTTTGAGATGATGTTCCCAGATGGTTGTCTCGGATTTTTGCCTACAGGCGAAAATCCGAGGCAGATGTGAACATGCAATGTACGTGTGATGACTATCAACAACTTGTAGCTATAGCTACAAGTTGTGGATGGTTGTACTAACTTAGTGAATGAGTATGGCTTGGGGGTATAAAAGAGAGCCGCCGCGTCGGGAGACGCGGCGAGTTAGAACGGTTTTATGTGCTTTGCTTTGATTCGTCCGGCTGCTTTTTGATTTGCTCAGCCGGCTTCTGTTCGCTTGGCTTCTTCTGTACTTGCTGGAAAATCGAGAAGGTAAAGACCCGATATGGAAGTATCATTTGGGCGAATTCCTCCGGGGTAATCGTCTCGTTTGCAGCGGCTTTGTCGATCCATGCATATACCAGTACATCTGGTTTTGGTATGAACACCATACCGAAGAAGTTTTGGTCACCGCGCGTTACGTAACGAAGCGAATCCGTTGCGACTGCACCAGAACGAAGTTCACCCATAATGTGCCAACCGCGTAATTTTTCTTTTGCACTGGAAGAGAAGACGAAAATGGTTGTGAATTGAACCTCCTTTTCTTTTCCATCTTCCCCCACGATCAGCCGCGAACCGATTTGTTCCAGGTATACCGCTTTGTCCGCCGGTGGATTCTTCCAGAGATTGCGAATAAACGTCACTGCGCTGTCCCCAGAATTGATACTCGGGATACCTGCTCCCCGGTACATTCTGTCACCGTTGATGCTAAGAATCACGAGATTTTTTGTAATCGAACCTTCAGGAAGAAAAATCGCTCTGGGAGACACTTTTTCGATCCCTTGTTTCGGTTCCGAGGCGCATCCCGCACCGAATATCACCAGAAACAGAACGAGCGCTGGCTGTAGCATGGGAATCACCCCCTTTGTTTTGCGAAGTTATGAAGGACCAAAAGCACCTGCGATTACCGTACACCTAGATAGATAAAAAGTCAATAGTTATCAACAAGATGCCAGAAAACCCTTATTCTTCAACATTTTTTGCCTAACCCGTTACCTCAAATGTGGTATTGAGCTTCGGTAGGAGTTTTTCAATGGGTTCGTACTTGAGTTTGAAATCAGCGTACAATTTCTTGAATTTCGTTCCCATGAGTCCCGCAAGGCAATTGTCCACGAATTCCAGAGGTGCTTCCTCGCAGAGCTTTGCGTATCCGGTCAGGCGTTCAATATCGGTCACAGAAGAAGTGTATTCGCCGCTGCTGTATTCGGAATCAATGAAGAGGCCAATCCCGCCACCAATGCCGATGTAGCAGTGTGTGCGGAGATCGGATGTGTTGGATACCCCAAGTGCCTCTATTTGGCGTATGACATCGGTGCAAATGCTATTCCCCGCTGCGAAATTAGTATCCAGGAACCGCGGGGCACCCTCGTTAATACCTATGCGGTACAGGAGGAAAGCGAAACAATTCTCGCGGTTCTCTTCCGATATTGTGCTACACTCGCGGAATTGCGAGGCAAATCCGTCGGGTGAGAATTCTGAGAAGAGAAATAGATTATGGCCGACTCCCGTGTAACACTGACGTATCAAGTCAGGTTTGGATATCGGAATGATCTCTTCGCATTCTTCAAATGGAGCGTTCAGGTCGGTCGAGGATGATACGGCATACCGATACGTTTTCGGATAGGTAAGACCATAGTCACGTTCGGAAACCGAATCAATAATCTTCAGAACCGAGTACGTATGCTTGTCGTGGAGCAGATGTCCTATTTCGTGGGAGCACTGGTTTTCCTGCCCTTGCGGGCATACGTCATAGAAGGACTTTAGGAGCGCTGTAGAATATCCATCCGCAAGCGCAAGCCGCTTATACACGCCCATAGTGTATCCCGCGGTGCATTTCCCAGAATTATAGGAAAGGAGTTCCTGAAGCGGCTTGTCCCCGGCATGTGTCGCCGCAAAATCACCCACCGCATGATAGAACGTGTGGCAATTGGTGCCGAAAATCGCATAGGCCTGATTGTCCACCGTCTTGAGGGATAGTTCGGTATTTTTCTCCAGAGTCCGGACGTATTGTCCAGTATCATCCGCCTGGGGAAAATGGTTCTCAAGAGTGACACGGTAACATGAGAACCGGAGGTGTGGCTTTGCCCTGTTGCAAGAGTAGACATCTTTCTCAAATGTATGAGTAGTTGTAGCGTAAAAGTAGAAGGAAGTTCCAAAAGAGATGATGAGAATAAAAACAAAGAAATATATTCTATGTGGGGATAGGGCCATGTCTAACATGCTCCACATACCACGCATCTATTATCGCGGAGGTAATTCAAATGCGTCAGGCGGAATAAATAGATTCTGTGACATGGTTTCCAACTGTTCCTTGACTGTCGGGTTGGTATTCACGCGGGGGTCAATGAGTGCGGTGGGCGTCTGAGATGCTCGTACATCTGCCATTTTCTTTTTCTCTTCAAGAACCGGTTTTTCTTCTTCCAGTGCTGCGCCAAATTCCTGTGTTTGCGTATTAATCTCCTCGACGGCGGCCGGGGAAAATACCCGTTCCTCGTAGTGTCCCTCCGGGTTCACAGATACGCGACGCGTGGCGTACCACGTACCGAGCACGATAAGAAAAAGTAGGGCAAGGACACCAAGCCCTACTGTGAGACGCTCTTTCGGAGTATATCGCTCGATTATCTTATGAAATTGTCCTGTAAAGGTGTCGTAATTCATAGCTTTAATGGGAGATTTCTCTGAACTTCGGAGGCCCCGACAATACCTTCACCGTGAGCGGTACGTCAACCGATCTCGTGATGCCTGCCGCAAGGCCGGTGACGCGCACGACGTATGTTGTAGCGGGGTCAAGCGTTGCGCCTGCGGCAAAGTGTAGCACGGGGACGGTGCCGACTGCGTATTCTTCGGGAGAGAAGGAGTCCTTCTCGAGGGTGACAGTGACTCCCTCGACCGCGGGGACGAGCTCGGTAGAAAGAACAATCGTCGTGGCGAAGCCGCCTTGCGCGATTCCCCATACACGCACGTCCTTCGGCACCACGGACGTCGTACCGCCGGAACGAGAGACCTCAAAGAGTCCTTCGGAGCGTAGGAGGTAATTCGATTCTATGACCGATACGGTAACTGCGTCATCCACTGTGCCGGTTTGATTTGAACAGGTCAACGTATACGTGGCCGTTTCCTGCAGATTCGAAATCGTCTCGGTGAAGGTGCCGTTGGCGGTCTTTGCGCCAGACCAGCTGCCGGAGGCGAGACAGCTGTCTGCATTTTCAGAAGTCCAGGTTAGGATTATTGATTCTCCTTGGTTTATTGTCGTTTGATTGGCAGAGAGAGTTACTGTCGGGAGTACGGATGGCGGAGGAATAATGGATTCGCATGAAGTATTATCGGCGCTTTGTATGAATCCTGGGTTGCAAGTCCACCCTAGATAATATGTAGTGTCATTGCATGAGCCCGCAGGAGATGAGGAACAGAATTGCTGTCCCACAAAAGAGGAGTTTGCGGGCTTCATCGTGACCGCTCCAGATGGTTTGACAATATTGCACAGATTGAAACATTGGTCTGTCACGGTCACTATAGGTGCCGTACTGGGGATATTAGGAATATCTTGAATAAAGGAATAAGGAGGCGCATACTGAAGTGAAGATGGCTCAGTAGTATCTACTATTGGTGCCGGACCAAGATAATCAAGTTGCTGATCTCCAGAAACATAACCAATGAAAGCCGCCGCTACAGTACCAGTTACATAACCAGGGAGAGCTAACCCGACAAGGCTAGCACCGCGCTGGAGATTGAGTGAGATGGTCGTCTGGTCCACTACAGAGTTTATTGCGAGACCGGTAGCTTCAGCACCAAATCTTATAGCTTTATTATGATCGGATTCGAGACAACCACAGAAAAAATTAGTAACAGATTTTAACTTAACAATTGTTGATGAAAAGAGTCCTAATTCACTTCGTTCAATCCCCTGGGGCGGATTCCATATTGTGCTTGAATGGAAAGCCACTGCGCCAACAAAATTTCGATCTATAGCTTGAATTTGCGCATCAATGACACCAAGATCATGTGATAATTGACCAATTCTTGCTTGCAAAAATTCCGGAAAATTAGGGTCATTAGGGCCCATGACGTCCACGATTTTCTCAAGAACCATGTTAAAATTAAAAGCAGTAAGTGCCTTATCTGCTTCTAGCATAAACCTCCTTATTGCTAATTGCGCAATATTTAGAGATGTTCTGTCTTCAATTTTGACGCTGTCGACAAGCATCGGGAAGTTTGCTTGTGTTCGATCGGAAAGTTCACGAGCGGCTTCCGCAGTTAGAGGAGGAAGCTGTTCTGAAAGAACATCTAGTTTTTCTAGTGATGGTGCACTTTCCACGGCATTTATCTCCGAGACCCTGACTTCCAGTTCGTGAGGCACCTCTTGCGTAGGCGCTAGGCCAAGTTCAGATTTTAATGAAATATTTTGTCTCTCTTCCATCATTTCAGGGGTCACAAGACCTCTTTCCAAAAGCCAATTGAATTCCAAATCAACTAACTCGTTAGCTGCTACATTACGAGCTACTTTCAAATCTTCTAAGTTTTGTTTTCTTGTGTCCGAAATAGGTATATTGAAGGCCTTCCTGATAGCTGTGCCTGCTTCCGTGTCAGTAATTCGTTGATCGAGGTCCTGAACAAGTGATTTCTTTCCAACTATTTCTAGTGAGAATAATTGTTCTGTCGCCTTATCAAACTCTATTGCTCTCAGTTCCGCTTGTTCGGATTTTAATGCGCCAACCCGATCAGAAACATTTATCCTCTCATCATCTGTAAGCAAGTTATATTTACGACCATATTGTCGGCCCATTGCATTTAATTCATTTCCTATTTCAATCAATCTCGGACCTTCAAGCCCATTCTCCTTAAGCCAGATGCCCTTCAAAGAATTTGACTCTTTATACAGATTACTCAGATTCTCTTGGACTTCATCAAGTCGTATTTCTAGGTTGATACTAAATTCTCCGCTCCTTATCGAATTTATATCCGTTGGGAGTAATGCTGCAGCCAAGGCCTCATTTGCAGCAATCTCCCCGTCTACCTTTAGAATACTTGAGGGGACGCTGTAACGAACATTTTGAGAATTGGCATCTGCAAATGCTATCGTTATTAATTCTGCTGCATGAGCATTATTCTCAGTAATTGCAGTTACGTTTTCCACCACAGTATCAGTTTTTGCACTGTTAAAGCGCAAAGATGTTGCTTGAGGTAGTTCGGCTTTCAAATCCGCAAGTAATAATCCTACGTTTGGATCATAGGGGATTATATGCACATCATCAAGAACCGCAAAGTTTTTCCCTTGTGCGTCTTCAACAGAAATCAAGGGTAATAAGCGTGTTACCCCATCCTTACCGGTTTCACCACTGAATTCTGGAAATAGTATTCGGAAAATCTGACTCTCTGGATTTAATGTCAATCCACCGCCGCAATCTTGAGATACAGCATTAAGGCCTTCGCCAAGCGAGAAACTCCTTCCTGGTGTTTGTGCAGGCGACAAATCAGATACATCATTAAGAGCCACTCCTCGCGGAACGATTGAACAGAACGTATTTTGCGCTGGAAGTTTATTAACGGCGACACGGGATATAGTATTTCCCTTTGCAAAAGAAGAGATGGGCGAGAAGAGATTTTCACCTTGTTTCAAAATATCATTTAGTGCAAAGTGTGAGAACGAAGTATCTTCCTTTTTCGCAAGACGTATGGCGTCCCAATTTTCAAAGCCAATGCCAGTGGTTCCATTGATATCGGCCGAGAACGCAAAGCGTTCTTTATCTTCGGAAATGGCTTTCAAGAGAAGTTGGTCGCTGACATCCTTTACTTTAGGATCAATGAGACGAATTCTGTCACCATCGGGATTTTGCGTGCGCGTGATAAAACCGACATCCACGTGAGTATTCCCTTTTATCCCTCCGTAATCTTTCTCGCCAATGAGTCCGACTTGGGTTAATGCGAAATCAAGCGCGTCTTGGAGCGGCATCCCAATCGCGGCGTAGAACTTGCTTAACACATTCATAAGGACGCTCGCTTCCACAAACGCAAGGTCTTCGGAGTCCCCAATAATAGGAGATGCTATTGTGCCATCGGGATTGACCTGAAGTGTATCGCGTACACTTTTCCACGTATCACTTGTATCATTTTGATCATACACAAAAGAGGGATAAAGCGCGTCATGCACCAATTCCGCCATATCGTTCGCGGACTTACTTGCCAAATGGGACTGAGTTAGGAGTATATTACTGCCAAGCTTATCAACTGGCTCAATGAAAGGTTCGAGATAGGTATTCAAGGTCGAGAGTTTCTTTAGGTAATCAATGTTGAAATCAGGGACGCCATACGTCTGTTGCAATCCGGCAAGCGTAAAGTGCGGGGTCGCCCAGAATACAAATCCTTCAGGATCGGCAGATGGAGGAAATATAGCGTTAATGGAAGGAGGAATCGAGAAACGTTGAGTTCCTGTTGGTGTGGCGAAGCTCTGAACCAAGAAATAGGCCCCGAAAATGCCATTGGTGCCGGTTGCGTATGTCCCAAGTGTTACCGGAGAGACCGTATCGGTAGAATCCGTTATTTGTCCTGCAGTTGCGCCAAGTCCTTTCATAAGTCCGAGGGGCTCAATGAAATACAGCTTGCCGAAAGTATCTTTAAATCCTACGGACGCGTGTCCGGTGCCTGCCCTATCGACAATCGGTCCGGCTTTATTGACAAATGCCGACATCGTTCCTACGCGATTTGCGGCATCAGTATTCCCTACGCGCAGGAACAGATTTCGGATCAAAGCATAAACGAGAATGGCGGAATCATCGCAGTCGCCACCCTTGCGCGCAAGGGTCTGGAACGGCAGCTGGACATTGTCGTAGCGCGCATCAAAACTCGGCGTATCAAAGAGATAGGTAATTAAATTCAAACTATAGAAATATTTATAGAATTCTTTGATAAGCGCAATCTCGCTTTTCGCCTTTAAATCAACTCCTTTGGCTGTCATATCTTTCTCAAATTGATCAAGGAGCAAAGCGATTGACGGATCGGTATACGAATTCACTTCATCAAGGGAGAAGAAACCACCTCTTCCGTTATTTATCGTCGAGTTGTAGTGGTAGGTCTTGCTGCTATTCGCATCGATAAAAAGACCAGGGCCTTCAAAGGTGGAATCCCATATGTCATGGCGTCGTTCAAACGCAAGCATGTCATCGTAGCTTGTCGCTCGAAGCATTCGATTGACGCTTGCTACATCCGTCATGTCAATAAATGCCGAGTGCAGGGAACCCATACGCACTGCGCCGGGCATGATATAAAATCCCTTGAAGTATCCTGTCTGATCCTGACCGGTCCATGCCATCGCCGTCGTCTCAAGATCAAGGTCCGATGTCCATGATTTGGCCGCCCCCCACGCTCTATATTCAATCGCGTAGATCGCCTGCACCATGCGGCGCGTTGCGTCAAGCCATGCGGTCTGACGCTGAGGGTCCTTAGCGGAGTCCGTACCGATTGTCTCAAGCCGATTTTTGTAGGATTGCAAAAGATTCTTGGTTACCTGATACAGCGCTTCTTGTTCAGACATACTTACCGGGATGCCGAGGGATTCAAGGATTTTGATTCCCATATCGCGCTCCACGAATGGGTTCTGGTAGGTGAATTCTTCGGCGGTGTCGGATTGGCCGGGCAGTATTCCCTTCAGTTTATACCGCACGGTGCGCTTCAGTACTGATTCCTGATTGAAAATCCTGTACGTGGAGACCGTATAGGTTGACGCATCATCGCTGTAGGTATAGCGGTATTCGGTCCACGGTTTCCCTTCTCCGTCAAAATACCGGATAGTACTTGCCCGCGCCCCGTCAAATACCACTTCCGAAACCAATTCTTCCGCAGGACTGTACCCCTTGTATGACAACACGGTGAATGCCGCCGTATCGGCGTATTCGTAGACACCTCTACTGAGGAGCGAGCCGTCTGTTTGGTATTTGTCGATTTCGGCGGTTTTCAGATACCCACTTGGGTGATACGTGTAGCGGGTCTTTGACGTAACGTCGCCTGCGGCACTGTAGAGAAGACGTTCCGCGCCGGAACGCAGCCGCGTGGGCGTGTAGAAGAACGTATTTTGCGAGCGGAGCTGCGGCGTGTCCCCCGCATAGAGGGGCACCGTGTGGTACACCAATTCATTGTCTTCCAGAGAATACGTCCGTACGGCCCCCTGGCGGTTCCGCAGAGAAAGACCGACGGTCTCGGAATCATACGTGCCGTTCACGTAATCAATGAGTGTCTTCTCCGACAGTTGTCCGTTCGTAATTTTTGTCTTGCTGCTTGAAAGGAGCGTGCTGGGGCTCTGCGTTTCGGAGATAATAGTGTTTTCACCGGTCGCTTTGCCGTTTGCATCATAGGCGGTCTCGGTAAATGAATACTTCGGCTCGGGCGTTTGCGTGTAGGTGCGGACCGACGCGAGCGTACCATCCGCGCCATAGGAATACAGGTGCTTCTCGTAGCGATTCGCATCGTAATACAGCAAGTCGTCAGAGAGTTGGCCGTCGGGACGATACGTGTAGTTCTTGGACCATTCGTATGCGTTCGTCTGCACATTGAAGACGTGGGAATACTGGAGTTTTCCCTGTTCGTCGTAGCGATTATAGCGTTCGCGATCGCCGCGGCGCATGATTTCTTTCCGTATCGTGCCGCTGGGGTAGTACAGCCGGATGTCTTTTTTGGTGACGCCGTCGAGGCCGTAATTAAATTCTTTTTCGGGGCTTCCCTGCTCGCCATAGAACACCTCGCCGGTCTTCGTTGTGCCGTCCGGAGCGAATATGGTCGTAGAGAGGAGAGAGGAGGTTGAGATATTGTTGCTAGCGTAGGTATTGATAAACGCGACGGTGCCGTCCAGACGGATGAATGTCTTGGATGCGGGCGCGGCTGATATGGCCGGTTCAGTCGGAGCCGTCAGCGCCGGAGTCGGCAGAAGTTCTATCGATGGGACAAGTTCTCTGAGCGGCGTCGTTATATCAATGACTGGCGCATCGGCTGGCACATCCGCAAATGCGGCGGTGACGGAGGGGATGCGATTGCGAGTAACTTTTACCGTGCATGATCCGACTCCCCTACAATCCCCGGTCCATCCGATGAAACGCCCTCTGTTGTTTGCGTAGGAAGCAAGGGTTACTAACTGGTCGTCCGCAAAAAGGCCTTTGCATGTTCCCGAGGAACAGGTGATTCCCGAAGGATTTGAGATAACGCTCCCCGAGCCGCGAACCGATACCCGCAATTCAGACACGCCGGACGCAAAGAGAGGTCTAAAGAGATATGATCTATCCATCTTGAGAGTGCAGAGATCGGTGCTTGGATAACATTCCGATCCGTTCCATCCGATAAACGAGTTTCCTTTTTCAGCGACCGGAGTCAGGGTAACGAGCGACCCCACAGGGAATACTGCAGAACACGTCCCCGGACAATCAATGCCGGAAGGAGATGACTTCACGCGCCCTTGTTCTGTAGTAAGACCTTCTATTGAAATTGAGGGGCGCAGTGTGAAATTGAAAACTGGTCGATTTCCACTAAGGGAACCACATCTATTACCATAACAGTAGTACTCTCCATTATTAGGGCCATTAAATGCTCCGCCGGCATCAGGATATACCATAACAATCGAAGGTTTACTAAAGCTCGGCGTCGAGCAGACAGGCGGGCAATTAATTCCTTTCCCCGTAACATGGCCGCTTCCATTCACCACGACGGAAAAGTCAGACGGTTGTGATCCAGCCCCTCCAATATCAAAAGCGAGCTGCAGATTTTTTGAGACCTTCACGGTGCATTTCTTGTGCGCCGTTTTCTGTTCCGCGTCTTCCGCACATGGAGAAGGCGTGCTGTACCTATAATTCGAATTGTCCTGTATGTCCGCCCATGACCATATGACAGTATCGCTGTAGCCGGACCCGGGAAGCATTATAAGCGTTACGTCATTATCCGTTGTAAATGTGGTGCTGCACACTGGGGCGTCCGATCTAATACCTCCTACTCCTCCAACACCTCCAACACTTCCAACACCTCCTCCCTGCCAACTGCAATTCATTCCCAGCGGATCAGAAATAATGCGCCCGCTGCTGCCTAGATAAACAACAGATCCGGCGTCCAAACTAAGGGTGCTTACCGTATCACCCCATGCTTCAAGCTCGTCAAGCGCAAAAACAATTGAGCTATTAAATTCGTCTTTGGCGTCGGGGAAACGCTCCGTCGTTAAACTCCCCGAACCCGTCGCGCGGACGCGCATCTGCGTCACCCCCTCCCACGAACCGACCGCTTCAAGCTGTTTTTTTGTATCGGTTGCCTGGCGGGCTATGGGGTTGTTTCTCATCGGACTCTCGTAGGTCGCGACGTCTTTCCAGGCGCCGGACTGGAACACGGAGAGCGTTATGGTGAAATTCGCGTTGGCGATATAGTTCGGACTTGAGAGGAAGAACATTCCTTCCGTCGGAGCAATGGCTTTAATGCTCTTGAGCGAAACAGATTTATTGAAATTCACCGTCGCTTCATACGTGAATGAACACGGACTCGATGGAAGCAGGAGACAGAGTCCGTAGTTGCCGACCTGATTGCCCTGAATGCCGTCTTTGACTCTTGAGAAATTCCTGTAGCGCTCGGAGAATACGGGGTCTGTAGGCATTGACCACGCCGGGCCCGTGAATTGCTGACTGCCGGTTATCGTTGAGGCGGGATCAAGCACTCGGTTTGGAGCCGACGCTTGATATGTTTTGTCGCTAAAAGATGCAAGGACTTTGAATTCCGAACCTGCCGAAGGAAACTTGCAGGGACCAAGAGCGGAAAGACATGGTTGCGACCAACCGAGGAATGCTCCTTTTGTCTCAACGGCATCCAAACTCACGGCACCGATATTTCCGAATTCGGCGGTGCAGCTCACGTTCGGGCAGTCAATGCCCGCCGGAGTGGATACGACGCGGCCGACTCCGTCAAGCGTTACCGAGAGTTTTGTTTTCCCGAATTTCGCTTTCACGAAACGGTCTTTTGAAAAACTAAAGACGCAGGAAAAATTCGGATATTGCCAGAGTCCGGGTTTATTTTGTGCCGCGTTCCATCCGGTGCGATAACAGGCATAATCCGATGCTTCCCAGCCCAAAAATACAGAGTCATTCAGTGGGGTCTCGGTAAGATACTGACTCGTAAAGCTGCCGTATTGAGAATAAGGAAATAGTGCTCTACAGGTCGGCGGACAGCTAATGCCCGCGGGAACCGATGTTACTTTCCCGTCCCCAACCACCAAGACAGAGATGGAGATCGGTTCCCCTATTTGGATCGGTTTTGAATATATGTCCAATGTCTTATCCCCGTCCATGGTAATGGTACAGGAGGGGAACGTCGTACCGCTGCATGTTCCGCCCCACCCGAGAAATCTTCCTTGAGTACTGACTCCGTCCTGACTGTTATAGCCAAGATTGTATGTAGCGGTTGTAACAGTGCCGGGCGGAAAACGTACTGAGCAAGTTGATGTCGCTTCAACGCCAGAACCATTATTGAAAGAGCAGCCGTCTAAGGTTCCTGGTTGGAACAGGATGCCGCCAGAAATTGATTCGCCGGGCTTCAACTTCATGGACAGCGTCAACGTTTTCCCGCTGCCAAAAACGGCTTTCGCTGTTTTATCGCCATCAAGGGTAATGACACACCTACTGAACCAACTCTCATCACCTACACAATCGCCTCCCCAATTGTAAAATGTATCAGATCTGTTATAGGCCCGAAGATCAACGTCGGTTCCCACATTGAATGTGGCACTACAGGTCGGCGGACAGTCAATACCGCGCGGACCCGAAACATGACCATCTCCTTGAACTTCAATGTTCAACGTCTTGGTTAAGGTTAAATCAAAGTTTGCCGTGACAGAAGAATCTTGGTTTATCAAAGATATACAGTCAGCGCTATACCCGGTGCAGAATCCGGACCAAGAAGAGAATGATCTTCCGAGAATTGTCAGTGCTTCCGCGTGTGAACCTCCTTTCGCTGGTGCCTCAAGCATGATTCTTTGATTTTGGGCATATCTTTGCACACAGGTCGTAACTAACGGTTTCTCGGGCGAAGGACAATTTGTAAGACTTACCTTACCATCTGAATATGCGATTCTCCCGCCTCCAGTGACGTTGATAGTAAGCTTGGGTCCTTGTCCGAATATCACGCTAAAAGATTTATTATCATCAACTTTAACGAGACATGCTTGACCCGGTGGAGGAGCAACAAAACACGGCCCTTGTATGGAATTAGAGGATTCTCCCGGATCCGGATATGGTACAAGATATAACTGTTCTCCAGGATTGTATTGTGCACTGCAGGTCGGCGGACAATTGATTTCGCTGCCGTGGTAAACACCATTGGACGAAACCTTACCGGGACCAGTTACACTGACGGAGATTGTCTTTGTAGGAACCGCCGCAATATTTGCCGTGACGGTTTTGTCCGCATCCATGATGACGAGGCAGGCACTACTGTATGGATTACTCTGTGTGCATACGCTTGAAAAGCTCTCTAATTTAAGCCCCGGTTGGGTGAAAGTCGTATAAAGAATGACTTTGGCACCGGGAACAAACTTGTCTTCGCATTTGTGAGGACACTGTATACTCCCACCTCTACCGTCTGAATATACACGGAATTCTGGGCTATCGGCTCCCGTACCTGTAAGCGACACCTTCAGTGTCTTTCTCATATCCAGGAAGTTCGCTTCAACCGACTTGCTTGCCTCCATGCTCACCGTGCAGGTGGTCGCGGTGCCAGTGCAGGCGCCGGACCATTCTTGGAATTGGAACCCCGGAGTCAGACGTACAGTGAGCGTGACGCTGTCGGTTTTGGCAAACCCGAAATGACAATATTTATTAT
Source organism: uncultured Candidatus Saccharibacteria bacterium (assembly GCA_964546795.1). Lineage (GTDB taxonomy): Bacteria > Patescibacteriota > Minisyncoccia > Phycocordibacterales > Phycocordibacteraceae > C7867-001. The sequence continues at coordinate 73,676 of CAZJKG010000004.1, forward strand.
TGTAACGAGTAAGATCGCAACCATTGCCGTTGGAAAGACCAATATATCCTCCATCCGGGATATTTTGAGAAATTGTCAGTACGGAAAGGTTCGTAAAGGTTGGTTGCAGGCCGATGTCGTAGAGAGGTGAGGTCGTGACCGTACAAGTTGACAGGGAAGCGTCCGGGCATCCATCAAAGCTGAGTAGAGATATTCCCGGTTTCGGCGTCGCAGTGAGGTTCACGGATGTGCCGGGGGGAAAATCAAACTCACATGCGGGTGGACAACTGATGCCTTGAGGTGATGAGGTGACACTTCCGGGCGCATTGTCGCCGAGATTTCCCACACGGATCTTCCCGACATTCTCAACAAACCAAGGTGTGACGGTAAAGTCGGAGAGGGTTGGCTTGAGCGTACAAGGGTTCAGGTGCCCGACACATCCAGGATCGGGACCCCTCCAATCGCGAAACACTTTACCATCGTCTGGAAGCGCGGCGAGGGTGAGCGTCTCGCCGGCGGGCACGCGCACCCTGCATACAGCGGGCGCGCGGCACTCCTCGGAGGAATCGGCGAGAGTAATGCTACCAAAATTGGTCGGCGTTATGGTGACGAGGCGGTTCGCGGCATTGAATACATTGAGGTCATAGATATCGGAAAAGATGTCTATGCCTCCTGAAGCGGAACCGGCAGAAACGTTCGCTTGGCCATCGACATGGATCTTCACTCCGCTCACATCCTCCCACGAGCCGATGATCTCAGGAACCCATCCGCCCATAGTGTCGTCACTCGATGACCGTTCAATGGTACGCACTTCCCTCCACACTCCCCCGATCTTGAGGGAGGTGGTGATAGTCACCGCTCCTGTGGCTTTGAATCCTCCAGAACCGTTATATCCGTAGTGGATATACTGTCCGCTGTATGTTGACCCTATTTGGCCCACCGGAACCGATTGATGGAAATCAAGTTCGGCATCATAGGTGAAGCGGCATGATGTCGGAGTCACGCCCCCGATGGAACAACCTACTCGGTGGCGTGTTTCATTCTTGTCATCTGTTATGTCAGCAAAGGTGCCTTCGGTTGATTTGCTGACGGTGATAGTGCCGCTGACGGTGGTTTTCGGGTCGACACTGTAGTTGAGGACTGGTGTTGCAAAGGGCGATTTAAATGTCTCTCTTGCGTCCACGAAATTCGCCGTAACCGACTTGCTCGACTCCATGCTGACCGTGCAGGTGGTCGCGGTGCCGGTGCAGGCGCCGGTCCATTCTTTGAATTTGAAGAACTGGTTCGTATGGGGAAGTGCGGTAATCGTAACGGTAGCGGTCTTGACAAAATCGAAATTGCAATTTTTATTATTATAACGAGTAAGATCGCAAAAATGGCCGCTGGGAAGACGAACGTATCCTCCATTCGGAATATTTTGAGAAATTGTCAGCACGGAAAGATTCGTAAATATGGGCTGCATAGAGATGTCGTAGAGAGGTGAGGCCGTGACCGTACAGATTGACAGGGAATAGTCCGGGCATCCATAAAAGGTGAGAAGAGATGAGCCGGATTTTGGTGTTGCCGTCATGTTCACCGACGTACCGGAAGGGAAATTGAAGGTGCAGGTCGGAGGACACTCAATGCCCGAGGGGGATGAGGTAGTGATGCCAAGTTCACTACTATAGACCGAGATGCGTCCGACATTGTCGACAAACCATGGATTGACTGTGAGGTCGTAGAGGGTGGGTTTGAGCGTGCAGGGCTTTGCCGCTCCGACACATCCAGGGTCGGGCCCTCGCCAATCGCGAAGGGTCTTGCCATCGTCCGGAATCGCCGTGAAGGTGATCGTCTCTCCGACGGGTACGTACACTTTGCACTCCGATGGCTCGCGGCAATCCGTGGCGGAGTCGGAAGAGACGATATGACCCGGACCCTGCGGCGTCAGAGTGATGGTGCGACTCGGGACGTTGTATACGTTGAGATCGTAGAGGTCGGAATAAAAGTATACGTCTGTATCAGACGTAGCGGCTGCAGAGGTGCGGATGTTCCCTTCGACATGCACCTTCACTCCAGTGACCCCTTCCCACGACCCGGTGATTTCGGGAATCCATTCGCCTATTTGTTTTTGTCCTGCAGCCCTTGATTGTTCAGTTTTATTTATTTCTTGCCACACTCCCCCGATTTTCAAGAATGTGGTGATGGTATGGGTTGCTGTAATCGGAGCGTAACCGGGAAAGGCGATGTCGCTCCTGTGTCCGTTATAGGTTGACCCTATCTGACCCACCGGAACCGATTGATGGAAATCCAGTTCAACATCATAGGTGAAGTCGCAATGTCCCAGGGCAGCTCCCTTGATGCGGCAAGCGACTCGCTGAGATGTTCCTTTATTGTCATCTTTGACGTCATTGAGCGTGCCCGTGGTTGCATGATTCGTGCCGTTCGCGCTCCCGCTGATGGTTGTCTTGGGATCGATGGTGTAGTTGTGCGGTATGGTGGATCCTTTTGAAAATACGTCTCGTACCATGCTCACATCCAAGAAGTTCGCTTCAACCGACTTGCTCGCCTCCATGCTGACCGTGCAGGTGGTCGCGGTGCCGGAGCAGGCGCCGGACCAGTTCTGAAATTGAAATCCTCGATAGGGTTTTGCCGTAAGTGTGACGGTGGCGGTTTTTTGATACTCCCAGCTGCATCTGGGTCCATACTCACCGGTACAAGAGTAATCGGGACCGGAAATAGATCCTGCACTTCGTATATTCATCGAAACCAGCAGCACGGAAAGGCTTGTAAAGGTTGGTTGCAGGCCGATGTCATAGAGAGGTGAGGCCGTGACCGTGCAAGTTGGCAGGTAAACGTCCGAGCATCCCCAAAATCTCCAAAAAGATGTCCCCGGTTTCGGCGTTGCAGTGAGGGTTACTGACGTACCGGAAGGGAAATTAAAGGTGCACGTTGGCGGGCAGTTGATGCCCGCGGGAGAGGATGTAACGGTTTCTAATGAATTTTCACCGATTCCTCCTATATTTACGCGTCCGACATTATCAACAAACCAGGGATCGGCTCTAACGTCATACGATGCGGAAGTGAACGTGCAGGGCTTTGCCGCTCCGACACATCCAGGGTCGGGCCCTCGCCAATCGCGAAGGGTCTTGCCATCGTCCGGAATCGCCGTGAAGGTGATCGTCTCTCCGACGGGTACGTACACTTTGCACTCCGATGGCTCGCGGCAATCCGTGGCGGAGTCGGAAGAGACGATATGACCCGGACCCTGCGGCGTCAGAGTGATGGTGCGACTCGGGACGTTGTATACGTTGAGATCGTAGAGGTCGGAATAAAAGTATACGTCTGTATCAGACGTAGCGGCTGCAGAGGTGCGGATGTTCCCTTCGACATGCACCTTCACTCCAGTGACCCCTTCCCACGACCCGGTGATTTCGGGAATCCATTCGCCTATTTGTTTTTGTCCTGCAGCCCTTGATTGTTCAGTTTTATTTATTTCTTGCCACACTCCCCCGATTTTCAAGAATGTGGTGATGGTATGGGTTGCTGTAATCGGAGCGTAACCGGGAAAGGCGATGTCGCTCCTGTGTCCGTTATAGGTTGACCCTATCTGACCCACCGGAACCGATTGATGGAAATCCAGTTCAACATCATAGGTGAAGTCGCAATGTCCCAGGGCAGCTCCCTTGATGCGGCAAGCGACTCGCTGAGATGTTCCTTTATTGTCATCTTTGACGTCATTGAGCGTGCCCGTGGTTGCATGATTCGTGCCGTTCGCGCTCCCGCTGATGGTTGTCTTGGGATCGATGGTGTGATTGACTACGGTTGCCGCTCGAACGGCATGAGGAAGCAACAACACTATCGCGCTACACAATAAGAAAATAATTGTCTGGCGGATAAGGGAAACGGTCGCGAGCGCGTATGGCGACAAAGGAGCAATCGTGCTGGAGCGCATATATGCCCTATATAATAGAGCATGTGCTTACTGCAAATAGCACTTATCCCCTTCTTACGCTCAATGTAGAACCGAGGTCGGTTATACTGGTCTCTATAATTACACATTCAAATATGTACAATATAAATAAATGGATTATCGTGGTTGTTGTTCTAATCATTGTCGGGGTTCTCGTAAACAAGTACGCTCCGGTGCCCGGAAGCACCAATGAGAGCCAGACACTCTCGCAAAGCGCATTTCCTCCGCAAATAATCGAGATGACGAAAGACGGATTTAAGCCGGATAATATAGTGATTCCGGTGGGAACTGTCGTTCGGTTCGTCAATAGTGACACTTCCCCTCACTGGCCTGCCTCAGGAGTACACCCCACCCATGAGCTATGTCCTGGGTTCGACGCATTCCATCCGATAATACAAGGCGAGTTCTACGAATTCACATTCAGGGAGGCAAAAATTTGTCCAGTGCATGATCACTTGAATCCCTCATTCACAGGGACGATAACGGTAGGAAATTTCCAGTAGACAGCCGAGGGTGAAGTTAAGACAAACAGAAGACCGTCCCGCTTAACAGCGGGACGGTCTTCTGTTTGCTATCCCGGCTTTGACCCAAAATGTCATTAAAAAGACAAAGTTTACTCAGTATAGAAATACTGCCGCAAATCATCTTCTGGCACGTATCGCGCGGCCTGTCGAAAAATGCCGACTACGGCACCAGTTTTTAATTCTTTATGTTTCGAAATGAGTAATACTTGTTTGTCGTATTGTCCGAAACGGACAAGCTTCACATGACTCCCTCGCTGGCTCTCGATTGCAAAACCAAACTGTTTCAATATCTGAACGATATCCGATCCCGAAAGTCGCCTCGGTTTAGGCATGCGCAAGAGTAGGAAGTTCGAAATTTACTAGTACTGATGGATCGGTCGCGAAGCCGAGTTTGGACAGATCTTCGTCTTCTACAAACAATCCGACTGCTTCCCGAATATTTTCGGTAAGTTCATCAAGGGTATCCCCCTGTGTGACAATGGGTACGTTCACACCCTCCGCGACATATCCCCCATCGCTTTCTGTAATCTGAAATTGAATAATATTCCTTTTCATAACGACGAGTATAACATATTCAGAGTCAAAAACTACACTTCCTCACCTTGTTGTCTGTGTCGGAGGGTTGAGAGGCATGAAATTTGCTATGTAGATGGATGTTTTATTCGCTTGTGACGCCGTCGAAAGGCGCATCGTTCGCCATTGCATCGGCTTTGGTCTTGTGGATGAGACCATCTTTATGATCGGGCGGTGCATAGAGCGTATAGAGCTTCATCGCCTCGGTAGTGGAGGTATTGATAATGTTGTGGCGCGTACCCTCTGGCACGATGATGACTGAACCGTCTTTAATCGTGTGTTCAACGCCGTTGAGAACCGCCTTTCCTGTACCCTTTTCAATACGGATGAACTGATCAAGCTGATGCACCTCTTCCCCGATGTCTTCCAAGGGCTTCAGGCACATGACGACCAGCTGCAAATGTGTATCGGTATACAGCACCTCGCGGAAATAATCGTTGGCGATGGAGCGTTCTTCTATGTTGGTTATATATCCTTTCATATCTCGGATTGTAGCACCTGCAAAACAAATTGTACTTCGTCAATTGCGGGTTTTGAAGAGTTTCTTTAGCTCACTACGTCCGCTTCCGCTTTTCCACCATAATTCTCGCGCTTTAGCTTCTTTCATAGTTGGGAACTCTTCGAGATGAAATATTTTAAGCGGACGACGATGCTTCGTCGCTGTGACTTGCCCAGCATTGTGTTGAGTTAGTCGCCGCTCGACATTATCGGAGAAACCAACGTAGGTACGTTTATCTTGGTCGCTCATCAAAATGTAAACGAAGTACATATATTAACTCTAGCGTATTTTATTGCGACCACTTAAAGCGAGTTTCGCAACAAGCAAATGAGAAAGCCGCCTTTCGGCGGCCTCTCATTATTGAATCTTCATTGCGGGTCGCCTGTGGCGAACCTCGCAACAAATTTTCTCTGAAAATTTGTTGCGGGGGCCGGAATTGAACCGGCGTCTGGAGGTTATGCTTACCACTACAATTTTCATTGCCCTATGGTTTGTGGTCTGGACTATGCCTTCACCCCTTATCACTTTCAGTAAGAAAGTGGTAAAGGGTATCTACCGTCTAGTCTCTACACCTTCTCCTTGTCGCTTTCATCACTGAAAGTGGTGAAAGTGACAAGGAGCTTGGCTCGGTGTTGCCTTTCGCATTGCGAGAGGGGTTCGCCGAATTTGGCAGATAATCTTATGCGCAATTACTCACGCACACGCCCGTGAAAGCCTCCCGAGGTACCTCTCCTCTACCCCGCGAATGCAAGTATACACGCAAAAATATGCTCGGCAATACTATTTATAGAACCTGTGTATATCACAATAATATTCATATATAAGTGGTACCATATATACAATGAAAATAATTGCGCGAGCGAAAGCAGAACTGTTAAGACATCAAGGAAAAAGTATCAAAGAAATTGCTCGTTTAGTTGACGTCAGTCAAGGTACCGCAAGTCGTTGGTGCTCTGGTATCAATCTTTCCCCAGAACAGCATCGCGAGCTTGAAAAGAAGCGGCGAGAAGCGGGTGCAAAAGCGCTTGCTCCTTGGATACGTAGGAATCGTGAATTGAAACAAAACGATATTAAGAAACAAAAACAGCAAGGTCGCCAAGATCTTGGTCGGATGACAAAAAAGGATTTATTTATACTTGGTCTTGGTCTTTACTGGGGAGAGGGATATAAACGCGGTAGTCAAGAATGGGGATTTACGAATTCGGACCCTGGAATGATAGGAGTCATTCTTGTATGGCTTCTCAAATATTATGACGTACCAATTGAACGCATCATCGCCCGACTCACGATAAATCAACTTTATAAGAATCAAACTGAGCGTCTTATGAGCGCATGGGCATGCGAAACGGGTATCCCTCTTTCTCAATTCGGAAAACCAACTTTCATAAGCGGCTACAACAATTCTAAATTGGATGAACGCACCTATCGAGGTACTCTCCGCATTAAAGTACATCGGGGAACATCACTTCGACGACGTATATTGTCGAGCATCGCCGAAATACAGAATCAAATCACTTTTAACTCGCGAAAGACGGATTCGAAGCGCGCGATAGTGCGGCGCGCAAGCGATTCTGAAAGATTGAAAGCAGAACCCTCGTGCGCTATCTGATTACGCACTTTGTGCGCCTCCCAGGCGTCCTGGAGCGTCTTGAGGTCGGCCGGTTCAACGGCCTTTAATTTCTCGCCAACGCCATCGCCCACGTAGCCATGCCTCGCCAATACGTCGTCTAACATGATGTCCGCCTCAATGATGGCCTCGCGCCACTCGCTCGCGCTCGTTCCGTTTATGAGCGATTCAATGTGCTGCCAGCGTGCACTGACACTGCCCGTCTTCTCCGCCACAGGAAGGAGTGTGCTGTAATATTTTTCCTCGCGCTCCCGCAATTCAAAGAGACGTACCGTCGCATAGACGATGACAAAGAGTCCGATAATGGAAAGGATATAGCCGATGACAGTAATCCAGATCCACACATGTGCGAGCGACGCAGAAAGTCCGGCCGAACCGAAGCATCCGCCATGGAAACAGTCGTAGATGAGACGGAACCAATATTCGACGTTGAGTTGATTGCCGGTCATTCCCCCTAGTATAGACGAGAAACCCTAGGAGCCGCGCACTTTCTCCACTGCTTCGCTCCTCCGCTAAGAGCTACGAAGCTACGCAGTGCACAGCACTAACCTATAAGTATTCGGGGGCGTACTGATTGCAGCGAAACAGTGTCCTTTGAAGCATCGCTTCTTCGAGGGGCGTAGTAGGGCAATTTATCGAGTATTCTCGACGACTTGCCCAATAGTAAAGAGTACTTCCTCTGCTTGATGTGGCGCGGTGAAATGGATGCCGACTGGCAACTGCTTCCCGTCCCGTTCCACAAAACCCATCGGAATGGAAAGAGCCGGCATGCCGGTAAGATTTGCAGTAATAGTAAAGATGTCTCCCAAATACATAGAGAGCGGATCGCTCATCTCTCCGAATTTGAACGCCGGGGATGGTGTCGTTGGAAAAGCGATAACATCGGCTTTCTCAAAAGCCGATATATATTCCTGGCGGAGCACCGAACGCGCCGCGTCCGCCTTGCGGTAATAGGCATCGATATAGCCGGAAGAGAGCACGAATGTACCGAGCAGGATGCGGCGGCGCGTCTCCTCCCCGAATCCCTCCGTCCGTGAATTGACGTAATCATCAAGCAATGTCTCACCGTGAGCGGCGAGCCCATAACGCATGCCGTCAAACCGTGCGAGATTGGTCGAGGCCTCGGCAGGCATGATGACATAATATGCCGCGAGCGCGTGGCCACTCGTCGGGAGCATAACGTCAACGAGCGTATGTCCTGCATGCACCAGCGAATCGAGTGTTGTGTTGAATGCGGCAAGAACATCTTCATCAACGCCTTCATTCAGGAGATGGCGCGGAACGCCGATGCGCATGTTTTTCGGAATCTTTTGCGCAGGATAGAGGTCGTCGGAAATAGTTGTGGCATCCAGAACGTCTTTCCCGCGAATTGCTTCGTAGAGAATGTGTGCGTCTTCAATCGTCTTGGTCAAAGGACCGATCTGATCGAGGGATGAACCAAGCGCGATGGCACCCGAGCGCGAGACGGCACCATAGGTCGGTTTGAATCCTACAAGGCCGGTCAACGCGGAGGGCTGGCGAATGGAACCACCGGTGTCGGTACCGAGTGCGGCGATAGCGAGATGAGCGGCGACAGCGGCGGCGGAGCCGCCGGAGGAGCCGCCGGGCACGCGAGAGGTATCGTGCGGATTCTTCGCCGGACCGAACGCCGAGTGTTCGGTTGAGGAACCCATTGCAAATTCGTCCATATTGGTGCGTCCGAGGAAAAGCGCGCCGACCTCTTTCAATCTTTTCACGACCGTCGCATCATAGGTCGCCCGATAGTTTTCTAATATTTTTGACCCGGCGCTCGCAATCTTTCCTTCTATCAAAATATTGTCTTTGATCGCGAGCGGAATACCGCAGAGGAACGACATATCGTTTGCATCAATGCGCTTCTGCGCGGCGGCGATCGCAGCATCGTCAGCATCAAAAATTTCGAGGAAGGCGTTCAATTCCGGATTCTTCGCGTGCGCCGCAGCGGCGCACGCGTCCCAGAGTTCACGCACCGTAACGCGCGCCTGCCTGCCGGCAGGCAGGCGAAGTGCGCGCGCTGCCTCAGTTATCGTCATTTCATTTGGTTTTTTCATAGGCAAGTCCGCAATACAAAAATCGGTAGTAGGACTTGGCCTAGCGGCCCGGAGCGCGACCGATTTTTGTATTGCGGACGCAACCGTATATCGTACTTACTCATGAGAAATAATCTGCTTCACTTCCAAATACACTCCTTCGCCTGCCTGCGCAGGCAGGCGTGCCGGGAATTGCTCTGTGAGTTTTTCGGTATACGCCCCAGGCGAGTGCGGGAGACCGTCCTCACGCATGATATTGCGCACATGCGGCTTCTCTTCTTTCAAACCCCGCGGAATGTCCAGATTCTCAAGCTGCCCGATATATGCGAGTATCGCATCAAATTCCTTCGTAAATTTCTCGAGTCCCGCATCCTTTACTCTGATGCGCGCAAGCGCCGCAAGTTTTTTTACTTCCTCCGTAGTCGCCATACGATGAACTGTACCACGGCACCAAAAAGCTTACATCGGCCTCGTTCTACTGTCATTATCAGGTGTCTTCCGGTTTTTGGTGCGTGGCACGTCACGCACCGAGTTTTTTGAGGAACTCCGCTTCGGAAATGATCGGGGTGCCGAGTTTTTTTGCATTATCAAACTTGCTGCCAGGATTCTCGCCCGCGACAATGAAGGATGTTTTCGTTGAAACGGATGTGGCAACTTTGCCGCCCGCTTTGCGCACCATCGCCTCGGCCTCATCGCGCGAAAGGGTCGGGAGCGTGCCGGTGATAACTACGACTTCCCCGGTGAGCGAACCTTGTGCGAGCTTGGCGATTTTTTTAACCTTGAGATGCTTTCTAAGCCGCTCCATAAGCGCGCGATTATTTGCGTCTTTGAACCACTCCGCCACGGCGCGCCCAATGATGGGACCGATGCCGCTTATGTTTGAAAGTGCTTCCTCACTTGCGGCGCGAAGCGCTGCAAGCGTTCCAAAATGTGTCGCGAGAAGAAATGCTGTCTCCTCCCCCACGTGCGGAATGCCCAGACCGATAAGCAACCGATCAAGCGAGACATGTTTCGCGGCATCTATCGCCGAAATAAGTTTTGCTGCTTTCGTCTCTTCAAATCCTTCAAGACCAAGTAGTTCGCCTTTCGTCAATTCAAAGATATCGTCAAAATCGGAAATAAGATCGTGTTCCATCAGAAGCCGTACGGTTTCGCGACCCATACCGCTCACGTCAAGCGCGCTTTTGCCGGCAAAATACGCGAGTCGGCGCGACTGTTGCTCAAATGAGCCAGCAACTTTGCACCGATGGGCAGCTTCTCCAGGTACGCGCTCGACGCTCCCGTCGCCGCCGCAGAGAGAAGAGTGTGACGGGAACTTCCACTGCTTTGCTCCCCTTGCTCGCAGTTCTGTAACAACGGAAACGA
>CAZJKG010000005.1:0-46512 GCA_964546795.1 uncultured Candidatus Saccharibacteria bacterium
GGGTTGAGGGTTCGAGTCCCTCCATGCCCACCAAATTAACGAGCCGTAATCGGCGACTATAATTTGGTAGGATGCCGCAATTCCTATTGTGGCCCCACCAAATACAGTATGATGCACTCACGCACCCTTAGCTCAGTTGGTAGAGCAACGCACTTACACTGCGAAGGTCGTAGGTCCGAGTCCTACAGGGTGCACTACTTCGCTAAAGCTACGAAGTGTAAAAACACTTGAAACCAATAACAACATCACATACGTTTGCATAGAATATGACCGAACCTTTGAAAGCGGCAAGCATGCCAACATGCATTGGCATTATTCTTGACGGAAATCGCCGTTGGGCGAAAGAACACGGTTTGCCTCAGCTTGAGGGACATCGTCGCGGATATGAATTGGTGATCAAGTGCGCACGCTGGGTGCGAGACCGCAGTATCAAACATTTTGTTGTGTATGCATTTTCTACCGAAAATTGGGATCGTCCGAAAGAGGAAGTGTCGTATCTGATGAATCTCGTGCTCGAGGCGGCGGAGAGCCGTTTGCGAGACCTTGCGAAAGAAAATATCCGTATTCGCTTTGTCGGGACACGCGAGCGCTTAGCACCTGAACTTCTAAGAGCTATGGAGTGTCTGGAGAGGGAGAGTGCACAGAATGAATTCACCTTATGGATATGTCTTTCATACGGCGGCCGTACGGAAATCGTTGCGGCGGCCGCCGCGGCCGCCGCTTCCGGCGAGCCAATCACCGAACAATCCCTGCACGCGCATTTCTGGAGTGCCGAGATGCCGGATCCGGATATCATCATCCGTACCGGGGGAGAAAAGCGTCTTTCAAATTTTCTTCTCTGGCAAGCAGCTTACAGCGAACTGTTCTTCATTGATCCAAAATGGCCGGCGTTCACCGAAAAAGCCCTTGATGCAATTCTTGAGGAATTTGCAGGGCGAGAACGTCGGCGCGGGAAATGATAGAACATGATACGGTAGTCGGATGGAACTTCCGATTCTCTACGAAGACGAGGATGTCGTCGCGGTCGCGAAGCCCGCAGGGCTTATCACGCATTCTGACGGACGAACACAGGAAGAAACGGCCGAGGACTGGTTCAAAGAGAAGTATCCTGAAGGAGCTGGCTATGCACATCGACTCGACCGCGACACTTCGGGCGTGCTTGTTTTCGCAAAAAATGGAACGACATATAATTTTCTGCACAAAGCGTTCAATGACAGGAACGTGGAGAAGACCTATCTTGCACTCGTATACGGCGTGCCCAAAGAAAAAAAAAGTGTCATTGATTTCGATATCGGACGTTCGCGCAAGGATTTCCGTCTCCGGAGCGCGCAACCTAAGGCGAAGGGGAAATTACGCGAGGCACTTACTCGGTATGAGGTGATTGGAGAGGATGGGAAGTACGCTCTTCTGAAAGTACAACCGGAAACAGGCAGGACGCATCAGATCCGCGCCCACTTGAAAGCAATCCATCATCCAATCGTCGGCGACTCTTTGTACTCACCAAACCACTCCACAGAACTCGACATCAAGCGCCTCGGCCTCCATTCTTATATGCTCAATCTTCCGCTCCCTTCGGGCGCTAAGGCGCTTATCACTGCGCCGATACCATGCGATCTTGTTCCTTCGTTTTCGCGCTTTCCTAACGCAAACGAAACATTTGCTCTCGTCTACGACGCGTGCTAATGTGCGCACCACATGCAGAACGTCATAACACCCGTGAATGTAGAAGGGCGCGCAAAACTCGGCATCCGTTCGGGTGATACTGTGCGCGTCGTGCAGAATATCGTGGAACTCAAAAAAGGCCGCGGCACCGACAAGAAGGAGAAAACAACGAAAAACACCCGCAAACAGGTCTTTGAGGGTCTAGTGCTCTCTACCAAACACGGTACCGAAGCGGGGGCGATGTTCACGGTCCGCGCGACATTCTCGGGTATCGGCGTTGAAAAGACATTTCCGCTCTACACGCCATCCATTGACTCTATCGAGATAGTGAAGCGCTCAAAGGTCCGTCGCGCAAAACTGTATTTCATTCGCGAGAAGGCGACCAAAGCGGTGCGTCGCCAGCTGCGCAATGCCCGCATGATGCACCTTATGAGTGAAGAGACCGTTGCCACGGTTGCCGCTGAAACACCAGCTGCGGAAGTAATTTCTGAACAGATTAGTTAAAAGGGTTTAGAGGGTTTTTTTTATTTATCCACAATTGGTAGACGCTACGTATTTGAGATATAGTATTATATAGGGATGGACAGACTTGGAATGAGAGGACCTAAACCAAAAGGGAAAGTGAAAATACGATGGTCTTCTAAATTTGCGTATGCAATCGGACTGTTGGTCTCTGATGGTAATCTCTCACCAGATGGTCGACACATCGTTTTTGTCTCCAAGGATTACGAGATGATTGAATTGTTTCAAAAATCATTGGAGATACATATTCATATAGGTAAAAAGGCAAACGGCACGCTACCAGGGAAGTCATATTTCGTAGCTCAGTTTAGTGATGTTCTTTTTTATCAATTTCTTATGGACATTGGTCTGATGCCGAACAAGTCAAAGATTATCGGAGAGGTAGAAATTCCACCCGAATATTTCTTTGACTTTCTTCGTGGTACTTTCGATGGGGACGGCTCTACATATTCATATTTCGACCCACGATGGCAATCAAGCTACATGTTCTACACTTGTTTCATATCAGCTAGCCATACGCACCTAATTTGGTTACGGGAAGAAATACGCAAAAGGATTCATATACTCGGGCACATGCATCTTAGTAATCGTCGTTCTTTAAATCAACTAAAATATGCGAAGGCGGATTCGTTAAAATTGCTTCGAGCGATGTATTACTCGCGCCGAGTTTTATCACTTACTCGGAAAAGGTTGAAAATAGTTAAGATGTTAGCTACAGTTGGGGAGAAGCTATAATGCTTCATGAGCCCGGGTGGCGCAATTGGTACCCGCGCAGCCTTGAGGTGGCTGTGGGAGCAATCCCGTGGAGGTTCAAGTCCTCTCCCGGGCACAAAATAAAGGAGCTGTACGCGAAAGCGTGCGCCGACAATATGTTCTGAAAGAGAAGTATACTCACGTTCCTTTCCTAACGATATGTTATTCTAAGAAAGGACAAAGCACTTTGATTAATCTCTCACAAAGGAAGGGGGTGGAAGGTGATGGAGAAGCAACCGATCCGCAAATTGAACGTCAAAACAACCGCACTGTTCGTTCTTGTGGTATGTACGGCCGTGATAGGCGTGCCGATTTACGGGTACGTATACGGCTACACTCGACTTGACTGGGCGATGTTCATCGCACTTTACGCGGCTAGCGCACTCGGCATAACGGTCGGGTACCACCGGCTGATCTCTCATCGAAGTTTCCAATGCCCCGACTGGGTGAAGGCGATACTTCTTGTTGCTGGTGGATGGGCGTTTGAAAACTCGGCACTGAAATGGAGTGCCGATCACGGGCGACATCATGCGCGCGTGGATACGGAGGAAGATCCATATAACGCCAAGAGGGGCTTTTGGTACAGCCACTGCGGATGGATTCTCCAAAGAGACCCTTATTACAGCGAGAAATTCACGCCGTGGCTACGCGAGGATCGTGTCGTGATGTGGCAGTATCGTTGGTACATCCCCGTCGTTCTGTCCGGTCTGGCACTGCCTTTCATTGTGGGGTTCGCTTACGGCGGCTGGATGGGTGGCGCGGGATGCTTCATGCTTGCCGGCGTCGGGCGGATGTTCCTGGTGCTGAACTCCACGTTCTGCATCAATTCCGTTTGTCATCTGTGGGGGAGCCAGCCGTACGATACCTCCAACAGCAGTCGGGACAGCTGGTTAGTGTCGCTGATCACTTTTGGCGAAGGGTACCACAATTACCATCACGCTCATATGCGTGATTTCCGGAACGGTCCTCGGTGGTACAATTTTGACCCATCGAAGTGGATCATCTTCTGGTTATCCAAAGTTGGGCTTGCGTGGAATCTTGTCCGAATCCCGGATTGGAAGATAAAAAAGGCCTGCAGTTCTCTTTGAAACGGGATAGCAGGGCTAACAAAAACGGGGGCGGGTCTCGCAGGAGATCCGCCCTTTTTAGTATCTGAAGTTTGAAGTGTATACTCATACACTACACACATTTTATGCTGTATACCGGTAAAGGGGATGGTGGAACGACAAAAATGTTCGGCTGCGACCAACGGCGAATATCAAAATCCTCCGAATTGCCGGAAGCGCTCGGCGCTTTGGATGAATTGAACGCCTTTGTCGGATTCGCGAAGATGCGCGCCTCCGGAGAACCGCGCATCGCAGACGCTTTACGCGATGTGCAAGAGAAACTTTTCATCATTCAAGCGGAAGTTGCTGGTGCGGACAAGAAAGTGGAGGAAAATGCCGTGAAGCAGGTTGAGGATATCGTGAACGGCATAGAGAAGGAAATTCCTCCACTCAAAGGATTCTCCATCGCGGGCGGGACGGAACTCTCCGCGCTCCTCGACGTCGCGCGGACGCTCGCGCGGCGAGCTGAGCGCCGCATTATCGCCGTCAAAGAAATGCGCTTGCACGATGTCTCACTCGGCACTATGGCTTATATGAATCGTCTCTCCTCGCTCCTCTTTGCATTCGCGCGGCTTGCTAATCATCTTGCCGGCGTCTCGGAAGAGACACCGCGCTATTAGCGGCGCGCGCCCATTCGGTATTCATGGTATAAAAATCTCGTGCATGGCGACTATGGTGTAACGGTTAACACTGGAGCTTGTGGAGCTCTCAATTCGGGTTCGATTCCCGATAGTCGCCCCAATTGCGTGGTACCATCGGCACATGAAAAGTTTATTTCTCGGCATCCTGCTTATTCTCGTTATCGGTATCGGGGGATTCGTCTATAGGAACGCGGTCGAGCATCCGATGCAGCCGCTCGAGTGTCCCCTCGATACCTTACAGTGCCCGGACGGCACATCGGTCTCGCGCGAGGGTCCTTCTTGCACGTTCTCCGTGTGTCCGGCACCGAACGTCTCACTTGCGAGCATCGGCACCGCTTTCGCGATACCCCCGGGATTCACTTCTTCCTCACTTTCCGATGCTGCGAGTGTCGCCGCTTATGCATTACCGACCACAGATTCTTCTATAAGTTCAGCTGAAATCATTATTCGCCACTATCAGATCACTGCTTCTTCGACAGCGCTTGCGACCATACAGCAGACAGCCATTGGCGGTACCTCCGGCGCGCCCGTAAGCGTCACATCTTTTTCCTCCACCGTGCTCGGTAATCGCCGCTTCACTATCGTATCCATTGACCGTTTTGAGGGAATTATAGATACGGCATATTATCTTGCGCGTGGTACGGACGTACTACGCTTTGACGCGATTGATAGGAGCGTCATGAATTGGACCGACCCGAACCTAGATATCTCGACGCTCCCGGCCCATACAGCGCTTAGGAATCTACTTGTGACCCTTCAAGAACAGTAATTCGGTGGTACACTATTCGCCAGTATTAATTCATAATTAGGATTCACTATGAACAGCAATCTTTTCGATAACAGCGGCGTCCGTATCGCTCTCGTTACCTCCCTTTCTTTCCTTGCACTCTTTCTGCTTGTGGAGACGATAAGCGTTGCAGAGAACTTCGGCCGGCCGGGCGTACCGGCGACCGATACGGTTACCGTGCAGGGCTCCGGCCAGGCGACGCTTCCGCCGGATGTTGCGCGTGTTTCTTTCACCGTTGAGAATACATCTGTCGCTGTTGCAGATGCGCAAGCAGAGACCACTAAGCAAGCGAATGCTGCTCTTGAGTATGTGAAAGAACAGGGTGTTCTAGAAAAGGACGTGAAGACGCTCTCCTACAATATTTCGCCGCAGTATTCTTATCCGAATCCATGCGTGCCGGGAGCACTTTGTCCGGATTATAATCGCGCGCCCAAAGTAACCGGTTACCAAGTGTCCGAGACCATTCAGGTCACTATGCGCGATCTTTCTGCGGTCGGTACGCTCCTTGGCGGGCTCGGGAAGCTTGGTGTGCAGAATGTAAATGGTCCTGCTTTTGCTCTTGATGACGCAACGGCCGGTTATGACGCCGCGCGCGCCGATGCTATCGCTAAAGCGAAAGCCCAAGCAACGCTTCTTGCGAAACAACTCGGCGTCTCTCTCGGCAAGATTGTGAATTTCAGTGAGTCCTCGGGCGGATATCCTTACCCGGTGTATGGGCTCGCCATGGGCATGGGCGGAGATTCAAAAATGGAATCCACTCCGAATATTCCTGTCGGCGAGAATACCTATAACGCATCCGTCTCCATCACCTACGAGATTCGATAGCTTGGGTCTGTGGGCAGTATCCACAGGCATAGTTTGACAGTACGGACTGTTTTGTGTATAACCTAGAAGGGTTTTGAAGAAAGGTTCTTTATTGCGCAATGGCGCAGAAAAGGAGGTGCTGCAATGATGCGTAGTCACGGTTCCTAAGTTTTTCCTCTCTCGAGTCAATGTGTTCATGAACAACCCTTTTTTGTTTATGACGAGAGGAGAGGATATGCCAAACAACGGTCAAGGAAATGGTCAGGGGCAACAGCGAAACCGCTCGCAGCTGTCGTCGACACCGCAGGGCAGAAGGAGGGCGGAAGCGGCAGAAGCAAGGATGTTGTCTTCTCATTCCGCTCCTGGGCCCACCGCCCAGCAGCCAGTTTATGGGATCGACAGAGTGCTTCTCGATGGGAAGCGCACTGACGGTCGCGTCAACCGCGGATTCCCCGACCCGAGGATGACCTAGAGCGCAAGATTCCTATTTGTGTGCGGGAAGACCGATTATTCCCACGACGAAAAGGGCTCTCCGCCACTAGTCGTCCAAACCAAAACCGTTTTCAGGACGATGTAAGAAAGGAATAAAGAAATGGCCTGGATGTCTCCGTAAGGAGCATCCAGGCCATTGATAATTAGGAGAGATGTGTCCGTGCTGATGCGGCTATTGACGCTTTTGGGGTGGCATACTACACTACCAGTATCGAAGCCCGCAGGGCTTTTTTATTTGACCTGACTACTTTCGCTATGTATTCACCTTTCACCTATCTGAAGCACGTTCGCGAAGAGTTCACCCATATTGTCTGGCCCACGAACCGGACGGCATTGGCACATACGCTTGTCGTCATTGGTATTGCGGTCGTTATCGCGCTTTTGGTTGGTCTGCTCGACTACGTCTTCAGTTCGGTGGTGAGTCGTGTCACCGGCGGCTAATTGGTATGGACGAGATACAACAGATGCATAGTGGAGAGATGGATTTGCCAGAAGAGATTGGCATGGCGGATATCGCGCCTTCGGTGCGTAAAGAGATACGGGACGAAACGGCCTCGCGCAAAGAAGATGCACACTGGTACACCATCCACACCTACGCCGGCTATGAGAACGCTGTCGAACGCAATTTGAAGCAGCGCATCGAGTCGCTTGGCATGGAGGGGAAAATATTCGATGTTGTCATTCCGACCGAGAAGAAGATACATGTGAAGGGAGGGAAGCGTATTGTTGAGGAAGAGAAGATCTATCCGGGCTATATTCTCGTGCGCATGATCGTCGATGATGATTCCTGGTTCGTGGTGAGGAACACTCCGCGCGTTACCGGCTTTGTCGGCTCTGGTAACACACCAGTCCCGATGGAGGACGCTGAAGTATCGTCCTTGATGAAGCGCATGACGGCGGAAGCGCCCAAGCACCGCATTGACCTCATGCGTGACGACCCTATCGTCATTGCCGACGGTCCGTTCAAAGATTTGGAAGGTAAGGTGGGCGAAATCGATGAAGAACGCGGAAAAGTGAAAGTCATGGTGTCAATGTTCGGACGCGAGACGCCAGTCGAACTCGATTTCTTGCAGATACGCAAACTCTAGAGTAGAGTCGCTATACCTTATGGCCAAAGTAGTTAAAAAAATCAAATTGCAGATTCCCGGCGGCGCAGCGACGCCAGCGCCGCCTGTCGGCACCGCACTTGGCCCCGCGGGCGTGAATATCGGCCAGTTCGTGACCCAGTTCAACGAGGCGACCAAAGACAAGCGGGGAACCATCATTCCTATCGAGCTTTCGGTCTACGACGATCGCTCTTTCACCTTTGTCATGAAGAACCCGCCCGCCTCGCGGCTCATTCTGAAGGCGCTCGGCCTTGAGAAGGGTTCAGGCAAGGCGCGCGAAGAAAAAGTCGGGGTGCTGACCAAAGCGCAGATTGCGGCTATTGTTGAAGAAAAGATGCCGGACTTGAATGCAAACAGTCCAGAAGCCGCCGCGCGACTCATCGCCGGCACAGCACGTTCTATGGGCGTGGAAGTGAAATAAGTTCCTAAATTCATAAAAAAGAGAAAGGAGGGGTGCTGATGAAGATAGAGTTCATTGATTGTCCTTGCGGCGAAAGGCATCCTCTTCTTAATGACGAGAAAGGAAAAATTTTCTTTTGCAAGAAAAAACTGAATGAAGCGCAAAATGAAAAGGAAGGTGGGAAGTGGTATCTTCTTTTAAAAGATCAATCAGTCACTGAGAAGAAAATGGAGGACAGGACAAGGTTGAGAGCATCGTAAGCGTCGGGGAGCCGTTGCGGATAGCGCGGCTCCCTTTATTTTATAAGTTCTATCCACCGATACGGTAATCCATTTGATTCGTGTTTTTCTTCTGATATTTTTTTCGTAAAGATGTCTTCGTACGGCGGAAAGAACGTATCCGCTTCGGCGGTATCATCTACCAAAGTTAGGTAGAAGCGGTCTGCAAGGGACAATGCCTCGCGATAAATCTCTCCACCACCACCGATGAAGATTTCTTCAGCGCCCGATGCGCTTGCCGCAGCGGCAAGCGCATCTTCAAGCGATCCGGTAACCATTGCACCCGACGCTTCATAACCCGCTTGCCGCGTTACGACGATATTCGTGCGTCCGGGGAGTGGACGGAATTTCACCGGAATCGATTCCCATGTTTTACGTCCCATGATGACTGGATGGCCCATGGTAAGCGTCTTGAATCGCTGCATATCCTCTCTAATACGCCAGGGAAGTTTTCCCTGTAAACCGAGCTCCCGATTTTTCCCTATGGCGGCGATAATTGCGATATGGTGCATCTGGCCTATACTACCAACACCTATGGCGGAAGCGAAATACGAGATAGAGATAAAAAGTTTGCTCGGCGGGGCTAGTGCAGCCGAAGCGCTTCGTGCGGGCTTACGAAAAATCAATCCTTCTTGCACTCTTATTACTTCCTATACGCAACTCAATAATTATTTTGAAGGAGGCGATCCGAAGCGGCTTGCCAAGATGCTTGCACCACATTTGCCGCCCGAGGCGGTTGAACAAATGTGGAAGATAGTGGAAGGAGAAAAAATTTCAGTGCGCACCCGCGAGATGAACGGTATCGCGAAAATAGTGATGAAGGCATCGGTCGGCACCGACTCAAGTGAGAACGGTGTCGTGCGCATGGAAATCGAGGAACCGACGAAAGGATTGACGTTCGACGAGCTTGATAAGATGGTCCTCACCGCTGGATATCGTTACCAGGCGAAATGGTCGCGCGCGAGAGAGGAATATCAGATCCAGGATATTTCCGTGTGTCTGGATAAGAATGCGGGCTATGGATATCTGGCCGAATTTGAGAAGGCAATTAACGACACGGCCCATACTGCCAAGGCCCGCAAAGAGATAGACAAGCTCATGCATACGCTTGGACTTGCAGAATTGCCGCAGGACCGGCTTGAGCGCATGTTCGCCTACTACAACAAGCATTGGCCGGAATACTACGGCACGGATAAGGTTTTTATCGTAGAATAGGGCCATGTTCCTATCCGACGTAGACATTCGTGCCGGAATCAAAAAAGGCCATATTGTCATTCGGCCTTTTTTCGAACAGCAGCTCCAGGTGGCCAGCTACGACGTGACCCTCGATAATGAGTTTCAAGTGACCGATAGGCATCACACCCCCACGATTGATCCGTCGCGAAATATCTATCCGACCACACGCACCATCAAAATTAAGGACGGTGAGGCGTTTATCCTACATCCGGGCGAAAGCGTGCTCGGCAAACAACGCGAATTCATCGGCGTGAATGACGAGCATCTCATTCTGCTGTCGGGGAAGTCCTCACTTGCCCGCGCGGGACTCGTCGTCCATAACACCGCCATGCTCTTCAATCCGGGGCACTATTTTTATCCGACCTTCGAACTCGTGAACACGAACAACGTACCGCTCATTTTGCGTCCGGGCATGGAGATAGCGCAGCTCCTCTTCGCTCGGCTCACCAGCCCGACCTCAAAAAAATACAAGAATATAGGACGATACGATAAGAAGAATTCAGAACACTTCGTGCCAAAACGCGTTGCCGTCCATAAAAAGAAACGGACGACGAAGAAAACATAATTCTTTCAGTATGGATACTCGTCACCCCGAATACCAATATCTCGATCTTATTCGACAGACGCTTGAGGATGGCGAGGAACAAATAGATAACGGCATGGGTGTTAAAACCTACAGTGTGTTCGGCCGGCAAATCCGTTTTGACCTCTCGCAAGGATTGCCCTTGCTTACCACCAAGAAAGTATTCTGGAAGGGAGTGCTCCAAGAATTGCACTGGTTCCTATCCGGACAGACGAATGTGAGCTATCTGACTCGGCAAGGCGTACATATTTGGGACGATTATCCGCTACGCATCTATAACGAACGGATGCTGAAAGAGGGGAAACCGGAAATGGGAAAAGAAGATTTTGTGAAGCGCCTTGAGACGGACGATGCGTTTGCCGAGGCGCACGGGCATCTACCCCATATATACGGGGAAATGTGGCGTTCATGGCCTGCGAGCGATGGGAGGAAGATTGACCAGCTGTCATGGGCCATTGAAGAATTGCGCAAGGACCCCGATGCTCATAACACACTCGTTTCCTCGTGGAATCCGGAATTCCTCTACTCGATGGCAAAGTCCGGAGAAGGCGCCCGGTTCCCGATCTGCCACAATATGTATCAGCTCAATATCAAACACGGAAAGGTCTGTCTGCAGCTCTACCAACGCACGGCCGATATATTTCTCGGTGTTCCGTTCAATATTGCCTCATACGCCCTTCTTACCTGCATCATTGCGAAGATCCTCGGGCGCGAGCCGGGCGAATTCGTGCATACGTTCGGCGACCTGCATGTGTACGAGAATCACAAAGAGCAGGCAAAGGAACAGATCGCACGCGAGCCGCGACCGTTCCCGACCATCGAGTTCACTCAAGCGTTCAATTCGCTTGATTCATTCAAACCGGAATATGTGACCCTCAAAAATTATGACCCGCATCCGCCGATCAAAGCCGAGCTTGCAGTGGTGGGCGGTTATAATCCAAAGCTCCATGCTCCCTCACAGTCATGAATTTTTACCAGCACATAGAAGATGAAGATGTGGAGATTTTTGCGGCGTTAGCGGGGGAAGATAAGCGGCAAGCGGAAGGGTTGGAGCTTATTCCTTCGGAGAATTACGTCTCACGGGCGGTGAAAGAGGCGATGGCATCCTCCCTGACGAATAAATATTCGGAGGGGTATCCCGGAAAGCGCTACTACGGTGGACAGGAATTCACGGACAAAGTGGAAACGCTTGCCATTCTGCGCGCGAAGAAACTTTTTAATGCGGAGTATGCGAACGTGCAGCCGCTCGGCGGCGCGAACGCGAACATCGCCATGTACATGGCGCTACTAGCGCCCGGAGACACGGTACTCGGCATGGACCTCTCGCACGGAGGGCATTTGACGCACGGGCATCCGGTGACCTACCTTACCAAGATATTCAATTTTGTGCGGTACAAAATGAAAAACATTGAGACAGGCGAAATTGATTATGAGGATATGCGCCGCATCGCGAAAGAAGTGAAACCAAAAATAGTCCTCGCGGGATTTTCAGCGTATCCGCGTGAACTTGATTACGCGAAGTTCGTAGATATTGCGCGCGAAGTGGGCGCAGTCGCCGTGATGGATATCGCTCATATCGCTGGGCTTATCGCCGGCAAAGCGGCGAAGAATCCCTTTGATTTCGGCTTTGACATCATGACCACGACCACGCACAAGACGCTTCGCGGCCCGCGCGGCGGCATGATACTTACGCGCGATAACGCCGAGCTTGCGAAGAAAATAGACAAAGCGATATTCCCCGGCCTTCAAGGAGGCCCTCATATGCACCAGATTGCGGCGAAAGCGGTTTCACTGCGCGAAGCGCTCCACCCGTCCTTTGCGCAGTACGCGCGGCAGATAATCCTGAACGCGCGTGCGATGGCAAAAGTATTTAAGGAACACGGCGCGCGGATGATAACGGGCGGGACCGATAATCATCTCATCCTGCTTGATGTATGGAAATCGTTCGATGTAGCGGGCGCTGAGGCCGAAGCATTGCTTGATCGGGCGGGCATCACGCTCAACAAAAATGCGATAGCGGACGATACGCGCAAACCGATGGACCCGTCCGGCATCCGCTTCGGGACACCAGCAATGACGACGCGCGGCATGGGCGAAACTGAATCAACAGAAGTCGCGCAGATTATGATTGATGTACTTACAAAACGCGACGATGCAACGGTTGTCGTGGCGCACAAGAAAATCAAAGCGCTTGCACAAGCACATCCTATTCCTGAATCGTTCGTCTAATTAATCTGGTACACTCGCCACATGGAAGGGCGAATTAGAAAGGCAATTAAAGGTGCGCTTACGAACCTAGGTGCTGGTGAGGCGGCGTTTTCGGTTGAGCGGCCAAATGACTCTGCGCATGGCGACTACACCACGAATGCAGCCATGACAGTGGCCAAATCAATTGGGGGAGCAATAAAAATCGCAGAGAAACTTAAGCATATCCTTGAAGGCGAACTAGATGATTTGGTTGCAAAAGTTGAAGTAGCGGGACCGGGATTCGTAAATATCACGCTCGCGCGCGATGCTGTTACTCTCGCAGTTGCCGAAGCGGATGCGCAAGGTGCACAGTGGGGGAAGGGTGGTGCGGAGACGGGGCAGCGCGTAATGATTGAATACACAGATCCGAATCCGTTCAAAGAGATGCATATCGGACACTTGATGAGCAATATCATCGGCGAAGCGCTTGCGCGGCTCATCGAGAACGAAGACGCAACGGTCATTCGTGCGAATTATCAGGGAGATGTCGGTCCGCATGTCGCCAAAGCGCTCTGGGGTTTGCAGAAAGTCGGCATCACTGAACCGGCCACGGCGCAGGAAATAGGAGAAGCGTATGCGGCCGGATCGCACGCTTATGAGGAGTCCCCGGATGTGAAAAGCGAAATTGATGCTCTCAATCAGGCGATTTATACTGGTACCGATCATGCGCTCATGGAGTCCTGGCGCAAAGGTCGCGACGTATCGCTTGCGGCGTTTGAACATCTGTATAAAATCCTCGGAACGCATTTTGACTATTATTTTTTTGAGAGTGAGACCGCGGAACCGGGATTGCGTATTGTGCGCGATGGGATAAAAAAAGGAGTGTTTGAAGAGAGTGATGGCGCGGTCATTTACCGCGGCGAAAAAAAAGGATTGCACACGCTCGTCTTTATCACAAGCAGAGACACACCAACCTATGAAGCAAAAGATATCGGACTCGCATTTTTGAAGGAAGAGCGAGCACAAAGCGATCGTTCCATCATTGTTACTGCCGCGGAACAAACAGGGCATTTTAACGTGGTACTTGCCGCACTCGGTGAACTGGCGCCTTTGATCGCGGCGAAAACAACACACATATCGCATGGATTTCTACGCCTCCCTTCCGGGAAAATGTCTTCTCGCGAAGGGAATGTCATTACTGCGTCAGGACTGATTGAGAGGATCATCAAGAAAGCGAGTCAGAAAAATGAGGATCCACTTATAGCGGAACAAGTTGCCCTCGGCGCGATAAAATACATGATTCTGCGGCAGGCGCCTGGCTCGGACATCGTTTTTGATGAAGAAAAATCGCTTTCGCTTGAGGGGGATTCCGGACCGTACCTGCAGTATGCTCTCGTGCGCGCCCGCAAGATCCTTACCTATGCCCCCGGAGAGGGGAATGGGACGATAGAACCAGATGCGCCCTATGCCATCGAACGTATCATTTTGCATTTCCCCGAAGTTGTTGCGCGCGCTTCGCGCGAACTCGCGCCGAACCTGCTCGTGAACTATCTCACCGAGCTCGCGGGCGCCTGGAATTCTTTTTATGCATCGGAGCAAGTACTCGGGAGCCCTGAGGAGACCTATAAACAGCGCGTTACGCGCGCCTTCGCCAATACGATGATCAATGGCCTTACGCTCCTCGGTATCCCTGTACCCGAGAAAATGTGATTGGGCGTAATCGCCCACTGGGTAGTATCATGGAGCATATGCCCGAAAAGTCAGAAGCCGCGAAGCGTGAGGAGGAGATTCTCGCGTTCTGGGAGCGGGAACATATTTTTGAGAAATCGCTCGCGAAAAAGACATCGAAAGGAGATTTTGTTTTCTATGAAGGCCCCCCAACAGCGAATGCGGCCCCCGCTCTCCATCACCTTGAGGCGCGCGCTTTTAAAGACGCCATTCCTCGCTATAAGACAATGCGCGGCTATCGCGTGAATCGCCGTGCTGGCTGGGATACTCACGGTCTCCCGGTGGAGCTCCAGGTCGAAAAGGCGCTCGGTTTCAAAGGCAAGCCGGATATAGAGAAATATGGGGTCGCGGCATTCAATAAGAAATGTCGGGAGAGCGTGTTCATCTATATTGAGGCGTGGGCGAAATTCACGAAGCGCATCGGCTATTGGGTGGACGAGACGAAGGCGTACTTCACCTTCAATAGTTCGTATATGGAAGTGGTCTGGCACCTCTTCGCGAAAACAGCGAAGGACGGGCGCCTCTACAAGGACTACAAGGTCGTACCGTGGTGTCCGCGCTGCGGCACAGCACTCTCCTCCCACGAGCTTGCGCAGGGCTATGAAGAGGTGAAGGACCTCTCGCTGTATGTGAAATTTAAATTAAAGAACCCTGGAAAACTTGGTTTAAACGGAGATGTTTATCTCATTGCGTGGACCACAACTCCCTGGACGCTTCCGGGCAATGTAGCTTTAGCTGTTGGGAAGGACTTTGATTATGTAGAAGCAAAAGTTGGGAATGAAATTCTGGTTTTAGCCAAAGATAAACTCTCCATACTAACCGAGTCTTATGAAGTCCTAGCTGAGCACAAGGGCGAAGAGATGGTGGGTATGGCATACGAACCGCTATACGATTACTTGGAGGATTCTATATTAGCTTTCGAACTTCCTGGCAAAGAAAAAGCTTTCAAAGTTTATACCGCTGACTTCGTAAATACGGAAGATGGTACGGGTATTGTTCATACGGCAGTAATGTATGGACAGGATGATTTTGAGCTTGGGAAAAACATTGGACTACCCAAGTATCACTTGGTCCTTGAAGATGGGCGCTACAAAACAATTCAACGACTTCAAAACGATCAAGAATCTAATATGAAGTTTCTATCTGATAGGTCTGTTGGAGAAGAAAATACGGCGGTAGAAATTCTTAAAGACCTTCAGGTTAGGAACTTGTTGCTTAAGAAGGAGAGTCATAGTCACCCGTACCCCTTTTGTTGGCGCTGCAAGACGCGGCTTATCTACTACGCGCGCGACTCGTGGTACATCCGCATGAGCGACTTGCGCGCAAAACTTGTCGCGGAGAATAAGAAAATCCATTGGGAACCGACCTATATCCGCGAGGGACGCATGGGCGAGTGGCTCGCAAATGCGAAGGACTGGGCGATAAGTCGCGAGCGGTATTGGGGTACGCCACTGCCGATTTGGCAGAGCGCCGACAGAACTGAACAATTCATCGTCGGCTCTATTGATGAGCTCAAAAGGCATATAAAAAAATCAGGAAACACTTATTTTGTGATGCGCCACGGTGAAGCAGAAAACAACATCCGTGGAGAAATGGATTCTACTGACGAAAAGAAATGGCCGCTTACAGAAAAGGGTAACGCACAGGTTATGGCACGCGCAAAGAAACTTGCGGGGGAGGAAATTGAACTCATCTACGCATCACCTTTCGAGCGTACACAAAAGACGGCGCAACTCATTGCTACAGTGCTCAATCTTCCAGAAAACAGCATAGTGGTGGATAAACGCCTTAGAGAAATAAATATCGGCACGCTGCCCGGTCGGAAGATCGAGGATTTCTTTGCATATCGAGCCGAGCGTTCATATAATGAAGCATTTCCAAATGGTGAAAGCCATATGGACGTGAAGCGACGCTTCGGGGAATTCTTCTATGAGCTTGAAAGTACTTTGAAGAATAAGAAGATTCTTATCGTAACGCACGGCATCGGTCTGGAAATGCTTGAACCCCTCCGGAACGGACTTTCCGAAGAACAATCCAAGCAACTCATTGAGGCGGATGTACCAAGCAATGGCGAACTGAGTCGTTTTGACTTCATCCCGCTGCCACACAACGAAGAGTACGAGCTTGATCTGCATCGGCCGTATATTGACGAGATCGTTCTGGTCTCAAAGAACGGGACGGAACTGAAGAGAGTACCGGAGGTCATGGACGTATGGTTTGATTCCGGTGCAATGCCATTCGCACAGGCCGCACATGAGCGTAAAAGTGAATCGCTAGATGCATTCTTGAAGAACGTTGCATATCCTGCCGACTTTATCAGTGAAGCCATTGATCAGACGCGCGGCTGGTTCTACACGCTGCTCGCAGTGGGCACGCTCGCGGGGCGAGGCGCCGCATTCAAGAACGCCATTTCACTCGGGCATTTGCTCGATGCTGAAGGGCAGAAAATGAGTAAGTCAAAAGGGAATGTGGTTGACCCATGGGCAGAAATAGAGAAGTGGGGCGTTGATACGTTGCGTTTCTGGATGTACAGCGTTACGCAAGCGGGCGATTCTAAGAATTATGACGAGAAGACAGTAAAAGAGGCGGCGAAGATTCTCTCATGGTTTGAGAACAGTGCGAAGTTTTATGAACTTTTTAAGGATGTTCCGCAAGCAAAAGGTGCGCCAATGGTGATTGATCGTTGGATGCGCGCCCGCATGGACGAGACCGTTTCAATCGTGACAAGCGCTATGGACGATTACCGCCCGTTTGAAGCGACACGTGCGATAAGCGGGCTTTTTGAGGACGTATCACAATGGTACGTGCGACGCGTGCGCGATCGAGTACGCAATGGAGATGTAGCAGCGCTCGCGACTTTGCGCGAGACGCTCCACACCGGCGCACTTCTGTTTGCACCGTTCGCTCCGTTCCTAGCCGAAGAGGTGTATGCAAGAGTTAGGAGCGAGAATGATCCAGAAAGCGTTCATCTTGCCGATTGGCCAGCAGTTAAAAGTCATTGGCGACTTTTTGGCGATCCTGGAAAGAAGTTAATTACAGAAATGCAAAAAGTTCGCGTACTTGCATCTGCAGCACTGCAACTGCGGCAAAAGGCCGGCGTGAAAGTGCGTCAGCCGCTTGCTTCGCTAACTATTCCAGAAATGCTTGCCGATGAACTCACCCAGATTCTTGCAGATGAAGTGAACGTAAAGAAGATAGTCACGGGCAAAGAGCTTTCGCTTGACACGGTACTCACACCAGAATTAATTAAAGAAGGGGATGAACGGGAACTCGCGCGCGCGGTTGCCGAGGCGCGCAAGACAGAAGGATTCTCTCCTAGGGATACAGTGCGTACCGAAATGCGATCAGAAGGGAAGCATTCAGTTGTTCTCTCGACTGGTCCTGTGCATTTTGACCTCATTCGCGATGTGTCCCGTTAGAGGATCTAGCTATCAATTACACACAATGAACTGCAAATATATTTATCGGCTTAATCAGACAGTACCCGCGTTTGCGGCCTGTCTCTAATGGGATGCGGTATAAATACGAGACACGCGGCATTGTACTTTCGCGGGCACCTGCCGGGGAAGCGAATGCGTCCATCACGCTTATTACTTCAGGACTCGGTCTTGTGCGCGCCCGTGCACAAGGCGTCCGGCGGTCCGGTGCCAAACTCGCCGCAGCGCTTGCCACGGGCACTGAGAGCGAATTGGTGCTTGTGCGGGGGAAGGAACATTGGCGCATTGCAGGCGCGGTTCTGGGAGAAAATTGGTTCGTACGGTTGCAGAGTCCTTCGTCGCGCGTACGAGCGGCGCGCGTTTCCGGCCTTCTTCTGCGGCTCGTTCCCGGCGAGGCGCATGACCCCGCACTCTTTACGATTATGAATGGGTTTTTCGAAGCGCTTGTCATGTTTCCCGAGGACGTGCATGAGGCAGTTGAAGTGCTTGTCGCGCTCCGTGTGCTTGCGGCGCTCGGGCTCGATGCAGGGGAGATACCCGGTGGCATGTCCGCATTCACGCCTCCACTGCTCGCGGCGATTATGGAGGAACGCTCAGGGTATATAGCCCGTATCAATCACGGCATCAACGTTTCGGGTCTCTAGATTCTCACGCGGTATACTGTATATACAATGCCACCAAACTCAGAAGACGATACCAGCTCGCTTGAACGCGCTCGCGAGCATCTCTACAAGCCCGGTGCCACTATGGACGGTCTGCACGCACCACGAATGCAGCCCAACACTCGTTCATTACCCCATGCATGGGAAAAACGTCCGCTCCCGCGCATTCCCTACAAGGGGAAACGGCATGTGCGTCTTGCAAGTGTTTTTTTCATAGCCGCTTCCATCTTCTTCCTCATTTCTCTTGTCGCCACCGGCTACTTCTTCTATGTGGGAAGCAATGTCGTTTCGGTCGACAAAGTCACGGTCGATATCCAGGGCCCGACAACGGTCGCCGGCGGCGACACCATTCCTTTCTCGCTCGCCATTACGAATAGGAATCCTGTCGCGATAGACAACGCCATCATTGAGATACATTTCCCGACTGGTACGAGGAATGCGTCCGATGTGCTAAGCGCATATCCGCGCTTCATCGAGAATCTCGGCACGATCCCGAGTGGCGCGACCGTAACGCGGTCAATAAAAGTCATCGTGTTCGGCGGCGCAGGGCAGGATCTTGTACTCCCGGTTTCTTTTTCATTCGATACGACCGGCTCCAACGCAACTTTCCTGAAGAAATCCTCTTACACGCTTGCGATCTCATCGACGCCGCTTTCCGTATCCGTCGATACGCTCACGGAAACCGTTTCAGGCAAGCCGCTCACTATCACGCTCATGGTCCGTTCGAACGCGACCGTGCCGCTCGGCAACGTCGTCCTTACCGGTTCATTTCCTTTCGGCTTCGTAGTCAATTCGTCTTCAATTCCTTTGAATAACTCAAGTTTCCTCATTGGCACGCTGTTGCCTGGAGCATCTAAGACGGTAACGCTCACCGGAACGCTCACTGGGCAGGATAAAGAACAGCGCGTCTTTCATTTCACCGTCGGGACCGCAGAGACCTCGCAAGATCAGAATCTTGCCGTTACGTACATGACCCAGGATGCGCAAGTGACGATTGTGGCACCGTTCCTCAACACGACACTTACTCTCAACGGCGACACAAGAGCAAATCCGGTCGTGGCTCCCGGAAGCTTCCAGAACGTCTCTATTTCCTACGCCAACACGCTGGCGACGAGTATAACGAATGCGGAAGTTGCAGTCACAATTTCCGGCCCCGCGGTCGACTATGACAGTATCCGCGCCGACAGCGGTTTCTACCGTTCCATTGATCACACGATTGTTTTTAACCGGGATACCGACCCGGCTCTAGCCGTTCTTGCTCCCGGGGCGGTCGGTGTCGGAGCGTTCTCTTTCTCGACATTGCCAGTGGGATCTCTTGCTTCCGCGCCGACCATAACACTCTCCATTTCCGTATCGGGCACACGCGTTGGTCAGACGAATGTGCCAGAACAAGTGAGCGCCTCCGTGACCAAGATCGTGAAGGTCTCGACTTCCGTCGGACTTTCGGCTTCCGCTCTTCATTCGTCGGGACCGTTCAGTGCCAGTGGACCCATTCCCCCTCGCGCCGATCAAATGACGATCTATACCATCATATGGAATGTACGGAATGAAGGTAGTGCAGTCGCCGGTGGTTCTATGAGTGCAACTCTGCCGAATTACGTTTCCTACACCGGGACGACCACAGGCATGGGATCCTTCTCCTATGACACCACATCCCGCACTGTCTCGTGGAATACGGGCGATCTCACACAGGGCGCTTCCGCACAGGGCGCCTTCCAAGTCGCTCTCACCCCATCAACCTCGCAGCAGGGCACTGCGCCCAAGCTTACAGGAGATGTCTCCTTTTCAGGATACGACCGCTTCGCGGGCGTGCAGGTCACGGCGACGGCCGACCCGGTGACGACCGAGACCTCAAGGGATCCGGGCTATGTCCCTGCCAACGCACTTGTGCAATAAAAGAGTACGGCAAAAATCTTCATATGCTGCGTTATGGTCACCCAACGATTTCTTTCATCGTACCGCAGAGTACGACTCCAGAAATCGTTTGCCCATGCCTTGCATCTGAGAGCTTTTTGCCGCACTCTTAGCGTAAAGTAACCATATGGATAATCAGAACCTGATGGAAAAGATTGTCTCCCTCGCCAAACGTCGGGGATTTATCTTCCCCGGCTCAGAAATTTACGGCGGCCTCGCTGGTACTTACGATTACGGCCCTTTAGGAATTATCTTGAAAGAAAACGTAGAGCGCCTCTGGCTCTCAATGTTCCGCGATGATCGCGATGATATGTATGGCGTTGACGCGGCGATTTTAATGAATCCGAAAGTGTGGGAAGCAAGCGGTCATGTGTCCGGATTCGCTGATCCATTGGTCGAGTGTGAAAAGTGCAGAAAGCGTTTTCGTGCGGACCATCTGACCGATGCGAAGCAGTGTCCCGAGTGCGGGGGGGCGCTCGGGAACGTACGGAAATTCAATATGATGTTCAAGACACATGCGGGCGCGGCCGAAGATGAATCGGCGCTCGTGTACCTGCGTCCGGAGACCGCGGGCGGCATCTTCACGAATTTCAAGAATGTCGTGGATTCCCTGCATCCGAAGTTACCTTTTGGCATCGCGCAAATAGGGAAGGTATTCCGCAACGAGATTGCGCCGCGTGATTTCACGTTCCGTTTACGGGAATTCTCGCAGATGGAGGTGGAATATTTCATTAAGCCGTCCGATTGGGAACAGGCATTCGAGGAATGGCGTAAGACCATGCATCTGTTCGCGCAAGCAATCGGATTACCGCAGAGCATGGTGCATGAACTTGAAGTTCCCGCAGAAGATCGGGCGCATTACTCCAAGCGCACCATCGATTTTGAATTCGATTATCCCTTCGCACGCACAGAATTATGGGGCCTCGCCTACCGCACCGATTTCGACCTTTCTGCGCATGAAAACGCTTCAGGATCCTCACTCGCTTATCTAGATGAAGAGACGAAAGAGAAATTTATTCCGCATGTTATAGAACCCTCTTTTGGTATTGACCGTACCATCCTTGCGATACTCACAAGTGCGTATCGTGAAGACACTATGGGTGGGGAAATACGCACCTATCTTGCGCTTGCGCCAAAGATAGCACCGGTCAAAGCCATGGTGTCTCCGCTTTTGAAGAACAAACCCGAACTTGTTGCGGCGGCAAGGGACGTACGCGCCGAGTTGCGAAAAGTCCACCCCGCCATCGCTTGGGATGATAACGGTAACATCGGCAAGCGCTATCGCCGTCAGGACGAGATAGGCACGCCGTTTTGCATCACGATTGATTTTGATACGCTCGGCGAAAAACCAGAACTCAAAGATACCGTTACGCTGCGTCACCGCGACACAGGCGTTCAAGAACGACTCACTGTCGCCCTCGCCGCCGAGCGCATCCGATCCGTAATTTCATAGTTTTCGTCTTAAAACTACTTTTTGCTAACTCCTTTCTGCTTACTATTTTCATGCTAGGATGCCCGTATGGATAAGGAAATTCGCGTTTCCATCACCTCGGGTACCATTATTTCCGCACTGCTCATTATCGCGGGCGCCTACATCTTCTGGCTACTACGCGATCTCGCGCTCCTCGTGTTGACTGCCATTGTCATCTCTTCAGCCATAGAACCGGAGGTTGCATTCTTCATTCGGCACCGCGTTCCACGCTTCGCCGCCGCACTCCTTGTCTACGTACTCGTCTTCGGTTCCGTCTCTGCACTCTTTTATTTTTTCTTCCCTCCGATCATTGCGGACACGGCGAATTTTCTCTCCGCCGCGCCGGGCTATCTAGATACGATAAACGTAAGCACGCCTTTTTCAAGCATTACGAACGCGACCGACTTTATTGGCGGCCAGCATGGGACGCAGTCGTTCGTCCAAACACTGCTTTCGCTCCAGTCCGTATTCGCAGCGAGCTCTGGCGGCGTCTTACAGCTCTTCATAACATTCTTCGGAGGCATCTTCTCGTTCATACTAGTTATCACGCTCTCCTTCTACTTCGCGCTTCAGGATACCGGCGTTGACGATTTCCTCCGTATGGTCATGCCGGTGTCGTATGAGGAATATTCTGTTGATCTCTGGAAACGGTCACAGAAGAAAATAGGACTCTGGATGCAAGGACAGATTCTCCTTTCGGTCATCGTCGGTATACTCGTGTATCTCGGTCTTCTCATTCTCGACATTCCTTATGCACTACTCATTTCCGTCTTTACCGGGATGGCGGAAATCATCCCTATCTTCGGGTCCCTGATGGCAGGGACGGTCGCAGTCATCGTCGGATATTCCGATGGCGGCGTTTCTATTGCAGCCATCGTCCTCGGCCTCTATGTCATCGTGAACCAATTCGAGTCAAATCTCATTTATCCGCTTATCGTGAAGAAAATCGTGGGCATCCCGCCGTTGCTCGTCATCGTAGCGCTTATCGCCGGTTATACGCTCGCCGGGTTCCTGGGCGCCCTGCTTTCAGTACCGGTTGCGGCGGTCATACTTGAATTCATTTCCGACTTCGACAGGCGAAAGAATCGCGAAATGCACCACAGCGCGTAACGTGAAAAAAACTTTCTACCTCACCACGCCCATTTTCTATCCGAACGCGAAGCTCCATCTCGGGCATGCGTATACCATGACGCTGAGCGATGCTCTTGTACGGCATCATCGCCGCCTGGGTGAAAAGGTTTATTTTCTCGCGGGTTCGGACGAAAATACACAGAAAATGGTGGATGCGGCATCGAAAGCTGACGCGGAGCCGATGACATTCCTTGACCGGATCGTACAGAATTTCATGGCGCTTTACTCGTCCCTCGATATCTCATATGACCAGTTCATTCGCACCTCCGATGCGAAGGTACATTGGCCGGGCGCACAGGCGCTATGGAATAAGATCTTTGCCGCGGGCGATTTATATAAAAAAGAATATGAAGGGCTCTACTGCGTCGATCATGAAGCGTTTATTACGGAGAAAGATCTCATTGATGGGAAATGTCCGGATCACGGTACGAAACCGGAACATCTGCGTGAGGAAAATTACTTCTTCCGTCTCTCACGGTACGCGGATATACTGAGAGAGAAAATTGAAAGCGATGAATTGCGCATTGTGCCACAGTCGCGCAAAAAGGAGATACTTTCATTCATTGCTGGCGGACTCGAGGACGTCAGTTTCTCACGATCGCGCCGCCCTAACTGGCCGGAAGGTCTTGGTGTTCCGGTACCGGGGGATGACTCTCAGATCATGTATGTGTGGTGCGATGCACTTTCCAATTACATAACGGCGCTTGGATTCGGTCGTGACGACTCTCTGTACCGTGAATTTTGGCCGGCCGATGTGCACATTATCGGGAAAGACATCTTGCGTTTCCATGCGGCAATATGGCCGGCCATGCTTCTTTCTGCCGGTTTGCCACTCCCGAAAGCGCTTTTTGTGCATGGATTCATCACCTCCGGCGGAAAAAAGATGAGTAAGACGCTCGGCAACATCATAGATCCCGAGGAACTCATTACGACGTATGGATCCGATGCCGTACGCTATTTCTTGCTCCGACATATATCACCCTTTGAAGACGGAGATATCACGCGCGAAGGATTTAAGGACGCCTACACCGCAAATCTCACGAACGGTCTTGGGAATCTTGTCGCGCGTGTGATGCAAATGGCCACAACCCATCTTCAAGGTCCCGTAGAAATAACCAACGAAACTCAATCCGATCCTGATGTAGCTGCGCACCTTGAGAAGTTTGAGTTTAATCGTGCGATGGACAGTATGTGGGAGCGCATCGGACATGCTGATGCATTGATAGCAGTTAAAAAACCCTTTGTAGGAGTTAAGTCGGATGAAGCCAGTGTCCGTGACGAAGCACTGTTGATTATCAAGAAATTGGTACGTGAGTTGAATGCGATTGCTACTGACCTTGAACCCTTTATGCCGTCAACGAGTGCACAGATAACAGAGGCAATACGTACCCACAAAAAGCCAAAAAATCTATTTCCGCGCCTGCCTGCGCAGGCAGGGCCATGAATGTGAAATATGTGGATGCGCATTGCCATATACAGTTTGATCAGTACGCAGAGGACGACAACGAGCTCATTACTCGAATGCGTACAGAAGGAGTAATGGGCATTGTCGTTGGAGTTGATAATGCTTCCTCACGAAAAGCCGTTGCGCTAGCGGAGAACTATGGGCATCTCTATAGCGCGGTCGGGCTCCATCCGAACCGTATCCAAGCAGAATCCTTTGATGAATCGGCTTATCGCACACTCGCAGTGCATCCGCAGGTTGTCGCGATAGGGGAGTGCGGGTTGGATTATTTTCGCCCGATAGAAGTGAATGACGATTTGAAGCAAGCTCAGAAAGAAGTGTTGCAAAAACACATTGAACTCGCTGCTGAACTCGATAAACCACTCATCATCCACGCTCGGCCTTCAAAAGGAACGATGGACGCGTATCGCGATTTGATAGAAATACTGGAAAAAGCTAAGACAAAATATCAAAATCTCCGAGGGGATATTCATTTCTTTGTCGGTGGCGTCGAAGAAGCCAAAGCACTCTCGGAGCTTGGTTTTACAGTATCCTTTACCGCTGTTATTACATTCACTCGCGACTACGACGAGGTCATCAGAGTACTGCCGTTGTCTAGTATACTTTCCGAAACCGATGCTCCTTATGTCGCGCCTGTATCGCGTCGAGGTGAGCGTAACGATCCGCTTGCGGTGATAGATGTCGTCTCAAAGATAGCAGATATTAGAGGCGAAGATCTTAAAACCGTCCGTACCGCACTTTTCGCGAATGCTCTCCATATGTTCGCTCTATCTGGTATCACGGAAGCGTAAATCGCCTTGCAGGCGGCAAAATCCCATGCTAGGATGCCGCCACTATGGCGAGAACTCAAAATACAGAGATGCGTGCGGAAGAAACACTCGAGAACGAGAGTTCCGAGCCCCGCGTCTACGAACTCGGTTTCCATCTTGATCCCGAGCTTCCCATTGAGGAAGTAAAAAGGGCGTATCAAGCGGTGCGTGCCGCTATAATGCAGAAAGGCGTGCTTGTCGCTGAGGGCGAGCCCGAGAAGATCCAGCTTGCCTATACCATTTCTCGCCAGGAGGTCGCCGGCCGGCGCGATTTTGATTCTGCCTATTTTTCCTGGATCGTGTACGAGACATCCGCGGAACCTCATGCTGAAGTGCTTAAAGCGGCGAACGCCGAAAAGCGCATTGTTCGCTTCATTGACCTTCTCACGACCAAGGATGCAGCTCGTCATGCTGTTGAGGTGCGCGAACTTTCCCTGAAGACATCGTCAGAACGCGTCGAAAGCCCGGAGACAGCTGCAAGTGCAGAACTCGATGCCGCGCTTGAGAGCGTTGCGATATAATCAAAAGATATGTACCTCAACAAAGTATTTCTCTACGGTAATCTCACCCGTGATCCGGAGCTGAAGGCGTTGCCGTCCGGGGGACAGGTCGCGAACTTCGGCCTTGCCACGAACCGCACCTATAAGGACAAGAGCGGACAGAAGCAGGAAGCGACCGAGTTCCACAATATCGTCGCCTTTGGCCGTACTGCGGAAGTCATTGCGCAGTACATGAAGAAAGGGCGCCCCATCTTTGTCGAAGGGCGCATACAGACGCGCTCATGGGATGACAAGGAGAGCGGCAAGAAGAATTATCGCACTGAGATCGTCGTGGACAACTTCCAGTTCGGCGCTGACAGTAAGGGCGGGGGAAATGCAAACGCTTCAAGCGGCGCGCATGACGAACAGCCGGCACCGAAGGACGACGAGGCGATCAAGTATCCGGATGAGGAGATCAATCCCGAAGATATTCCGTTTTAATTATTGAACTATGGCTTACCAATCTGAACGCGAAGAGATAGAGATAAAAAAGTTTATCGACTACAAAGATGTCGCATACTTGAAATTGTTTACCAGCCCGCATGCAAAAATGCTCTCAAAGAAGCGTACCGGTATTCCCGCCGCGAAGCAGCGCGATATCATGCAGGCGATAAAGCACGCACGCTTCATGGCGCTCCTCCCGTACGTCGCTGCCTAAATAGCACTTAACGAACCTCCAAAAATACTTTCGGCTCGGTGTCGAGAATCTTTTCT
The DNA here is from genome assembly GCA_964546795.1 of uncultured Candidatus Saccharibacteria bacterium. Lineage (GTDB taxonomy): Bacteria > Patescibacteriota > Minisyncoccia > Phycocordibacterales > Phycocordibacteraceae > C7867-001. Next base: position 26,428 of record CAZJKG010000005.1, read on the forward strand.
TTGATTTCTGGGAAAAGAACTCCACACTGTATTTTTTCAGTTAGTTGTGTAATCTCTCCATCAAAAGGATAGACCAAAGTGTCATATATGATTCCTTTAATTGGCACGCGTGCGATTACTTCAGGTAGTTCTTCAAGAATATATGTTCCGAGATGTTCAATCTCCTTTTTGCTGAAAACATTCTCTTCCTTCGATGTCCATTTTGTATTATGGATGTAATGCACGATTTAAATTCAGGATTTGAATTATATACATCATAAAGATAGGTCACTTTCTTTTTGTAAGATTCATCGGTGATGTCGTCCCATGTAGCATAGATAATTTTTTTCTGTTCCTGTGGAGAAAGGATTTTTTCTACCCCTCCTTTAATGTTCTCGAGTACTTTTTGTCCCTTCTGTCTGGCGATTCGAAGAGCTTTTTCTTTAGATGTCCCCTGTCTTCGCACTTCTATGTTGATGGCATGAATAGTATCTACCACATACACTGCAACCTTTTCGCGTGTGTACTGTAAAGACCATTGAATTAACCCGATAATATTTTCTACAGTAAACCATTTGTTACCCAAACTAATTCCAACGGCAATATTGTACTGTTTCGTTTCAAGCTCTGTTTTACTCCCACCTCTAATTATATGAAGCTCCATATTGGAAGTGCAATGTACATACTCGATAGCTTTTAGGCCTTCTCGACCCGTTCGGTGTAGATGCCGCTATCGGTGTTGATGCGGATGATATCTCCCGTATTGATAAAGAGCGGGACATCCACCTTTGCGCCAGTCGCCAATTCTACGAGTTTTGTCCCGCCACTCACCGTATTTCCTTTCACGGCGGGCGGTGCATCACGTACTTCCAAGTCAACTTTTATCGGTATTTGTATCGTCATCGGTTTTTCTTGGTAGGTCAGTACTTCCACTGCTGTGTTCGACACAAGCCACTGCACTTTATCGTGCACAATGTCTTCCGGGAATGAAAAGCGATTCTTCGGGTTATCCACCTCGGCAAACCAACTCTCGCCGCGAGCGGTATAGAGATAGAGTGCTTGTATGTTTTCCACCTCGGCTTCAGTGATAGTTTCGTTTTGATGGAAAGAAATCTCAACAACTTTACCAGAAACGAGGTGACGGAGTTTTGTTTGATTTACCGGTTTCCGCTGCTGCATGCGGAAGATATGGGCCGAGAGGACCTCATAGGGCTCGTTATTATACGTAATGATGCTTTTGGGGAGAATTTCGTTGTACGACAGTATGGCCATGATTCTGAAACTAGATCTGAATAAAATGAGTTATAAAAAGTACCGCTTGAGGCGGATTCGTGTATGCTAGCAGACATTATGAGTTTTTCAAACACTGAGCTTTCTACGCTCTCGGACACGGAGGTGCTCGTGCGCTCCCAGAAGGAGCCAGACCTCTTCGCCATCCTCGTCCATCGCTACGAAGCGCCTCTCTTGCGCCGCGCTCGGCGCATACTGTCCTCTCCGGAGGACGCTGAGGAAGCAGTACAGGACGCGTTCACCAAGATGTATCTCTACGCGGACAAATATCATGAGCAGGAAGGCGCACAGTTCTCTTCGTGGGCCTATACCATTTTAAATCGCGTGGCGTATACGAAATATAAAACAAAGAGCATAGAGCGCGGGAAGCGCGCCGAGCTTCTGCCCGAACACTATGAATCGCTTCCCGATGCCCAGGCCGAATTTATCGAAGACCTCTCCATTCGCAACGAAGTTATCGCCGCACTCTCAAAACTGCCGGAAACCGCATCAAAGATACTGCGGTTGCAATTCATCGAAGGAAAGAGTCAGGAAGAAATAGCCGAATCGGAACAACTCTCCATTCCCGCTGTAAAGACGCGCGTCCATCGCGCCAAGAAACTTTTCAAACAAGCGTATGATGAACAACGATATGAATGACAATCAAACAAACATAGAGCGCATCGTGATGCAGAGAGTGCATCTCATTCGCGCGCTCCGTTTTGCCGTTTCAAGCGGCGTATTCTCCATGCTCATATCGGTCCTTGCGCTCTGGGGCATCGGAAGGGAAGTATGGGTCGCCCACGTATTGCAAAATGCTCCTGCGAATCCGCTGTATCTCGCCCAGTTCTATCTCACAGCATTCCTCAACACCCATCTGATCGTGCAGATACTCATACTTCTTGCGGTGGGATCTCTCATATACGTCGCGCGCGAGATTGCTCGCGCGCTCGCCTTTATATCGGCCGCGAAGGGGATTTAACCCTCCGTAAGTTTCACTTTAATTTGTTTGAGGAGTTCTTTGGAAACATCTTTATTGTCGCGGAGGAACGTTCGTGTGGCATCGTAACCCTTGCCGAGCGAGGCATCCCCGAATTTATAGGAAGCGCCGGATTTGGCGACGAGTGCGTATTTCTCGCCGAGTGCAATGAGTTCGCCCTCGCGACTGATACCTTCGTTATACAGAAGATCGAACTCGGTCGTCTTAAAGGGCGCTGCGACTTTGTTCTTGACGACTTTCACCCGCACGCGCCCGCCCACAACCTCATCCCCTTTTTTAATGGAAGCGATACGGCGGATATCGAGACGCACTGAGGTGTAGAATTTCAACGCCTTGCCGCCCGGAGTCGTTTCTGGATTGCCGAACATAACACCTATTTGCATGCGGATCTGATTGATGAAGATAACGATGGTCTTGCTCCGTGCGGCGATGGCGGTCAGTTTTCGGAGCGCTTGGCTCATGAGTCGCGCTTGCTTACCCATGTGTTGCTGACCCATTTCACCCTCAATCTCATCTTTCGGCGTAAGTGCCGCCACAGAATCAACAACGATGACATCAACATTTCCACTTCGTACCAAACTCTCCACAATATCGAGCGCCTGTTCCCCCGTATCCGGTTGAGAGATGAGAAGTTCGGAGAGCTTCACACCAATGCGCCGCGCGTATTCGGGGTCAAGCGCATGTTCAGCGTCGACGAACGCCGCAATACCGCCCTGCTTCTGCGCTTCTGCGACGACATGCAGAGCGAGCGTTGTCTTTCCGGATGATTCCGGCCCGAATATTTCAATGATGCGCCCACGGGGGAGACCTCCTACGCCGAGGGCCGCGTCAAGACCAATGGAACCCGTCGCTATGACGGGGATTTTTTGCGGCGCACCGGCGCCGTAGGTCGTGATGGCTTCATCGCCAAACTTAGTCCTGATTTCTTTCAACGCCTGTTCGATTGATTTTTGTTTTTCACTTTTATCCGTACTTGCCGCCGTAACGGTCTTAAGTATTTTTTCCTTCGTCGATTTTTTAAATGCCATAATGCTGATTGTTAAGTCGTAATTCGGGGTTGTTAGGGTACGAAAATGTTGCGTGTGGCGACAACCGTCCTGCCGAAGCGGTCGGTCGCCGCGAAGGTAAGTATAGATCCTCCGCGAGGAAAAGTAAGTATTGACGAAAAACTACCGTCTTCCCCGCGAAGTACGGACGCATTATTGAGCGTGAGCCGTGCCGCGCGCACGGCCTTCCCGCTGACAGTCACGATTCCATCCGGAAAGGATTCATTATCCGTGGGGGAGTCGATGGAAAGCGCAGGCCCCGCCAGGAGCGGCCGTGCTTCCCGAAGACCGTAGCTGATAAGTATGAGAAGCACTGCGACCGTGAGATATTTGATCATCTTTTTGCTAAAAGAGATGTTCCTCTTCTCCATTCCCGATTGATCCGTTTGGACCAGATGCAGGGTTCTGTCTGCTCGAAGATTGGACCGTGAGCACTTCGCGCGGCTTTGAGCCGTCGGCGGGGCCGATAACGCCCTTTGCCTCAAGTACGTCCATCAGCCGCGCCGCGCGAGAGTATCCGATCTTCAATTTGCGCTGCAGATACGAGGTTGAGGCGCGACCGGCCTCTTCAACCGTAGCGCGCGCGTTCTCGTAAAGGTCGTCATCAATATCGTCATCATCGAAGTCGTTATTCACCAGTCCAATGACATCATTCGGTTCCGTGCTCACGTTATTCCCTCCGAAATCGATACTCGACAGATTGCCCGCATTGTGGCTCTTGATGTAACCCACCACTTTCTTCACTTCGTTCTCGCTGATGAATGCCGTTTGGATGCGCACCGGCTTCTGCATATCGCTTGAGAGATAGAGCATGTCGCCCGCGCCAAGCAAGGTCTCCGCACCAGCACCGTCGAGAATGGTGCGCGAGTCGATCTGCGATGCGACTTGCAGCGCCATACGCGTCGGCACATTCGCCTTGATGAGACCCGTGATGACGTTCACCGAGGGGCGTTGCGTGGAAAGCACCAAATGGATACCGACTGCCCGCGACATCTGCGCAAGACGAACGATAGAGGCCTCAAGTTCTCGCGGATAACTATGCATGATATCGGCAAGTTCGTCGATGACGATAACGATATAAGGAAGCGCTTCGGGCATTTCCTGTACTCCTTTTTTCTTCGCCGGTTCATAGACGGTGGCGTGATAGGAATCAATGTCGCGCACATGCTCCGCCTGGAGAATATCGTACCGACGTTCCATCTCTTTGGCCGCCCATTTGAGCGAGAAAATAGTTTTCTTCGGATCGGTAATGACGGGAGTAAGAAGATGAGGAATGCCGTTATAGGCGGTCAGTTCCACGCGTTTCGGGTCAATCATGATAAAGCGCAGTTGGTTCGGACCGTTCCTGTAGAGGAGGGAAGTGATGATGGCATGAATGGCAACCGATTTTCCGGATCCGGTCGCGCCTGCGACGAGCCCGTGCGGCATTTTAGCGATATTGACGTAATGCGGCGTGCCAGTGATGTCCCGGCCGAGAGCGGCGAGGAGCGGCTTGGTGCTGTCGCTCCACTCCGGCGCGGCAAGGAGTCCGCCGAGACCGACCATTGCTTTAGTCGTATTCGGCACCTCGATGCCGACGAGTGATTTCCCTGGAATGGGCGCCTCGATGCGCACCGGATGCGCGGCAAGTGCGAGTTCGAGATTGTTCGCGAGGGAGACAATTTTTGAAAGACGCACACCTTCGGCGGGCTTGACCGCGTAGCGCGTCACAGTCGGGCCTACCGACACTTCATCCATCTCCAAATGGATACCAAAGTTCTGGAAAGTGCGTTTAATAATATTCGCGTTCGCTTTGATATCACCCACACCCGGTTTCCCATGATCCATGCCAAGGATTGAAAGCGGCGGCGCTTCGTATTCCGCATCGAAGTTTGCTATGCCCGTCCCCTTGGCACCCGTAGAACGATTAAAGACAGTCACCACCGGCTCACGCTCTTCATGCGACAGGGAAGTACCAGCATCCTCTTCCGATGCATATGAATCATCCGCGTCTTCGGGGAGGGGGACACCAACAACATCCGTGAAATCTTCTTCCAGCTCTTCCTCTTCGTAACGCGAGCGCATACGCTTCCAAAGCGAGAGCACATTCTCACTGAGGAATGCCCACATTGCTTCAATATCGGTCACAACAGCGATACCGATAGCGATAGTCGCGACCAATAGAACCAACGCACCCCAAAATCCGAAGAACCCCGCAAGCGCCTGCCCCTCCCAGCTTCCGGTTTTTCCTCCGAAGTCCGCTCCGGGGAACAGTCCGGCAAAAGCAAGAACGGAGGCAACGATAAGAAGGAGACCCGAAGCAGTGAGCGGTTCAATTGTCGGTCGCCCAAATCCCGCGTAAAAACCGGTCGCGATCAAAGCGAGTGGCAAAAGGAAGGCGCCAATTCCGACGATTGCATAACTCGTGGCAAAGACCGTCGCACCGACGGGTCCTGCCGCATCAAAGACGGCAAGCATGAGGAGGATGCCGGATGCCAATAGGACAATAGCGGAAGCGTACCGAATAAGCGTGTCGTATTCCCTAACTTCTTCTTCGCGGACACGTCCACGTTTCCCGTTACCATTTCTACGACTCATGTTAAGTATGTACACATTGTAGCATCACTTCCTAAGTAGACATCAAAGCCCGATTCGCTGATGGAACGAAAAATGATAGCGCTCCGGGCCGCTAGGCCAAGTCCAACTATCATTTTTCGCTCCATCAGCTCATCGACGCATTTGGAAATGAATTAAAGGTTATTGGAGTTATAGAGAAATACTTGCGTGCAGTTCAAACGGACGTATACTGTCCGATACACTATGAGACACGGACAATCAGATATGGGACACAGCACTGAAATCCGGCAAGTCCAGATGAGAGGTAAAGATATTCATTCAGATGATTTTGTCTTAGAAAAAGGTATATTCAACAACATATTTGAAAAGGACATACGAAGAGTATTTATATACAAGAAGGCCGAGCGTCTCGCCAAAGCAATACATCTCGTCGCACCCGCTTTCGCCGGTTCGGTGTCCTTAAGGAACCGTATTGACGCGATAGCGATAGGACTCGTTGATGCGGCGATGCTACCTCCCGCAACGGCCCGCGCAGCTCTTTCCCGGGAACTTCTTGCACTTTCCTCACTTCTTTCCATAGCCCGCACAAGCGACATTCTCTCTTCTATGAATGCAGAAATCATCACGCGCGAGGCGCATACACTACTTAAAGAAGTCGCCGCCTATGAAGATCCCCGACTCTTCCTAGACGAATCACCGACACTTTCAGGTATCGCCAAAAGCGCGTCAAGAAAGGAGGTCTTGCCTCGTCCACACTCAAGATCTGTAGCACCGAAGCGCGTTATCCAAGCATCAGTGGCGGCCGGTAAAGGACATATTAAAGACATTGAAGATATATCGGACATTCGTATAAAGGACAGAAGTGAGGCAATATTGTCCGTTATAAGAAATAAAGGGAAGGCAAGCATCAAGGACATTTCCACCATTGTCAGAGGGGTTTCCGAGAAGACCATTCAACGTGAGCTTCTTTCGCTTATCACAGCAGGAATGGTGTTGAAGCAGGGCGAGCGTCGTTGGAGCACCTACTCCCTCTCCTAAATCAGAACTTTGACTTAAATGACTGTGTTTGCTAGGATACTCCCGTGATGACAACTAGGGCATAGGGCAAAAAAAGGCCGGAAACGGTCTTTTTTGCGTTACCTACTTCCTGGCGTTATCCACATACAAACTCAAGGGAATGCTTGTCTCCGCTGTATACTATCCCTTAGTCCTTGCGGGGACTTTTGTTCCCCTTGGGCGTACTTTGATAAATGAATAGTCCGTTAGCTACGGACATCAACCCTTGCCAACTAACCCATGGCGTACTGGTCGATACCGTGCGCTGTGGGGTAGTGTAAAAGTGAAACGTGCTTACAGTGCGCTCAATCAACTTGATTATTATGTGCTCCCTAAATTCTTAACAATTGTTATGCAAACGGTAACTACAAAAGCGATCGCAAAGGTTGCAGCAGTGGCAACCGGACTCGCGATGGCGACGTCAATGCTCTCGCTCGCGCCTATAGCGCACGCGGCAGCTCTGACCGACTCGCAGGTCTCGGCCATTGTCTCGCTCCTTCAGTCGTTCGGTGCGGATAGCGCAACGATCGCAAACGTTCAGGCATCACTCACGGGCGGTACTCCGGTATCGACTGTCGGTTCGATGGCCTCATCGTGTGCTTTCACCAAGGACCTCACAGTGAAGTCCTCGGGAAGCGAGGTGACGTGCCTTCAAAATGCACTCATCGCGGCTGGCTATTCAATCCCGGCTGGTGCGACTGGCTACTTCGGTGCTCAAACGCAAACAGCGGTCATGGCATGGCAGAAGGCGGCAGGAGTTTCTCCCGCAGCCGGCTACTTCGGTCCTAAGTCGCGTGCTGCGTTCAATCTCGGCGGCGGCTCGACAACGGGCGGCACAACGGGTGGCATGACGGGCGGCACAACGCCTCCGGTGACTGCCGGTTCGGGCAATGGCCTTAAGGTCATGCTCGCTACGGACTCTCCGAACAATATCGCTCTGGTACAGGGCCAGGCGATCGGTTCGCTCGCGAAGTTCACCTTCGCGAACCCGACGAGCGCTGATATCAAGGTTACGAACCTTGCCTTCAAGCGCATTGGCGTCAGCAATGATTCCACGCTCTCGAACGTCTACCTCTATTGGGGGGCAAAGCGCCTCACCGATTCGGCAGGCGTGAGCAACTCGGCGTTCAACTTCAATGATCCGGCGGGACTCTTCACGGTGGCGGCAGGACAGACCTACACGGTCTCCGTCCTCGCCGACATCGCGGGCTCCACGTCCGGTCAACAGATTGGCGCTCAACTCGTCTCGGTTGCCTCGTCTGGCACGCTTGATTCCTCTGCATCGTTCCCAATCAATGGGTACACGCAAACGGTCTCCGCGGCCACTCTGGCAACAGCTGACTTCAACGCAACCACGAATCCTGCAGTCACCACGATATCAGCACAGAATGATTACACGGTCTGGAGCAATTCAACGACCATCAGCACACGCGCGGTGAATCTTGAGTCATTCCAGCTCCGCAACATCGGTTCTATTGACCGCAGTTCCATCCAGAACTTTCGCCTCTACGTGAAGGGAGTTCAGGTCGGTTCCGCAGTTGCCTCGATTGCTTCGGATGACACCATCACCTTCGACTTCTCGGCAAGCCCTCTCCGCATTGAGACGGGTACGGCTGAAATCAAGGTCGTTGGCGACATCATCTCCGGCTCGGGCAATACCTTCCAGTTCTCGCTCCGACGCGCGTCTGACGCTCGCTTCGTTGACACTGATCTGAACCAGCCGATTCTCGCAACGAGAGAGAGCGGTTCATCCTTCACTGCTCGCTCGGCGACGTCGGCCACTATCGATAGCGGCACTGTATCTACGGTCAAGTCGAACAACTCACCTTCTACGAACGTTGCGCTCAGCGCATCGAGCGTGAAGTGGGCGACTTTCGAACTTCGCGCCGCAGGTGAGGATGTCAAAATTGAATCGCTCGACGTCAACGCAAACGCGTCTGCTCGCGGCCTCGATAACGGTAAGGTCTTCTTGAACGGTGTTCAAGTCGGTTCTACCAAGGACCTCACCGAGGATACGGATGTGAACTTCACATTCGGTTCATCCATGATCCTGAAGGCGGGTGCGACAGCTATCGTCGACATCTACGCAGATGCGAAGTCCACGACCGGAGCATCATTCCTTACCGGTCAAACAGTGGCGGTCACTCTTGGCACCGGCGCTTCAAACGCTCAGGGCCAGAAGTCGCTCGCAAGCATCAACACTCCGACGTCTGATGTCGCTGGGAACACGATTACGCTCTCATCGTCTGCTCTGACGCTGACGAAGTACTCGGGTTACGGCAATCAGACTTTGATCGCGGGCACGAATAATGCTCGTCTCGGCTCATTCACGCTCTCAACCGGCGCTACGGAAGGAGTGAATGTGAACACGCTTACGGTAGCTCTGTCCTCAGATGAGTCCGCGACCATCACGGACCTTATCTTGAAGGACAATGCGACGGGTGCGCAGATAGGCACCACGAAGGCAACACCTTCTACGAGCAATGCGTTCTCGGTGAACGTTTCGCTCGGCGTCTCAGCGACGAAAGTCATCGATATCTACGGCAACATCAAGTCCGGTTCAAACATCGGCCCGTGGATAGCGAACATTGACGCGTCTGGCACCGGCTCGATAACCGGAAGCACGGTTGACGCGGATGCGCTCAACCTGCAGACGATTACCGTCGGCACGGCAGACCTCGCGGCCGCAGTGAGTGTCTCCCCTGACAACACGAACGTCATCGCGGGTTCTTCGTTGGTGAAAGTTGGCTCGTTCAACTTCACTTCGCAGTACTCGTCGTTCACGGTTGACGAGATCAAAGTGAAGATTCCGGCAAACGCCGCGACATCAATTGCGTCGGTTACCCTGCGGTACCCGAACGCCAACGGTGTCTCGACGGACTCGGCGGCGACTCTCGCGCTCTCCTCTGGAGATCAGACGCACGCGACGGCCACCTTCACCGGTCTCACGTTCTACATCCCGGCGGACGCCTCAAGGAAACTTGACGTCTACGTCAATCTCCCAACGATTGCAAACGGAGCGACCTCCGGCACGGCCATTACGGCGCTGCTCGACGCTAACGAGGGCTATCGGGAGACGGATTCTGCCGGCACGGTAGTAACGTCGCTCGGTTCTTCCGACCTCGATTCTTCCGCAACGAGCGGAAAGGGTACGATGTACGTCAGGAAATCCATTCCGACTATCTCTGCAGTCGCGCTTGACTCAACCGCGCTCTCTGAAGGAACCGATCAGGTCCTCGGACGCGTGAAAGTCACGGCCGACGCAGCGGGTGATGTCGACTGGGGCTCGATGGTCTTCACGGTCAACAAGACCTCGGCCATCAGCTTGGGCGCTACGACGACCGTCGCGCTGTGGAGCGGTTCAAACCAGGTTGCAGGTACCTTCGCAACGACGACGGGCTCCCTACAAGGAGGCACTGACTCCTGCGATAACCTCACAAGCTGCTTGCTCCACTTCCGTCCGACAACCGTCGAGACGATCGCTGCGGGCGGCTCGAAGACCTATGAGCTCCGCGGTACAGTTGGCGGCACTGCCTCTGGCAGCAACAACGTCAGCGTATCCATCGCCAATCCGCAGACGACAGCATCTTCTACCGCCTTCTTCGGTTCGGCCGCTGGTACGCAGGGTATAACGACTGCTGCGTCATTCGCTTGGTCTGACTGGTCTGACCTCACTGACCACGCTTCGAACGCAACGCAGGCCACTACGATTGACTGGATGGGTGACTATCTCGTCAAGACGCTTCCGCTCACGATTGGAAACAGATCGCTTTCCATCTAAGCGATACGTCTAACAGCAACTGTCTTTGGGAGGGTCTGACCTTCCTACGAGCAAAAGCTCCAGCTAGGAAATTGGCCTAGCAAAAGAAAGAATCCCGCCTTACGGTGGGATTCTTTCTTTTGGGAATTCAAAAACCGTCTCGCCTCCATGGCGCGGACGGTTTTTGTTTTGTATCCGGTGCGAAACCTTTCTGTATTTTGCGAGGTTATCCACACCCTCTCCCATCCATTTGTTTTTTTAGGGAGTATTCTTGCCTATAAGAGGAGTTCGCTCCCCATTTATTCATTTGGAATTATTTATCTACAATTATGTCTAGCATTAAAACGTATCTGAACGGTCTCGGGAGAGCGACTCGCACAACCATTCTCGCTCTCGCTGTTGTCTTCGTCAGTGCTGGCATCGCCCAAGCCGCGACGACTATCAGTACGAACATCTCGACAGGCGGCACACTCGCAGTCACTGGGGTGAGCACAATGTCCAATGCATCGACGACCCAGTCCGCAACCATAGGAGGTCCTTTGTGGATAGGCGGGAACGCGACGACGACCGCTGCCGGTGCTCTCTCGTTACAGAGTACACTCAACGTAATCGGTCTCGCTACATTCCTTGGCGGAGCGACGACCACGCAGATAACTCTGTTGAGCGGCGACACCATCAAGAATGCTTCTGCCAGTTCTACGGCGATATCGGGTGCTCTGACCACAACCGGAGCGTTTACCTCTACGGGATTGGCTACATTACTCGGTGGAGCAACCACGACCCAAATCACTCTTCTCTCCGGCGACACCATAAAAAACGAATCTGCTAGTTCGACGGCTCTATCAGGCACGCTAACCACCGCCACATCCTCAACGAGTGGTCTTACAGTCACCAGCTCGGCGACGCTTGCCTCAACAACCGCTACGACGATGAAGGTTGGCCAGGTCGGGACAGGTATGACCCGAATAGTATCCGGCTACTGCGTGACCGGTTCAATTACCATTCCTGCCACCAATGCCTCCTCGACACAGACCTACGCGAACTGCACACCTTCGGGCGGGGCCTCCATTATCACTAGCGGCGACCGAGTGTTCCTACATGCGACAAGCTCACTTCCTTATTACGTGGTTATACAGTCGGCATCTTCGACGTCCTCTGGCGGCCTCATAAACGTAGGGCTGACCAACTTCAGCACAAGTACGTCTCCAGCAGCCAGCGTCTACGCATTCAACTTCTGGGCATTCCAGTAATCGCATAACGAGTTCTTATTAATTAAATAAACTCCACCCTATGCCACGAATGCTCGCCAGCGCAGGAATTCTAGTGGCATTGTTCACACCCGCGTTCGCTCTCGCTGCGTTTGACGACGTCACTCTCACCACGGATACGGTCTTGAGTGTGAACGGCATTACACTGAACGTCTCCGGTTCAAGTGCCACTATTGAATCCATTACTGTCAATGCTTCGGACTTCAGCGTCACACTTCAATCCGGTTCAACGTTTCAGGTGACCGCACCGGGTCTCGAACGATTTTCGGCGAGTACTCTCACCGGTATCGCAAGCGATATCTGCAATGCCAACCAGTCGCTTCTCAAATATCAACCGAACACAAGCGTGACAGTCACCATTACTCCGTCCACAGTTCTGTGTTCTTCTACTAGTGGAGGTGGAGGAGGTGGTTCAACAGGCGGCGGCGGTTCAACAACACCAACAACACCAACAACACCTGCAACGCCTGCAACTCCAGCCACACCGGCTTCAACGACAACTCCAGCCGTGCCTGCTACGCCGGCAACTCCGGCAAAGTCCGCCTCCGGCCTGTCTGCAACACAGATTCGGTCCATTCTTGATGTGCTTGCGTCTTTTAACGCCGATGCCGATGTCATCGCGAAGGTAAAATTGTCGCTTGAAGGCACGGCTACCACCGGCTCGGTGACGAGCACGGCCGTAGGTGTGTTCAAGACGAATCTCACCACCGGCTCTCTCGGTAGCGAAGTAAAGATGCTCCAGGAGTTCCTGAACGCGCACGGCTACACCATTGCGAATAGTGGTGCCGGTTCTCCGGGGAATGAGACAACAAGGTTCGGCGGTCTGACAAAAGCTGCACTTATCAAGTACCAGAAGGCGAAGGGAATCACACCCGCCGCTGGCTACTTCGGTCCGAAGACGCGAGCATCCGTTGAGGCCGATCAATAATAAATCTTTGCGCGTGCATAACGAACAACGTCCCGCTAAAAGCGGGACGTTGTTCGTTATGATATGCTTTCGGCGTATGAATCCCGTTAGAAGTTCAACGCGCGCAGGATATTTGTTGATTCAACTTTTATCGCAAAAGCTAGACTGACTTGCTAGTATCACTTGTATGGAAACTTCTAACGGGACGAATCAAACACGTTTCTTTGTCGGAGCAGGCATTATTCTTGTTTTGGTTATTATCGGGATTTGGCAATTCTTTCCGCGCGCGGACACTCTTCAGCCGATCGAGGACCAACTTCAGCCACTGCCTATCCAAATTGAGACCGCGACCTCTTCGGCCGCAAAGGCCGTTCTTCCGGATTCTGCAAGCCGTCCGATTGTCCACCCTCTTCCTCTCGCGGAAGGCGACAGTATCGCATCGTGGGATTTCAAAGGCGCATATGCGGCTAATCTGGAACTTACTGCAAAAGCGCAGAGCGAGATACTCCGCCTCTCCGATCTTCTTATTACCGCCACTTCGTCGAAAATGATACTTTCCGTCGGCGTCGCGAATCAATACGAGCTTCTTGGCGATGGCAAAAAACAATATGAGTATCTCGGGCGAGCGATACTAGCAGATGTCGAGAACGGCCTTCCATTACACAACCTCGGCGTACTTATGGAGCGACTAGGCGCATATAAGACGGCGCGCATCGCGTACGAAAAATCCACTCGCGTACAGCCGGGATTCAAATTCTACCACTATGCCTATATAGAATTTTTAACAACGCGGATGAAAGACGATAGGGCAACTATTGAAAAAGCGTTTTCAGATGCCGAGAAGAGTATCGGCCAAACACCCTATCTCGCTGAGCTTCGTGCCGAATGGGAGAAATCATGACGGACAAGATTGCGAGAATATTCCCATATTTTCTTATCGCACCCGCGGTTCTTCCGCTCGTGTACGTAAGCGGTCTTGTGTATCCGTATGTTACGACCAAGACATTTTTACTTCAGGGAATCGGCATTATCGCAGTCGCCGCATTCGCGTACCTGGCGCTTTCCGGTCGACCGTTCTTTTATCAGCGCCTACGAGATCCGATTAGCTGGATCCCTTCTGCACTGCTTGCAGTTGCGTATACCGCTTCCCTTGGAGGCCTTGATTTCTATCGAAGCTTCTGGGGCCTTTTTGATCGCGGAGACGGGCTTCTGACGCTCACAATCATCACGGCCTTTTTCTACCTCGTTCTTATTTTTGCCGACGACATATTTTTAGAACGTCTTATAAAGACCATTGCGACCGTCGCCGGAATTGTTGCCGTTATTGCGGTTCTGCAATGGATAGAAACCGTCTTTGGCGCTGAATCGTCGTTCTTGCCGCCGATTACCGGGCGCATCGGAAGCACGTTCGGTAATGCGGCATTTCTTGCCGGCTATCTCGGCATGGCGTTCTTCGTGATTCTCATTGCGTGGAAGGACTCGATCGGCGTTTGGCGCCGGATCTATGCGGCTGCCGCCATCCTGTCGGTACTCGCGATACTTTTTGCAGCGACGCGCGGGACCATTCTCGCACTTCTTCTCGCTCTTTTTGTCGCGCTCGCGTATGTCGCGTGGAAAGGAGAAGGGAACGACCGCCGCTTCGGTCGTTACGGCATCGTCAGCATTCTCTTCCTATGCGCCCTCTTTTTCGGATTCCGCGACCAGCTTGCACACGTTTCTTTTGAGCCGATTAAACGCATCGCTTCCATTTCGCTTACTGACGGCACAGTCGCGAGCCGCCTCTTCGTCTGGCAGACCGTCGGCGCAGAAGCGCTCCGGCATCCATTGCTTGGCTATGGCGCCGAACATGTTGCTCGGCTCTTTAACAAGATTTACGATCCTAGCAAGATCGTAGAGCAGTGGTTTGACCGCTCGCATAATGCATTTCTGGATTACTTCGCGCAATACGGCGTTGTCGGTCTCGTGCTCTATCTTGCGCTCATCGTTGGGTTCGCTGTATCCGCGTTTCGGCTGTACCGCCGTTCTCTGTTCGGCCTCACGAATTCCGGCTTGCTTTTCTTGCTTCTTATTCTTACGTATTCGGTACAGAATTTTTTCGTCTTTGATACGCCCGCGTCGCTCTGGCTGTTATACGCATTGTTCGCTACCCTCATCGCACTGACTTCGAACACATCCTCTGCCGCTTCCTTGCCCAAGCGCTTGCCGACGTTCGTGTCACCACTCATTAGCACTACTTTATTTATTTTGATTATCCCGGTCATCGCGCTGCCGCTGTATGCCAACATCCTGCTCACAAAGGGATATCTCTATCACCTTATTGATGTCAATCGGGCTAATGCCTATTTTGGGCGCGGTCTCGCACTCGGGACGTACGCCGATCTCGAGTACGGCTATCAGGCCTACAGCATGTACACCGACCATCAAGCAACTCAGCTCTCGGGAGAAGATCGTGTTGCCGCGTATGAGTATGCGCTTTCGGTGCTAACGGCGAATTTCGAGAAATATCCGTATGATGCGCGAACCGCGACCTACCTCGGACATGTCATAGATACGGCGCCGCCGGAAGCGGCGGTAGACGACGCATTTGACGAACAGGTACTCTCCCGTGCGATAGAACTCTCCCCACTGCGCGCACAAGCGTGGTATATGACGGCGAATATTTCTCTTCGAAAAGCCGATATGCTTTCTCAAAATGATGCAAGAAAAGTAACGTACTTTAAGGAAGCGATAACCATACTTGAGGAATATGCGCAGAAAGAAACCTCACTTCCAGTGCCACGCTACATTCTTGCGACGCTCTACTACAAACTTGGCGATACGACGACGGCGAAGAAATGGGCTGATGAAGCACTACCCCTCTATACCGTACCGGATACGGCAGCAGCGGGGCCGGCCGTGAAGTACTATATAGCTATAGGGGATTGGCGAAACGCGGCGCGTTTCCTTGCGGATTTGGTTGAAAAGAATCCTTCCAACTACGATGTCCTCTATGATCTTGCGAAAGTGTCCTATCTCGCCGGAGACCTCGCCGCCGCGGAGCGGATTGTTCAGAAATTGCGTGCGGAGGACCCGGCGATACTCGGGACCGATCAGAATTTTCTTACCGCCATCACTGCGTATGAATCCCGTTAGAGGTCAAAACGGCGCGCAATGATATGCTAAGGATAATCAGTATGAGGTCGAACAGTCCATATTATCTTAAAATCGCGTAAGGAAATCTTTGATTTCCTACCTCTAACGGGATGAACAATCAAGAAAATAATAATCGTCGCAATACCGAACGGCGCATACTTCCGTTCGTAGTTGAATTCGTGAAGTTCGTCACCGGATTTGCGGTGATTGTCGCGATCGCACTCCTCGCGCTACATTTTGCAAGCGCCGCGATGCAATAACTCTGCGGAGCCAATATACCGATCCTTTGCGATTGCGGTCCGCGCTATCCGCTATCCACAATACAATGCGGTCGCACTATAGTTTGGATAACGAGAAAGCTTGCACTCCCGTTCTATTCTGATAGAGTGCTTTTTGTACGAACCGAAGACCGTAAGTCCCGTTTTTTCCAAGAGCGAAGCGATTGGATATAAAAACGTGGATCCCGAAATCATCTTATGATGCCGAGGGATGCATGTTTGGAGACGGATGAATCTTACGCAGGGCGACCCTTTATCGCTTTTCTGAAAAGTGATAAGGGAGAACTCTCCTATATTTTCGTTCGTACGTTAGAAATAGCCAGCAGTAAGCAGGAGCACCAAGCAGGGAATTCAATTCCCCCTGCCCACGGCTTTCTGCCTGTTGCTAACAACTCATGGCCATATCAAAAGACAAGAAGCGCGACATACTCGCGCGCCTCACCGATGCTTTTAAAGAAGCGTCCTCGATCGCATTCGTGGGATTCTCGAAGCTCACGGTCAAAGACGCTTCTCGGATGCGCAAGGAGCTTTCACAGGAAGGCGTGCAGTATTATGTCGCGAAAAAGACCCTTATCCGTAAAGCGCTTGATGCGCGCGGATATGCGGGCGAGGTGCCGACATTGCCCGGCGAGATCGCGGTGGTGTGGACCACGAGCGATACGACCGCACCGGCGCGCGGCGTGTACGAGTACGGCAAGAAGCTAAAAGGCGTTCTTTCGCTTCTGGGTGGTGTATTCGAGGGCACATTCCTCGATGCGGCAAAAATGACGGCGATCGCGACTATACCGCCTATGATTGTCTTGCGCGGCATGTTCGTGAATGTCATAAACTCGCCTATACAAGGATTGGTTATCGCACTTGATCAAATTAGTAAGAAAAAGCAATAATTATGGATGAAACAAAAATTGTGAGTGATGGTCATGGTCCAACAGCCGCAGAGACTGTTACGACATCTGAACCTACGACCTTAATGGCAGAAGTTCCCTCAAAGTTTAAGAAACTTGTGGAAGAGATCGAGACCATGACGGTTATCGAACTCTCCGAACTCGTAAAGGTACTTGAGGGTAAGTTCGGTGTCAGTGCTGCGGCCGTCGCCGTCGCAGGTCCTGCTTCCGGCGCTGCGCCGGAAGCAGAAGGAAAGTCAACTATGGACGTTGAACTCACTGATGCAGGCGCAACAAAAATTGCCGTCATCAAGGTGGTGAAAGAAGCGCTCGGGCTCGGTCTTAAGGAAGCAAAAGACCTCGTTGACGGTGCGCCTTCGATGCTCAAGCAGGGCATGAAGAAGGAGGATGCTGCAGAGCTTGGGAAAAAGCTTGAGGCGGCCGGAGCAAAGGTTACTTTAAAGTAATAACGGGCTACACATTCACTAAGCGAATGTTCGTCTAAAAGCAAAACTCGCCAAAAGGCGAGTTTTGCTTTTGACCGGCAGAACGTCTACACTGGCGGCATCCATGGAATCGCTCGCCAAGATCTTCGGTTCGAACGCCCGTTTGAAAACCCTCCGGCTTTTCGTATTCAATCAACATATCGCGTTTACGCTTGTTGACGTTGCGCAGAGGACCAAACTTTCCAAGGACGCCGTTCGCTATGAACTTGGCGAACTTCTCGCTGCCGGTCTGTTGCGTAAGAAGGGCAAACAACATTCTGTGCGGTATCAAACAAATCCGCGTTTTGAGCAGTTGGAAGCCCTAAACACCTTTGTTCGGGATACGACCAATGTGCGTCCGCGAAACATCATTACGGCGCTCAAACGCGCCGGAACAATTCGTCTCGTCGCTCTCTCAGGACTCTTTACGGGTATCCTCGAATCGCAAATCGATCTCCTTGTCGTGGGCGACTTGCTTGAGGAACGCGCACTTGCGAGCGCCGTCCATTCCCTTGAGGCCGAGCTTGGACGTGAGATCCGGTATGCTGCCTTTGCGACGGCTGATTTCCGGTACCGTTTAGGGGTCTACGACCGTCTCCTCCGGGATGTTTTCGACTATCCACACCGCCTCCTCATCGATAAAATAGGGGTCTGAATGTGCTATACTTCCAGCAGATACTCGCGGTATCGCGCGAGTAATTAACCGCATAAACAAAGCGTTATCCATATGGTTTTCACTACATGGGCAGATGTGCTTAGCCAATCCTTCCAGAATCTTTTCTACGGATCGGTTGCGTTCATCCCCAACTTAGTTATCGCAATCGTCATATTCATCGTTGGTTGGCTCATCGGCGTTGGCCTCGGCCGCGTGGTTACACAGATCGTTAATTCGCTGCGTGTCGATCAGGCGCTCAGATCAACCGGCCTCGAAGGATTGCTTTCTCGCGCGGGTTACGAGTTGTCCGCCGGAAGGTTCCTCGGTTTTCTCGTGGAGTGGTTCTTTATCATCGTCTTTTTGGTCGCGGCGCTCGACGTGCTCCATCTGACGACGGTGAATCTCTTCATCAGCGATGTCGTTCTCGGGTATCTTCCACAGGTGATTGTTGCGGTCTTGATTCTGCTTGTTGCGGCAGTCGTCGCGGAAGCGGCAGAGCGCGTTGTCACAGGTTCGGCGAAGGCGGCATCCATGCATGCGGCAAACTTCCTCGGCAAAGTCGCGCGTTACTCCATATGGATTTTCGCGATTCTCGCGGCGCTCGCGCAGCTTAATGTGGCTACGGCGTTCGTTCAGACCCTCTTCATGGGCGTCGTTATTGCCGTATCGCTTGCGGTCGGTCTCGCTTTCGGGCTTGGCGGTCAGGCCTCCGCAGCCCGCTATCTTGAGCATCTTCACTCGGAGATAAGGGACTAATAGATTCTCCTTTGCAAAACCGCTCTCTGGAAGAGAGCGGTTTTGCTATGACTAGACGCGCAACAAAAGAAATTGTATTGTTTGCACAGAAGAAACTCATACTGTGTGGGTTTCATTTGAAATAGGAGGAAGTCATGATGCATTATGACTCTAGCAAGAACGGTGATGGATCGGGCTTCTACACGTACGAAGGGCGAACGGTGTACGTCAGATCAAGGACTCACACCTACGGAACCGTCTGGCGAAAGAAATATATGGTCAATGCTTGGCGAATGATTGACTGGATTGAGCAGCCGAGTTATGCACATTCCCTCTTCGTCAAAGAACTCGGACTCGTCGAAGTGAGCGTGGAAGTATTGAAGCTTGAGCCAAAGACACTGGAGGGAGTTACCGGGTTCATGGAACACATCCGCAAGCACACCGATGCCGCCGTCCAGGAACTCTCCCAGAAGCAAGGGGAAATCCGCAGTTCATTGACTCATTGGCAGGCGCTCGCAACCGAGGAAGACCGTGGCCAACGGGCTAATTCCATTCCTTGGCCGCCACAGGAATGCAAGCTGGTGGATTGATCCGTTTACCCGTCCGAAGCTCACGACCCGCCCCCGGCGGGTCGTCCTTTTTCTAAATTGCTGCTGCTTGACGCCTGAACTCCGCTCCTCTATACTCTCCACACGTGTCTACAAAAACAACAAACCTTTACCGATTGGGGATAGGCCTCTAAGGCCGCGCGTTTGTAACGCGAACCGTCCCGCTTGGTAGCGGGACGGTTCGTTTTTTTGAGGGGCGCGCGAATCTTTGACATACGAACCCCGTACCACAACTCTCGCGGACTCACTTCGTTGTGACCCGTGCGGATGTGGCTCGTGAATACTCACGAACTTTACAAACGCGCTGTCTGTAAAGTTGTGGTACGGGGCGAATACGCATAGGTGAATCGTCCCTAAAAAGACGATTCATGTCCGCGACTCTGTCGCGGACGAAAAAGTGTAATTAGTGATCGTGATATATAGGTCTCCGTACGAGAGACATAAGAGTGCACGGTGGATGCCTTGGC
>CAZJKG010000006.1:0-33400 GCA_964546795.1 uncultured Candidatus Saccharibacteria bacterium
GTGGCGTTCGCACGCAACGATTGGACGGAGCAACTGATTGACGCGGCCTGTGAAGGCGACAAGCTCGGTCAGTTCCGCCAAGTCCTGCTCGGCCGCGCGGTCATCACGCAAGTCGAGCACATCATCGACTGCGACGCCGACCCGTTCAACCCGTGGGCCAAAGACGGCTGGACGGTGGACGAGCACTAGAAGGGCGGCCAGTGGAAGTTCGACCCGAAACAGGTCGAGTTCTTCCTCGCGAGCGGCCAGAAGGATGGCAGGGTCATCGAGGGCAACAAGCTCCGCAAGGAGCTGGCGGGCAAGCCCGTCTTGAACGCCAATGTCCTCGACTACCTGCTCGCGCACCCCGAACTCATCCCCGATGAGTGGAAGACGGATGGAAACGGGAATACTCGCTACATCTTCTTCTGGGGCACCATCTACCGCAACCGCCTTGGCAACCTGTACGTCCGCTGCCTCTACTGGCGCGGTGGCAGGTGGTACTGGGGCGACTACTGGCTCGTCTACGACTGGAACGGCAACGACCCTGCGGCGGTGCGTGCAAGTTGAACTCTGGCTTTGAATCTTTGGTCTCCGACCCGCATCTGTCTGAAATATGGCAGGTGCGGGATTCTTTTTCTATATCTAACGAATCCGTCTACTTTTTCTCAAAATCGAGACACACGGAGTTTATGCAATAGCGCTTACCTCCTTTTTCGGCGGGTCCGTCATTGAACACATGACCGAGATGTCCGCCACATTTTCTGCAGAATACTTCGGTGCGATGCATGGCGAAAGTGTCGTCAGGGCGGGTGCCGATATTTCCCTGCCTGCCGGCAGGCAGGTCAGCGATCGCCGGATCGCTGAAGGACGGCCAGCCGGTGCCCGAATCGAACTTCGCATCCGAGCTGAATAAGGCGGACCCGCAAGCCCGGCATGTGTACATGCCCGTTTCGTGGTGATTGACGTAAGCGCCCGAGAAAGGGGCCTCGGTGCCTCCCTCGCGCATCACATGATATTCCTCAGATGTGAGTTCTTTCATGCCTTAAGCATAGCATTTGCATATCGGAGGAACACCGCGTATCCTACGCGTTATGAAAAGGGCTGGCGTCGCGGTTATCTTGGTTCTCGCCTTCTTCGGGCTCGCGGACTCCGCGTATATTACCCAGCACGAAGTAAGCGGTACGCCACTCATCTGCGATATTCAGAATCTCTCGGGCTGCAATGTTGTTGTTGCGAGCCCGTATGCCCATCTTTTCGGCATACCGCTCGCCGAGTACGGCGTCCTGTTCTACAGCATCCTTTTTGTCATTGCTGCTCTGGAACTCGTTATCTTTGATCGGCTTCTGCGACGCGTACTCCAAGGTATTTCGCTTGTTGGGGTGATTGCTTCGCTCTATTTCACGTTCATCCAAATGTTCATCATCAACGCTTTTTGCATCTACTGTCTCGCCTCTGCTATTATTGCAATTCTTATTTTCATTTTCGCAAGTTTGATTGAGCCGCTGCAGACGAATAAGCAGCAAAAACCGCCCACGCCGCCCGTCATGAAAAGGAGTCCGTCGTATTTCTCGATGCCGCCCGCGCCCTAGACATATCGGTATGAAACGCTCTCTTTTTATTCCCCTCATCGCATGTCTTCTCCCGATGAGTGTGCTTGCCGCTCCCGCATCCTTTTCGGCGGCTCGCTCGCTCGTAGCGGCAAGTTCTTCGCCCGGCAATGCATACGCCGCCGGCGCTTCCATCGTATTGACTGCGCCGGTGGCAGGCGACCTTTCGGCTTTTGGCGGCTCGATTATCGCCGCAGCGCCGGTGGCAGGCGACGAACTTCTTGTCGCCGGTTCAATACGTTCGCGCGCTCCGGTGGCAGGCGACCTTCGGATAATGGGGGGGAGCGTCGTTATTGAAGAGCCGATCGCTGGTGATCTGGTCGCTCTAGGGTTCTCTGTGTACGATTCTGGTCGCGCCGCTGGGAGCGTCTTCATTGCCGCCGCGGAAACTACCTTGACGAAAGGCGCTTCGGGACCGGTCACCATCTACGGCAATACTATCTCGCTTTCGGGCGACTTTGGAGGGAATGTGCGCATCGTTTCGAGTGGTCACTTGGCGCTCGCGGCGAGTACCACCATTCGCGGAACGCTTTCCTACGAAGCACCCGAACCGGCAACCATACCGGCTTCCGCAACAATAATCGGCGGTATCAAGTATAGGAACGCTTCTTATCTGCCGGATGCCGGTACTTCACGCTTGCTTTCTGTCGTGAGTATCGGATTTTTCCTTTTCGCGCGTATCCTCGGAGCCCTCATTCTAGCCGGCCTTCTGGCCGGCCTGTTCCCGAAGCTCGCGGAGGAAATCGTCGAACGCGCCTATACGCAGCGTCCGCGCAGCATTCTGCTCACGATGTTGCTCGGGTTTGCAATACTCGTCGCCACGCCGGTTCTGTTCATTGTGCTCATGCTGACGTTCGTTGGCATTGGCCTCGCGCTCTTGCTTCTCGTTTTGTATTCTCTCTTGGCGTTCCTCGCGCTCCTCTACGCGGGCATTCTTCTCGGCAGTGCGTTCGCACGGCGTTTTAGGGGGCGCGAAGAAGTGTTATGGCACGATGGCGTGTTCGGCATGCTCGCACTCTCGCTCATCGCACTTCTTCCGGTCATCGGTCCGCTGATTCTATATGTTCTCACTATCTTTTCTGCAGGCGCGCTCCTGCTCATTTTCTTCGACTTTGCTTTTCCGCACGAGGAGTAAACGCCTGAAATGATATAGTTTTCCTTATGGAGATGCCAAACAAAGGTTCGAAGGCGCCCGACTACACGCTCCCTGATCAGGATGGAAAGATTCATACACCCTCAGAATATCGGGGAAAGTGGGTACTGCTGTATTTCTATCCGAAGGACGACACTCCGGGATGCACTATCGAGGCCTGCACCCTACGCGACCAATTCAAGGATTTCACTACCATCGGTGCGGTCATACTCGGTGTTTCGACCGACAGCGTTTCGAGCCATAAAAAATTTGCGAACACATATAAGCTGCCGTTCACCCTTCTCGCCGACGAGAACAAGGAGGTTGTGGGGCGCTACGGCGTATTCGGAGAGAAGAAATTCATGGGCCGCACCTATATGGGTACCAAGCGCACATCATTCCTCATCGATCCTTCGGGAAAGATTGCGAAGGTATACGAAAAAGTGAAGCCCGAACAGCACGCTGCGCAAGTCATTACGGATCTAAAAGAGCTTGCCTGATGACTCCCACGAAACAAAAAGAGCGTCTGATGCGTGCGGAGAAAATCGTTTCGTACTTGAAGAAAACGTATCCGGTCCCAAAGAGCGAGCTCGCGCATGGAACACCGTTCCAATTCGTCGTCGCAGTCATGCTCTCGGCGCAATGCACCGACAAAGCAGTGAACAAGGTGACAGCGACGCTTTTCAAGACATATAAGACGCCACATGACTTTGCGAAAGCGGATACGATGGTCTTCACGAAGGAAATTTCCTCCATTCCATTTTTTCGCAACAAGGCGAAGGCGATTATCGGCGCGGCCAAAGAGATACAGGCGCAGCACGACGGAGTCGTGCCAAAGAGCGAATCCGAACTCATCGCGCTTCCGGGCATCGGATATAAGACGGCGCACGTCATCCTCGGCGAACTCTACGATATTTGGGAAGGCATCGCGACCGATACGCATGTGAAGCGTTTCGCCAAACGTTTTGACCTCACCGACAACACCGACCTCACAAAAATATCAAAAGACCTCGAGGCGCTTATTCCAAAACAGGATTGGAGATATGTGAACAATGGTCTTGTTCTCTACGGTCGTTACGTATGTCCCGCGCGTCCGCACGATTGCGCCTCCCATCCACTCACGAAACTCTGGCCGCCTGCCGCGCTACGTTGGCCGAAGGCGAAGTGAGTGGTATGGCTCGAAGTGCTGCACATACCTCAAAGAGAGCGGAATCACGGCTTGCTAGCCGTGTTCCTAACTCTCGGGCCGTCGCCCTGCGAGCCAACTCTCTTTTTGGCATGATGCAGCGCTTCCGGCGCCTCGTATGGGCTCATTATCGTACGCACGGTAGGCATAATCTGCCGTGGCGCAAGGATTACGACCCTTATCGAGTTCTGGTCTCCGAAGTGATGCTTCAGCAAACACAGGTGGAGCGGGTCATTCCTTTCTATAGAAATTTTCTGAAGAAGTTCCCGACCGTCCGCGCACTTGCGCGCGCATCACTCTCCGATGTGTTGAGGAATTGGCAAGGACTCGGTTACAACCGCCGCGCAAAAATGCTTCATCAAGCGGCAAAAGAATCGGTCATGAATTACGGCGGGAAATTTCCAACGAATGCCGCAGAGCTCGAGCAGTTCCCGGGTATTGGACCTTATACTGCTCGAGCCGTGGCGGCTTTCGCGTTCAATCAGGATGTCGTCGTCATCGAGACGAACATCCGCACGGCTGTCATCCATCATTTCTTCCCTAAACGCGGCGAAGGCCGCGTCGGGCGAACGGCTACAACGCGTTTTAGCCCGAACAGAAAGAACATTTCGGATACGGAGATAGAAAAAATTCTCAAACAAGTGCTGTCGAAAGGAAAGGCACGGGAGTGGTACAGCGCGCTCATGGATTACGGCGCCCATCTGAAACGCTCAGGCATCTCGCACAATGCACGGAGCAAAACATATACGAAACAATCCAAATTCAGCGGGTCTCTGCGGGAAGCGCGCGGTATCATCTTGCGCGAACTCGCCAAGGGAACGGCGACGCAAACTCATCTGTCGGATTTGTTCGGCGCTGTCCGCCGTCTGCAACTGCGCTCCGCACTCGTGAAGCTTGCATCCGAAGGTCTCATACAAAAACGCGGCAAGGTTTTCACCTTGCCGCGTTAATGTGTATGAAAATAGGGGCGGATGCAAAAGCTTGCACAAATGGCCGACTTATAGTACTATGCGAGCGTGCAGTGATGCACATTAATCAAAACCATAAATCAAAACAACATCATGCATCAATTTATCTTAATCTTGAACGGTCCTCTTTGTTCGGGAAAAACAAAAGTTGCCGATTCAATAATGCACAGCTATAAGAAAGTATTTAGTCTTTCGGCTAATAAAATCAAGTTCTTGATATCGGACTATACTCCCAATCGAGACCGAGCAGTTGTGCATGAGTGTCTCATGCTTATAGCTGAGAAGATGCTTCAAAACGGCATGTCGTTGCTTCTTGAAGGAGGATCACTGACACAAG
This sequence comes from uncultured Candidatus Saccharibacteria bacterium, assembly GCA_964546795.1. Lineage (GTDB taxonomy): Bacteria > Patescibacteriota > Minisyncoccia > Phycocordibacterales > Phycocordibacteraceae > C7867-001. Next base: position 5,213 of record CAZJKG010000006.1, read on the forward strand.
GGAAATTAAATAAAAGTCTGAGTGAACTCGCACACAAACATGGTTTGAAAGTGACTGTTATTAATATAGAAGCCCCACTCGATGTTTTGAAGAAACGTTTCCAAGAACGATTAACCACCGCAGCAGAACGTGGATCGAAGCTTTCGGTGACGAATGATGCTGGGTATATGGAACGATATAATGCGTACCAATCCATAAAATCCGAGGGTCAAAGGACTTTCGATTCCAGTATTCAGAGTCCGGAAGAAATCGCGAAAGAAATAATAATTCTAGTTTAAAAAACAAAAAGAACGCCAACCTTACAGGTTGGCGTTCTTTTTGTTTCGTATGTCCCTACATTCCGATCAGCACGGGGATGACCATCGGGGCTTTATTAGTGCGGGCGAAGAGGAATCCCGCCAACACGTCAGTGAGATTATTCTTCACGTAATCTAGATCGATGGGATTCATGTTGTGGGTTGAATCCTCAATGGTTTTCTTGATAAGGATGCGTGCCTCATTTAGCAGGTTTTGCGATTCGCGCAAATAGACAAAACCGCGACTGATGATGTCGGGCGATTTGCGGAGTTTGCCGGTCTTCAGGTTCACGCTCGCGATGATGACGAACATTCCGTCCTTTGCGAGCGATTGACGGTCGCGAATAACGACCTCCTGTATGTCGCCGATGGTGAAGCCATCGACGACCATCGGCGCGGAAGGCACTTTCTGCTTGTGCACATTCATTCGCTCCCCGTTCTCGATATCAATCACCGTGCCGTTGTCCGGGACGACGATGTTCTCTCGGGGGAAACCCGATTGCTCGACGGCTTTGGCATGGCAGCGGAGCATCGAGTGATACCCATAGGCGGGCATGAAGAATTTCGCGCCGACTTGTTTATTGAACCAGACAAGCTCACCCGTGTTGCCGTGGCCGGTGGAGTGGACATCGCTTGATCGGTAATGAATAAGCGTTACGCCGTGGCGATAGAGATTGTCCTTGAGTTTCTGCACGGCTATCTCATTGCCGGGAATGACCGAGGACGATAGCACTATAGTGTCGCGTTCCGTGAGGGTGATGTATTTGTGCTGCTTAGTCGCGATGCGCATGAGAGCGGCGAACTCCTCTCCCTGCGCTCCTGTCGAAAGGATAATTATCTTGTCGGGCGGATAATTGCCGATATCTTGCGCCGGTATGATGATGCTCTTATCGATGGAAAGAAGTCCGGTTTTCTCGGCTATTTCGAGATTGTTCTTGATGGAACGTCCCTCGGTGACTATTTTCTTCCCCAATTTCTCTGCGACTTCCATGATGTGGATCATGCGTTCAAACTGCGAAGCGAACGTGCCGATGATGAGGCGCCCGGAGACCGTTTTTATAATGTCTTCAAGGGTCTGGATAACGCGCTTTTCCGGAATGGAGAAGCCGTCCTTCTCAGCATTCGTCGAATCGGCGATGAAAAAGATATTCTTGTCCTTGCCGAGAGCACCCCATGTTTTGGCTTCGAATTCTGACGGAATGCCGTCTTCATGATCGAGCTTCAGGTCGCCGGTGATGACCACGTTGCCCTGCGGGGTTTCTATGGAGACGCCCATTGAGCTCGGAATGGAGTGAGTGACTGGGAAGAACTTCACCCGCGTTTTCCCGATGACCACGGATTGTCCGACTTCCACCGTTATCATTTCGGACTTCGGCACGTCAGGATACTCTTCCTGGCGCCGCTGGATCATTATCGATGTGAGATTTTGGGTGTAGATGGGAGGCGTGCCGAAGCGCGGCAGGGTGAAGGGAATGCCGCCGATGTGGTCAAGGTGGCCGTGGGTGATGATGACGCCTTTGACGCGACTTGCATTCTTCTCAAGATATTTGGTGTTTGGGAGAATGTAATCAACCCCAGGAGAAGTGTCTTCGGAGACGAATTGGAAACCGGCGTCAAAGACGAGGATGTCGCCGGTGGCACCAACCTCAATCGCTGTCATATTACGTCCCACTTCCTCCACTCCGCCAAGCGGAATGATGCGGACGGCGTTCACCGCCACCGGTTCTGGGAAATACTCGGCAGCGCGATTTGCACGCATGGGCATGGCGGTCGGACGGCGAAGTATCCGCTGGATGCGGCGTGTGGCGCCGCCGGGGCGGCCTCCGGCGTGGCCCGATGAGCGATTCTCACGTTCGTATCGTTTTGTCGGGTTTGGTCGGTTTGGGTTTGTGCGCGGGTGCGAGGGGACTGGTGCGGGTGCGGGTGCTGGATTCATAATGATTGATTAATTATTCGGGCTTGCGAAATTAATAAACTTTGCTGACAAAGTTTTCTCCCTACGCTTGCCTCGAACGAATCAAGCAAGAACTTATTCGTTATTCGGCTCGCTTGGTAGTAAAAGAAAACCCGTACGAAAATAGTTAGCGCTTCTGATTCACGAAGATCGGCCACACTGCGTCAGTCGCTTTATACCAGGAGGCGACTGTCGCGAATCGATCGGCTGGAATGATGATCTGCGGCAGCACGACGCCCTGAAGATCGCTTGGCACCGCGTAGGTGAAGTTCGGCGCATAGATGAACGCGGCCGGATAATCTGCGGCGATGATGTTCTCGATCTTCTGCAGATTGAGGGAACGAACATTCTCATCGGTAGAGCTGCGCGCGTTCTCAAGCAGGGTATCGATGGTCTTGTTGACATAGAGCGCAATGTTGAGACCCGGGTCATTGCGTTCCTGTGAATCCCAGAAAGCATAGAGGTCCTGGTCGCGGCCGATGACCATGCCGTAGAGGAGCGCTTCATACTTGCGGGGGCGAATAACGTTCTGCAGCAGATCGCCCGGCTCATACAGCTCGATATTAATCTGGATGCCAAGCCGTTCCCAATCCGCTTTCACCGCGCTTGCAACGTTCTTTAATTCAGGCACGTTCGAGGTGCGCATGGTGATGCGGTCGAGTGATAGGGCTCCTCCTTTGGGGCCGCCTTTTGATAATTTCCAGATGCGCGCCGAACCATCGTAGACCCATCCCGCCGCTTGCAGCACCCCGGCTGCGGTCACCGTCTGATTCTCCGATCGAGGAACGGGTGTCTGTGTCACATTTCCGCCGGGCGGTACTGGTCCCATAATAGCGGTCGCATAACCACCGAGCACGGTGTTGACAATCTGGTCGCGATTAAGTGCGAGCGAAAGCGCTTTACGCACCTCCTCCCGCGCATAAACCTGCTTTTCGTTCGGGTTCCAAAACACGCCGAAGACGCGGGTATAAGGAGCGCTCAGCGCTCCTTTCGCGGGAACATCGTACACGCTCTCGATGGCTCCGCTACTGAGCGCTCCTGCGAGATCTTCGGCGCGTGAATAGAAATCAAAACGAATGCCGTCGAGATACGGCCGGCCGAGCGCATAATACGGATTCTCGGCGAGGGACACACTCTTGATGAGTCCAGATGTGTCACGGGACGTACCTACGACCTTGAAGGGTCCGGCACCAACCGGATTCGTCTCCAGAGTGGAGAAGGGGAATTCTTCATTTGAGATGTTTTGCCAGAGACGCGATGGCAGAATACCCAAGGTCGTAAGACCGACGAAGGGCGCATAGGCCTTGGGAAGCATGAAGCGCACGGTATGCTGATCAATTGCCTTAACATTCACACCGGACCAGTTCGTATATTCAGGGCTCTTAAGAGCGGAATCCTGTGCTTTTTCTACCGTGAAGACGACATCGGTCGCCGTGAGAGGAGTACCGTCGGAGAATTTCGCGTTTTTACGCAAGACGAATGTATATGTCTTGCCGTCCTCCGATATTTCGTAACTCTCGGCAAGCACCGGCACCAATGCTCCGGAACCCGACAGGCCCATGAGTCCGGCATGGACGAGCGCGGAAAGGTCGCGATCGGCGTCGCTGATGGCAAGGAGCGGATTGATGAACTGCGGACTCCCGACTTCGCCCTCAACCAAAGTGCCACCATATGCCGGAACCGTCACGAGAAGCGACCGCTCAAGCGCATAGAGGCCGGCGAGGGAAGTGAGACCTACCAAGCCCGCAAGCAAGTAGAAGATAACGCGGTCGCCGGGAGAAAAAGTAGAAATATGCTCACTCAAACGCTCAAGCGAAGGAATGCTTCGCACCTGCGTCAGCCGTTCTCGCCACAGCACCCACCGCCCTTCGATAGATACATCGTCGCTCCTCTCTTCGTTCATGATCCCACCAGAAGGAAGTTCGCTACCGCCGCAAGTACGAGAAGAATTGCGATGCCAATTGTCGCATTAAATAGGAATTTCTCGGCGCCTCTGCGCTTGTAGAACGTCGACGCAAAATTATCGCCTCCGAACGCTCCGCCGAGTGTCGCTCCGCGCTGCTGCAGCACGATGCCGACGATGAGGAGTATTGAGAGGATTATTTCCGCGTACGGCAGTGCCGATACGAGTGCCTCCATCTGTACGCGCAAGAATAGCACGGGCAGGGAACGATACGCAAGTCCGTGTATACAAAATAGAAACAAAATACAAATGAAAACACGCCGCGAGGGAACCTCGCGGCGTGTACTCCTTTTCATCTGCCTTACTTCTTGTCGAGCAAGACAATCATGACCGGCTTGCCGTCAATCACCTTACGGATTGCAATACATAGGGCAGCCCTATGTATTGTCTTAAATCGGGGATAGCTAACTAAAAATGATAGCGCCGCAGGTCCTGGGGACCCGCGCCGCTTGTTCCTGCCTTGCCCGCTACTTGATGTAGAGCTGGACAACGTCGATCAAGAGGAGAGTGAACATAAGCGTACCGACACCGGCGGCGAAACTCAGACCGCGTTTTTCTTTGCGCCATGCCCATGCTGAAAGCAAGGCAAGCGAGAATGACATGAACGATAAAATAACAATAAACCACATGGCGCACCTCCTTTTTCAATTGCCACGCCGTTTCTGTCACAAAGGAACCATTTTTGAAGACCAAAAGATAGTGTAGCAGATGAATTAATATTTGTCAAGATTGCGAGGAGTTGGTGCTTTCTCTATACTCCACCCACACGTGCACGGGCGTGATTATTCATTTATATATATAACGCTATGGCAAAAAAGCTTTCACTGAAGCCGCTTGGAGACCGCGTGGTCGTACAACCTTCCGAGCGGGAAGGCGAGAAGAAGCTCGCCTCCGGCATCATCATTCCCGAGACGGTAGACAAAGAAAAACTTTTAAAAGGCGAGGTCGTCGCCGTCGGTCCGGGTCGTCGAAATGACGAAGGAAAGCATATCCCGATTGAAGTAAAGCCGGGAGACACGGTCTTTTTCAAGAAGCCCTGGGACGAACCGATCAAGGTTGAGGGCGTTCAGTATTACGTGCTTTCCGAATCCGACATTATCCTTATTGAAAAGTAACTATGGCAAAACAAATTCTTTTTTCTGAGGATGCGCGCAAAGCGATTGCCAAAGGCATCGCGCAGGCCGCGCGCGCAGTGAAGGTGACGCTTGGGCCCAAAGGGCGCAATGTGGTGATTGAGAAATCCTACGGCGGCCCGCGCATAACCAACGATGGTGTCTCTATCGCAAAGGAAATTTCCTTGAAGGACAAATTTGAGAATATGGGCGCGGAGATAGTGAAAGAAGTAGCAAGCAAAACCAACGACACTGCCGGCGACGGCACCACGACCTCGGTCGTGCTTTTTGAAGCGCTTGTGGAAGAGGGTCTGGAGCGCGTCATGAAAGGTGCGAATGCGATGATGATCCGAAGCGGCATGGAAAAGGCGAAGGTCGCTGCGCTCGCGGAACTGAAGAAGATGGCGAAGCCGGTGAGCGGCAAGGCGGAAGTGAAACAGGTCGCATCCATTTCAGCGGAGTCCGATGTACTCGGAAGCATCATCGCCGAAGCGGTGGAGAAAGTGGGCGCCTCTGGCGTCGTGACGGTTGAGGAGTCGCAGGGTATGGAGCTTTCCTACGACATTGTGGAAGGGCTTCAGATAGACAAAGGATACGTATCGGCCTATATGGTTACGAATCCGGATCGCATGGAAGCCGAAATGAAGGATGCGCTCATCCTCCTCACCGACAAAAAAATCGGAAACGTACAGGAAATCCTTCCGCTTCTTGAGAAGGTCGTACAGTCGGGCAAGAAAGAACTTGTCATTATCGCGGACGATGTGGAAGGGGACGCGCTTTCAACGTTCATCGTGAATAAGTTGCGCGGCACGTTCAGCGTGCTCGCGGTGAAAGCGCCGGGCTACGGCGACCGGAAGAAAGAAATGCTCGCCGACATCGCAGCGGTAGTCGGCGGCCAGGTTATTTCTGAGGAAGTCGGTATCAAATTTGAGAATGCGACGCTCTCGATGCTTGGCAAGGCCGCGCGCGTCGTGGCAACCAAGGATGCGACCACTATTGTCGGCGGCAAGGGCAAGAAAGCGGACATTACCGCACGCATCGGGCAGCTCAAGACACAGATGGATCTCACTGACTCAAAGTTCGACAAGGAAAAGTTTGAAGAGCGCATCGCAAAACTCTCCGGCGGCGTCGCGGTCATCAGGGTAGGCGCAGCGACGGAGACCGAAATGAAATATCTGAAGGATAAAATAGACGATGCCGTGAAGGCGACCAAGGCCTCTATTGAAGAAGGAATAGTGGCGGGCGGAGGCACGGCGCTCGCAAAGGTGTCCAAGAAGCTCGCTGCGCACGAGGGCAAGATGAGCATGGATGAGAAGACCGGATATGACATCGTGGTGCGAGCGCTTGAGATGCCGCTTGCGCAGATTGCCATCAATGCCGGCAAGGACGATGCAGCAGTCATCGTCTCCAAAGTGCAATCCGGCAAGACGCATGCCGGTTACGATGCGCTCGCAGACGAGATCGTAGAGGACATGCTTGCACGAGGCATCGTGGATCCGGTGAAGATGTCGCGCATGGCGCTCGAGAATGCAGTATCCGCCGCCGCAATACTCCTCACGACCGAGGCGGCTATTGCCGATATTCCGGAGCCAAAAACGGCGCCATCCGGCGGCGGCATGGAGAGCATGGGGTACTAGAAGTAATTAACTCACCAACATTCGGATCGTTTATACACACCGCGGCTTGGCGCCGCGGTGTTTTCACAATTGTTCGTTGTAACTGACGACTTCCCAGCCGAATGTTGGCGACAGTATTTTCCACGGATGGAATTCGCACACCGTGATGCCGGCGTTATCCACCATATTGAAGAACGACAGTTTCGCGAAGTCGGCGGCATGGAGGCGTCGCCGATAGAGGAGATAGGCGATAAGCATCTTGAGGAACACGTGGTGCGTGACAACGACCGTCTCGCGCGCGCCCCGGCGCGCGAGGAAACGAAGACATTTCCGAGCGCGCTTCTTCAGATCGATAAAATTCTCTTCGTCGGAAAACCGATAATTATCATCATGGTACGCCAGATCCATGCGGTCAATAATATGCGCCACATCCGCGTCGTCCCGTTTCCTTCTGATGATTTCGGAGGGATTGCGGCGTTCGGCGAGTAGCGGGGAGTAGATGATCGGTCGGTTGAGATACGTGTTAATGATGGTCGCGGTTTCCCGAGCGCGCGGATACGTGCTTGAGATAATGCGGCCAATGGAGAAGCGTTTGAGATACCGTCCAACCTTTTCTGCCTGATGCCGTCCATTTTCCGAGAGCGCTCCCTCCTCGCCCTGGCGGATATGTTGCGCATTCAAAATCGTCTCGCCGTGGCGGACGAAGTAGAACCGTCGGGGCCGCATGAGAAAGAATGCAAGCGGGACCGCAACAATAATGAGGAGTGGCCAGAACACGAAGAGAAAGTCGGACAAAGGAGACATAGTGCATTCAGTATAACCGAATGGTACACTCGCCCTGATGCAATTGCCTCCTTCAAGCATAGCCGCATTTCCCTTGTGGCGTTACGGGCTCGCGGCTTTCGTTGTTATTGTGCTCGGGGCGTATTTTTTTCTGGGACGTGGGACGAACCTCGGTGCGACTCTCACTATCTCTCAAGGTGATTTTAAGGAGCAGGTGAGCGTGTCGGGCACGGTCATAGCCGCCCAGGATGTTGATTTGGGGTTTGCGGCAAACGGGCGCATTGCTGGAATCTATGCGCGCGTTGGGCAGTATGTGGGGCAAGGGGCGGTTCTCGCTGAAATAGAGAACGGCGATCTTGTGGCCTCCGTTAGGCAGAAACAGGCGGCGCTCGCTTCGCTTCTTGCGGGTACGCGGTTGGAACAACTTGCGATAGACGAAGCTGCAGTCGCGAGCGATCAGAATAAGCTCGTCAACGCTATCACATCGGCTTATACCGTTTCCGATGATGCCATACACAACAAAATAGACGGGTTCTTCAGCAATCCGCGCACTGACCCAAAACTTTCTTTCACCGTTTCAAATACGATTCTGAGAACCACAGTTGAATCGAATCGCTTCGCCATTGAAGTAGCGCTCACGAATTGGGCACTCCTCGTTTCTAAACTCTCCGCTACCAATGCCGCCGACTCAGCGAAACAATCACAGGCGTATCTTGCCCTGATCACGACCTTCCTTGCCGATATGAACACCGCGATCAGTCAGGGTGTTCCGGATCCGACCGTAACCAGTTCGGTACTTACTTCCTACGGAACGACCCTCGCCACCGCGCGCACGAACGTGAGCGATACCGCAACCAAACTCACCGGAGCCGCATCCGATCTGACGGATGCGCAGAAGACACTTGCGCTTAATCAAGCGGGCGCGACCGTCTCCGATATCGCCGCTGCGCAGGCCGACATCCAGAATGCGCAGGCGCTCTTCGCGCGGACGCGCATCACCGCCCCATTTAGTGGCATCGTCACGCGCATGGATGCAAAAGTCGGCCAGATTGTCGCGCCGACAGAATCGAAAATTTCAATGCAGAGCAACGGTATCTTCCAGATAGAAACCTACATTCCCGAAGTGAATATCGCACGCGTTGCTTCCGGGAATCCGGCAACAACAACGCTCGACGCATACGGTTCCGCGGTGGCTTTCCCGGCAACGGTTGTCGCGGTCGATCCGGCGGAGACGGTAAAGGACGGAGTGCCTACGTACAAGACAACGCTTTCGTTCCTTTCCGCAGACCCGTCCATCAGGAGCGGCATGACGGCGAATGTCACCATCGTGACTGGCACGTTGCATGATGCCATTGTTATTCCTGCGGGCGCCGTCGGCATAAAAGAAGGCGTTCAATACGTGTCCGTTATGGACAACGACAAGGCAGTTTCTCGTCCGATCGTCACCGGTTCCTCTCCCGCACTCGCGCAGATACAGATACTTTCGGGATTGGCTGCGGGCGAGGTCATTCTTTTGACACCCGTGCCGTAGCAGCATGCTTTCCCTTCTCAATATCCGCGTCGGTTTTTATCTCGCCGTGCGGCAAGTGCGGCGCGCAAATAAATGGACGACCACCCTCATTGTCTTCGTGATGCTTTTGACGTTCCTCAACCTCGTCGTCGTCACAGGTCTCCTGGTCGGCATCATTGCCGGCATTTCAAACCAGTTCCGCGTGCAGGAAACGGGCGATGTGATTATTTCAGTGCTCGACACGAAGGATTACATCGAGAATAGTCCTCAGATACTTGCATTCCTGCATACGCTCAAGGAGCCGCAGATCATTAGTGCGCGCTATCGCGTCTCAGGGACGGTTGAGGCGAACTATTTTTCCAGAACCGATCCGAATGAGAAACCGAATAAGACGGGAGCATCTATCGTCGGCATTGATCCGGTCACAGAGAACTCGTTCTCAACACTTTCCAAATACGTTCATGAAGGACAGTATCTCTCACCGTCAGATTACGATGCCGTCCTCCTGGGACCCCAGCTCATTGACCGATATTCATTCGGCCAGCAGCCCGGGTTGACCCCGCTCAAGAACGTGTACCCGGGCACCAAAATTCGCCTCACCATAAACGGTCACATGCGCGAAGTCATCGTAAAGGGGATACTGAGCGTTCCGGCGAACTCGCCGCTTGCCGCGCGCGTCTTCATGCCGGCGAACGAGGTGCGGCAACTCATGGGCCGCAGCGACTACGCCGTGAGCGAGATCGCCATCCTTCTCGCTCCGGGCAGTGATGCGCCGGCGTTCCGCGATTTCCTGAAGCGCAGCGGCATCGCGAGCGGCGCAAAGGTACGCACGTTCGAGGACGCAATCCCGAACGGCGTGGCTGAGGTCCAGAACACGTTCGCCATGATCGGAAATGCCATCGGGTCCATTGGTCTTGCGGTTGCTGCCATCACGATATTCATCGTCATTTTCATCAATGCCATCACGCGTCGGAAATTCATCGGCATCCTGAAGGGTATCGGCATTTCGGGCGAGGCCATCGAGATTTCCTATATCTTCCAGTCGCTCCTGTATGCGGCCATCGGCTCGGCGCTCGGTATGGGCATTCTGTACGGTTTTCTCGTGCCGTACGTTTCCGCGCATCCTATCGTCTTGCCGATCAGCAATGCGATTATCGTTGCGCCGGTGGACGGGACGCTGTTGCGCATCGGACTGCTCGTTCTCACGACCGTCATCGCGGGATATCTTCCGTCGCGGATGATCGTGCGGAAGAATACGCTGGATTCCATACTCGGAAGGAACTAATGCCATGATTGAAGTAAAAAATCTCGTAAAGACATTCAGAGACGGACCGTTAGAGACACGGGTCCTCAAAGGCATCAGTTTGTCCGTGAAGGACGGCGAGTTCGTCGCCATCGTGGGCCGTTCGGGCGCCGGAAAAAGCACGCTACTATACCAAATGTCGCTTCTTGACGAGCCGACCGGCGGCGATGTCATCGTGGAGGGGCGCTCCACCAGCATCATGACGCAGGATGAAGAGATAGTGTTTCGCCTGCAGAAGTTCGGCTACGTTTTTCAGGATTACGCGCTTCTGCCGGAGCTCACGGCGCTTGAGAACGTTGCATTGCCGCTCTACATGCAGGGCATCTCGCGCGCCGACGCCGATGCAAAAGCGACCATGGCGCTTGAGCGGGTGGGCCTCGGGAATCGTTTGGATAACCTGCCGAGCCAGCTCTCCGGTGGCGAACAACAGCGCGTATCCATCTCGCGCGCCATCGCGCACACGCCGGACGTGCTTTTCGCCGACGAGCCCACCGCGAACCTCGACAAAGAATCCTCCAAGACCGTCATGGATATCTTCAAAGAGCTGCATGCGAGCGGACAGACCATCATTATGGTGACGCACGAAGAGGAGTTTCTGCAGTTTGCCGAGCGCATTATCAAGCTTGATGATGGTAAGATTGTGCCCGATTCTCGCCTATGAGCGCTAAGAAACTTATCTGGGGTGGCATGTTCGTCGGTTCAATCGTCGGCGGCACGGTGCCCTATCTGTGGAACGGCGGTTTCTTCGCGTACTCTTTCTGGGGCGCTATCGGCGGTTTACTTGGTATTTGGGCCGGTTTTAAGTTAGCCAAAGCGACGGGCGCGCTCTAATTTCGGGTTTTGCACAGGGGCTCCCCACACCCCCTCAAAAAGAGTCATACTGTGGGTAGCGGACCACCACCCCCGCTTTAACAATCCTTATTCACCCGCATGAAGTTACATACTATTGCGTTCGTTCTCGTTATTGTCGGCGGCCTCAACTGGGGTCTCATGGCAATCGGGACCTACATGAGCAGCAACTGGAATGTCGTGAACCTTATCCTCGGCTCGTGGCCGGCGGTTGAGAATCTCGTCTACCTGCTCGTCGGTCTCTCGGCCATCGTTCTTGTCTCCACGCACAAAGCGGATTGTCGATACTGCAACCCGTCAGGATCAGGGATGGGAGGGATGTAAGCCAAAAGCACTTCTCACTTCGTGAGCAAAAAGAACCGCCGGCGCAGAGCCGGCGGTTCTTTTATCTGCGGGGACGATGCCCGGAACTTTGAACCGAAAATACGGCTTACTTTCGGGAAACTTGATAAAAGTATACAGAAACTACGGGATATCTACAAAGTTCATCCTGAATGGTTTGAGGTGCCGAAACCAAAGTCGGACAAAGGACAAAATGTCGTGGATTATTCTATTTGACTACATGAATCACGGCCGAGATTCGCTAAACCTTTTCGGTTCTGTGCGCTACTTGAAAAGACCAAGTTGAGAAATATTTTACTAATCTTTTCAATAGGAACGATAGAACGGTTTCAATAAACCAAAATGACACTATTACATACAAAACCAGTAGGAAATTATTGCTGAAGAAGTTTTCGATTTGGTCAGTTTTAACATTAAAGTACTTTAGTAGAAACCAGAAAATTAAGTGGAGTATTGAATAAAACACTATCGGCCACTGAGGTACTTTATTACCAAAGAAATCAATTTGCTTTGATTCTTTTTCTACCTCCCTTACCTTCGCAGATTCTTTATTCCTACCTACTCGTCCCTCCATTTTGGAACTGATAATTTCTCCATTCAAATTTTCTTCTTGGAATAAAAACTCGTAGCTGTATTTATCTCCAGAAATGAAAAACAATAGATAGTGAGACACATTTGATAGCATTTTTAATGGCCACGGAAACCAAACTCTCCAAAATCTGAGCTTGGTTCTCAAATACAGTCCACGAATTGGTCGTGTGGTTCTTATATGTTTTCCATAAACCTCTAGTAGGACTTCATTTCCAGTGGTTTCCTCATTTCCTTTATAAAGTTTCTCAGTACTAATGTCGTAGAAAAACTCATCGCGAAATTCCAAATCTAGTGGTTCATGAAAATTTTGCTGGGTACGCATCCTTATCCCCTCAGGCAACTCCTCTCCATATGTTGCTGTAATATAAAATGCCTTTCTTGTAGAGCCCAGCTCATTGTATGTTCTATTGGGAATATAAAACCCAATCCCCGAAACGTTTTTTGTATCTTTTGGATTTAGCTTTTTCTTACATCCAAAGCCAATTTGAGCATCAATGTAATGTGTTACTCCATAAAAGCCGTATTTCTCGAAATCAAACTTACTTCTAAGTCTTTTATTTTGTTCAGTCTCCGGATGTTCTGTCATGTCATTTCAATTAGTTTGGCCACTTCATCAAATCTGTCTTTGTCATCCAGCCTTTCTCGCACCTCTTCAAAAGTCAGCCAATGACCGCCCTTTCCTTCCCGGACATCGAATTCCTCTTGCTCGGTTCGGTAGAGATACATATAGCGAATGATCTTGCGCTCTCCCCATACAGTGATAGAAGTGCCGATAAAAGTCAGGTCGCTCTCGGGAATATTTATAGTGAGCTCTTCTTCGCTTTCTCGTATGACCGCTCGAGTCGGGGTTTCTCCTTCTTCTATTTCGCCCCCAAAGTATCCCCAGTCAGGTTTTTTATGGCCACGTCTATCTTGTATAAATATTTGCTTCTTCGAATTAATTGGAACGAGTAGTGCTTTGCGATTATCAAAACTAACCATTTCATCAATCAATTCAGGAAACTCAATCGTCCCCATATCGCCCATGGTGTAGTGACCTCGACCCAGCAATTCGATAACTTTTCCACCAATTACTTTGTGAATAATCTGCAGACTTTCCTTACCGTCAGGATCCTCGTCATCGGCAGTAAAGTAGATAATTTCCCCAACTCGATCTTTAATACCTGGATCGATCGGGTGCTCATAAAACATACGTCGTGCCTCGTCGTCTTTGTCAGCTATTGCCCAAGGTGCTACCAGAATGAGTTTAGCGATTTTCTGTTTAGTATCTCCAAGCCAACGCAGGAGAAAAGTGGTACCGCAACTGTGGCCTATCAAAATAGTGTTTTCACTAACTTCCTGCTTCTCAAATTCCTCTTTAAAATTCTCGTAAGAGGGTTCCCAAGGATCGGGCATCAGCGGAGTCTGGGTCGGGATGCCTAATATCGTAAGAATATTTTTTGTCCAAGGAATCCAATGCTTGTCATACGTCCGGGTTTCCGGATTCATTGCCTTCTCGACATTAGAAGGACAACCGTGGATGATTACGCAGTTTTGAGATTTTGTATCCATAATTGTTCAAAATGGCCTTACTTTGCTTGGGTTCAAAGTTGGTAATTTGGCGGAGACGGTGGGATTTGAACCCACGAGAGGATTTCTCCCCTGCCTCATTAGCAGCGAGGTGCTTTCGACCACTCAGCCACGTCTCCTTAGAATGGCAGAATATCAAATTTAATGCGCCAGAGCGAGCGGGATGATATGTTCTGCCCCGGCTTCTTTGAGCGCATCAATCGCGGCTTGGAGGGTGGCGCCGGTGGTGATGACGTCATCTATCACTATATAGGTGTGCGAGGTGTCGGCGGGGCGCGTTGCTCGAAACGCGCCACGCATGTTTTCTTCGCGAGCGCGGCGGGGAAGTGAGACCTGCGAAGCCGTCTCACGTGTGCGTTCCAGGAATGTCGCATCAATTGTGATATTGAATCCATCAACAGCGATTTTTATGATTTCTTCAATCTGATTAAAACCGCGTTCTCTGCGTCGTCCCTTGCCGAGCGGCACCGGCACGAGATGGACAGAGGATTTCCGATACCCTATATCATCGGCTTCGCGCAGATAGTCGGCGAGCGCGCTAGCGAGAAGATTAAACGCCTTCTCACTCCCGTGATATTTCGCCTCATGGATGGCCGCCCGCACGGCCGTATCGGAAAAAGGGAACAGAGCAACCGTCCCGGGCTCGGTGGCGGGTACGAGCTGCGGGGCGACGAGCGCGAGAAAAGCATCGGGAGAAACGTCACGCAGCACCACATCGTCCGCACGCGGAGGAAAAAGGATGTCAAGCCACCACGCCATGGTACTATTCTCGCATGGCGTTTCTCGATACTCTATTCCCTAAAAAGGAGAAGAGCGTCCTCGGGCTTGATATCGGCACCTCTTCTTTAAAGGTCGTGCAGCTGCGCAAGGAGCACGGGCAAGCAGTGCTTGAAACCTACGGCGAGCTCGCGCTCGGTCCCTACGGCGGAGTGGATGTGGGCCAAGCGACGAATCTTTCCGCCGAGCAAATAACCGAATCCTTGAAAGACCTGCTGCGCGAAGCGAAAGTGACGACCGCGAACTGCGGCGTCTCCATACCGTTCGCGCGCTCTCTGCTCACGCTCGTGGATCTGCCATATCGCTCCGATTCAGAGGAGCAGAAAACCGTCATTGAGCTTGAAGCGCGCAAGTATATTCCCGTCCCCGTGAGTGAAGTACAGCTTGATTGGTTCATCGTGCCTGAGGCTGAGCCAACGCAATTCAGCGAAGGGGAGGTTTCTCGAACCGACTCTTCCCAAGGCAAAAAAATAGAAGTACTTCTCGTTGCGGTCCATAACGACGAGCTCGCATTGCTTCAAAACGTCGTTGCCGGCGCGGGACTCACGGCGAGTTTCTATGAGATTGAGATATTCAGCACCATCCGCGCGGTGGTTGAGGAACTCGTGAAGCCGGTCATGATATTGGATGTCGGCGCATCCTCCACGAAAACATACGTCATCGAGCACGGAGTCGTGGCACTTTCACATTCCATAAGTTCAGGCAGTCAGGATATCACGCGCGCCATCTCGATTTCCGGCGGCGTCTCCATTGCCGCCGCCGAAGCGCTGAAAAAGAAAGAGGGCCTCGGGGATGGCGGCGCGTTCAGCTCCCCCGAACTCGTCTTCTCGCGTATTTTCTCGGAGGCGCGGCGCGTCCTGATGCAGTATGAGACGGCGCACAAGAAATCCATCACGTCCATCATATTGACCGGCGGCGGCGGCGTCACCAAGGAATTGGGTGCGTATGCAAAAAACATCTTCTCTATTGATGTACGCGTCGCCGATCCCTTCACGAAGACCGAAGCGCCAGCGTTCATGCGTCCGGTCCTTGAGGAGATTGGTCCCGAATTTGCAGTGGCGGTCGGCCTTGCGCTACGCAAACTCGAAGAAGTATAACCCCCCTTACCGCTTCCTTCGAGGAAGTGGTAAGGGGTTTTACACAGATACCCGCGAGAAGCTTGCATACGTACCGTATACTGAACACGAAATGCTTCCCCCAACGATACCAACATCGTTCGTTCCTCATTCCTCCGGTGCCGCGGCACGCCGGTTCGGCACCAATTTCAACAATGCCTTCGGTTTTTTTTCCTACGCGATCCTCTTCATCATGTTCGTCTTCGCACTCGGAATCTTCTTCTACGGCCGTATTCTCACGACTAATCAGGTGTCCAAAGAAGCGGCACTCACGAGGGCGCAGGCATCCATTGATTTGGCGACGGTCGAGAGTTTCGTACGTCTGCGCAACCGCCTCTCCTCGGGCGCGACGCTCCTCGGGAATCATGTCGCGCTCTCCAGTTTCTTTGCACTCGTCGAGACCCTCATTCCTACCACCGTCCGTTTCACTTCACTGCACCTCGTGGCTGACGATATGAAGGCGGTGAAGATCGAAGGAACGGGTATCGCCAAAAGTTTCAATGCGCTCGCAGCCGCCTCCGCGGCGTTCGCCACTGATGGTCGCATCAAGGAAGCGATTTTCTCCAACATCGTCGTCACGAAGGATAGTACCGTCTCGTTCGCGCTGTCCGCTACGATCGATCCGAAGCTCGTCGTTTTTTCGCCATGAACAGCCGCATCCTTCCTTCGCTCTCACTTCTGTTCTCGATAGGCATATTTTTTGTGTATGTGAATCCGACCTGGAATGATTCCATACTCGCGACACAAGTGAAAATAGCGGAAGCCGACCAAACGCTTGCCGCGGCGACCAAGTACACGAAGCAGCAGAAGGAACTGACCGATGCGCGTAATGCCATCGACCCCGCCAATCTCTCGCGGCTTTCCACATTCCTGCCTGATTCGGTCAATAACGTGGGGCTCGTGCTAGACCTCAATGCGCTCGCGGCGCGTTCAGGGCTCTCGCTCGCGAACATTGATGTCGTGGTGAACAACACAAGCGCGTCCGCGCAGGGAGCGCTCTCGGTCGCGAGCGCAAATCCAGTGGGTTCGGTTAATCTCTCGCTCTCCGCCATCGGTACCTATGCGGCGCTCAAAGCATTCCTTATTGGGGTAGAGAAGAGCGCCCGCCTGTTGGATGTGCGGGATATCGTCGTGCGAGGTTCCGATACGGGCGTCTACAACTACCAGATGAAAATACGTCTCTACTGGCTCCGCTAACAGTAGATCCACCCCTCCATATATGAAACCAAACTCCAACACTGTACTCATCATCATCGTCACGCTCATCGTCGCGGCGGTTGCCTATTATTTTTTCTTTACCGGCACTGGGAACCAGCCGCCCTTGACCTCGAGCGGGTCAAGCAATCTTTCGCAATCGCAGTTCCAGAACCTCGTCAACGAGCTCTCTATCTCATTTGATACCGGCATTTTCTCGGATGCGCGCTTCAATGCGCTCGTTGACCTCACGACGCAGATCTCCCCGGAATCCGCCGGCCGTCTTGATCCTTTCGCTCCCGTTTCTCCCGTTCAGGCCACACCCGCGAATCAGTAATGAGTCCCGTTAGAAATCGCAGACGCATCTGATGATAATATGATGTTAAAGGTCGACTTTATGAATACTAATTACTTAGGACTCATCGGACATTCGCGTAGGTCTGCGTCCTATTTCTAACGGGATGAATCTTCTTAGCTTACTTGTTGACAAAGGCCTCCTTTCTGCAAAAGATCGCGCAACGGTCGAGGTCGAGACGGCCAAGAAGCGTCCGCTCGCCGAGGCGCTTTCGGAGCGCGGCGTTTCGCTTCCGGCTGCGCTTGAAGAGGTCGGCAAGATGTACGGCATTCCTAGTCGCATACTCGGTGAGCCGCCCGCTTCGCATGAAGTATTCAGCTACATCCCCATTGATTCCGCGCGCCATTACGGATTCGTCCCGCTCGATATCGTGGAAGGAGCGCTCGAGGTCGGCGTTACCGATCCTGATAACATTGAGGCGCTCGATGCGCTGCAATTCATTTCGGCGAAGATCGGCATGCCGTACAAGATATTTCTCATTACGAGGGAGGATTTTGACCGCGTGATAGACGCTTACCAGAATCTGTCGGGCGAGGTCGGTAGTGCGCTTTCTGAATACGAGACGGACACGAAACCGAGTGCCACCGCGAAAGCATCCGCGGAAGCGCCCGAACTGTTTGAAGAAACATTGGCACTCAGCAAGAAATCGCCGAGCGCCGCCAGTCCCCATGAAGTCCTGAAGGAAGATGCGCCGGTGACGAAAATCGTTTCCACGATACTGCGGTACGCCATTGAGGGACATTCCTCTGACATTCACATCGAGCCCTCGCCCGAAAAGACACGAGTGCGTTTCCGCATGGATGGCGACCTCCACACCTCTTTGGAATTGCCGGCCAAAGTGCATGAGGCGGTCGTCGCGCGCGTGAAGATACTCGCGAAATTGCGTCTTGATGAGAAGCGCAAGCCGCAGGATGGACGCTTCTCCGCGACCGTGGAGAAACGTCGCATTGATTTCCGCGTCTCCACTTTTCCGACTGAATTCGGCGAGAAGGTCGTGATGCGTATTCTCGACCGTTCCGACGCGACGGCGACCCTGGAATCCATCGGGCTTTCCAAAACCCAGCTTGCCGAGATCCGCGACATGATGAAAGTGCCCTACGGCATCATTCTCATCGCGGGACCGACCGGCTCGGGCAAATCAACGACACTCTTCGCGATGCTCTCCGAGCTCGACCGCGAGACGGAGAATGTTGTCTCGCTTGAAGACCCTATTGAGTATGAGATTCCCGGCGTCGCGCAGAGCCAGGTGCGACCTGAGATCGATTACACGTTCGCCAACGGTCTCCGTTCTATTTTGCGCCAGGACCCGGACATCATCATGGTCGGCGAAATCCGCGACAAGGAAACGGCTGTGCTTGCGGTCCAGGCGGCGCTCACCGGCCATCTTGTCTTTTCCACCATACACACCAATACCGCCGTCGGCGCCATCCCGCGCCTCATTGATATGGGCGTCGATCCGTTTCTTATTGCGCCGACACTGGTCGCCGTCGTCGGACAGCGCCTGGTCCGGAAGCTCTGCGAAGGCGCCGGCAAGGCGTTTCCGGTCACCGACAGCATCAAAGCATTTGTTGACCGGGAATTTGCGGATATGCCGGAGAAATATCGCAAAGCATTACCGCCCTTCAAGGAGTTCTATCACGCAACTCCGACGGCCGAATGCATCAACGGCACGCGCGGCCGCACGGCCGTCTTTGAGATACTGCGTATGAACAAAGAACTCGAGCAGGTCGTACTGAAAGATCCGGTCCACGAGAATATTTACGCCGCGGCGCGGGCGGGTGGCATGTTCACGATGCGCGAGGACGCTATTTTGAAAGCGCTTGCCGGCGAGATACCGTTTGAGGAGGTCAATACGCTTGGTGGGGAACTTTTTCTTGGAGAGGAAATGGCTTGACACGGGGACGTAGTATACTATTTCACAATGGCTTACCGCATTTATATTGTCGACGATGATAAATTTCTTCTCGACCTCTATGCGGTCAAATTTAGGAACGCCGGTCACGACATAAGTATGTTCGTCAGCGGCGAAGATCTCCTGAATGCACTTCGGAAAACGGACGCCGTTCCGCCAGATGCCGTTCTGCTCGACATCATCATGCCGGGAATAGGCGGTCTGGGGGCGCTCGAAGTGATACGGAAGGAACAACTCGCGAAAAGCACGAAAATCATCATCCTTTCAAATCAAGGTCAGGATTCCGATATCGAGAAAGCGAAGCGTCTCGGTGCCGACGGCTATATCATCAAAGCGTCCGCGATTCCTTCCGAGGTGTTCGCCGAGACCCTGCGCACCATTGAAGCGGGGAAATCCAACTGACCTATGGCTACCGATACGCGTCTTGCGGAGCTTCTCGACACTGTCATCAAAGAGGGCGGTTCGGATCTCCATCTTTTCGCCGGCGGGTCGCCGATGCTGCGCGTTTCGGGCGCACTCATTCCTCTCTCTAAATATCCGGCGCTCACTTCGGCAGAAACGGAAGCAATGTTACGAAGCATCGTGCCCGAGAATCGTTGGAATTCGTTCCTAGAAAATCAGACCATTGATCTTTCCTATGCGCATAATAAAGACGCACGTTTCCGCATCAATGGATATCTTGTGCAGGGCGCGACGGCACTCGCGCTCCGATTCATTCCGCACGACATACACACCTTCGCCGAACTCAACCTTCCCCCCGTGCTTGAGGTTTTCACACAGCGCGAGCAGGGACTCTTTCTTGTTGTGGGGCCGGTGGGGCAGGGAAAGTCCAACACGCTTGCCGCCATGGTCGACCGCATCAATGATTCCCGAACGGAGCATATTCTCACTATTGAGGACCCGGTTGAATATATCTTCACGCCGAAGAAATCGCTTATTCATCAACGCGAAGTACATATCGATACGCCCGATTTCCATACGGCGCTGCAAAGCGCTTTCCGCGAAGATGTGGATGTGATTATGGTCGGCGAAATGCGCGATTATGAGACCATCTCCTCGGTGGTCACGGCCGCCGAGACCGGCCACCTCGTTTTCTCCACGCTTCATACCAACAACGCCGCTCAAACCATCGACCGCATCATTGATATGTTTCCTTCCGAGCAGCAGGGCCAGGTACGCGTTCAGCTAGCCGGTTCCATGGTCGGCATTTTCTCCCAACGGCTCATTCCCCGCGTCTCGGGCGGGCTTATTCCGGTCTTTGAACTCCTCATCAACAACAATGCAGTAAGTACGCTCATTCGCGAGGCGCGGACCCACGAGATAAGCTCCGTGATAGAGACCTCTTCGCAGGAGGGCATGATAGATATGGATCGCTCGCTTGCGGATCTTGTGCATCGGGGGGAAGTGACGGTCGAGCATGCCTACGAACACGCCATGGACCCAAAAACCTTTGAACGCTATTTATAGTTTTGTAAACAATCAGAAATCACGCATTTGACAAAAACTAAAGAATCTGTATACTGGCACCCAGATTCACAAAAGGTCTTTTCGGCCAATCGTTCACGATTGATTCGGGACTAACCAAACTATGGAGGTGATGTTATGCAGATCATCGATCATGCTGGGTTCGTGTACCGCACTGCGTACCCGTTTGACAACAAACCGTTGCGGGTGGATCTGTGCCTGCTGCCGTGGCGCTTCGTGGCGTTCGGTCTCTCTCGTCTCCTGCTGTCACTCTTCACCTGGGTGTTTTTTATCGGCTTTGGGGTTGTGGTGGCATGGGGAGTGCACGTGATTCTTCTCCTTTTCGGTCAAACATTCGAGCGCAGAAGGTCGATGGTCGACCCCTATATTGTTGGAGCTGGGCTTCTCAATCGGCTCACAGCCCTAAACTATGAACCAGTTCCAATGGAATTACCGGTCATCGCCGGCAAGCGAGTTCTGCCCATCTATCCCATAGTGGCTGTCGCAATCGCGTGGGCGGCATGGCACATGGGACCAGCGATTGGAGAGATGATTGTTTCCGGTGCACTCGTTATCTTGAATGCACTGGTCGCGATCGCTCAATCGTTCTGGCTTCCCTTTTTGATCTTCATAGTCGCCCTATTCGCAACGATGGTATTTCGGAAGTTCCTTCGGAGCGAAGCAAGCATGCTCTTCATCGCGTATCTCAAAGCGAAAAAAGAGAAAATCTGCCCGATTCTCGAAGTAGTTTGAGTTACCGGTTGGACGCTCAAACAGGGACCTACGCGCTAACGTAGGTCCCTTTAATTTCAAAACATAACCATCCACAACTTGTCGCTATAGCGACAAGTTGTGGATACCTGAGAATATCAACACACAGATGCATCACACAACCGTATTGATGCTTTGGTGTAGTGATATACTGTTTCGCATGTTGACCAAGGAAGATAAGAGCTGGCTTGTAACATCATTCGTCACACGCGGAGAACATCATGCCGACATAACGGAGCTAAAGAAGTCACACTCTAGGATAGAAACAAAGGTAGATAAAGTTCTTGTTAGATTAGATAAGTTCGCAGGAAATGTCGATACTCTCCAACAAGAAAATAGAATGGGGGGCGATTACGCTTCGTCGTCACGGCGTGCAGATCCAGGAGCTCGCGAAGGCGACTGACATGACTCTTTCAGAATAATTGCCATGCTCTTCACGTACCATGCGATAGACCAGGATGGGCACGAACGAGATGGTTCCATCGAGGCACCTTCGCAGGAGATCGCCGTGTTGGCGCTCCAACGGCGCAATCTCATCATATCGGCTATCGAGTCCACCCAAAAACATACGCTGTTTAATGTTGCCTTGTCGTTTTTCAACACCATATCCACCCGCGATATCGTTATTTTCTCGCGCCAAATAGCGACCCTGTTTGAAGCGCAGGTATCCGCGCTCCGTATATTCCGTCTCCTCGCCAGCGAGGTTGAAAACAGACAGCTTGCGATCGCACTCTCCGCCGTCGGGGACGATATTCAGGGCGGAAGTCCCATCAGCAGGGCGCTCTCGCGGCACCCGAGGATTTTCTCCGCGTTCTATGTGAACATGGTCCGCGCGGGGGAAGAATCCGGCAAATTATCGGAGACGTTCGTATATCTTGCCGATTATCTGGATCGTTCTTATGAGATCGTCAGCAAAACCGAGAACGCTCTCATCTATCCTATTTTCGTCGTCGCGGTTTTCTTCGGCGTAATGTCGCTCATGCTGACGCTCGTCATCCCGAAGATTAGTGCCGTTCTTATCGATTCCGGCCAGGCCATACCGCTCTACACCCGTATCGTCGTGGATTTCTCGAACTTTCTCGTCCAATACGGCATCTTCATACTCATCGCATTCGTCGGATTTTGTTTCTACACATGGCAACTATGGAAGACCGAACGCGGCAAACTCGCCCTCGACGGATTGCGACTCTCCATACCTTATATAGGCGGACTCTATAAGAAACTTTATCTCACGCGTATCGCTGACAATTTCTCCACCATGCTTCTCTCCGGCGTTTCGGTCATTGAAGCGATCGACATCACGAGTTCGGTCGTGGGCAGTCCAACCTATGCGAAAGTGCTTACCGAAGTTGGTATGGATGTGAAAGGGGGGTCCTCCATATCCGACGCTTTCGGCAAACATCCGGAAATGCCGAATATTATGGTGGAGATGACGAAAGTTGGCGAAGAGACCGGGGAGCTCGGCAGAATCCTCACGACGCTCGCGAAATTCTATAACCGCGAGGTGTCCACTGCGGTCGACACTTTTGTCAGTTTGATCGAGCCGATCATGATTGTGCTTTTGGGTCTCGGTGTCGGCGTATTATTGGCTGCGGTTCTTCTTCCGATTTACAATTTGGCCGGCTCCATCTAAACATTGTTCTTCAGGGCTTTTTCAAACGTCTGGAGAAGTCCTTATCCACACCCCTGTTTCCTTGGAAATCCGCATGCTGTATACTTCGCCCATCAGCTATATGCAATCCACCATGTATAAAAACCGTTTTCGGGGCTTTACTCTCATCGAACTTCTCATCGTCATCGCCATCATCGGCATCCTCTCATCGGTCGTCCTTGCGTCCTTGAATACCGCCCGCTTCAGGGGTAATGATGCAGCTATCCAATCCGACCTCTTCGCCATTAAGACACAGGCGGAAATTTACTACGGAGGTCTAGGAAATAATAGCTACGGTCCCGCCACCGCGACCGGCGCTTGCGATGTCGCCGGCTCCATGTTTGTCCTCGATACTACCATAGCCAAGGCGATTGCCGGTGCTGATTCTGCGAACGGTGGTGGTGTCGTCGTGTGTAATGCAAGCGCCACCGCGTACGCTGTTGCGGCGACACTGTCTTCCGACACGGCGCGCCAGTGGTGCGTTGACTCTACCGGGAGTTCTTCTAAAAGCACAATCGCGCTTGGCAACAGCACTGTGTGCCCGGGCGCTAATTAATCTTATTCTCGCTGTATGAAATCAAACATGCATGTATCGCGCGGCTTTACCCTCATTGAATTGCTTGTCGTCATCGCCATCATCGGCATCCTCTCATCGGTCGTCCTCGCATCCTTGAATACCGCCCGTTCTAAAGGCAACGACGCTGGCGTGAAGGCGAATCTGAACGCCGTCGGTACCCAAGCAGCCCTTTATGTATCGGATAACGGCAATTCCTACGGCACGTTCGACAACGGTAGCGGCGCCGCCGTGGCCTGTCCTACGTCCGGTTCCGGTTCCGTCTTCCATGATGGGACCATCATGAGGGCTATCGCTGCCGCAGTCGTTGATTCTTCCGGTGGTTCGGCAACCTGTCTATCCACAAATTCCGCTTACGCAGTAGCGGTATCGCGGCCTGTAGCGGCTGCAACAACCACCTCCACATATTGGTGCGTCGACAGTTTGGGGAGTCGCTGCGGTGTAAATGACAACGCTTTGACTGGCGCTTCGTGCGGTACGTGCGTGACTTCTCAATAAAAATAGAAATGATGTGAGCAATAAGAGACCCGCGGCTCGGCCGCGGGTCTCTGTTATGATGCATTCATGTTTCCTATCGAGCTGATCGCGGTATTTGCTCTTGGCGCGATCAGTGCAAGTTTCGTCGGGGTTGTTACTGTACGTCTTAATACCGGTCAAAGTTTCCTCTCCGGACACTCCCGCTGTGATGCTTGTACCACGTCGCTTTCCGCGCTCTCGCTTGTGCCAATCATTTCGTACCTTATATCGGGAGGTAGGGCCCGCTGTTGCGGTTCCCGCCTCTCGCTCATGTCTCCGATTACGGAATTGCTGCTCGGTGGACTTTTTGTGCTCGCCTATTTCACACTCGGTCCCACCAGTGCGCTTCTTGGCATGTTTTGCGCGTTCTCGGCACTTCTCGCTCTCGTTCTTTACGACCTTTCCCATCAGATGCTGCCGCCCCCGCTGCTCGCAGCATTTGTTATAGTGAGCGCCCTAACAGGATTACTCCTCGCACCGTCTCTCGCTATATTTTTCTCAACGCTACTGATTGCTTTTCTCATCGCGACATGCCTCGCGCTCATTCATATTCTCTCGGGTGGCCGCGCTATGGGCCTGGCGGATGCGCCGCTTGCTTTCGGTCTCGCTCTTCTTGTCGGTCCAGCCGCGCTTTCAGGATTTCTATTTTCATTCTGGATAGGAGCTGTTATTGGAATAGTGTTGTTGGCGCGGAGGCCGCGTGGCTCTAGAATGGGAGTTGAGGTCCCGTTCGCGCCGTATCTAGCCGCCGGTTTCCTCCTTGCATATTTCACTCAATGGAACCCTTTCGTTTTCGTCGCGGCTTTACACTGACCGAGCTCATGGTCGTGTTGGCGATCATCGCCACCATTACCATCGTTACGCTCTCCAGCCAAAGTTCATTCAATAAAACACTTGTCCTCGCGAATACCGCGTACGATATTGCGCTTGCGCTTCGGACTGCCGAGACGTACGGTGTCGGCAATCGCGCTATCGGCGGCGTCGTGAATGCGGGATACGGTATTCATTTTCAGAAAGCGACACCCGACTCCTTTACTCTGTTTGCCGATAGTCAGCCGGCTCCGAACACAAACAACTGTCATGGTTTGCCGGTCGGCGGGGAGACCGCACCTGACGCAAAACCGGGCGACTGCACCTACGACGGCCCCAGTTCAGGTGAGAAAGTGACGACGTACACGCTCGGGAACGGCATGCTTGTAAGCGATTTTTGCGTCTATACGTTCGGCAGTTGGTCGTGCGCGAGCGAAAATCTGCTCGCCCTCGATATTGTCTTCGCGCGGCCAAATCCCGATCCATTCATCAACATACAGGGAACGAAAGCATGCATCACCGTTTCCTCGCCTCAAGGCGATTCACGTTTCATCTCGGTTTCGACGTCGGGAGCGATAACGGTAGACGCTTCTTCATGTCCATGATTAAAACAGAAAGCAGGGAATGGAATGTATATTCCGGGCCTACTGCCTATTGCTTACTTCCTACTCGCTCTCAGGGATTCATCCCGTTAGAAACCCGCTCCAAAGGAGCGGCGGACGCGAAACGTGTCCGGTTTCTAATGGGATTCACGCTCGTAGAACTCATCGTGGCGATCGGGCTCTTTTCGCTTGTCATGCTGCTCGCTTCCAGTTCATACCTTCTGATGATTGACATCAATCGGCAAGCCCAGGGCATCACGACCGGCATCAATAATCTCTCCTTCGCACTTTCCACCATGACGCGCGACATCCGTACCGGCACCGCTTATAATTGTGCCGACTCCGGAGATTGTGTCTTGGGAGGCGATTCTTTCACATTCATTGACGAAGATGGCGATACGGTCACATACGCGCGCGGTACCCAACAAGGGTCGAACGGTCAAGTGGGTGATATCACCAAGAACGACGAGATTATCACCGACCCTTCAGTGAACATTGAATCCCTTATCTTTTACGCATTCGGCACGACCCCGGGTGATGCCAATCAGTCGCGAGTCATCATCATTGTCTCGGGCGAGGTTCCGTATGCGGCGGGGAAGACCGAGACCTTTACCGTTGAGACCGGAGCGACGATGCGCGGCTCCGACCTATGACCATGACAAACGTCCGCGGGTTCACTACGACAAGCGAGGCACAATATGAAAGTAAGCTTTCATATTTGCCGAGCGTAGGCGGAGCAAAAGCTCGCAGAGCTTTTACGCTCGTTGAGACCATGATAGCCGTCACGATTCTGACGTTCGCAGTCGCAGGACCTCTGTTCACCGCCAGTCGCGCTATTATCGCCGCACAGATTGCTCGCGATCAGCTCACTGCCTCATATCTCGCGCAAGAGGGTATCGAATATGTGCGGGCGATGCGGGACAATGAGTATCTCGCCGCGTACCGCGCCGGCGGCGCGGATATTTCAAACACCGCGTGGAATGCCTTTCTTAACAACGAACCTTCGGACGCTTCAGCCATCACGGAGTGTCGGTCTCCGAAGATTTGCACGCTTGATCCGGTGCAGAATACCACCGTTCCGCTCACACCGTGTCCGGACAATGCCTGCATAGAGCCGCTCTATCTGATGGACAACGGTACGACCAATATCTATACTCAGCAGAAGAATTTCGGCGGGGCGGCAACGCCTTTCACCCGCACAATACAGGCGATTGATGTCTCACCAGATGACGAGCGCATTGTTTCCACGGTCTCATGGGTCTTCCATGGCATCCCATATTCGGTAACGGTCAACGACCACCTTACGCCATGGCAATGACCCCTTACCACTTTCTGAAGGAATATGTTTCGCAAAAAGTAGCGGGATGTTTTTCGCACCGTTCCCACTGTATGCATGGCCGCCGTTCTTCAGAAAGTGGCAAGGGGTTCGCGCTCCTCATCGCCGTCATCTTCATGTCGGTGATGCTTACCTTCGGTCTCGCGCTCGGCTCCCTCGGTTACAAACAGCAAGTGCTCGCTTCCTCGGCCATCGCATCGCAATACGCGTTTTATGTCGCCGATGCCGCGCTTGAATGCGCTTTGCGCGCCGATCAACAGGAAAATGCATTCGCGTACAATCCGGATATCGGTGTACCCATACCTTCTTTCCTCTGCGACAACAGTGCCCCCTTTCTGTCTCCGACGAGAACCTATGCAGAGATCGGCGGCATTCCTGTCGAGATATTCTGGTACCGTCTCCCGCTCGATTCGGGGAAACATTGCGCGGATGTGACGATTTATAAATACAGCGCGCCGCAACCCCCGAACGATCTAACCACCTATCTCTTTTCGCAGGGCTACGACGTCTCCTGTGCAACGGTGGCGAATCCGGACGGGGCGCGTTTCGCGTCGCGCGGCCTCAGTGCTTACTATTAGCAAACCCCTTAGCACTTTATTAAAAAAAAGTGCTAAGGGGTATACTGCGTGCATGAAGGCCACGAAAGCGGTACGCGAACGAGTGGAACGCTTGCGCGATACCATAACGAAATACCGCATCCTGCAGCACGAAAAAGACCTCTCTCCGCTATCACCCGAAGCGCTTGACTCGCTCAAATACGAGCTTGCGGAACTTGAAGGGAAGTATCCCGAACTCATCATTCCGAGTTCGCCGACGCAGGTCGTCGCGGGAGCACCCTTACCGGCGCTCTCGAAAGTGCGGCATACGGTTCCTCAATGGTCATTCAATGATGCGTTTACCGAAGAGGATGTTCGCGCATTTGACGAGCGGGTGCGCAAAGTCAGCGGAGCGATACCTTCCTATGACCTCGAACTCAAAATAGACGGACTAAAAATCGTTCTTACCTATACAAAGGGTGCGCTCGCGACTGCGGCCACGCGTGGCGACGGAGTGATCGGCGAGGATGTGACGCATAACATCCGCACTATTCGCGAGATACCCGAGCGTTTGTCGCGTCCCATCGATCTCGTCGCCGAGGGTGAGGTATACCTCACGCGTTCCGGCTTTGCAAAGTTGAATGCATTGCGCCAGAAAAAGGACGAACCGTTGTTTGCCAACCCTCG
>CAZJKG010000007.1:0-25101 GCA_964546795.1 uncultured Candidatus Saccharibacteria bacterium
CAACGCCTCCACCACCCAGATCGGCTCCACCGGCTCCGCCTACTTTGCCACGACTGGCGGCTCCGTCGGTATCGGCACCACCTCGCCCTGGTCCAAATTCTCTCTTGCTGGCAATGTCGCCCTTGATTCAAATCTCTTCACTATGGGCTCGTCAAGTGCAAGCTCGCTCACCATCGCATATCTCGCGGCGGCGACCACGACTATCCTCAACAATTCCATCTACGCCTTTTCTTTTGCCACCTCCACAACCGCTGTACCTCTCTTGTCCTTCAACACGACCGCAAATCAACTTGCCACAACCTCTATCAACAGCGGTCTCGTCGTTGATGGCGGAGCATTCCAATACGATTCTTCAAGCGGTGTCACAAGCATCAGCAATCTGAACGCCGGTCCCGCTTCCTTCGATACCGATGCGGGCATCGTGAGCTGGATAGACATGCCAACGGCTACCACCACAGCTGGTATCGTGAACAGCTATTCCGCACAAATGGGCGGGACATCAATCCTCACCATCTACGGCACTACCACCACTTCGGGCACCATTTCCTACGGCACCGTCGGCATCGGAACTACCACGCCGCTCTCGCTACTCGCCGTCGGAGGGGGGACTTCCATCGGCGCGAATTACAACATCGCAGCGCCAGCCAACGGCCTCATTGTGCAGGGAAATGTCGGCATTGGCACGACGAGTCCGTACGCGAAATTGTCTGTGGTGGATACTGTCGCGTCTTTGCACGATGTTTTTGTCATCTCGACATCCACCACTGGTTCGGTTTTCAAAGTTGATTCGTACGGTCAGACGTTCGGCGACGGTGCGTACTCTTCACCCGCAGCCGACTACGCGGAATATTTCTATACGAACAGCATTGCTCTCAAATCAGGAGAAATCGTCTGCGTTGATATTCTGGAAAATAACGCGGTCAAGAGGTGCGAGCGCGGAGCGGATAACAACGTCATGGGCATTGTCTCCACCAAACCGTCGGTCATTGGAAATTATATTAAAGCGGTTACTGCAAATCCGTCCCATTACGCGATTATCGGCATGTTAGGACAGGTCGATACGTTTGTTTCGGCTGAAAACGGTCCGATAAACATCGGCGACTCTCTGACTTCCGCATCATCCACTCCCGGTTACGCCATGCGCGCCGACGGCGGCGATTCCACCGTAGGGGTCGCTCTGGAATCGCTCGCCGCCGGTACGGGGAAGATCAAAGTTCTGATATCGCGCCGCAATAAGTCATTGGCCGTGGAGGAAATTGAAACACTCGTCGTGGAACGCGTCGCCAATATGAAAATCGAAGACCGGGTGCAGCAGCTGGTACAGGATGCGACGAATAACATAACCCTGACAAAACTCACAATCTCCGGCAGCATGTCGGCGGGCGCGTACGAGATGCCGGTCCTGCCTGGGGCGAGCTTTGTCCTCGGGACGACAAGCGTGACGGCGGAGATACCGGCCTTAGTGCTGACTGCGGCCGGAAACGTGGACCTCTACAAGCTCGCAACGTACAATCTCTCCGGAATCCAGGCGCTCACGGGGAAGATTGATGAGCAGAATACGCGCATCACCTCGCTTGAAGAGCGCGTCGCCGCCCTTGAGAGCGGAGCGATTGGCGCGCCCTCAAGCACGCAGCTCTTCTCAACCACCACGCTCGCGAGCGCGCTCGATGCCTTCGGCGTGTTCATTGAAAAAGGCATCGCGCAGTTCAATACTCTCGTCTTCCGCCAGCTGGTCGCGAGCAAGGACGCGGATGGCACGAGTAGCGCGGGCAGTGTCACGATAAGCACCGGCAACACCGTCGCACAGGTGAACAACTCGCTTGTCGCGCCGTCCACAAAGGTCTTCATCACATTCAATTCACAGATCACGGGGAGCTGGTGGGTGAGCGACAAGGCGACGAGCTCATTCCGCGTCGTGCTCTCCACGCCTCAAGCGGCCGACGTTTCCTTCGATTATTTCCTTGTGCAGACCGACGGCCAAATCGCCACCTCCACCCCCATCAGCAACTTGGGGGTTTCACCCCCAAGTGTGACGCAGGGGAACGGGAGCGTGGATGTGACGGCGCCCGTGGTGACGCTTCTTGGTGATAATCCGGTGTACGTCTCGATTGGCGGTGAGTTTATTGAACCAGGCATCACCGTGACCGATGATGTGGACGGTACCGTTCCCTACAGTACGTTCATCAACGGCGTACAAGCAGAAGTAAATGCCAATACAATCAACACCTCTTCCCAGACAACCTACATCATCACCTACTCGGCAACCGACAAGAGAGGGAACAATACGACCGCGATGCGCTCGGTGATAGTCGGAAGTCCTGATTCGACAACAACGACCTCCGGCATTACGGATTCGACCGCTACGACGACTGCAGCAAGTACAATCACTGCAGCACCTGACAGCACACCGCCGGTAGTGACTCTGACGGGCGATGCGGCCATGGAAATTACCGTGGGCGGTGCCTTTACCGATCCGGGCGCCATTGCTACGGATGATATAGACGGTGACATTACCGCGAGCATCGTCGTAACGGGCACGGCGGATAGTGCGGCCGAAGGTCTCTATACGCTTACCTACACGGCAACCGATGCTGCGCTTAATAGCGCAAGCGTTTCCCGCGTGGTAACCGTCATTGCGGCGCCGTCTGACGGCGCCGCAACCTCAACCCCGACTCTTTAACGTATGCAGAAAGATTTCGATCGGTGGAATGAAGAAAAGAAACGAACGCACAAGGAGCATCCACGGTTGTATACGGTGCGCGAAATATGGTGGTGTAAGCTCGGTGTAAATATCGGGACCGAACAGGACGGCGGGCCGACATTTCTGCGTCCAGCGGTTATCATGCGGGGATTCGGACCAGATGCTTGTTTGGTAATTCCACTCACGACATCTGAACGCGAGCACCCGTTACGCGTCCCCATCGGTCTAGTTGACGGACAAGAAGCGAGAGCCAATCTTTCGCAGACGCGTGTTGTTGACACGCGTCGATTGGCGGAGAAGATTGGATTTCTTGAAAAAGATATTTTTACGGAATTAAGGAAAGCCGCCAGAGAGATGCTCTCTGACGGCTCTCCAGACATTCTCCCCCTTGCGGGGGTGAGGCCGAAGCCAACTGTGAAGCCATGATATCAAATCAACACAAGAAGTCAACAGGGGTGTGGACAAGCGCAGGGCGGCTCCGCCGCCCTGCAAAATCGGACATCCGATGTCCGATTTTGGTGCGAGTAGTCGCAATTTCTCTGCTGACACCCCTCCTCATCCTGTCAAACGCACCGTATGCTTCTGCGGCGAGTGTCATCACTGCGACCGGCGGCACGATTACCGATGTTTGGCAAAAAGGCCTGAAGTATCGCGTACACACATTTACTTCAAGTGGCACATTCACGGTCACAAGCGGAAGTGGCAACGTCTGGTATCTCGTGGTCGCTGGTGGCGGGGCGGGTGGAGATAACGGAGGAGGGGGAGGTGGCGCGGGCGGGTACCGAACGAATGCGGCCTACGATTATGCCGTTACGGTTAATACCTATACCGTCACAGTTGGGGCTGGTAGTGTTAACTCAGGCGGCGATGCCCAACGCCCGCCTCCTGGTGATAATTCTGTATTTGACACGATAACTTCAACAGGCGGTGGGGGTGGCGGTTCCAGAGGTGGAATAGGTACGGGCGGCGACGGTGGTTCTGGTGGTGGTGGTGGTGGCGAAAATGCTCCGCAGTCTGGTGGGGCGGCATCCCCCGCAGGCCAAGGAAATGCAGGTGGAGCTAATAATGGCGTAGGGGTTGATCAGGTTGGCGCTGGTGGGGGTGGCGCTGGCGAGGTCGGTGGGGATGCTTCGGCAGGACAAGCTGGGGTAGGTGGAGATGGCTTAGCCAGCACAATTTCCGGCTCTTCCGTAACGCGTGGTGGTGGAGGAGGTGGGTCAAGGACCGTCAATGGCACGTTTGGTGCAGGAGGTGACGGCGGAGGCGGTACAGGCGTTGATACAGGTAATGGTGGGGCTGCGACAGTAAATACAGGTGGTGGCGGGGGTGGAGGCGGGCCATCCGGCAATGGTGGCGCTGGCGGCTCCGGCGTGGTCATCATCCGATATCTATTGGGAGGATCTAGCACATTCAACACTCCGATGAAGAGCGGACTTACCGGCTACTGGTCATTCAATAAGTTGGATATGAACGGTCTGACGGTATTAGACAGGGGCGGATTTGGGAAAAACGGAACGCTTGCCAACAGTCCCGTCGCCACATCGAGTTTTATGAGCGGTCAGGCGATGAGTTTCGCAAGCACAACCAGTAATAAAATAAGTGTTCCTTATGCGTGGAGTAATTTTATTTCCAGTACGGAGGGTACCATTTCCGTATGGGTCAAACCTATCGGCAATGCGCCGCCACTCGACACTGGCGGCGCCTGCTCCCCGGGCCAGGGAATAGTGGCAGGGAAAAGCAATATGTATTTATATCTTTGTCGAGCCAATATGAGCGGAGTGGATAGCTTGCTGGCGGGCGTGTATGACGGCGGCCATAAGAGAGTATCAACTCCATTTACAGCAGGCGAATGGACTCATCTTGTGTGGGTTAGGGACAGTACCAAATTATATATTTACAAAAACGGCGTTCTTGCGGGATCAGTTTCGGCCGCAGGTACGGCTTCTGTGGGTGATGAAGTACAGATAGGGCAAACGAGTACTGACAACGGCAGTTTGTCGTTTGACGGCTCTATTGACGAAGTCCGTGTCTACAGCCGTACGCTGACGGCCAAAGAAATTAAACTGCTGTATCTAAGCACGAAGGGAAGTAAAGCGAACACATCGCAAAATTCCAAAGTGCCTAGCGGTCTCGTCGGCCTATGGTCGTTCGACGGTCCCGACATGGCGGGCGTCACTGCCTACGACCGCTCCGGACAGGGAAACAACGGCACCCTCGCCGGCGGTCCCATGCGAGCCATTGGCAAATTAGGACAGGCGCTTGGTCTCGATGGCGTGAATGATTTTGTCGATACCGCAGACATCAATACGCTTGATAACGCCAGCGCATTTACAGTTTCCGCGTGGGTCAAAGAAAATTCCTTGCTTACCGATAAGGGAATTGTGGCGAAATGGGATTTTTCAACTCAAGGTAATTTTGCTTTTCAAACTGGTCAAGGTATAGCGGGCGGATTAACACTTTTTCTTGCCACGACTCTTAGCGATTCTGGTACTGGTTCCCGCACCGATACTACAAATGCCGTTCTCACTGCGGGCAAATGGCAACACGTGGCAGTTGTATTTGACGGCTCGCTTACAGGAAATACAAATAGAGTGAAAATGTATGTGGATGGCGCAAATGTTCCCTTAACACAAGGCGCAGGTGCGGTCCCATCCTCCACCACGGCAGACGGAACTGCCACGGTGAAAATTGGCAAGTTTGGAGGCAGTTTGGACCGTTACTTCAACGGTTCGATCGACGACACGCGCATCTACAGCCGCGCCCTTGCTCCCTCCGAAATAAAACTCCTCTACACTTCCGGCAAAGGCCTCCTCCTCCGCTAACCGATGTGGGACTTACGATATCCCACATCACCCATGTGGGATATCGTAAGTCCCACATGATCTCTCACTCGAGTCTAAGATCAGCAAGATCTAACTCTGCACCCCGAAGATACTCATATAAATCATTTCGGTATGCTCTAGGCGCCTCATTAAAAAGCGAAGTTGTAAGAATAGAAGGAAAATTTTTCTTACCAATATAATCAAGATAGCTGCTCCAGCGATATGCTTCGAGGTACGTGCGGGCATCTCGCGCATCTCTAATTCCGCTTTTAGAGCGTATGCGCCAATCGGCAGCTCCATCAAGATAATCAAGTGGATTCAGATGTATGTAGTGGAGAATGTAATTGAATTGCGCATCGGTAAGAATGGGAATTTTCTTGGTACGCTCTTGGAAGAGAGTGCCGATTCGTTTGTATCTTTCATTAAAATATTTAGCGTATCCGATATTGAGTTTACGGAGGAAAAGTGAAACGCCACCCTCAGCAATTTCAGAAAGAAGCAAATGAAAGTGGTTTTTCATCAAACACCATCCGTGAATCTCAACAATCTTTTCCCGAATGTGGGACTTACGAAGTCCCACATTTCGTTGAGAACGGCGATCAAATTCCGGAGCAGGGTTACTATCATTGAATTCGTAAAGGTTATGCACGAAACGGACATAATCCGATGAGTCCAAAAATATATGCCGGCCATCAACCCCGCGGTTCAGTACATGATAGAGTTCTTTCATATATAATGTGGGACTTCGTAAGTCCCACATTATATCAGACGCAGGGAGAGTAAGAGGGTCGAGTTACGTAGTATAATAGGCATGAGCAATTCTTATTTTTATACTTATGGCTATTCGCGTCGCTATTAATGGTTTCGGTCGCATTGGACGGGCATTCGCCCGTCTCTCAAAAGATCGCGGTATTGAGATTATTGCGGTGAACGATCTTGGCTCGCTTGAAAATCTCGCGTATCTTCTCAAATACGACACGGTGTACGGGCGCGCACCATTTTCGGTAGAAACGAAAGGCAATGTACTTCTCATAGATGGTAAGGAAGTAAAATTCTTATCAGAAAAAGACCCGGCACAGCTGCCGTGGAAAGAGTTGGCCGTTGATATTGTCGTTGAGTCAACGGGATTGTTTACCGATTATGAAAAGGCGAAGGCGCACATTGATGCGGGTGCAAAACGTGTTGTCATCACCGCGCCGGTAAAAGACGACTCTGGTTCTGGTGCGACGGTGCTCATGGGCGTGAACCAAGAGAAACTGGCAACGTGTCAAATAAGTTCGAACGCTTCCTGCACGACCAACGCCGCAAGTCCTATCATAGCTATCCTTGACGAAGCCATCGGTATTGAAAAAGCAGTGCTCTCCACGACACATGCCTACACAGCGAGCCAATTGATCGTTGATGGCCCGTCAAAGAAGGATATGCGGGAGGGCAGAGCGGCGGCACAGAACATCGTGCCGACGTCAACCGGCGCCGCGACAGCTGTCGCGCAGGCGTATGAACCACTCGCCGGAAAATTCGATGGCATCTCACTTCGGGTGCCGGTATCGGCGGGTTCCCTCGCGGATATTACATTCGTGGCGAAGCGCCCAACGACAAAGGAAGAAGTGAATACGATACTGCGCGGCGCCGCAGCGGCGCCGCGCTGGGAGGGCATATTCCGGACGACCGATGAAGAGCTCGTATCAAGCGATATTGTCGGCGAGCCCTATGCGTCCATTGCGGACCTCGGCATGACGCGCGTGGTCGACGGAAATCTCGTGAAGGTGCTCGCTTGGTACGATAACGAAATGGGATATACGGAATCGCTCGTGAGGCACGTTATAGCCGCCGCCATGGCTTCGACTGGCTCACCACAAGATGCGTAAAGTTTATTTTGCTGCCGATCACGCAGGATTTGCGCTCAAAAACGCTCTCATGGAGCATGTCCGCATACTCGGATACGAAGTGGAAGATATGGGCGCGTATGCGCAAAAACCGGATGACGATTATCCGGACTTCATGACGCCGCTCGCGAACCGCGTAGCAGCGGAGCCGGACGCACACGGCATTCTCGTCGGCGGCAGCGGACAGGGTGAAGCAATGTGCGCGAACCGCGTTCCCGGCATTCGCGCCGCGGTGTTTTATGGGCCCATGCGCGTGACGGAGGCGCTCGATATCAGCGGCGGGCGCTCCGAAGATGGATATGACGCGGTGCGGCTTCCGCGCCGGCACAATAATGCGAACATACTTGCCATCGGCGCGCGTTTCGTTTCAGGAGACGAAGCCGACGAAGCGGTCCGCATATTCCTTGAAACGCCTTTTTCGGATTCGCCGCGTCACACGCGGCGTCTTGCGAAATTTTAATCGGATATACTAGGCAGTGTTCACATTCTCGACATGAAAGTAAAACACAAAACAACATTCGTCCGCCACAACGGCGAAATTTCGGCTGCAAAGCATCACTTCGGTTTCGACGATGCTCGCATCGCCTCGCCCTCCAGCTCGCTTTTCACTCGAAATTTCGCCGTTGTGGCAGGACGCGAGAATGTGAACACTGCCTAGGAAGCATGAGCATCGTCGTTCCGGCCGTGCTTCCGTCTTCGCGACAAGAGCTTGAAGAGCAGCTAACTTTGTTCACTCGAATACCGTCGGTCTCTCGGATACAGATAGACGTCGTTGACGAACGTTTCGCACCGCAAGCGTCCTGGCCGTACACGGATTCAACCGGTTCACCGCAAGCCGCACAAAAAGAATTTCAAGATATGGTCGGACGCGGCAAGATGCTTCCTTCGCTCGACCGCATTGAGTACGAAATTGACCTCATGTGCTTTGACGCTCTTGCCGCCGCGCAATCATGGCTCACGCTCGGCGCGTCTCGCCTCACATTCCATACTGAGAGCGCCGTGGACTTTCCGCAATTTCTCGCGTCCGCGCGCAAGCGCTATGGCACTGGTGACGGTTTCGCATCCGGCCTCGTCTCCTTCGGCCTCGCTCTTAATATAGACAGCAGTTTTGCGCACATCAAGCCATGTATCGAAGAGGTTAACTATGTTCAGTTCATGGGTATCGCAAAGATAGGCCGGCAGGGCGAACCGTTCGACGAACGCGTTCTTAAAAAGATAGAAACATTCCATAAGATGTATCCCGCCATGCCGATACAGGTCGACGGCGGCGTTTCGCTCAAGAATGCTAAGAAACTCCTGGCGCTTGACGTGTCCCGTATCATCGTCGGTTCAGCGCTCGCGCGCGACCCCATGAAAGCATTCGCGG
Source organism: uncultured Candidatus Saccharibacteria bacterium (assembly GCA_964546795.1). Classification (GTDB taxonomy): domain Bacteria; phylum Patescibacteriota; class Minisyncoccia; order Phycocordibacterales; family Phycocordibacteraceae; genus C7867-001. The sequence continues at coordinate 8,776 of CAZJKG010000007.1, forward strand.
CATTTGAAGCGCTACAGAATCCTTACGGTGTTTAAAACCCGTATCGGCTCTGGGTTATACTGGAGCGATGGCACTAACGGACTTAGATATTTCGAAGCTTGAAAAACAAGCAAAGGATATTCGCGAAACGATAATCCGAATGCTTGTCGCCGCGGGGAGCGGACACACGGCGGGCCCCTTGGGCATGGCGGATATTTTCACCGCATTTTATTTTCATATTTTGAAGCACGATCCGGCGAAGCCGATTTGGGAAGAGAGGGACCGTCTTATACTCTCAAACGGACATATTTGTCCGGCGCTCTATGCCACGATGGCGCACGCGGGCTATTTCCCTATAAAGGAATGTCTGACACTGAGGAAGCTTGGCAGCCGGCTGCAAGGCCATCCCGAAAGAATCCGCCTTGTAGGGCTTGAAACAACCTCCGGCCCGCTCGGTGAGGGCCTTTCGCAAGCCGCCGGTATGGCTTATGCCTTTCGCATGGATGATAAAAAACAGCGCGTCTACTGCCTCATGAGCGATGCCGAGCAACAGGAAGGAAATACCTGGGAAGCAGTCATGTTCGCTGGAAAGCATAAGCTCCAGAATCTCACGGCGGTTATGGACCGCAACAACATTCAGATAGACGGCATGACGGAAGACGTGATGCCGCTTGAGCCGCTTGCGGAGAAGTATCGCGCGTTCAATTGGCATGTGCTTGAAGTGAACGGAAATGACATTAACGCTTTCATTGCCACCGTCAATGAAGCGAAGGGCATTTATGAAAAACCGACGCTCATCATTGCGCATACTATTCCCGGCAAAGGTGTACCCGAAATAGAATTTGATTATCACTGGCACGGCAAGCCGCCTACCTCTGAAGAGGGAAAGCGATTCCTCAAAGATATCCGTACGATGAGCGGCAAAGTCCCGCACGAATATGCCTAGTAGGACAACTTGGCATCGTTGTTTTTGCGCCATCGCGCGTTTTCGAGTTACTGTATGGGTGATACGATGACGCATATGTCAGGATTTTTCTGCACGAAACAACCTGCGGCGCAATGCCAAGTTGTCCTTACTAGGTATGCCTAATCAGGACGCACATCTTTCTCAAGACGTGTTCGCCGGCGATGGTGAAAAAGCGCCGACGCGCGACGGGTTCGGCAAAGGAGTGGTGGAGGCGGGAAAAGCAGATCCGCGCATCGTGGTACTTTGCGCCGACCTCGCGGAGAGCACTCGAGCCGAGTGGTTCGAGATCGAATTTCCCGAGCGCTTCATTGAAATGGGTGTCGCCGAACAGAATTTGGCGACGGTCGCAAGCGGTATGGCGCGCGCGGGGAAAATTCCCTTCATCGCAAGTTACGCGGCATTTTCTCCGGGCCGCAATTATGAACAGATTCGTACGACCATCGCGCTCAACAGAGTGCCGGTGAAGATATGCGGCATGCATGCCGGCGTCTCGGTTGGTCCCGATGGCGCAACGCATCAGATGCTCGAAGACATTGGCATGATGCGCATGCTTCCTCATATGACGGTTATCGTGCCGGGCGATGCTGAAGAGGCGAAGAAAGCAGTCATTGCAGCCGCGAAAACAGACGGGCCGGTGTACCTCCGGTTCGGTCGCGCGGCGACGCCCGTATTTACGACACCACTCACACCCTTTCATATTGGCAAGGCGCTCATGTTGTGGGAATCAGAGAAACCGAAGATTGCGATCCTTTCAACCGGCTCATTGAGCCATACCGCGCTGACCGCGGCCCGTGCACTTTCTGAGGAACATATTGACTCCATCGTACTTCATGTGCCCACCGTGAAGCCGCTCGATGCGGAAGCGATACTTGCCGCAGTGCGCAAGACAGGTCGTGTCATCACTGTCGAAGAACACCAAAGGGCGGGCGGGTTCGGGAGCGCCATCGCGGAACTACTTGCGCAGCAGCATCCCGTGCCAATGCGACTGCTCGGTATAGACGACCTGTTCGGTCAATCAGGCGAGCCGGAGGAACTCCTTAGACACTATGGGCTCGACGCTCTCCACATACAGGATGCCGCACGTGCGTTGCTGCACCTATAATCCAATGTAGGTATGAAAGAAAGAATAAACTCTTACGTAGCCGTACTGCTCATCACCATTATGGGAGCAGTGGCGACCACGCTTATTGTGCATGTCGCAAGCGTGGATGCTGAAACGCCCATTTTCCTTTCTACGGCTGGCGGCGGAGGAGAGAATTACATCAATCTTCAGCAATCATTGTTGAGATAATAAGCTTGCAGAGCCAAGCTTGCTCCCTGCACTCGCTTCGAACGAATCAAGTAAGAACTTATTCGCCACTCAGCTCGCTTGGTAGTAGTCACTTACCTAAAATGGGGAGGCCGTATACTCTTCCGGAGCGTTGGCGAGACACTCTTCTATTTTTTCGCGCGAAAGAAGACCTTTTTGTGCACCGATTTCCTGTACGACCGACATGGCATTCACGAGTCCCCAGCGGAGCGCTTCGGAAAGCGGTTTGCCGAGTGCGAGCGCCGCGACAACCGTGGATGTTGTAGCATCGCCCGCACCGGTGCGGTCGAGTGGCGGCTTGGGGTCCGGATACATCGGTACTTTGAACATCTCGGTGCCGTCATACGCGTACGCGCCCTTCGGCCCGTCCGTTATAAGCACCGTTTTCGGTCCGAGCGTTCGCATGTCCTGCAAAAGAATTTTTATATCCGTCTCACCTCTTTCTAGGATACGTTCGGCCTCCTCTTTGTTGCAGGCGATCAGTTCGGTGCGGGCGTAGATATTTTTAAGCTTTTCTTTACCCATGTGCAGTTGGAATGTGCCGGGCTGAAAAGCAAGTTTCGTTTCCTGGTGCGTGCCGAGCCACATTGCAAGCTCGTCATGAAATGCTTCTGAATGTTCGCCAGCGGAGGAAAGATATATCCATTTGGGCGGCACGAATCCTTCCGGGATGATATACGGATATGTCTCGTGGCGGATAAGGATAGTGCGTTCGGCTTCATACAAGAGCACGTAATGGTGATTGGTCGGTATGCCGTCGTTTACGACAACGTATCTCGTATCCACTCCTTCGCGGGTGAATGTTGCGAGGATCTCTTCGCCGAAACGGTCTTTCCCGACATTGGAAACGAATCCGGAAGAGAGGCCGAGACGTGCGGCAGCAACCGCGGCATTTGCCGCATTTCCCACGCCCGGCACGAGAACGGAAAATTCGTAAGGAATCTTATCGCCCCATTTCATTGAAATAGTGCAATCTTCATTATTGATATCGCAATTGATACGCGCTTCTTTGAGTTTGATGAATTCGTCAACCGCCGTGTCGCCAATAGCGATAAAATCCATATGGAGAAGAGTGTACCACGCTTCAAACGCTTCCATCATCACTCGCCGCTCTCCGCTTGCATGTTACGATAAACGCATGACTGATCTTGTCGCGGTCGCCCGTTCATTCTTTGCGCCCGGTAAAGGACTTCTTGCTGCGGACGAGAGCGTGCACACTGCAACGACACGCCTCGCTTCCTACGGTATTTCCGCGAGCGCGGAGATGCGCCGGCACTATCGCGACCTTTTCATCGGCGCAGAGGGCATTGAGAAGTCGCTCTCGGGCATTATTCTTTTCCCCGAGACGCTGATACAAAAAGGGAACGACAAAAAACTCTTTCAAGCATCGCTTACGGCGCGCGGCGTCATGCCGGGCGTGAAGGTAGATCTCGGGACAGAACCGCTCCCCGAGAGTCCGCAGGAACGTATCACGAACGGTCTTCTCGATCTTTCTTCGCGGCTTGCGGAATATAAGAAGCAAGGAGCCGTTTTCACCAAGTGGCGCGCCTGTATACGCATTGACGGCGATCAGTTACCCACCGCCGCGGCGATGCATGAGAATGCGAAACGTCTCGCAGCGTATGCGAAGGAGTCGCAGGCGATGGGTCTCGTGCCAGTCGTAGAGCCGGAGGTGCTGCATGAGGGTACTCATAGCCGCCAGCGCGCCCGCTCGGTCGCCATAGAAATGCTCAACGTGCTTTTCTCGGTGCTTGAGGAACAATCCGTTGATCGCGCAGGTCTGATTTTGAAAACCTCTATGGTGCTTTCCGGAAGTGAAAGCGGCAAACATGACACGCCGGAGGAAGTTGCCGAGGATACGCTTGCGGCGCTCATGGAAAGCGTGCCACGTCAGGTGGCAGGTATCGTTTTTCTTTCCGGCGGGCAGACGCCGGACGAGGCAACGGGAAATCTCGCCGCACTAACGAAGCGTGCCAAGAGCATGAACGCGCCCTGGCCACTCACTTTTTCTTACGCGCGCGCTCTTCAGGAGGAGGCGCTCGCACTATGGAAAGGGAAGGAGGAAAATGTCGGAGCCGCTCGTGCAGTTTTCCTCGCCCGTCTCGCCAAAGTATCCGCCGCCCTTTCCATCTAATCTAGCTTTTATCATGTAGGATATCCGATGTCCTGCATGGGCGCGAGTGGTGAAGGCGGTTGCGGAAAAGCGGCATGTACGGCATACTCGCTTTATATGCTTACGCTTTCAGTTGAGAAACGCCTGTCCGGTGGCAAGGCGGGCGAGGGAATCCGCGTTTCTGCGGCGGCTCTGCGCCGCACGGGTTCCATTCCTGCGGTTGTCTATGGCGCGCATCATGCGTCAACGCCGATAGCTATTTCAGCACATGCATTTGAGAAGGTTTTGCGCGAGGCGGGCGAGGCGACCATCGTCTCTCTAGCAGGTCTCGGCGAACCGCTTCCGACGCTTATCCACGAAGTCGACCTTGATCCGATCACGAACCAGCCGCGTCACGTTGATTTCTATGCGGTAACCAAAGGCGAGAAAGTCGAGGTTGCCATTCCGCTTACATTCATTGGTGAGTCGCCGGCGGTAGAAGCGGGTGCGAATCTCGTGAAGGTGCTTCATGAGCTTGAAGTGGAGGCGGACCCGATGAATCTCCCTCATGACATCAAAGTCGATCTTTCAGTGCTTGTGGCCATTAATGACAAGATCCATGCGAAAGATCTTGCGCTTCCCGCAGGCGTAACACTCGTCAGCGAGCCCGAAGAAGTCGTTGCACTCGTGCAGGAAGTCGTTGAAGAAAAAGAGGAAGTGGTTGCGCCGGCGGATATTGCCTCGATTGAAGTTGAAAAGAAAGGCAAGGAAGAAACAGAAGGAGAAACTCTGGTGGCACCAACCGCATAAGCCAGAAACTGGCTTGCTCCCCGCGCTCGCTTCGGACGAGTATCTGAAGACATACACTCGTCACTCGACTCGCTTGGTAGTAAGCAAAACTTTCTCCCTACGCTTGTCTCGAACAAAGGCGTAGAACGTATTTGTTACTCGGCTCGCTTGGTGGTAGATTTCGTACTCTCTAGACGTGGTACCATGACCGGACGATGTGTCGGTTTTTCTTTTTTATCATCGCGGGCGCGTGCATTGTTGCGCCATCTTTCGTGCTCGCACAGAGCATGTCCTTGGCCGTAGCGAATCGCCAGCAAGAACTGCAGAACCAACTCGATGCGCTTGAAAGCCAAATAGCCGCACAGCAACAATTGCTCGATGTTGCGCAGAATCAGCATCAGACGCTTCAAACCCAAATAGACGCTTTCAATGCCGAAATAAAGAAAACCCAACTTCAGATCCAGGTGATCAACCTTTCCATCACGCAGTTGAACGGCAATATCGGCGTGCATAATCAAACACTCTCGCAACTCTCAGCGCAGCTCGTGGCGGAGAAAGAATCGCTTGCGCAAATTCTGCGCCAAACACAAATGCTTGATGCGTACTCGGCTGTCAGCGTCGCGCTCGGTTCGCAAGACGTCTCGACCCTCTTCAGCGACCTTGATGCTTTTGTTTCCATCAAGAGATCGCTCGCGGACTCTTTCGTCCAGATACAAGAGACGAGCGTTTCAACCGAAGCGGAGAAGGAAGAGCTTCAAGCGCGGCTCGCGGAGCAGCAACAACTCCAGACCGTGCAACAGCTCGCTAAACAGTCGCTTCAATCGCAACAGCGAGACAAGCAGAAACTGCTCACGCAGACCAAAGGACTTGAAGCGAACTATCAGAAGCTCATCACCGCCAGCAAAAAAACGGCTGCTCAGATCCGCACCGAGCTGTTCGAACTCGCTGGCGGTGGCGGACAGATACCGCTTCCGGTGGCCATCACGCTTGCCAAACAGGCGGGAGCGGCGACCGGCATCCGCCCGGCGTTCATCCTCGGCATCCTCAAGCAGGAAACGAACCTTGGCGCCAACGTCGGTCAATGTTTTCTGACGAATTCTCCCAACAAGGGCGACGGAAAAGGCAAAAATACCGGCAAGCTCATACGGGGCGTGATGAAGCCGGCTCGCGACGTGGATCCCTTCATAGCCATTACTTCCGCGCTCGGACTCGACCCGTTCTCCATGCCCGTATCATGTCCCCAGTCAACCGGCTACGGCGGGGCAATGGGGCCGGCTCAGTTCATTCCTTCCACATGGACGTCCTATCAAAACCGCATTGCGAAACTTGCCGGTCATCAGAATTCGCCGGCCAATCCCTGGGACAACCTGGACGCGTTCACCGCTATCGCGCTTTATATGACGGATCTTGGCGCTGCTACGCAGATGCCATCCGATGAACGCACTGCCGCTCTCAAATATTTCGCAGGCGGCTATTACAGGAATCCGGCTTTCGCCAGCTACGGCGATAATGTGATGAAATTCGCTCGCGACTTCCAACAGGAAATCAACATCTTGAACGAATAATAATACCGAACCCGATGTCCGACGCCGCATGTTGTTAAAAAATGGAAAGGGTGCTATGACGCACTGTAGAGAAGTAAATAGGGTCTTTATCTTTTCAATGAGGAGGGCCAAACTATGCAGTATCGAGGAGCAATGCGTTCGACGGAACAACCCTGTCTCATAAACCTTCTAGAACGGTTTTCAAGATGGCTTGCGACATTCGGCAAACGAGCGAAAGGAGGGAAACCTGATGTGTCACAGGAAGCAGGAGCGACAGAGAATTAAGACGTACCTCGGGTTTTCGCGCCTGGAACAAGTACTCTGCTTGCTCTGCGAATGCATCCTCGGGGCCCTACTTATCCTCACAGGGCTCGTGGAAGGATTGTTCGGCTGGCTCAACTACATTCCCAACGAGAGGAAAGTTCAGTTGAAGGAGCGTGTTCTCTACTGGTTGGAATGCATAGCGAACAGGGTCAAGAAATTCCAACACTATTTTCACAAGACCCCGCCCCCCATGTAGACAGGCAAGCGTGCCGTCCACATGGGGTGGTCTTTTTTATTCTCTCTAGGCATAGTGTCCGGGAACATATGATTTTCCCCGCTAAAAGTTGTCCACCACGCGCTCATGCTTCTCTCAAGCCGTTCCATGGGCAGTGATACACTATACGCATGGGGTGATTACATCCGCTTAGCTTTACATTATGCATATGAATCTTCATCGCTTTTTCTCGCAGGCCGCCGTACTCATAGGTGCCGTTCTGTTCTCGACGGGTCTTCAGGCGTTTGCATTCACGCAGCCCTCCACATCTCCGCCAAACGCCGACGCGTATGCGCCGCTCAACACCGGCCCAAGCGTGCAGACAAAACTTGGAGGCCTTCTTCTCAATACGGGCGGCGCGCAGAACGGTCTCATCGTGCAATTCGGAAATGTCGGCATCGGGACGGTGAATCCTGCCTACAAGTTGGATGTGTCTGGCTCAGCTAATTTTACTTCAGGAGTGAAGATAGGGAATGATAGCTCTGCATGTACCGCGTCAAATTTCGGAACGCTTAGATCGGTCGACGGATCTCTGCAATTCTGTGGAACCGTTACAGTGTACGTTGCCAGCAATAGCGCTTGCAATGATAGATGCAGTGGGGGCATTTATTACGGTGATATTTCTTTGTATGGCACTTGCAAGGTATATTCATGCGGTTACCCTAGACAACAGTATGGATGGGGAACGGTTACGTTAAAATAAGACGGACTACAAAAGTCATGAATGATGAAGAAAGATCAACACAGAACGGAGGCATACACTGGTTGCTTATTCTGATAAGCGCGCTCGTCGCCATATGGCTCTGGGTGAGTTGGCTCCGCGGTTGGTTTCCTTTCTCGTCGCAGACGACAAACACATCGGAAGGAGCGATACAGCAAGTACCGCAAAGCGTGCTTGATTCGCTCACAGCACCAACTGATTCTCCCGTGAACGAGGTCCCGCAAAGCGTGCTTGATTCGCTCACAGCACCCAAGTCCTCTACGCCATACTAGTATGTCGTCCGTACTCATTCCTCGATTACTTCATACGTGGCTTCTTGTCGGACTGTTGGTAGTCATGTATGTGGTGTTGGGGAGTTTTTCATTGCATAAGGCGACGGCAGCCGACCCCATGTCTATTACTGGTTATGCATGGTCCTCCGCTTCTCCGGGTGTCGGTTGGATCAGTTTCAGTGGACCGGGATACGGCGTGTTTGAAGATACAACGACCGGGACATTTTCCGGCTATGCATGGTCCTCTAATATCGGTTGGATCAATTTTGCTGCATCCGATGCAACACATCCGGCTCCGAACATCGATTCGGGCACCGGAGCAATCTCCGGTTGGGTGCGTGCGTGCGCGGCATTTGCCAACAAAAACGCCTGCACTGGCGCGCTTGATCCAAAGAGCGATGGATGGGACGGTTGGATAGCTCTTTCAGGCACCGCTGCTGACGGTTCTTCTTATGGCATCGTGCAGCATGATTCATGCGCATGGACCGGCTACGCTTGGGGATCGGACGCCATAGGAGCTATCAGTATGAGCGGCGCTACGGCCGATAATTCACAATACGGTGTTGTCGGCGAGGACCCTGTTAGGTGCGCTCCCGTGGATGGCGGTTGGTCGGATTTTTCAACCTGTTCGGCGACCTGCGGGGGAGGTACTCAAACGAGAACCTGCACGAATCCTTCTCCTACGAACGGGGGAGCCATATGCAGCGGTCCGACAAGCCAGAGCTGCAATACAGAGATATGCGCGCCGACTGTTACACTTTCCGCGAGTCCGAGCGTCATTGATAACGGGCAATCCTCGACGCTGATTTGGAGTTCTACGAACGCGGATTCTTGCACATCCGCAGGCGGTTTCGAAACGGGAAATGCCACATCCGGCCACGTTTCAACAGGAGCTCTTACCTCCACTCAAAATTATCAAATCACATGCACGGGCCCGGGCGGTTCCGCCGATTCCGCTATCGTAACGGTGAAAGTCATTTTTCCGACTGTCTCCATCACCGCCGTACCGGACCGTGTATTGATCGGCGGCTCCACAAGCGTGTCGTGGAATGCCATCGACGCAAACTCCTGCACCATCAAGAAGAACGGTGCGACGTGGCGGGAACTTACCGCTTCCGGTTCCCGGACTATCTCTGGTTCGGTTCGCGATATCATCATCGCCCAGACCACCTACATCATTTCCTGCACCAATGATGCCAATGCGAGCGCGGCGACCGATACACAAGTCGTAAATGTGGTAGGGGACTATCAGGAATTCTAAGCTCGTCTGCACTTTGAAGCCAGATACATTGTATCTGACGTGGTAGTGTGCTACCATGCGCGGGATGAAAAAAGATATCCATCCTGGGAACTATCGCCCCGTCCTTTTTGAGGACAGTGCTTCGGGCGCACGTTTCCTTATTGGTTCCACAGTTCCCACGACCCAAACCGCCGTGTGGGAAGATGGAAAAGAATACCCAAAATGCAGCGTAGAAATCTCTTCAAAATCACATCCTTTTTACACGGGCGAGGACCGCACGCTTGATACCACCGGTCGCATCGAACGTTTCAAGCAGCGCCTTGCCTACCGGCAGGCAGGCGCTGCCAAGAAGAAGTAGGGTGGGAGTGGCGCAGAGAGTGTAATTTTAGAACCGCATAATGTTCTGCTGAGCATTTGCTCTGCCTCGCGCCGTCGCGCTCCGGACGCTCCAAAATCACACTCTCCGCTTCACGTATACTGTTTCCATGGAGTACTCCTCTGAATTTAAAAAGAACTTCGCGACCGCATATCTCGCGGAAGAATATGAACGTCTCCAGAAGGAGGCGGCGGAGGCGCGAAGCGCCGCCGGGGAAGACGTCGATTTATTGCGAATGGCCGCTGAGGACGAAGCGCGTGTCCGCGCGCGCCAGGCGGACATTCTTATTGAGATAGAACATATCCTTGCGAAGGAAAAAGAAGAGATCGCACGGCCGAGTTCGGTCGTGATGGAACTGCGTGCCGCAGCAGGCGGGGACGAGGCAGGCATTTTCGCCTATGATTTAAAAGAGATGTATCAGAAGTATGCCGAGCGGCGCGGATGGAAAACGCGTTCTATCGATGACCTCACGCTCGAAATTGCGGGTTCCGATGCGTATGACGCCTTACAATATGAGACCGGTGTCCATCGTGTCCAACGCATTCCGCTCACCGAGAAATCAGGCCGTATTCATACTTCGACCGCCTCAGTCGCCGTGCTTCCCATACGCTCCAAATCAAAGATGGATATCAATCCCGCCGACATTCAGATGGAGTTCTCGAGAAGCGGCGGGGCGGGCGGGCAGAATGTGAACAAAGTCGAGACGGCGGTCCGGCTCATCCATACGCCGACCGGCATTGATGTCCGCTCCTCAAGCGAGCGCAGCCAGCTCGCGAATCGCGAGAAGGCCATGCAGATCCTCGTCGCGAAACTCGAGTTCTTGCATGAAGAGGAAGAAGCGAAAAAACATGCGGCGGTCCGTAAAGCGCAGATAGGCACCGGGGACCGCTCGGAGAAGATACGCACCTATAACTACCTCCAGGACCGTGTGACCGACCATCGGCTTAAGGAATCCTGGCATAATTTGCCGAAGATCCTCGCGGGCGATATCGATGACATTGTCAGTGCACTTCGCGCCGCAAGTGATTTTGGAGCCGCATAATTTTCTGCACTACAAGAGTACTTCTTGTTTTCTAACTCGCTTCGCTCATAAGAAAACAAAGTCGTTGGACATTTACTCTACCTCGCGCCGTCGCGCTCCGGACGCTCCAAAATCACTTGCGGCGCTTCGCTTGCGTGACGACCACTGTTCGGGTAGAGTAGACCAACATGACCGTTCTAAATGATACGGTAGGAGTTAAGCGCCTCTTCGACACGGGGGCGCATTTTGCGCAGGTAAAAAGTCGTCGGCACCCCTCTATGAAGCCCTTTGTGGTCGGCACCAAGGGCCGTCAGGAGATTATTGATTTAGTAAAGACGGTAGAACAGCTCGAAGCCGCAAAGAGTATTATGAGTACGCTTGCGAAGGAAGGGAAAACGGTGCTTTTTGTCGGCGGGAAAGTCGAGATCGCGGCACTCGTCAAGTCGGCAGCGCAGGATATTTCTGCGCCGTACGTGGCCGCACGTTGGCTTGGCGGTACCATCTCCAATTGGAACGAGATAAAAAAGCGCGTTGACCGGCTCGCGGAACTTTCAGAAAAAACAGCAGCCGGCACGCTTGCCAAACAGCATACAAAACTCGAACTCGTGTACATCGAGCGCGAAAAGAAACGACTCATCGAGCGGCTTGATGGCATTACGACACTCACGAAGCGTCCGGACGCGCTCTTGGTCGTCGATACGAAACATGAGAAGCACGCCGTGAAGGAGGCGAACGATGCCGGCATCCCTATCATTGCCATCATGAGCTCCGACTGCGATCTTAAGGAGGCGACATACCCTATCATCGCGAACGATACTTCGCGCGAGGCGGTGCGGCTCATTCTCGCCGACCTCGTCGAGGCATTCAAGAAAGGACAGGAAGCGTAGTTAGAACTCATTTCAAGACGCCTCCGAGAGCCGGCAGACCAGAAAAAGAGAGTAGGACTTGGCCTAGCGGCCCGGAGCGCGCTCTTTTTCTGGTCTGTCGGCGAAAGGGTTTTGAATTGAGTTCCGTGTTATTATTTTTGAATCACTATGGAAATCACGACTGACGGTATCAAAGAACTGCGCGAAATGACCGGCGTGTCCGTCATGCAGTGTAAAAAAGCGCTTGAAGAGGCGGGTGGCGACCTCGATAAGGCCGCCGTCATCCTCAAGAAACACTCTGCGGCGACCGCAGAGAAGAAAGCGGACCGTTCCCTTGCTGCCGGCACGATAGGAAGCTATATCCACGACGGAAACATTGGCGCGATGGTGCTACTTTCCTGCGAAACCGACTTCGTCGCAAAGAATCCGGAGTTCGGAGCGCTTGCACGAGAACTCGCGATGCATGTCGCCGCAACGAATCCGTTGTATACGACGACTGATGACATTCCAGAGGATGCGAAACAGACCGCGACCGCCGTATTCCAAAAAGAGGTTGCCGATAAGCCCTCGACCATGCAAGCACAGATACTTGAAGGCAAGCTTACTGCATATTTCCGCGACCAAGTGCTCCTTGACCAGCTTTTCATAAAGGATGAGAATAAGACCGTGCGCGACCTTCTGAATGCGGCAACGCAGAAATTCGGCGAAAGGGTCGAGATAAGCCGGTTCGTGCGTCTTTCCGCCCGCTCATAACCATGACCTATCTCGTATCTGTTCTCATTGCGACAGGATTTCTCGGCGGTTTCGTCGCTCTCTCTGATTATGAGACGCGGCGCGGTATGCGTTTTTTGGCACCTTTTCGCGCACAGCTTGACCGGGACGTCGAACGTATTGCATTCATTCTTGCCCGCGTTGACTTCGGCGCGTTCCTGCTCGAAGAGATGCGCCGTATGGCAACTCATTCTGGCCATGCCATTGTCCATGTTTCTCTTCAAGCCGTGCGTGCTGCCGAGCGGCTCCTTACGCGTCTCGTCCGATACTTCCGCACCCGGCATGCGGTAGATACCGCGCCGCGTGAGAGCATGCGGGAGTATGTAAAAACCCTTTCTGATTTCAAGGACCATCTCAAAACAACACATCCCGAGATCCCTGATATACACTAAGCAAAGCTTGCTCCCTGCGCTCGTTCGCAAAAGAAAAATAAGAATTTCTCATTTGTCTCACTCGCTTGGTAGTAGAGAAGTGCCGGGGTAGCTCAGTTGGTAGAGCACCTGTTTTGTAAACAGGATGTCGTCGGTTCAATCCCGACCCCCGGCTCCAGAATCCGAGTTTCAGACAAAAGACCAACTTTTTGGTGGGACGCGCGAAGCGCGGTTGTCCTTGGGAGAACAAGTATCAGGAGTCATTCTATGGAAAGTTCAATGCGCAGAGTTCGGAGATCCGGAGCGCTTCAAGACCTTGGGCGAGTTGGTTGCGGAGATATACCTCACGATTCATCGGTACAACACGCTGCACATTCACTCCGCGCTCCGGATGGCCCAGCGACAGTTTGCCGAGCGGCACGCGCATGCTACACTCTAATCAATCGCCCCACAAAGTGGCTCGAAGAACGGGGTCAGTACATAAACTTTTTAACTAAACCATTATGAATAACAAAACATTAGTTGGTCTCGTTATCGCCGTCTTGGTCGTTGGGGGTATTTGGTATTTTGCTTCGAACAAACAAGAAGCAAAACTAGAAACAACCAAAGTAAAGATTGCCAACTTGCCAATTACTGACGGCTTGCCACTGTATCTTGCTTTAGAAAAGGGTTATTTCAAGGATGAGGGGCTTGATGTGGAGCTTGTAAAGTTTGAAGCTCCTAATCAACTTATTGACGCGATAATGGCCGGACAAGTCGACTTCACATCCCCAAGTGGCGCAATGGGTATCACGGGAGTTGCTGATTTTAAAAATCCTGGCAAAGTGAAAATTTACGTTGCTGCCGGCAATGACGAAAAGACTCCAACGGATTCAATATTTGTTAAGTCAGATAGTTCAATCACCTCAATTCAAGGATTAAAAGGAAAAAAACTTGGGACTTTGCCTGGCATACAATGGCGCACAATATCAACGTACATTTTGGCAAAAAATAATTTAGTTGCTAATAAGGACGTAACTCTGGTGGAGTTAGCCCCAGCAATCCAAGTTACTGCGCTTGCCTCTGGTGAAATTGACGCCCTTCTTGCAATCGAACCAATGTCTACTACACTTAAGGCCAAAGGAATAGGAAAAGAGATTTTACACGCAGCCGCGGCAACGACAATTGCTAACCCATTCTTTCCTGGTGCCGGTGCGGTGCGGTTAGATTTTGCAAAGCAAAATCCGAATACGACAGAAAAGGTGCTAAAAGTTTTTTCACGAGCTATTAAAGAAATTAGAGAAAATCCTGATCAGGCTCGGCAGTATCTCAAAGGATATACACCGCTTGACGATAGTTTAATTGCACAAGCTCCCATTCATCAATTTAGAATGTATAACGAGATAACAGAGAGTGATATTGCGTCAATACAGAAATTCTACGATATATTCTCGACTGGTAAAGTTGTCGATGGGCAAATGGACTTTAAACATCTCTTGTACTCTCCAAACACAAACTAAATGAATGCCACCGTTACACACAATAAGTTTGTAATCACCCTTATCGTTACTGTTTTGGTTGTTGGTGGAATCTGGTTTTTTGCTACCCAAAATAATACTCCACTTGAAGCAACAAAAGTGAGGATTGGTTTCTTACCAATATTAGCCAGTCTGCCTCTCTATGTTGCTGAAGAAAACCGCTATTTTACGGAAGCGGGCATAGAAATAGAAAAAATACCATTTCAAACCGGTGAGCAACTTAATGACGCTTTTATTCGGGGCGACATTGACATAGCACCGGAAAATACACTGCTTCCGGTTTTGAGAACAGAATTGCTTAACCCAGGAATAACAAAAGTTTATGCGCTTGGCGATATAACTAAAGAAACTCCATTTGCAACTTTGATTGTAAAAAATTCTACACAGATCAATTTGCTTTCTGATTTGGAAAACACGAAAGTTGGTGTTTTCCCGGGCGGAACGAGCAAAAATTTACTACGCAAGTTTCTTGATTCTCAAGGTGTGAATACAGCGATGGTGGAATTTGTGGAGCTTCCACCGACAACACAGTTGCAGGCATTATCATCTGGGGCGATTGACGCTTTGCTTGCTTTTGAACCCACAACAGCTATCGCAATCGATACAGGAGAATATAGAAAACTTTATTCCGGGGTGTGGGCGGCGATAATGAATCACAACCCATTAGGAGTTGCCGTAATTTCTAACAAATTCATTCAAGAAAAGCCTAATCTAGCTAAAAAGACAGTAGAAGTTTTTGATAAAGCACACCGTTTTATGAGAACTAACGATGGGGAGACAAGGGCAATTATTGCAAAGCATGTTCAGTTAAAACCGGAAATTGCCGGTAAAGTTATCCCGTTATACTTCGGGAAAAATAAAGATGTCGATTCTAACCTACTCCAGCAGTTTATAGATTTACTTGCGGATATTGGTGAAGTAAATGGACACGTTGACGCACAAACAATCATATACCAACCATAAATTATGAATGCCGCCATCTCCGTTCAAAATCTCAAGAAGTCGTTTAACCATACTGAAGTCTTCCGAGATTTCAGTATTATTGTTGAACAGGAAAAGATAACGGCAATTTTCGGACCGAATGGCTCCGGAAAATCAACCTTACTTAACATTATTTCCGGTATTGTTGCAAAAGATGGCGGCAAATCTGATATTGAGAATTTTAATCACTTTGAGTTTAGTTACATTTTCCAAAATTATCGTGAATCGCTTCTTCCTTGGCGAACGAATTTTGAAAATGTAGCGTTGCCACTTGAAATACAAAACAAGAGTAAGCAAGAGATACAACAAAGAGTGGAGGAGCTTCAAAAACTTTTTGAGTTCAAATTTAATTGGGAAAGTTACCCCTACGAATTGAGTGGTGGGCAACAGCAAATTTTAGCGTTCATGCGCGCACTGGTTACAAAGCCGAAAGTTTTATTTATTGATGAGCCATTTTCTGCTTTGGACTATGAAAACAATTTGCGTTTGCGAGAACACCTGCAAAAATATTTTTTGACGTTTAAGCCAACAATTTTACTGATTACGCACAACATTGAGGAGGCGGTACATTTGGCTGAAAAAATTGTGGTGTTCTCGCAAAGGCCAACCAAGGTTTTGGAAGTCATCGATAACCCTTTGCCATATCCAAGAACATTGCAGTCGCTCAAAATTGAGCAATTTCATCAAGTGAAAGACAGAGTGCTTTCAGTTTTTCAAAAAGCCACAAACCTATGAGAAAATACACTTTCATTGGTCCAATACTCTTGATTTTAATTTGGGCTGTGGCCGCACAGCTTCAGCTCATTGATAAATTTTTTCTGCCTGATCCGTTTACGACTATCGGAAAACTATTTGAGCTTTTAGTAAGTGGTGCTATTGTTGGTGACCTTATATCGACACTTGAGAGAGTAATTTTGGCGTTTATCATAGCATTAGTAATCGGTTTGCCTCTTGGCTTGTTGCTTGGCAGGA
>CAZJKG010000008.1:0-24042 GCA_964546795.1 uncultured Candidatus Saccharibacteria bacterium
ATTGCGGCCCCACAACATTTCGGTTACGCTGAAGTTCATCTATGAGATCAAATATAGTTCATCCGGGAGCCGATAAGCTCCGCTACGAGATACGCGAGATTGTTGATGTCGCCAAGCGGGTTGCAAAAACCGGCATACCAATCGTGTGGGAGAACATTGGCGACCCGGTCGCCAAGGGCGAAGTGCCGCCACCATGGATAAAGAAAATTGTCACGAACACTCTCAAGGAGGATTTGGTTTTTGCCTATTCGCCGACTAAAGGTCTTGATGAAACGCGCGCTTATATTGCCCGAGAACGGAACCTGGAAGGCGGCATACAGATAATCGCCGACGACATACTTTTTTTCAACGGGCTCGGTGATGGCATATCCCATCTTTATCGCAATCTCAATCCCCGCGCGCGGATATTGGGACCCGACCCGGGATATCCGACGCATTCATCCGCCGAAGCGGCGCATGCCGATAAACTCTACATCTCTTATCGCCTAGATCCGGAAAACGAGTGGCGGCCCGACCTTGCCGATATAGAGAAGAACATACGGAAGCACAAAGATATTGCTGGCATTCTTATCGTCAACCCGGACAATCCGACCGGCTTCGTGTATCCGCAGAAAACAATACGCGCCATTGTCGCCCTCGCGAAGAAATACAAGCTCTTCATCATTTCCGATGAAATCTATTCAAATCTTGCATACGAGGGAAGCGGCATGAAGAAACTCGCCTCGGTTATTGGCAATGTTCCTGGTATCGCCATGCGAGGAATCTCAAAGGAGTTCCCGTGGCCGGGAGCCCGGTGCGGATGGATTGAGTTCTACAACCGCGACAAGGATAAGAATTTCGACCGTTATGCGCGTTCCATCGTGGATTCAAAGACGCTTGAAGTGTGTTCAACCACGCTTCCGCAAAGGGTCCTCCCAAATGTGATGAGCGACGCTCGCTACTATCCTTATCTGGCCAAGCGCACCCGCCGCTACAATGAGCGTGCGGAGTATGCCCATGGAGTGCTCTCGCGCATACCAAACATTATTATCCACAAGCCGCGCGGGGCGTTCTATATGACGTGCGTATTCCGGAAAGGCACACTTACTTCAAGACAGTCGCTTCCCGTACGGAGCGACCTCAAGAAATTCATTGATTCGCGTCTCACGAAAGCATCTCTCGATAAGCGTTTCGTCTACTATCTCCTTGCTTTCACCGGCATATGCGTCGTGCCGCTCTCTTCCGGCTTCAATTCATCCCTCCAGGGATTCCGGTTCTTGCTGCTGGAGCAAGATATCGCCCGCTTCAAAAAAACCATCAACACGATAGCCAAAGCTATTACGGACTACCTTACGAAATAAGAAGGGTATCAAAACCACAATGCGGTCGCATTCTATTTTGGATAGTGTGTATAGAAACAAGAGTGCGTGCACTTGAGCAACATATAAAAGGGAAGTACAGTGAAGAGGTAGAGGTCTATATCAGTTGCTTGCACTGATATAGACCCTTCGTTCGGAGAGAATAATCACGAGAGAGCTTGTGTTATTCTCCCTCACTCAGGGCCTATATGGAAATACCCATATATCCCCTTTGTTCGGAGAATAAGAATGATTGAAGACACTCATTACTTATTTCCTCACTCAGGGCCTATAGTTCAGCGGTAGAACGCGTCCATGGCATGGACGAGGTCGGGGTTCGACTCCCCGTAGGTCCACAAAACAACGAGCGAAGCGACTATGTTTTGTGAGAGTCCTGAAGATTCCTATCTGAAGGGGTCCACCAAACGAAACTTGCTCGGATTCATTTCAAACAACACAGGGCGAAGGGCAATTTTACTGATTTCAAATTATGCAATAACGCACTTGCGTCCCCTACGCTTAGGCGTACCATTTAGTTAACATTGAATATGAAGAAAATCGCTCCAACACTTGCTTTGTTATTTTTTATGCTACCGTCAGCATCGTTTGCGGCGGCTCTCACTTCACAACAGTCGTCCAGTTTAATTGCAGTTGTTCAGTCATCCCCCGGTATGCTCGCAAGTGCCTTTGTCCCCCTCATAACCGCTTTCTCGAACATAACAGTAAACCAAGCCACTAGCCTCATTACAGTTGTCCAGGCGGCTCCTGGCGTACCCGCGAATGCATTTGTCAATCTTCTGATCTCTTTTACAGTCGACACGCCGACAACTCAACCAGCAACGCCAGCGACGAATCAAGTGGTAACTCCAGCAGTAACGCAATCGACCCAACCAACAAATCCAGTAACACAAACTCAAACCACTCCTCCAGTTACCCAACCAACCACAGTCCCAACCACAGTCCCAACCCCAACCCCAACTACAACCACGCTTACATCAGCACCAAAGATTTCGGTATCTGTTTCTTCTGATAACCCAGTAAGCAGAAATATTACCAAAGGAGAAAAAGGAGTTACGATTTTGAAGTTAGATATTGAAAATAGTGGTGGAACGAGTGTTCAAATAAATAAGCTCAAACTCAGGTTAGTTGGAACGTCATTTAGTAATTTCCAAGATTTGAAAATTAGAGTCGGAGGACAACCATACGGCGCAGTGTTTACAGATGGAAATATTAAGATTTATACCCCTCCGGGTTATGGAATAGGACCTAAGCAAACTACCCAAATTCTTGTGCAAGCTGATGTCGCATTGACAGCAAATGGTGATTCTTTTCACATTGAGACTATTGAGGTGTCGGGAGCAAATGCTATGTCCGGTGAGAGTGCTAAAACCTCTGATATTGTAGCTGGAAGTACATTCACAATTTACCAGCAACCGATTACTAGCGATTCACCAACCGTATCATTGGCGCCGAATACAGTTTTTGGATTAACCGATAACCAATGCACAAGTGGATGTTCTTATATCGGAACAATACTACGTTTTGATGCGAAAAATAATCCTTTCTCAATATTAAAACTCGCTCTGACATTTGATGGTGTAAACGAAGCGGATATTAAAAATGTAAAAATTCTATGGGGTGGAAATGTTTATTACAATTTATATCCCACAGTTACTAATTCCACGACTGGACAAAAAACCGCATATATTGAGGGGAATAAAATTATTTTTCAAAACTTCAGTCCATATGAATTAACTCATGTTAATCCAAATGAGATTGCGGACTTAACCATAAAATTTGAATCTAATTCGACTGGAATTGGGAAAACCATTCGCCTAGATTTAGTGAATCCTCTTACAGATATTACAGCTTCGAATTACGAAACGGGATTGGTTTTGCCGGTGGATGGTTCGGCTATTGGTAATGCCATGTTGATTAATAAACAGTAAGTTAAATTGCTCTTTAAGAAATAGGAAAGATGTCGAAACCAAAATGGCTTGAGTTCAGTGAGGAAATAAATGCCTTAGATAATTTAGAAAAAACCTATTTCTTTGTCCAACAAACCATACAAGATAAAAAGGCGTGGAAATGGGTTGTTTTATGTGTTTATTCTGCAATGTACGGATTTGCCATTTGTGCATTAAAGGGAACCAATCCAGATAGAGTGATAATAAAAACAAAGAAAGGAGATAGGTTGATTAACTTTGCTGAAGCAATAGATCGGTGCCAAAAACCACTCGATATGAAAATGACTGTTATCAGCAAACACCTTCAGTTAAACGATGAACAAAAATATTCTATCAAGAAAATAAGCAGGGAATTTCGAGATAAGTTTGTCCACTATATTCCGAAATCATGGAGAATTGAAGTTTCTGGTATGCCAGCAATCATTAGGGATTGTTTGGAGGTGATAAGGTTTTTGGCACTTGATACCGGTAATTATATTCGCCTGACAAAAAATCAACAGAGGAAAGTGAAGTCTCTTATTCACCGGAGTGTAAAGATATTAAATCAGTAGGGTATTATGCGCTGATAGTTTTCTGTAATGTGGGAGTAATCCCCGCCGTTTTTAGGAAAATTATAAAACGGCGGGGATTTGTGCGCGGCGGGAGGGTGGGCAAGCACATAGACTTTGAGCATAGCCATTCCTTTTGAAAATTGGTTTGGCGAGGCACCTTTCTGTATTTGCATCTGAACGGCTCATTTCTTCCCATATGAGCCGTTAGGCGGGAAGATTTGAGCCGTTCCCGCCCGAGCCCTGCGGCTCCCATACTTTCTTTTTTGGCGGGGGGGAATGCATTGAAGAATGATTATGTTAGCAGTTCATCCCACTCAACGAAGTGGTCCGAATTGGGGATCAGGTTATAAACACATAATGAGCAAGGGTAATCCTTGCTCGAGAAAAGATTGACCTCGCCCGCGCCAAAAAATTCAGGATTGTTTGCACAACAATCATTAAAACAATACGGCCATCATAAGATACAATGCATGCATGTATACATACCTCTTTTTTGAAGTTATATCCGCGCTTATTGGTGTAGTCGCTCTCGGTATTCTTATCGTTCATATGATGCGCTATGAGACCGTTCGCGCGGTGATACAAAAACGCAGTATTTATATTCCAATCATTCTTCTCATCGCAGCTTTTTTTACAGGTTTTATCTCTCATAAAACATACGCACCGAATTTTGCGATGCCGCCGTTTATGCGCTCTCATGCGCCGGGCAACATGCCTCCAAACCTGCCTTTCTATAATGCGTTCAATTTTTTCGTTCACGCGGATGATTTTGAAAAAATCTCGGACATTTCCGCAGATCCGAACAGTGTTCCAAGCGAACCGCAAAAACCCGATGCGGACGGCATTGTACGCATTGCTTTGAAGGCACAGGAAGTTATTGCTGAAACGGCTCCGGGCATCTATCAAAATTACTGGACATATAACAAACAAGTTCCTGGACCGATGTTGCGAGTGCTGGAGGGGGACATGGTTGAAGTCAAGCTTGAAAATGACGCATCAAGTTTGCATGACCACACTATTGATTTGCACGCTGTCAATGGTCCCGGAGGCGGAGCGGTACTGACACGCGTTGCGCCCGGAGAAACAAAGACATTTCGCTTTCAAGCGCTTAATCCCGGTCTCTACATATATCACTGCGCGACACCGAACGTCAGCACGCATAACTCGCACGGGCAATATGGACTGATCATGGTCGATCCGATAGATCCCGCTCTGGCTCTATCAAAAGTTGATAAGGAGTTTTATGTTGTACAAGGTGAATTTTATACCGTAGGAGAAATCGGGAAGCGTGGACTCATGCAATTTGATCCCGATACGCTTATCAAGGGAACTCCGAATTACGTCGTCTTTAACGGAAAGGTTGAAAGCGCGTCGCGTATGAAAGCGGAAGTTGGCGACAAGATTCGCATGTATGTCGGCAATGGCGGAGTCAATCTTATCTCATCGTTCCATGTGATTGGAGAAATTTTCGACACGGTATATCCCGAGGCCGCAATGGGCGAGGGATCATCGCTGTTTAAGAATGTGCAGACGACCGCGGTACTGCCGGGGGGATCTTCTATAGTCGAGTTTACGGTCGATGTGCCAGGGAAGTATCTGCTCGTCGACCATGCGCTTACGCGAATGAACAAAGGCGCATGGGCTGTACTTGAGGTGTCGGGAGACGAAAATCCAAGTATCTTCTCGTCTGTCAGCGGCGATGCTCGTACCCAAGCGCAGTAGGGAGGTGTCAAAAACAAAACCCGCCGGAGGCGGGTCTTGTGTTACACCGTCTATCTGGTGTTAGCTCAAGTGTGCCGAAACGAGTTTCGTCATCTCAAACATGGTGACTTCGCCTTTTCCTCCAAATACCGGCTTCAACTTGTCATCGGCGAGAATATTCCGCTTATTCTTAGGATTCTGAAGGTCATGCTTCTTGATGTATACCCAAAGCTGCTTGACTACCTCGGTTCTCGGCATCGGGCCTGCACCGACGACCGCCTCCAATTCAGGAGAAAGCTTAAGCGGTTTCGATAGAGCTGCGTTTATTGCCATAATGAATGTAATTGTATTAATACTGACTGACCCGTTCAGTATATACCATCTACAGGGCGGGTAGGGAATGTCCACACCACATCCCCAACTCGTTGTGTTTTAAGCAAAATATCCTATATTGCAGATAGATTGGTCAGCATTCCGCGCTCATGCGGATGCCTTTACAGCCACGGGAGGAATCAGACGATGGGGAACGAACCATCTGTATCGGCACACAAGGGGGGCGGAAGTACGAACGTCATGTTCGATCTGCGTCTTGATGAGAAGAGCAATTGTCGGATCGCTTTTTCGCCGGAAAAGCTTGACCGAATGATTCGCAAGGCCATTAAGTTGGTCAAGATGAAACGGCGCAAGGGAATCCTCGATGTGTGGGAATCAAAGCAGTTCGGTCCTGCGACTTCCTTTCATTCATTGCAGGAATCGCATGTCCGAGTGGAGACGTGGCCGAAAGAGTGTCATGTGCAGGGGGAAGTCCAACTCTGCAATTTTTCCCGAGACAACTCGGCGGCAGCGCGGCGTCTGGCGGATCTCATTATCGAGAATCTCAAGCCAGCGACCACGCAACGGCTCGTAATCACTCGCGGGCCAGGCACAGTTCTCCTTCTTCAAGAATCAACCGAGGGTCATAAGAGAAGTATGGACTGACTCGTTGGTCAAAGTTAAGAGGACGCAAGCACGAGCTTGCGTCCTTTGAATTTTTAGTATTTTCAATACCTGTCTGATACAATCCAAGCATGGACGGAGGGATTTCAATTCACTTGGCGCCTCTGGCGCTTTTTCATATTGGGTCAATTCCCGTGACGAATACATTCGTCACGGCGCTTACCGTATCCGTCCTCCTAATCCTTTTTGCATTTTTTGCAGGCCGCAGCGTGACGTTGAAGCCGGGGAAATTTCAAGCGATGCTTGAACTACTCGTCATGTATCCCTACGAGTTCGTACGCGAAACGCTTGGCAACGACCGTCTAGCCGAACGCTTATTTCCCCTCATTATGAGCGTCTTCCTTTTCGTCCTCTCCGTCAATTGGTTCGGATTATTGCCATTTGTGGCTTCCATCGGCATCATCGAAAACGTGCACGGCGCTTCCGAACTCATCCCGTTTTTCTATCCGGGCGCGACCGATCTCAATATGACACTCGCGCTCGCGCTCGTGGCGTTCTTTGCCATTGAGATAGCGGGTATCACCACGCTCGGCATCTTGAAATATTCTGGAAAATTTATTACATTTAAATCGCCGCTCGCGTTCATGGTGGGAATGATAGAACTCATCTCCGAACTCGTCCGGCTTATTTCATTTTCATTCCGTCTATTCGGCAACATCTTCGCGGGGAAGGTGTTGGTGCTCGTCATTATGCTTTTCGTTCCGTATCTCTTGCCCGTGCCATTCCTCGCTTTCGAGACCTTTGTGGGGTTCATCCAAGCGGCGATATTCGCTCTCTTGACGCTCTTCTTTACGAAGATAGCCATTGAAATGCACGAGGAAGAGCACGCGCCAGCCGGAGATTCGGCACATGATACGGTGCAATTAACAACATAAATAACGCTCTATGGATCTAGAATCAGCAAAATTAATAGGTATGGGGCTCGCCGTGGGGCTTGGCGTCATCGGTCCGGGCATCGGCATCGGCCTTGTGGTCGCGGGAGCGCTCGAAGCGATGGGCAGGAACCCGGAAGCGTCCGGCAAGATCATCACGAACATGTTCATCGGTATCGCCTTCACGGAAGCGCTTGCGATATTTGCGCTGGTCATCGGATTCATCATCAAGTACACCTAACATCAACAAAATAAGTTCATCAGCATCATTATGAGCGCATTATTTACGACATTCGGTATCGACTGGCATCTCTTGCTTGCGCAGATCGCCAATTTTATCGTACTCGTCGTCGCGCTTACCTGGCTGCTCTATAAGCCGGTGCTGAACATGGCGAAGGAGCGGGAACGGGTGATAGGCAAGGGTGTAGAAGATGCGGAGGAGGCCTCGCGACGTCTCTCGCATGCCGATGCGGATGCAGCGACGCGCCTCACGAATGCAGATAAGGAAGCGGGAGGAATAGTGGAGCATGCGCGGCGCACAGCGGCAAACGAGCGCACCAGAATGCTCAAAGAGGCGGAGGAGCGTGCAGTGCGCGTCGCCTCCGATGCGGAGGCGCGCGCGAAAGAGACCGCCGCAAAAGCGCTTCGGGAGAGTGAAAAGGAAATTGCGCGGCTCGCGATACTTGCCGCAGAGAAAGTGATACGCGCATGATAGACGACTACACACGCCTGCTGGAGGCCGCTGCCGGTCTTGAGGACAAGGCCGCGGCCGATGCGGCCGTAACGAAGCTCATCATGCATTTGAAAAGCGCGGGGCGCATGAAAATGCTTCAAGTCATCGCGCGCGAATTGCGGAAAGTTGCCGCGCGCAGCGCAGCGCTACGACCGGTCGTGGAAGTCGCCCATGCAAAAGAATCCGCTTCGGCGCTTCGCGAGGCCGCACATGAAGGTATTGTTGCTCAGCATGCGGAAGTGAACCACTCTCTCATTCGGGGTTGGCGGGCACAGAAGGCCGGCGTGCTTATTGACCGGTCGGCAAAGAGTGCGCTCCTGCATATCTATCAGAAAGTCACCGTATAACATATGCAAAGTATCATTGAGAGAATAGAGAAAGAGATTGCTGCATGGACTCCCTCGAAGGGGACGGAGGAGACCGGTATCGTGCGCGCAACCGGCGACGGCATTGCGGAAATTGACGGCCTGCGCAATGCCGCCATGTCCGAGATGGTGCTCTTTGATGCGACGTTCGACCGCACGCTTGCCGAGGCCCTAAAGGATCCCCGGCCAATCTACGGACTCGTTCTAAATCTCGAAGAAGACGGCGTGCGTGCAGTTATTTTGGGCGATGCTGCAAAAATATACGAGGGAATGCTTGTCCGCCGTCTCGGTCGACTACTCTCCATTCCGCTCGGCGATTCACTCATCGGTCGCGTGGTCAATCCGCTCGGCGAACCAGTTGACGGCAAAGGACCTTCGGGAGCTACGGATATGCGGCTTATCGAGCGCGAAGCGTATGGAGTCATTGACCGTGCGCCAGTGAACGTTCCTTTGCATACGGGCATCAAGGCGATAGACGCGATGATTCCGATCGGCCGCGGCCAGCGCGAACTCATCATCGGCGACCGCGGCACCGGCAAGACCAGCATTGCGATAGACACCATCATCAATCAGAAAAGCGAGCCGGAGGCCGCGCGCCCAATCTGCATCTACGTCGCTATCGGCCAGAAGGAATCAAAGACAGCAAAACTCGTGGCGGAGCTTGAGAGCCGCGGCGCGATGGAGTACACCATTGTCGTTACGGCGCCCGCATCGAGCCCTGCAGCGCTCCAATTCCTCGCGCCTTTTGCCGGAGCAGCCATCGGCGAATATTTCATGGAGCAAGGAAGAGATGCTCTCGTTGTGTATGACGATCTTTCAAAACAAGCGGTCGCGTATCGCCAGATGTCGCTTCTGTTGCGCCGTCCGCCGGGCCGCGAGGCGTATCCGGGGGATATTTTTTATCTCCATTCACGCCTCCTTGAACGTGCGGCAAAACTCTCAAAGGAAAAAGGCGGCGGGTCGCTGACTGCACTCCCCATCATCGAGACGCAGGAAGGCGACGTCTCCGCTTACATTCCAACGAACGTCATTTCAATTACTGACGGACAGATCTACCTGGAAGCCGATCTTTTCAATAAAGGCCAACGCCCGGCCATCAATGTGGGCATCTCGGTTTCGCGCGTCGGCAGCGCGGCGCAGACGAAAGCGATGAAAAAAGTCGCTGGCAAGATCAAGCTTGAGTTGGCACAATTCCGCGAATTGGAAGCGTTCATGCAGTTCTCTTCCGACCTCGATGCCGAAACGAAGAAGCGCATCGATAGCGGCCGCCGCATGACGGAGGTCCTTAATCAGGGGCGCGGTGTGCCGCTCGCATTCTCCATGGAGGCGGCGCTCATATTTGCAGCGACGAACGGGTACTTGGATACGTTCGCACCCGAAGAGGTGGGCGCCATGGAGAAAAAATTGCAGGACTACCTTTCTCGCGAGGCGTTGGATGTGCTCGAAACCATCAGGCAATCAAAAGAAATAGGCGGAGATTCGGAAAAGACCTTACGGGAGAAACTGGATGCATTTGTTGCCCGCAGCACTTCGGCCACTTCAGTACATTCGGATACCTCAGTATCTCCGATATCTTCGGGCTCTCATTCTGCGACCGCGTAGCACCTATGGCACTCAAGGATATAAAAACAAAGATAAAAGCAACGGAGCGCACGCATAAAGTGACGCGCGCGATGGAAGCCGTCTCGGCGGTGAAGATGCGCAAGACGCAAAGCACTGCGCTCGCGGGACGTCATTATGCGCGCGCGGCGCTCTCAATACTTGCACGGCTTTCAGGCAGTGCGGATATCACGCGGCATCCGCTCGCGAGCGCGCGGAAGGTAGAACGCATCGCTCTTGTCATTCTCACGAGCGACAAAGGTCTTGCGGGAGCCCTCAATAGCAGTGTTATCAAGGCAGCAGCAGAGGCCATTACATCGTATCCGACGGAGTTCGTTACTGTGTACGCCTATGGCAGGAAAGGCGAAGAATATTTTACACGTCGCGGGTATCGTATCGCTCGCACATTTGAGAACAAAAAAGATATCGTGGAGCTTTCCGTCATGGAAGGTCTTGCATCAGACCTCTCGCGCGAGTTCTCACAGGGAACCTATGACGAAGTCGTGGTCGCGTATAGCAATTTTAAATCAACGTTTGAACAGGTGCCGGCAGTGCGCCGTCTGTTGCCGCTTTCGGTTGCGAACATCACACAGCTCGTCAAAGACATCGTGCCGGTGAAAGGGAAGTGGAGCGATGTTGGCGTCATAGAATCCCCTGCGACATATTCGGTGGAGCCAGACGGTGCTGAAGTGCTCGGCTATCTGATGCCGCGTCTCGTCTCAATTTCGCTCTATCATTTGCTTCTGGAAGCGAAAGCATCTGAACATTCCGCGCGCATGGTGGCGATGAAAAATGCCTCGGACAAGTCCAAAGAGGTCGCCCATGACCTCACGCGCCTTTTCAATAAGATCCGCCAGGCGGGCATTACACGCGAAGTGTCCGAGATCATCAGCGGGCGCGAAGCGCTTGCCGCATAGCTATGGACACAAATCGTCCTCAGGTCGGAGTCGGAGTTGTCATCGTTCGGAA
The DNA here is from genome assembly GCA_964546795.1 of uncultured Candidatus Saccharibacteria bacterium. Lineage (GTDB taxonomy): Bacteria > Patescibacteriota > Minisyncoccia > Phycocordibacterales > Phycocordibacteraceae > C7867-001. The sequence goes on from CAZJKG010000008.1 coordinate 11,091, forward strand.
TGGGAAAATCCTGCTCGGCAAGCGCAAGGGTTCGCATGGCGCCGGGGAATGGTCTTTTCCGGGCGGCCATCTGGAATACGGCGAGAGCTGGGAAGAATGCGCTGTTCGCGAAACCAAAGAAGAAACGGGATTAACCGTCAGCGATGTGCGTTTCGTTGACGTGACCAATGCTCTCTTTCCGAAAGACCGCAAACACTACGTGACGATCATAATGGCCGGCGTATCCCGTGAAGGCGAGGCCGAATTGCGGGAACCTGACACGTGCGAGGGATGGCAATGGTTCGAGTGGAACGCATTGCCGGAACCGCTGTTCTCCGCTATTACTGAAATGAAATCACGAGGATTTAACCCACAGACATTATGAATGGAATCATCACAGAGATTATCGGGCCGGTCGTCGACATACATTTCTCTGCGGAAAGCGGAGGCGGAGAGCGGCCGACCATAGGCGATGCGCTCGTTATTGAGAAGAACGCGTCGCACGGGCGCATCACGCTTGAGGTCGCCTCGCATCTCGGTCTCGATCGCGTACGCGCTATTTCCATGAACGAGACGGCCGGGCTCGCACGCGGAGAGGGCGCACAGGCGACCGGCGCGCCCATCAGAGTGCCGGTAGGCGAAGCCACGCTCGGCCGCCTGTTCAACGTGCTCGGTGAACCGGTGGACGGCAAAGAACCCCTTGCCGCGAACGTAGAGCGTCTTCCCATCCATCGCGCACCGCCGTCATTTGATGCGCAGACGACCAAAGCCGAGGTCTTTGAAACAGGCATCAAAGCGATTGACCTCATCATCCCTTTCCTCAAAGGCGGCAAGGTCGGACTATTCGGCGGCGCCGGCGTGGGGAAGACCGTGCTCATCCAGGAACTCATACGCAATGTCGCGACAGAACATGGCGGCTATTCCGTTTTCGCCGGAGTCGGAGAACGCGTGCGCGAAGGCAATGATCTGTATCACGAGATGGCGGAATCAGGCGTGCTCGCAAAGACCGCGCTCGTATTCGGTCAAATGAACGAAGTGCCGGGAGCCCGCGCGCGCGTCGCGCTCTCGGGACTCACGCAGGCGGAATATTTCCGCGACGAAGGCGGCAAAGATGTGCTCTTCTTCATGGACAATGTGTTCCGCTTTATTCAGGCGGGTTCCGAGGTTTCTTCGCTTCTCGGACGCGTGCCGAGCGCCGTGGGCTACCAGCCGACCCTAGCCGAAGAAATGGGACGTCTCCAGGAACGCATCACCTCGACAAAAAAGGGTTCCATCACGAGCGTGCAGGCGGTCTACGTTCCCGCGGACGATCTTACCGATCCGGCACCTGCGACGACCTTTGCGCACTTGGACGGCACAGTCGTACTTTCCCGCGCGCTTGCTTCACTCGGCATTTATCCGGCGATAGATCCGCTCCAATCATCCTCTGCGGCACTGACTCCCGACATCGTCGGCGAGGAACATTACCGCGTCGCCAACATGGTGAAGCAGGTATTGCAGCGCTACAAGGATCTTCAGGACATCATTTCCATTCTCGGCATGGAAGAACTTTCAGAAGAGGATCGGCTTTCGGTCACGCGGGCGCGCAAGATCGAACGTTTCCTCTCGCAGCCGTTCTTCGTCGGTGAACCGTTTACGGGCACGAAAGGCCAATACGTCTCGCGCGAAGAGACCGTGCGCGGTTTTAGGGAAATCGTTGAAGGAAAACATGACGATAAGTCGGAGAGCGCCTTCTATATGAAGGGCTCGATAAACGATGTGAAGTAAAAGCATTCGCGTATGAAAACATTCCATCTTACGGTTGCAAAAATTGGCGAGAATCTCTTTGATGGGGAGGCCATTTCCGCATCCCTTCCCGGAAGCGAAGGTGTGTTCCAAATCCTTGCCGAACATGAAGCATTCGTCTCCGAACTCAAGAACGGGGAGATGCATGTCAGGGCCGCCGATGATCAGATGCATCACTTCAAGATCCTAAAGGGAGGTGTAGCCGAGGTATCGCGCAACCAGGCGACTATCCTCCTCTAGTGATTGCACACAGCCCGGAGGGCGTATACTGGGGATATGACTTTTGAAGGCAATGATGATGGTGCCGCGGGCGAGAGTGTTCCGCCGCGCCGCGAGATACCGCATTATCACGGCGACGAAGTACGGGTGCTCTTTGTTGTGGTCGCGGTCGTGATTATCATAGCGCAGTCCACCGGAGCGGACCTTCCGCTCGGCACGACCGGCGCGGTCGTTTCAGCCGTAATGCTTGTGATAGCGGCCGGCATTACGAATCCGGGGCAGTATGGCATCCACTGGTTCAATGCCCTCCTTGCGATCATCGGTACGCTTCTCTTCGGCACGACTGCCGTGGACCATTATCGCGCGGGGTTCAATGTATTTGACCCGTCCTTCGTCTACACCGAAACGCTTACACTTCTTTCGCTCATTGCGCTCTACTTCACGACAAGAACCATCCGCGGTCTCCACATGCGTTCATATTTTTTCTAATTACGATTCGCCCTCTCTTTTTCTTTCCTACCGGCTTCTCTCGACATGATATAATCCACGTATGTCCGTACAGAGTTTCCTTCTTAATCAGTATGCCAAGTGGAAACTGAAAGATGTGCCGGCGGCGCAGCGCGAGCATATGACCGCACTCATCACGAAAGACCCGCACCTCTTTAAGAAAATAGGCGAAGAAATTGAACGGCGCAAAAAGGGCGGAGAAGGCGAGACAAAGGCGGCGATGGAAGTAATGAAAAAATATCGTACCGAACTTGCCGTCCTCATGCAGAAAAAATAGCGCGTATGACGACACTCGTCCCATTTCTTATGTTCTGCCAAGCGCTTGGAGTATTCATGGGTGCTTTCACTGCGCTCTGGAGCGAATTTGCTTATGTTCGCGCAATGAGAGACGGAAAGATAGACGCCGCCGAACGCGCACATCTCCGCATCATCGGAAGAGGACTGCGTTTCGGCATGTCGCTTCTTCTGCTTGCCTCGCTCGGGCTTGTCATCGTCGCGTATGTACTGCATACCGCACAGCAACCAGCACTTACTGCGGACTATTGGACGGTTACCGTGCTCACACTCGTTATTATCAGTATCTCTTGGGCTCTTTCGCGGCGGCATATATCCTTCGCGTTCGGTTCGGCAATTCTCTTCACGGCATGGTGGTTCCTTGCGTACAGCACCCTTGGGTGGATACTTCCGCTTTCTTTTGGTGCTTCCATATTGTTTTTTATCGTCGCAACGGCGATCTTCTACGGCATCCTAGAATACGCACGTTTCCTCGCATTGCATAAAACTTGAAGTAGCTTTAGGGTCTATGTATCTATGCTAAAAATCGGCATTGTCGGTCTTCCAAACGTGGGGAAATCCACGCTTTTTAATGCACTCACGAAAGCATCGGTGCCGGCGGAAAATTATCCGTTCTGCACGATTGACCCTTCGGTGGGCATTGTCGGAGTTCCGGACGCGCGGCTTGCGGCGCTGGCTCACGTGTCCAAGAGCGAAAAGGTTATTCCGGCGGCGATAGAGTTCGTGGACATCGCCGGGCTCGTCAAAGGCGCCGCGACAGGCGAGGGTTTGGGGAATCAGTTCCTTGCGAATATCCGCGAGACCGACGCCATCCTTCAAGTCGTCCGTTTCTTCGACGATCCGAACGTGCTCCATGTCGAGGCCGTCGTCGAACCGTATAAGGACATAGAAATTATCAATATGGAACTCGTGCTTGCCGATGCGGAACAGGTGCGGAAGCGTCGCGACAAACTCATGCGGGATATAAAGACCGGTGATAAAGAAGCAGCTTTTGAGGATGCAGCATTGGCGAAACTTGAACAAGGTTTTGCAGAAGGGAAGTTTGCGCTTCATGCCGGGCTTTTGTCTGATGAGCAAAAACGTATCGCGTATCTAAATCTCCTCACCATGAAGCCCATCCTCTACGCGCTCAACAAGAAGAATGGTGGGAAGAATCTTGACGAACTTGCCGATGGCCGCGCAGAACGAGCATTTGAGCTCATTAAAGCGCTCGGCGGCCGCTTCATATTCTTGGATGCCGCAACGGAGCGTGAACTGAACGACGTTGCCGACACCGATCGCAGCAGCTTCCGCGAGGAGCTTGGAGTGCCGGAGGATGGTCTCGCAGGCCTTATCCGCGGCGCGTATGAAACGCTCGGTCTTATTTCGTTCTTCACCACCGGCACCGATGAGACACGCGCCTGGACAATTAAAGAGGGCAGTACGGCACCCATAGCGGGTGCCGCCATCCATAACGATTTTATGGAGAAGTTCATACGCGCCGAGGTGGTCTCCACAGATGACTTGCTTGCTGCCGGCAGCTGGACCGCCGCACGCGACACCGCAAAAGTCCGCACCGAAGGCAAGGATTACATCGTCAAAAACGGTGACGTAATGGTCTTTCTCCACGGCTAAAACTAAAATTAGGCGCTCTGTTTTCGATTAGTTCGTGTGCTCTAGTTTGCGTGGTATAATGCGGCCTTATGGATAAACCAAAAACAACACCAAAAGATTTCTTTTTGTGGGCGGGGGCGATGGTTACTTTCTACTGGAGCGTTATTGCATTCATCTTCCTCATTTTTGATTACATAAACTATACATTTCCGAATGCGCTTACGTATTATCCGGCCGACCCATATCAGGGTGGCATCAGTTATGAAATGGCGTCCATCATCGTACTTCTGCCTCTCTATATGTTCCTCATGCGGGCCATACGCACAGATATGTCCCGCGACGCTTCTCGCAAAGAGATTTGGGTGCGGCGCTGGGCGCTTATACTGACGCTCTTTGTTGCGGGCGTAGCGATAGCGGTGGACCTCATTACACTCCTCACCACATTCCTCAATGGCGAGGCGCTCACGACAGCATTTCTACTCAAAGTACTTGTCATCTTCCTTGTTGCGGCCGGGGTCTTTATGCATTTCATCGCCGATCTGCGAGGGTACTGGGATATGTTTCCCTTGCGCAAGCGTTCGGTGGGCGTCGGCGTAGCAGTTCTTGCAGTCGCGTCAATAGTCGCTGGATTCTTTATCGTCGGCACGCCCGCACAGGCGCGTCTCGCGCGCTTTGATGCGCAGAAAGTGAGTGACCTACAGAATATCCAATCGCAAGTAGTGAACTATTGGCAGGCAAAACAGACATTGCCCGTAGCAATAACTGACCTCAACAATTCTCTCTCATACGGCCCCGTGCCGGTGGATGTGCAGACGGGAGAGTTATATGTCTATCAGCCGACAGGGAAACTCTCATTCAAGCTCTGTGCGGTATTTAATGCGCAAAGCCGCGGGAATCAGAACACGTATCCTGAGATGACAATGCCGCGGCAGGTGGGCGATAAGACAATGGCACCGGACAATTGGCAGCATGGTAGCGGCCAGATTTGCTTTGATAGGACCATTGACCCGAGTTTCTATCCGCCGCTCAACAAGGTTCAACCTTGAATACAGAATTCCAAGGTTGAACCTTGTAACATACATGGCGTACGACCATCGGGAGGTAGAAAAAAAAGCCCAAGAAAAATGGGAGGGTCTTAATCTCTATCGAAGCGATCTCTCTGATGAATCCAAAGAGCGCTACTATCTGCTCACGGAATTTCCGTATCCCTCGGGTGACCTTCATATCGGCCATTGGTACGCGTTTGCGGTAACCGATATCTATGCACGTTTTCTGCGCATGCGCGGGAAGAATGTTCTTTTCCCGATCGGGTTCGATGCCTTCGGTCTGCCGGCCGAAAATGCAGCCATGAAGCATGGTTTGGATCCGAAGGATTGGACGTACAAAAATATGGCACGCATGCGCGAACAGCTCGCAAGCATGGGAGCGTCATTCGATTGGAGCAAGGAGGTTGTTACCTGCGACCCGATCTACTACCAGTGGACACAATGGCTCTTCGTGAAGATGTTTGAACACGGTCTTGCCGAACGGCGCGAGGCGCCGGTCAAATGGTGCCCGACTGATCAAACCGTGCTTGCAAACGAACAGGTCGTTGATGGTTGTTGCGAGCGTTGCGGCACGCCTGTGGAGGAGAAACGCCTGACGCAGTGGTTCCTCAAGATAACCAATTACGCCGAACGACTTTTGACCGGTCTTGAAGCGCTTCCGTGGCGTGAGGAAATCAAAGAAGCGCAGCGCGCATGGATCGGCAAAAGCGAAGGAGCGCACCTCGAGTTTCCGATTGTGCAGAAAGGGAAACCGAATTTCATAATTTTGCATGGTTGGACTGGCCGCGCAGATAAGAACTTTATTCCGTGGTTGAAGACAGAATTAGAAAGTAAGGGCTATGAAGTGCAGACTCCGCAGATGCCTGATACCGAACATCCGACTGAAAAAGATCAGGTTGCATATGTGCTTGACAACTGCCGTCTAAATGAGAACACTGTCCTCATTGGGCATAGTCTAGGTGCAATTGTCGCGATGAAAGTTCTCACAAAACATGCAAAGCCAATTCACGAACTCATACTCGTTGCAGCCGCAAAAGACCCGGAACATAGCAATGAAGATAAAAATTTTCACAATACATTTTCATGGAAATTTGAATTTGAAACTCTCAAGAAGTTAGCACCCAAGCGTCTCATACTTTCCGACTTCAAAGAAACTGATCGTATTAAGTATTTGGAGAAGATGGCAGAAAATCTTGATGCGGAGTTGCGTACGGGGACCTCAAAGAGGGAACATTATACAGGTACGAAAGAGCCGGATATTCTAGAGAGTCTCAATCTTTCGGGTTCTGAAACAAGCGAGAAAATAAAAGTATTCACGACGCGGCCCGATACTGTTTTTGGCGCGACATATGTAGTGTTCGCGCCCGAACATCCATTTGTTTCATCGCTGTTTCCAGCCGTTTCAAATAAAGATGAAGTTGAAGCATATATCGCTGCGACGGTAAAGAAGACCGAACGCGAGCGCAGCGAGAATAAAGAAAAAACGGGAGTAAAGTTGGAAGGTGTTATGGCGGTGAATCCGGCGACAAAGGAAGAGATACCTATTTATGTCGCCGACTACGTCCTTGCGTCCTACGGCACTGGTGCGGTCATGGCCGTCCCCGCCCACGACGAGCGCGATTTCGAATTCGCCCAGAAGATGCAGCTCCCAATCAGGCAGGTGATTGCGCAACCTTTTTATCAGACGACAGAGCCGGGAAAATTTCGCCCGAAAGAATCAATTATAGAGCGCGATGGAGTCATCGTTCTTGTAAGGCACTGGAGTGAAGAAAAATACATCGGCATCAAATGGAAACAGGTTGAATGGGGAACGCTCCTAACAGGTACTGTTGAAGATGGCGAGAATCCTGAAGAAACAGCATTAAAGGAGATTAAGGAAGAAACCGGTTATCTCCATCCGCATATCGTGCGGAAACTAGGCGTCGTGGACGGGATTTTCTATCACGTACCGAAAGAGACCAATAAGCATGTGCATGGACACATGTTTATCGCGGAGCTTGCAGATGATGCGCGTGGAACGCTGTCCGCGGAGGAAGAGTCCAAGCACGATATTGCATGGATGACTCCCGATGAACTTTCTTCATTCCTGACTCCTGATACTCATATTTATACGCTTGATGTGTTTAGGAACGGCTATAAGCCCTATATGGAGGCGGGCACGTTGGTAAATTCAGGCGACTTTACCAACCGGAGCAGCGATGAGGCGAAGTGGAATATGGTTGCCGCCGTGGGTGGTGAACGGACGACGCAGTATCGCATCCGCGATTGGCTCGTGTCTCGCCAGCGGTACTGGGGTTGCCCCATACCAATCGTTTACGATCCAGAGGGGAAGCCGCACGTCATTCCCGCCGAGCATTTGCCATGGCTTCTGCCGACCGACGTTGACTTCAATCCGACGGGCAAGGCACCACTCGCCTCATCAAAAGAGCTCAAAGAGCGCGTAACGAAGATATTCGGCGAGGGTTGGACGCCCGAATACGACACGCTTGATACGTTCGTGGATTCCTCCTGGTATTTCCTTCGCTATCTGGATCCGAAAGACACGCACGATTTCTCCGATGCCGCGCTTATGAAGAAGTGGTTGCCAGTCAATCGCTACTCAGGCGGGAGCGAACACACCACGATGCATCTCTTATATGCGCGCTTCTTCATGAAAGCGCTCTTTGATCTCGCGCTCGTGCCGGTTGAAGAGCCCTTTGCAGAACGTTTCAATCGAGGCCTCATCATGGGCCCCGACGGACAGAAGATGAGCAAGTCAAAAGGGAATGTTGTGAACCCGGACGAGTTCGTGGAGAGGTATGGCGCGGATGCGGTGCGCATTTATCTGGCCTTCATCGGACCCTACAACGAGCCCGGGAGCTATCCTTGGAATCTGGAAGGCGTCGCAGCAATGCGGAAATTCCTTGAGCGCATCACACGACTCGTCGATCGAGCGGAAGATACTACTGAACTACCGGAACCATTACAGCGGGCGATTGGGCGCACAATCATGAAAGTAGCCGAAGATGGCGACCGATTTAAATTCAACACGAGCGTTGCGGCGCTCATGATACTCGTAAACGAATTGGAAGCTTTTCCCGCCGTTCCGAAAATAGCGCTTTCTCAGCTACTTATTATGCTCGCACCTTTTGCTCCGCACCTCGCTGAACATCTCTGGGAAAAGCTTGGCAGAGAAGGAAGCGTGCATCAGCAGTCGTGGCCGATAGCTCCTTCGCTTGCTGTGGTTCAGGATGTGGAAATCGTAGTGCAGGTGAACGGCAAACGGCGCGGCTCTATCACTCTTTCGACTGATGCTTCCGAAATGGACGCCGTAAGCGCGGCCTGCGCACTTCCCGCAGTCGTTACCGCGCTTGCGGGGAAGGAACCCATTCGTGTTGTCTATGTGCCGAATAAGATTATCAATCTTGTGGTGTAATTGTCCCCATTGACGTTTTTCTTGGCATTTGCTATAAATTAGACCACATGGCTACAGCTATCAAGCTATCGAAACGCACGAGGGCCGCTACGCCCCCTTCTTTTTCCTTTGACAGCGCCACACTCGTAAAGCGTCTTCTCGGTACCGCGCCGGAGCGGGCGCGCGAAGTCCTCATTCGCCGTTTCGGTCTCGGCCCGAATCCCGCCCGCGAAACCCTTGAAGCGATTGGCGACCGCTCGAGTATCACCCGTGAGCGCGTTCGACAAATAGAGGCGGTTGGGCTCGACGCGATACGCGCCAGCAAGGCATTCAAAGAGGCAAGCGCCGCATTTGCGGAGATTGAGCGCTACATACATTCCCTTGGTGCCATCGTGCCCGAAGACACGCTCCTCGCCGCACTTGGCAGGGACGAAAAGAGTCAGAACCGCTTCCGTTTTTTCCTCATGATAGATTCGTCCTTCTTCCGCGAGCGCGAGACGAACGACTTTATCGCGCGTTGGCATGTGGACCACGCGATTGCGAAAACTATTCATGATGCGCTTTCAAAACTCTACGCTTCGCTTTCCGATACCGAAGTGCTTCCCGAAGGGGAACTTCTTGACCGTTTTCTTGACGAGCTCAAGGGAGTGAACGACGCTTATAAGAATGAAGAGGTTTTGAAGCGCTGGCTCTCCCTCTCAAAGCACATTGGCAGCAATCCGCTTGCGCAGTGGGGTCGTGCTATCGCGCCTGCTATCCGCATCAAGGGCGTTCGCGATTATGCGTATCTTGCCGTGAAGCGTCATGGCTCTCCGATGCATTTCTCCGAAGTCGCCTCCGCAATCGGCACACTTTTCTCCAAAAAGGCGCATATCGCAACCACGCATAATGAGCTCATCAAGGACCCGCGTTTTGTGCTCGTGGGTCGTGGGCTGTACGCGCTTACCGAATGGGGCTATACGCCGGGTATCGTGCGTGAAGTTATTCGCGCAACGCTCGAGAAAGGGGGCCCGATGAAAAAGGATGAGATCGTGAAGCATGTGAAGCGAGCGCGTTTCGTCAAGGACAACACCATTCTCGTCAATCTCAACGATTCGCGCTACTTCAAGCATTTGAAGGACGGCCGATACACGGTGGCTTAAAAGTTTTCTTCCGAGCTTTCCCGGACCTCATACGCAATAAGACGCAGCTGAAAAGCAGTGCTATTTTTGTTATACTGGGAACAATGGTACCGTTCCTCCATACACTGCATGAACTGAAAGAAAAGTTCACCGACACCTTTGGCGTTCGATTCGAGCCATGGCCGCTTTTCATCGTCGGTCTGATATTCCTCGCTACCGCGTTTGTGTTCATGCCTGATGCGGTCTCGCTTTCTTTCTCGCTTGCTCTTTTTCTCGCGCCGCTCTGGTTACCGGTCCTGCTTGTTAGTGGTGCAGCAATACTCTGGGTCACTCTCAAACGCAGCGAGTTCATTTCCTCTCAGACATACATACTTCTTGAGATCAAACCGCCGCGCAATCTGGTGAAGACGCCGCTTGCGATGGAAGCATTCCTTTCAGGGATACACATTACCGGTGGCGAAACAACGTGGTATAAGCGTTGGATTCTGGGCGGCGTGCGTCCGTGGTGGTCGCTTGAAATCGCTTCGTTTGAAGGTCAGGTGCATTTTTTCATATGGACGCGCGCGCGCCTTCGCCGAACCATTGAAGGACAGCTATACGCGCAATATCCCGGCGTCCAGATAATCGAAGCGCCCGATTATACTCGACTTATTGCTGCACCGTCCACGGAATGGAGCGTGTGGGGTTGCGACTATAAACATACTGCCAAGGATCCACTGCCGATAAAGACCTACATCGAATACGGGCTCGATAAAGTGCAGAAGGAACCGGAACAAGTGGACCCGCTTGCGAACCTTATTGAATTTATGAGTTCGATAGGGAAGGGCGAGTATCTTTGGCTCCAATTCATCATCCGCGTTCATAAAGGCGAGAAATATAATAAATCCAACGCAGCCGGCAAGCCCTACACCTGGAAGGACGAGGCAGAGGAACTCGTGGAGGAGATCCGCAGGAAAACGCGCGATTCGTACATTGATATCGTCTCTGGGGAAGAGCGGCCGGGTTTTCCCAATCCGACCAAAGGTCAGTCGGAGAAAATGGCCGCCATTGAACGCAATGTGTCAAAGCTCGGATATGACGTGGGTACGCGCTGCATTTATCTCGCACGGCCGGAGAAATTCCAGCCAGCCACCATCAATCATATGATCAATCTTTTTAAGCCGTTCAGTTCCGAAGGGTGGAACGGCATACGCGCAACGCACTGGATGATGAAATTTGACGATTATCCGTGGGAGATCGGCGTTGAGAAACTGAAAGAACACTATCGCCACAAACTCATTGAGGCATACCGACGACGCCAATTCTTCTACGATCCGTTTTCCTACGGTCTGTTCAGGGACGATGCCATGATAATGAGCACTGAAGAACTCGCGACCATTTACCATATTCCTTCAAGCTCCATTGGAGCGCCAGGCCTCTCCCGCATCCAATCGGCGACCGGTGAGGCACCCGCCAATCTGCCAACCTGAACCGCATGGATTTCTTCAAACGCCATGCGCTATGGTTCTTCGCGTTCGCACTCGCTTTGCTTATTGTCGGCAGCTATTCTTTCTTGATTGCTCCACCCGCAAACTTTCCTTCGGGTAATCGTGTCGTTATTGAGAAGGGATTAGCGGTATCTGATATCGCGCAAGAACTACACGATTCTCATATCGTCGCACATCCGTCATTTCTGGAGGTCGTTCTGCGTATATCTGGTGCGAGTTCTCGAGTGCAGGCGGGTACGTATCTTTTCAGCGAGCCGGAAAACATATTCGTGGTCGCGTACCGATTGGCTTCGGGAGCATTTGGTCTTCCTCCGGTGCGTATCACTTTTCCGGAAAGTATAACAGTGCTCGATATGGGAGCAAAAGTGGCAGATGCGTTCCCCAACATACCCGCACAAGAATTTGTCTCGGCGGGGAAGTCATACGAAGGGTATCTTTTCCCCGACACCTACCTGTTCCCGCCTGATGCGGACACCACATCCATCATTAAGGCAATGCGTGAGAATTTCAATGCAAAGATAGCGCCGCTTGCAGGCGATATCGGCGCATCAGGGCACTCACTTTCCGATATTGTTATCATGGCGTCCTTATTGGAAAAGGAAGTACGCACGGATGTGAATAGGCGCATCGTCGCCGGTATTCTATGGAATCGTCTGAAGCGCGGGATGCCGCTGCAAGTGGACGCGGTCTTCGGCTATATTTACGGGCGCGATACATTCTCGCCTTCGTTTACCGACCTGAAAGTCGATTCGCCTTACAACACCTATACTCACACTGGATTGCCGCCGGGACCCATCGGTAATCCCGGCCTTGAAAGCATGGAAGCCGCCCTTCATCCGACACAAACCGACTACCTCTATTATCTGACCGGCAAGGACAGTTTGATGCATTACGCTACGACCTACGCCGGCCACCAAGCGAATCAGAAAAAATATTTGTATTAGAATCGTCTTCGAAAACCTGTCGTTTGCAATATCTCGTATAATATTGTAAAGTCCTTTTTAGAAGGAGGGATAGAGAATGAAAACCAAAATTCATAACGGCGAAGTAATAATTGAAGTGACTGACGATGGCGATGTAAGCGTTTCTGGAGCCAGATCGGTTACCAGTACGTTTCCGGTGCACGAGACCAAGGGAGAGAAAGGTTTGTTCAGCGTTACGGTCGAACGCGGCCTATGGGAGTTCGATGTCGTTCTGCGGGGTGATAAAGCATCTCCTCTTGGCAAAGCAAGACCTCTTGCGTTGGTAGTCGACACCATAGGAGATTCTGACAAAGTGAAAGTTTACGCGCAAGATGGTCTCGGTGACTGGACCGTTCAACACACCTTGTTCCCCCTCTGCGCATCGCGCCATTGAACTGACCGCCTGCCTAGAGAACCGACCTTGTCGCTTCTCGGTGAGGCGGTTTCTCTTTTATATAATTTGTTACTGTTCATATGCGTGGTTAGATATACACATCATGAACGTACGGGGAAGGAAGATATTTGTAGCAACATACACGAATGAGGGGCTTAAGTTTCAAATGGT
>CAZJKG010000009.1:0-13555 GCA_964546795.1 uncultured Candidatus Saccharibacteria bacterium
GGCTATGCCCGACTTCGGGGGACGTACCTACGTGTTACTACCTCGTTTGCCGGTTCCCGCCACACTGGACCTCCAATTACGAATCCACAGATATTGTTCCTGTAGAACATAATTCGCGAGCCAGTGTGACGGGCCCCTTGACTTGCATGACTTATCCACGCCGCCAGCATTCACCCTGAGCTAGGATCAAACTCTCAATAAGAATAAGCGGAACAAAACAATTCACACATCTTCCCGCCACACTACTGAAGTGTGACGGGTCTTTTCTGCCCGCCACTCGCGTGGCGGGCGTTCACGTATGTTATTTGTCAAAGGTCAAAAGAAACCCACCCCTTTCAGGGTAGTGCTTGCATCCTATAGGAATGGCTTGATAGCGTCAAGCCGTATCTACGAGCCATTGAGGTTATATTCCACCCACTATTGTAAATTAGTCAAATAGTGTAGTATAGAGGGTGGAGGATAGTTCATAGCTGTGGCGAAACCCATACCGGGCGGAGTCGTACAGCATCACTAGAAAAGGGGGTGGTATGACGAAAGAAATCGCAACAACACTCGCGGGTCTGAAACAACGAGAGCTCGTCGCAATCGTGTCGCGATGGAGCACGATGCCTATCGACGAGCATCTCGCTGGGGTTTCAAAATTCAGCATCTGTGCTCGGCTCGGCAAGTTACTGAATGTCGTCCCGCTGCTCAGCTTCCTGGAACTTGAGCGTTTTGCGAGGGATTGCGGAGTCGATGCCACTATTTGCAGTTACAATCTCTGCGTTTCCCTCGAGCGAAAGTCCTGGAAGTGTCAAAAGATTATCGGCAACTTTTTTATCGGTACGGCCGACGAGTTCGATACGTGTGCTCGTCGGATACTCGTCGATTATCTGATGCAGCCGGAGCAGGTGCTTGCAGTTCCTAGCGGTTCCCCCCGCTAAGAAACTCTCAGGATTAGACACGGGTCGCGCACCATGCGCGACCCGTTTCCCTTTTATGAAAACATGGTACAATAAGAGCGGGTTTGGAAAAGTTCTTACACACTTCAATCAGAGAGGGGGTGAGTGGTGGTGGCGCATGAACGGATTCGAGAATCTCGGAGGGAGCAGTATGCGGAGGAACTAAAAGCTGTTTGCAAGCTTATTGACGAAGGACCAAGCAAATCCGGTGCAGGAGATGAAAAAGGTCATCTATCTCGGCTTATCACACTCTGTTCCATGGTAGGTGGCACTGAATCGCTTCGGGATCATCTCCGGAACATGCTCATGACTGGTATGGTACATGGACTTCCCAAACATCTTCTCATAGATACTGAAAAGGGACCGAAGGAATTTGAGCGCAAACAGATTTTGGTCAATCAACTGTTCGCCATCCAGACCGCACTTGCGCTTGGCTATGAAAAAAGAGCGAAGAAAATAGCCCGGTGTCGCGAGCGTTGGAGAAGGCAATTCAAAGAAGTGTATGGGGAGCCAGTTGAGAGTGGAGTCAATATGGAAGAACTTGCGCGTGATCTTAAGTCATTAAAGGGAACGCGCTCCAAGGATTCCATCTAAGAGCCGCCATCATCGTAGATGGCGGCTCGTTCTATAATTTTGTGAAAAATCTTGCGAAACAAATAAGTGACTTTGCCAAGTTGCGCAGGGCAGACAACGCGCTACAATGCACGCAGCCGTCACCCTTGCCTATGAACGCACATGAGCGGAAACGTGTTGTCGTGTCTGTCGGAGGATCTCTTATCGTTCCTGATGGTGTTGATGCCGATTTCCTCACTCGTTTCAAGGTATTGGTTCTCGATAAAGTGCGGAGAGGGTTTACGTTCTCAATTATCACGGGCGGCGGGAAGACCGCTCGCCACTATCGCGATGCTGCTGCCGCCGTCACACCGTTATCGCCACAAGATCTTGATTGGATCGGCATCCACTCAACCCGGTTGAATGCACAACTTCTTCGCAACATCTTCGTCGGCTACGCCCACCCCGAGGTCATTACAAATCCTACGATTGATGTCGAGACCGTCGAGCCGATAATCATCGCTGCGGGCTGGCGACCGGGCTGGTCTACCGATTATTGCGCCGTCATGATGGCGAAGAACATCGGCGCCACCTATCTCGTGAATCTTTCAAATATTGATTATGTGTATGACAGCGACCCGCGCAAGAATGCGGATGCAAAAAAGATAGAGAAAATAAGTTGGACTGATTTCAGGAAACTCATCCCTGCGGAATGGGACCCGGGACTCTCTTCCCCATTTGACCCCATAGCCGCGAAAGAAGCGGAGTCAATTGGTCTTGAAGTCGCCATCATGAATGGTACGAAGCTCGATGAATTCTCAAATTATCTGGACGGCAAACCTTTCGTCGGAACAACTATTTCGTAACTTGTTTTAGGACTTCGTCGATTTGAGCGTGGAGTTCTTCGAGCGTCCCGTTATTTGTCACGATAAAATCCGATTCTTTCAGTGCGGCAAAGATATTTTGTTTGGTGGGGTCGTTTGGATTTGATTCTGCTTTTTCTTGGGAGAGAAATTTTTCATACGACACATTGTCCTTTTCACTCCCCCGCTTGAACGCGCGTTCATACCTCAGTTTTGAATTTGCATCCACACCAATTACCTTCCCACCAAGTTCTTTAATTTTTTCTACTTCCGCAACAGCTCGAAGTGATTCAATTACTGTGTCTCCACCAGCTTCTTGGGCGCGTTTATATAGCGAATCAATAATATATGCGGGGCCATTGGCTTTTCGTAAATCATTTGAGACGATAATCATTGAGTCTCTATTTACGGGCAATCCTCGCCGAACAATTTCTTCGGTGATAAGACCGCTTGCTGAGTGGTGTTTGAAATGTAAATTCTGGGTGAGATAGTCAACGACCGCACCTTTCCCTGAACCAAAAGAGCCGGTGATACCAATGATCATTTTTTAACGAACCAATTCGCGATGGGGATGAGGAGCGGGGCAGAACGACAGATGGAAGAGAAAGTGCCCGCAATAACGCCGACAAGCATGACAAGCGCGAAGTCGCGCGTTGCCGGAGCGCCAAAGTAGATGAGTGCTAGGAGTGCAAGCACGACCGTGAGCGCAGTGTTGATGGAGCGAGTCATGGTCTCGTTGATTGACTTTCCTATCGTATCTTCAAAGGATTCTCGCAATCCGTTCTTTTCGTTCCTAGCGAGATGCTCGCGAACGCGATCGAAAATGACGATGACATCATTCACACAATAGCCGAGCAGTGCCAGGAGGGCGACGATGAAAAGCGAGTCCACTTGTACGCCGGTGAAGTGAGCGAGGGCTGCAAAGAACCCGGTTGGGACGATAAGGTCTATAGCGAGCATCGCGACGACAGTAAGGCCGTACCCCCACCCCGGCACCGGACGTGATACTTTGCGAAACGCAAAAGCGATATAGAGAACTATCACGAGCACGACGGCGAAGATGGCCCAGAGCGCCTTATGAGTGAACTGACTACCGAGCGCAGGACCGACCGACGTATAGGCAAGCTCGGTCGTCGAAGCGTTTGAAGAAATAGAAGCGAGGATAGCATCATGTTCTGTTTGTGTCAGCGTGCGCGTGCGGATGGAAACAGCATTCGTTCCCGATGCGCGAACGGATATTGCGCCGAGCGGCACAATAGCGACTTGTTTCTCAATGGTCGCGAGCGGCGGCACTTCATTTTTATATTCCACTTGCATCAGAGAACCGCCGGTGAAATCAATCCCGAGCGGTAGGCCGAAGACGAGAATGGCTCCGATCGCCGCAGCGAGAAGGAGTCCTGTGATCCAGAAGAACAGCCCGCGATGGTGGATAATGTACATACCCCGTATGATTATTTGCCGAAATTGCGGTTGCTAATAAATCTCACGATTCTTGACTTACGATAAACACCTTGAGTAATCATACGGGGCATACCGTTATGAGTTACGGGAGCCCGAGCCCATCAGGAAACGCCATACGCCCTCATTCCGTTCGGGAACGATAGCAAGCAGGAAGACGCGCGAGAGCGACACGGCGGAAATAAAGGACGCGAGAACACCAAGCACGAAGACAAGTGCGAAGCCCTGCACGATGCTCGTCCCGAGCCAGAAGAGGATGACGCCCGAGATGATCATCGTAAGATGGCCGTCGCGAATGGCCGGCCACGCCCGTTGGAATCCGATATGCACCGCTTCGCGCGCCGGTTTACCTTCGCGCAATTCTTCTTTGGTACGTTCAAATATGAGTACGTTCGCATCCACCGCCATACCGACCGAAATAATAAGTCCCGCGATGCCCGAGGCCGTGAGGGTCACCGGGATGACTTTGATGACCGAAAGCATGAATGCAAGGTACTCGGCGAGCGCGAGCGCAGCGATAAGACCGGGAAGTCGGTACCACGCGATCATGAAAAGCGCGACGATGGCAAAACCGATGATCCCGGCGGTGGCGCCCGCTGAGATGGCTGCCGCGCCCAAGGTCGGGCCGACGGCAGAACTACTTTCAAGAGATATCGGCACAGGGAGTGCACCGAAGTTGAGATTGCGCACGAGGTCGCGTGCCTCGGTCGCGGTGAATTGACCGGTGATGGTCGCTTGTCCGCCCGGAATCGCTTCCTGAATGGTGGGGGCGGAAATCGGTTGTCCATCGAGGAAGATTGCGAGTGTCTGACCGACATGTTCGCTCGTAATTTTTTCAAAAAGTTTCGCGCCATCTGCGTTGAAATTAAGAATTACTTGGGGCGCGGCAAGACCTGCGGTCGCGCCCGAACCGAACTGGAGCGCGGCACTCGCGAGATATCGGCCGGTGAGACCGGTCGAAATAAAAGCGGTTTGTGTCGTCGTACCGATCAGAGTGGTCGTTGCGAGTCGAAATTCAAGCGTCGGGGTTTCGCCGAGCGCGGCAACGGCCGCCTTGATATCGGTCACTCCAGGTAGGTCAACAATAAGACGGTCCTCGGTGATACCTGAGAGAGTACTTGCTCGTTCCGTTTGGACCAAGGGCTCTGCGACACCGAAGAGGTTCACTCGACGCTCAATGACGCCCTGGAGCGCCGAGAGTGCATCGGCGCGCTCACCAAGAGGGGTCTGGCTCATATCGGCCTTGTAGACCAATTCGGTACCGCCAGCGAGGTCGAGGCCGAGCTTGAAGCGATATTGACTCGTAGGATCGGCCTCGGTCGTCCATACGAAATATGCAAGCAAAAGCCCTATAACAAGGGCAACGACTGTGAACACTCTGAAACGAGTCATGGAAAGAGTATAAACGAAATGAAGAAAAAGCGAAGGTCTTGCGTTTTTTATGTATTCATTGCCCTCTCCGCAAGCGAAACGCCATTTTCAAACAGGATAGCCGCAGCAATAGGGCTGGACACAAATCAGACAACTACATAGGGCAGCCCTATTTATAATGTATATTAAGCTTTGTCGCTGTACTCATTTTTGAGCGAGAGCCAATCACCATGAAAATCATCGAATTCTTTCTCGTCTGAGAAATATTCAGGAAATTCTTTTTTGGCGAGCAAAATATTCTCATCTCGATTGGTATCCACATATGAAAGATAACTGGAATGTTCGTATGTTGAAATAAACTTCTTTGCTTCTGTTGCAGCAATGCTTCCCTGTTTTCTCCACGCCAGATTAACTAATTTGAGCGGGTTGAGATGTATATAGGCAAAAAGATATTTTAAATGAGTATCCGATGTAACATGCTGTGACTTATATCTCCCTTGAAATAAAGGGCCTACACGGTCATGGCGCTTGTTAAAGTATGAGGAATAACTCGTGCAAAGTTTCTCCATAAATGCAACCGTGCCTCCGGCAGAAATCTCCTTCACAAGAATATGGAAATGATTTGGCATGAGTACCCATGCGGCAATGGCAACAAGAGGTTCTCCGCGATCAATTTCTTTTAATTCTTTTCCCTCAATATCGCGATAGACAAAACGTTCAGTACTATTTGCTACGTACAGTAGCCGTTTAAATCGCTTGCGATCTTCTTGTGTTAGGAAAATGTTTCGCTTCTCAACGCCACGATTGTACAGATGATAGTACTCACCTTCAGAGATTGTGTGTTTCCTTTCCATATCAGCTCATTATAGCAGCATAATACATAGGGCAGCCCTATGTATTATCTTAAAAAGGGCCCTCCTACGCCTTGCAAATTCATGCAAAGTTTTAGAGGGCCCCATCAAGGAAGTTGGAAATCAGTGGGACAGAATGTAGCGGCCCGGAAGTAGTTTTTCATCAATACATTCTCGTCGAGATGCTTCGAAGTACCAGCCGCCCCAGACCCAATTACCCCAGATTTCCCACGGAATGCCACGGAAGTCAGGAACGTTGCCGATGTTGGCGCGCCCGTTCGTCACCAACGGACCATTTTTTCCGTCCGGTTGCTGCGCGAAAACCGCGAAGTACTGGCCGAGAGTGATGATCTCAAGCTCTTTTTTTTCCACGCGTTTGTCGAAATCGAGCTCGGCGAGGTTGTAGGGGTAGAGAAGCTCGTTCAGAACCAAATCTTCAGCTGCGACTTCGCCTTTCTCAATATTCAGCAAGAAGTACTCCATGAAGTTCTGGCCGAGGCCGCTAATCTTCACTTCCGCCTCTTCCGACGTGTCAATGACGAAGTGCCTTTCGGCTCTGAAATCCCTCACGATGGGGACGTGGATGATGACCGGCGATGACTTGAAAACCTTTACCTGTGCATTCATTAGGTTTCTCCTTCTTTTGGCCGTTTCTAAAGGTTTACTGTCCAAGCTAGCCCAATGAGTTTGCCACAGCAGAAAATTGCCTATATAAGCCGCTTTCTGCTGTGGCGAATTGCACCTTATTCAATGAACCATAATCCGAATGCCATGATACACCATCTCGCCATTTCGTCAAGTCCCTTGGGTACTACGTCAACGATACGTTGATTCTGTAAGAGTAACTGCGTTTTCAAAGAGGCAGACGATTGGGATAACATTATTGCAACTCATTTCGTTCAGCTAAAGAAACCGCATTCTCGAAAAGTTTCGCCACGGCGATAGGGCCGATGCCGCCGGGAACAGGCGTGAGGAGAGAACATTTTGCGGCACACGCGGGGTCCGCGTCGCCTGCGATGATGCCGTTTGATTCGCTCGTGGCGGCATCAATAAGTACGACGCCGTGTTTGAGGAAGTCGGGTTTGATAAGACCGGGAACGCCTGCACCCGAGATGATGATATCTGCTTCTCCAAGCGCTTCGCGCATATCTTTCGATTCCGAGGTCAGGACGGAGACCACGGCGCCTTGCTGTTTGAGCCAGATAGCGCAGGGATTTCCGACGAGCCACCCGTTGCCAATGACAACTGTATTCTTCCCTTCCAGAGTAACGTGGTTCCGCATGCATACTTCGCGGACCGCTCCGACCACGGGTGGCAAGAGCGCATCTTTCTCATTTATTTCAAATTTCCTACGCGCGCCAGAAGAAAGCACGTCGGCGTCTTTCAAAAGAGTAATAGCATTACATACTTCTTTCGTATCAATACTCTCCGGCAGGGGAAGCTGCACAATAACCGCATCAGCAACTGCAGAAGATGCTGCGGAGCGGAGCTCAACCGCCGAGACCTCAAGAGGAAACCGCGCTATCTCAAGCACGCAGCCCGCATCGGCGGCTCGCATTCCTTTGATTTTCAAATAAGAGAGTGTTGCCGGCGTTTCGCTCACGACAATCGCAAGCACGCGGGGTGGATGCGACAATGTTTCCGCGCGCGCCCTCGTGCGCACGAGTATATCCTTTGCAATCGCTCGTCCATCTATAATCATAAAGAAAATTCTTTCTTTAGCTCCGCAATCCCCTCTTCAAACGAAACAGTTGGTTCCCACCCGAGTAATGCTTTCGCTCGCGTATTGTCGGCGAGCGTATCATGAGGTTCAAGCCGCGACGCAATGTGTTCAATCGGGCCGCCAATAAGCTCTGCTACGCGAGAGACCGAAATGTTCCGTCCTGAACCGATATTAATAACTTCTCCTTTCCCGACCTTTTGCGAATGTGCCGAAAGAATGTTCGCGCGCACTACATCGCGCACGTGCGTGAAATCGCGTGTTTGCATCCCGTCTCCGGTTATGGTCATTGGGCCGCCGAGCGAACGCTGTTCTAAAAATTTTGCAATAACCAGAGCATAGGCGCCTTCGGCGCTTGCACCCGGCCCATACACATTAAAATAGCGTAGAGAGACCGTCTGGAGACCATACATTTCGCTCCAGAGACGGCAATACAATTCTCCGATATATTTTTGAAGAGCATAAGGACTCTTCGGATTCGCCTTCATATCCTCGGTAAGCGGCATGATTGACTGATCTCCATAGGCCCCACTTGAAGCCGAATAAATAACACGCGAAACTCCTGTGTCCTGTGCGGCTTTAAGTACCGAGACCGTGCCATCGACATTTTCTTTATTGGTCTCGATTGGATGTTCTATCGAATACTGCACGCGCGGCAGTGCGGCGAGATGGAAAACGAATTCCGCGCCGACCATGACCTTGACGAGCGCCGCTGTATCTTGTACATTCTGCTCAAAGAATACTGCCTCCTTCGGAACGTTTTCGCGCTTCCCGCCCGATACGTTGTCCACAACTCTTACCACATATCCGTCCGCGAGAAGCGCCGCGGTCAGATGCGAACCGATAAATCCCGCACCGCCGGTAACGACGGCGATTTTTTCGTGCGTATTCACCCCGTTAGATACAGCAACGGTATCCGCTACGCTCTCATTGACGGAACTCGCATTATTCTTTGTCTCTTGGTTATTTGTCATGGTTATCTAACGGGGCTTATGTTCCGGAGAAAGCGAGCAGTGTACGGAGCGTTTTTATCGCGATGGCCAGGTCCAATCCAAACGAACGATGTTTCAGATAATACAAATCGTAGGATACTTTCCGTTTCGTCCGCACCACATCCGCCGGCCCGCGCGGAGCATCGTAATCGTGGATTTGCGCCCAACCAGAGAGGCCCGGAGCTATCAGATGACGCATGTGGTACTGCGGAATCTCCCGTTCATAGACCGCGGCGATATTGGGGAGTTCCGGCCGTGGACCAATGAAGGACAGATCGCCCGTAAGCACGTTCCATAGCTGTGGTAACTCATCAATGCGCGTTTTGCGAAGTATGTGGCCAAGCGCTGTAACGCGATTTTTCGCGTGCAATTTGAGATCACCATAATCGTCGAAGAGCATAGAGCGCAATTTCATAATGCGAAATGTACGGCCATTCTTGCCGACGCGTTCGTGATACAGAAACGGCGACCCGTTCTCCAGAGAAAGTAGTAGTGATGCAACGGCGATGAACGGCACCGCAATAACCGAAAGAATTACCGCAAGCAGAATATCGAACGTGCGCTTGCTCCGGTCATAGAGTACCCGGTTTTTCGGCAGAGATTTGATAAGTTCGTTTGCATCAATGTATTCAACCGGTACGCGGTCAAAAATCTCTTCGTAGAGAGATGTTGCATCCATATACACGGCTCCGTCGGCACGACTGGCGGATACGTCTCTCTTCTTTACCCGACCGACGAACCTAATCATGTACTTATTGTTATTATTCACCTCCTCATAGAGTTCGTCTGCTGCCGGTCCTGAGCCGACCAGAACCACAGGCACCCGCTCCCCTTCCGCCATCTCGCGGTTCATGCGGTGAAAGCGCCACATGCTCTCGGCTATCACTGAGACAATGAGATACAACACGAGAATGATCTTGGGGGCAATATTAAACGGAAGGACGAAGAAGAGGATGGCGGCGATCGCTACCGTCGCGGCCTGCGCGCCGAGTATGCGCGGACCCATCACACGGCGGATCGGCCGCGTCTGCTTCTCATACAGACCGGCGATGTAAAAAATCCCAAGGGAGAGAAAGAACATGGGCAAGAACGGTACGAAATTTATACCGAAGTAACCAAGGGAAGGTATCGCAAGGTTCCGTAGAAGAAGCGCGACCCAAAGGGACGCTACCAATATGAGGAAATCCCCTATAAGAAGAATCGCCGTCTCGCGGCGGTCAAAAGCCATACGAATAGATACTATAACGCATAAATATATTATACAGTTGCACCTATGGAACCTGTCGCCAAGAAGAAAATACTGTTCGTCATAACGAAATCAAACTGGGGTGGTGCCCAGCGTTATGTCTATGATCTCGCGACCGCTCTACCAAAGGAAGAGTTCGGGGTTAGCGTCGCATTTGGTCAGCCAGGTCTTCTCGCTACGAAATTAAAGGCGGTTGGGGTCGCAACGTATCCAATAGTAGGTCTTCAGCGAAACGTCTCAATACTCGCGGATGTGAAAAGTTTTTTTGAACTGTTGCGGTTATTTCGGGAAAAAAAATTTGATGTTGTGCATTTGAATTCATCAAAGGCGGCGGGGATAGGAGCCCTTGCAGCACGCCTCGCGGGCGTACCGCGTATCATTTTTACTGCCCACGGCTGGCCTTTCTGGGAGCAGCGTAACCCCATTTCTCGCCGTCTTATATATCTTTTTTCATGGCTAACGGCGCTTCTCTCCCACAAAGTGATTGTCGTCTCAAACTATGACCTATCGGTTGCCAAGAACATGTCGTTTATCGGGGATAAAACTATTCGCATCTATAACGGCATTGATTTGGATTTTCCGCTTTATCCGGCAGATATCGTACGTCATTCCTTCCCAAAAGGAGTCCGTATCATTGGTACCATAGGCGAGCTCACGAAAAATAAGAATCAAATCGCTCTTATAGAACAGGCAAAAAATAATCCAGAGATGTACGTCGCTATCGTTGGTGAAGGGGAAGATCGCCCCTATTTGATGAAGAAAATAGAAGAGTACGGACTTGAAAGCCGCGTGAAATTGTTCGGATTTATGCCGGCAAGCGAAGTTCTTCGGGGATTTGATGTATTTACTCTTCCTTCTCTCAAAGAGGGTCTGCCCTATGTATTGCTTGAAGCGAAGGCAGTAGGTCTTCCGATTGTTGCCAATCGTGTTGGAGGTGTTGGCGAGATTTTAGATGCTAAGGATATGAGTGAATTCTCGCTCGAACGGATGGTACAAAAAACGACCGCTCTGTATAGGTCCTAACCGCCGCCGAGATTTTCTTAACGGTACTCCGTCTTAGAAAATCCAAGTGGGGTCATTCCTATGAGCCCCCCACGTATTCGTTCGCGGTTATATCGCGCGATGCGCCTCGGCCGTGGCGCGCGAGCGACGTAACGATGCCGAGCGCGGCAAACTCGAGTACAAGATGCGAGCCGCCCGAACTCATGAAAGGTATCGTGGTGCCGGTCACCGGTAAGAGTCCTAAGCTGATGCTGGTATGGAGTGCAACATGCGTGGCAAACAGGAACAGCACTCCGAGCGTGAAGAATGCGTCAAAATTGGTTGCGGCGGCGCGCGCAATCTGTGCAAGACGGGCAAAAAGAAGCGCGTACAAGGAGAGAAGAAGAACGACGCCCGCGAAGCCCCACTCTTCCGCAAATGCGGCGAAGATGAAATCGGTCTGATATTCGGGCAGGAACCGTAATTTTGACTGCGTACCATAACCGACGCCTTTTCCGAAGATCTCGCCCGAACCGATGGCTATCTTTGCCTGATAGGCATTGTAGCCGGATCCGCGGATGTCAACAGCTGGGTTCACGAAAGAAACGACACGCGCACGCTGATAGGGTTTCAATCCTCCAAACCAAAGTGCCGAAGCCGCAATAAGACCGATCAGCCCAAGCACAGCAAGATGCTTTTTGGATATGCCGGAAACAAGCATCATGCCGAGCCAGAGCGTGCCGAATATAATGGCGTTTCCCATATCCGGTTCAACGAGGATCAAAAGCGCAAGCGTGAACGCATACGCGCCCGAGACGATGATATGACGGAAATCGCCTATCTCAACGTGGCGCCGCGAGAGATACTTCGCAAGAAGTGCCAAGAGTGCAAATTTTGCGAGGTCCGCCGGTTGAAAAGAAATGGGTCCGAGCGAAAACCATGCGCGCGCGCCGAGGACCGGATGCGCAAAAAGGAGCAAGAGTGTAAGCAAGAGAAACGCTAGTGCATAGAGCGTCATTACTACCGGTGTCCGGCGAATGAAGCGTGCATCGATTGTTGAAAGAGTGAGGTATACAACGAACGCTATCAAAAGCCACAGAAGTTGCCGCGGGGCAAGCGATACACCCTGTCCAAACGTGCTCATGGTGAGAATGCCTAGGAACGAGAGCGTGAGCGCCGGAAGGAGCAACGTCCAATCGAAAAAAGGATGCGGACGAGTGAGTGGCGTACCAACCATAGTGTTTTAAAGCAGAGGGATGATGGGCACTACCTCTATCGAGGCGGACGAACGGATAAATGCGCTGTTCCAAGTAAACGTGGCGGTCGCCTGCCCCTGTGCGGGAATAATTGGGACGATCGTTTTTGATGCGGCAATGATGTCCTTGTTCTCGCTCCGCACAAAAACGATAATTTGCACGTTGGTTAAGACCGTAACGCTTGGGTTCGTTAGGATTGCTTCTATACGAGGTTTATCCGGCGCGCCACCTTGCGTTATATTCGATACGATCGGCACGATACGCGTGTCGGGAACCAGGGTGAACCACCGAGGAGAGGATGATGCTATATCGAGAAATGCACTGACGACCTTTTGTTTCCCCGCGGCGATACCAGATACATAGACGGGCTGCGTTGCGCCAGGCGGCAGATCAAGCGTACCGACCACTTCTTGGATAAGCAATTGATTGGCTCCGTAGAAAGTAATACGGTACGGAACATCCTTCGCGGCGGCATGTGGATTTTTATTTTCCACCGAGGCGATGATATCGGTTCGCCCCGCGCCATTCTCAAATGCTTTAGTGAACAGAACCGTCGGCGACTGCATCTGCTCAGTACAGAGATATGCGCATGAGCCGCCGCAATCAACGCCTGCCTCATCCCCATTAGCAACGCCATCGGTACACGACGGCGTCTTATAAAAAGTAGCAATGAGTACCGTCAGCAGGAACGCGACGATGACCGCACCTATAATAAGCGAAATGATGAATCTTCTGCGCGCGGCCCAGGACATGGGAGCAGTATAACAAAACTGCCGCCGACCCTAGAAGGATCCGGCGGCAGTGGTGGTCGGGGCGGTTGGACTTGAACCAACAACCTCCAAGGACTCTTCTCGCGCGGGTATCTAATCCGCCAAGCGTGCTTGGTGTTCTAATTGAACTATCACCCCGAAAAGAACGTTGTAGAAACTTCGAGTGTTCGGTTCTGGCGGCTAGCTACTCTCCCCATCTGTAACGATGAGTACCATCGCCGCTAGGAGGCTTGACTGCCGAGTTCGGAATGAGATCGGGTATAACCCTCCCGCCAAACCACCAGAACTGAACACTCGAAATACAAATATCCTTCGCCGTTCCGGCTCAGGACTCGTCCTGCTTCGCAGGCGAGCGCATAGGCAATTATACAGTGCAAATAATTAATCGTGCCCCGACACACGCGGACGTGTGGGCGGGTGTGATATACAGATTTCCGCACGAGAGACTGGACATATTAGTATCTCTCGGCTCCATACCTTACGGTACTTCCACCTAAGACCTATCAACCTAGTCATCTCCTAGGAGTCTCATAACGATTCCTAATCTTGGAGCA
>CAZJKG010000010.1:0-10077 GCA_964546795.1 uncultured Candidatus Saccharibacteria bacterium
GCGTTTATCATAGCATTAGTAATCGGTTTGCCTCTTGGCTTGTTGCTTGGCAGGACAGAAAAAATTTATCGAAGCGTAGAGTTCATTATTGATTTTTTTCGTTCTACTCCGGCCACAGCCCTTTTTCCACTCTTTCTTCTCGTCTTTGGTATAACTGACAAATCAAAAATTGCTGTTGCCGCTTTCGCTTCAATGCTCATTATTATTTTCAATACCGCCTACGGCGTAATGCACGCCAAAAAATCAAGAGTATTGGCCGCTCAAATTATGGGAGCGACAAAAGCGCAGATTTTCCGCTGGATTTTATTTTGGGAAAGTTTACCTCAAACATTTATTGGTTTACGAAGCGCGATAAGTTTGTCGCTTGTCCTGATTGTTGTTACAGAAATGTTTATTGGTACAACTTCTGGTCTCGGACGAAAAATTATTGATTCGCAAATAACCTATGAAATACCAACAATGTACGCGACAATTCTCCTGGCTGGCATTGTAGGTTATTTGCTCAACTTACTTTTTCTTGTGGTAGAAAAAAGATTTTTGCATTGGAGTGGAAAATAATTTATCCGCTACCAATCCAAATGAAAGCGAGAACGGCTCGACATTCCTCCCAACCCCCTCCTGCCGAGCGGAGCGAGGCAGTGGCGGGGCTTTCGTTCATCATGAATTCTTGATAAAGTAAGTTCGAGCGCAGTCGTAAAGATACTCACTGTTTCGGAGTTGTCGTTGCGAGAGAGCCCTTCGGGAATTGTTTCTCCAAATCGGCCAAAGAGGTAAAGCCGTATAATTGTTTTCCATTAATAATAAAAGCGGGCAGGGAATTCTGTATTTTTGTAACGGCGATAAGAGTCCGCAGAGCGCCGAGGTCGAGATTATAGTCAAAGGAATATACGCGCAGTGCTGGGTATGTAGTGCGCAGATAGGACAGTGCGTATCCCGCTTTATCGCAGCCGGCACAATCGCCGGCATTGCTATAAAAATACAGAACAGTGACGGGCTTCGTATCGCAGGCGGCGGCGAACTGCTTGACGATGAGATAGTCGCGGATCTCAAGAAGAGAATAACGTTTTTTCAGCAGTGTCACCTGCGGATTATCGCTGCCGAGCTGGCTCTCGGCGTAGGAAAGTCGGTCGCCCAAATCCGCCAATCCGCTAATGAGTGTAGTCGACGAAGCAGCGCTTTCGCACGGTGCCGCTGCGAGCAGAGAAAACTGCGTCTCAAGAGAGAGCGTATCAATGGAGAGTTGATCTTCTATGGTTGAAAGTCCGGCAACGCGCGCGCCATTCAAATACTCAATCGAATATATGATAGTGCCCGCAAGCACGACTGTGATGAGAAAAGCTATGAGCGCGTTCCTGACGACGAGTGACATACGGTATTATTTCCAACTGCGGCGCGTGCCAAGCGTGACATCTGCGGTGGCGCGCACCAGCCATAGCGGCACGACAAGGCCGTAGAGAAGCGTATAGGAAACGAAACCGAGCGCGAGATTTCCCGGTGTCTTTGAGATGTGTTTGCCGATCACTATGAGCGAGAGGGAAACAAGTAAGAGCATAATACCGAGGAACGGATACGCGCTTGCAGGAACATAGAACCAATCGAACGAATTGTGCGGGAGGAGAGCATAAGAGAGTGGGATACCGGCACGGATCTCGAGTGCGGCAACCGCATGTTGCACAAGTTTAAAAAGCATCAATGAGAAGAGCAAAATACTGCTGCCAATCGAGAGTAATGCGCTCGGCAGGACCAACATACCGAGTGCGCTATGATTCGGGTTTCCTATGAGACCGCGATATTCACCCAGGATGTTACGGAGGAAGCCGGAGGTCCAACGAACGCGCTGTTTCAGGAGTTTGGTAATAGTACCGGGCGCCTTCGTATACACGCGGGCATGAGGCGCATTCTCGATCCGGTAACCCGCTTGTTGAATGCGAAGCGCCATTTCCATATCTTCGGTCTGATGGCCGTAGCGGAACCCTCCCAACTCTTCAATGACGTTGTGGCGATAGAAGGAAAAAGGTCCGGGCGTTACGTACAGGGCATTAATGGAGGCGAGAGCGTGGCGAAGCGTGATGCCGAAGGTATATTCGGCGTGCTGCATGTGCTGGAGGAAATTTTGCGGCCGATACACCGACATCGCGGCGGTGACCGCCGCCACGCGCGTATCCGCAAAACAAAGAACAATTTCACTGAGAGCTTCCGGTTCGACAAATGAATCAGCATCAAGACAGCCGATAAGCTCGGCCTGTGTGACGGCGATGCCGGCGTTCAGTGCCGTATGTTTTCCCCCGTTCTCTTTGCGGATAATGCGTACCTGCGGATGGTATGTAAATGTGGACATCATTACCGGTGTCGCATCGGTGGAACCGTCATCAACAAGAATGATCTCAAGTTTGTCTTTGGGGTAATCGAGTGCCAAGAGCGAGTTGCAGGTGGCGGCGACCGTCGCGGCCTCATTCCGACAGGGAACGATGACAGCAACCGATGGAGTTGTCGTACCGGGTTTCCGCGCGCGCGCCGCGCGCGCGGGCTTCGAGAGTAGTGTCACAAGAATGAACGACTCGAAGAATATCGCGATGAAAAGAAAAGGATAGGCGAACAGCTCCGAACTCATGATGGCGTAACTCTAGCATAATCTGATATATTTGAAGCCATGCAGCAGAAGGGCCGTCTCCATCCCATTTCCATCGCCATCCGTGACATAGCGGCCATCTTCGGTTCTATGGGATTCGGTATCGCGTACGGTCCCGAACTTGAGGACGATTTCCACAACTTCACGGGCCTTAATATTCCTCCCAATCATCCGGCGCGCAGCATGCAGGATACGTTTTGGATCAAGGACAGGAAGGATGCCGTCTTGCGCACACATACGACATCCGTCTCCGTGCGCGAGCTTGAAAAACTTGCTAAGAGCGGTGGAAGCGAACTACGTCGCATCATGCCGGGTAAAGTGTTCCGTAACGAAGCGACCGATGCCACGCATGAAGCGCAGTTCTATCAGATTGACGGTTTTGCAGTCGGGCCGACGGGTACCGTCTCGCTCTCGCATCTGAAAGGCACACTCACACGTTTCTATCGCGAGTATCTTGGTGCTGACGCGAAGATACGTTTCCGCCCGAGCTTCTTCGGGTTTACCGAGCCATCGGTTGAGGTGGATGTGTGGTTTGAGGCGCCCGGCAAAGAAGGACGTTGGCTTGAGATGTGCGGCGGAGGGATGTTCCACCCGAACGTCATTCGCGACGCCGGACTTCCGGAGAACATAGGCGGTTTCGCGTTCGGCGGTGGGCTCGAACGGCTCCTCATGGTGAAATACGGCATCCCGGACGTTCGTCTATTCTATTCGGGCGATATCCGTTTTGTATACGGGTTCCTGCCTGCCGGCAGGCAGGTGACGGAGAAAATCGTATGAAAATATCTCGTCAGACATTGCAGCAGTATTTTGAGAAGACATTGCCAAGCGTCTCGGAGATTGCGGATGCATTTACCTTTCATGCCTTTGAGATAGAAAGCGTTGAAGGAGATACGCTTGACCTGAAAGTGTTGCCGAATCGCGCCGCCGATTGCAAAACGGAAGAGGGAATCGCTGAGGAACTCTCCGCCATTCTCGATATTCCGCTCAAGAATGAGTCCGCAATTGGCACATCTACTGCTCCGGCGATTCGAGTATCTCTTTCGCGCATCAATGGCATCCTTGGTTCTGATTTTTCTCGCGCACAGGTTGAAGATGTGTTCCGTCGGCTCCGCTTTAGTATGCAAACGGAGAACGACACTTTTCTTGTAACACCGCCATCCGAGCGTACAGACATCGTTATTTCCGAAGATATTGCTGAAGAGGTCGGGCGTTTGCTTGGTTACAATCTGGTCCCTGCGGTGGAACTTCCTCCAGTCCCCGGATTGGTCGACCAGGCGCGTTACCGCGGGATAGAAAGAATGAAAGACCAGCTCACTGAACAGGGCTTCACGGAGGTCTCAACGCAATCCTTCTCCGCAAAGGGTGATATTCTCCTTGCCAATCCTCTCGATAAGACGAAACCAGCATTGCGCACGTCGCTCGAAGCGAATCTGCGCGAGGCGCTTGCGCGCGCGAAGCAATGCGCACCGCTCGTACTCCCGCCGGCGACACCGATGAAGCTTTTTGAAGTCGGCACCGTGTTTCCGCAAACGGGCGAGTATCTCGAGCTCCGGATGACCGAACGCGTGCCAGAGTGGGGCGATGCCGCCGGCACGATGGATAATCTCACCATCGCGAAACTTGAAGAGTACGGGAAGGATTATGCGCCTGTGCGATATATACTCGGGGCTTACAAACCATTTGCTGTATATCCCTTCATCATACGCGACATCGCGGTCTGGGTGCCGAGTGGAACGGGGGTTTCCATTATCGAGAGCATCATCCGGGAGAATGCGGGCGAGCTGCTAGTACGTTTCGATCAATTCGATCACTTCGAAAAAGAAGGGAAAATATCCTTTGCTTTCCGGCTTGTTTTCCAGTCCATAGAGCGCACGCTCACCGACGAGGAAGTAAGCGCCATCATGCAGAAAATCACCGCCGCGCTAGCCGCCAAGGGCTACGAAGTTCGCTGACTTTGCAGGGGAAAACGGGCTTAATTCATGCTATACTGGAGGTACCGAAAAGTCGGCTATTTTTATGGCTAAAACCGCTCAAAAAGAAGTAAAAAAGAGGGCATATGATGCCTCGTCCATTACCGTCCTTGAAGGGCTTGAACCGGTCCGCAAACGCCCGGGTATGTACATTGGGACCACGGGTCCCGACGGCCTGCATCACTTGGTGTGGGAGATATTTGATAATGCGCGCGACGAAGCAATGGGCGGACATGCAAACGATATTGAGGTAGCACTTCTGCCTGACGGATATGTGCGCGTCGCAGACAACGGCCGCGGTGTTCCGATCGGCATTCATCCGAAAACAAAGGTCTCAGCACTCGAGACCATCATGACGACGCTTCATGCCGGCGGAAAATTCGGCGGCGAGGACAGCGGATATAAAATCTCAGGCGGTCTTCACGGCGTCGGCGCTTCGGTCGTGAATGCTCTTTCCGAACATACGAAAGTCGTCGTACACCAGGACGGCGGCCAGCACCTTCAAGAATACAAGATCGGAAAACCGATAGCGAAAGTGAAGAAGATAGGCACGACCAAAGAGCATGGGACCATTGTCCTCTTCAAACCGGATGCGACTATCTTCAAGGAGGGTGTTGAGTGGAACTGGGAAAAGATAGTGACGCATCTTCGCCAGCAGGCGTATCTGGTGAAAGGCGTGCGCGTCTGTGTGGTCGACGCGCACGGTTCGAAGGAGGCCTTTGAGACGGACACTCTATTTTTGCGCAACCAAGCGCTCGACGTTCCGTCTATGACGTTCTATTTCGAGGGAGGGTTGAAATCGCTCGTCGCGTTCCACAATAAACACCAGGTGCCAGCGCATAAGAATATTTTTTACATTGACCGCGAACTCGACAAGGTGGAGGTCGAGATAGCATTCCAATACGTTGACGACATAACTCCGCGCATCACCGCGTTCGCGAACAATACCTACAACAGTGAGGGCGGTACACATATCACCGGTTTTAAAACGGCGCTTACGCGCTCTCTCAATACTTATGGCCGGAACGCGAACATACTGAAAGAGAAAGACGAAAATTTTACCGGCGACGACGTTCTTGAAGGTATTACGGCGGTCGTTTCGGTCAAACTTCCCGAGATACAGTTTGAAGGACAGACGAAGAGCAAACTCGGCTCGGTTGAGGCGCAGAGCGCCGTCGCAGCGGTCTTCGGCGAAGCACTTGGGGCATATTTGGAGGAGAATCCAGACGATGCGCGCGCCATCGTTAATAAGGTGTCGCTTGCCTTGAAGGCGCGCAAGGCGGCGAAAGCAGCAAAGGACTCGGTACTGCGCAAAGGGGCGCTTGAGGGCATGACGCTCCCTGGCAAGCTTGCGGACTGCCAGACAAAGAGCGCGGAGGAAAGCGAGCTTTTTATCGTGGAAGGCGACTCGGCCGGCGGCTCGAGCAAGCAGGGAAGAGACCGTCGCACTCAGGCGATTCTGCCATTGCGCGGCAAGATACTCAACGTCGAGCGCGCGCGTATCGATCGCATGCTCGCCTCGGTCGAGAT
The DNA here is from genome assembly GCA_964546795.1 of uncultured Candidatus Saccharibacteria bacterium. Lineage (GTDB taxonomy): Bacteria > Patescibacteriota > Minisyncoccia > Phycocordibacterales > Phycocordibacteraceae > C7867-001. The sequence goes on from CAZJKG010000010.1 coordinate 6,130, forward strand.
ACGCGCGCTCGTCATCGCGATGGGCACCGCCATCGGAGATGTGTTCGATATTTCAAAACTGCGCTATCACAAGATTATCATCGCGACCGATGCTGATGTTGATGGTGCGCACATCCGCACGCTTCTTCTCACGCTCCTGTACCGTCATTTCCGTCCCATCATAGAGGGTGGTTTCGTCTACATCGCCCAACCACCTCTGTACAAAATCACAAAAGGAAAGGCCGTCGCGTATGCGTATTCGGATAAAGAGAAGATATCGGTATTAAAAGAGCTCGGCGTCGCGGCGGGCGAAGTTGCCAAAGTCGATGCGCAAGATGAATCCTCTCTAGCCGAGGTCATGGAAGGGGAAGCCGAAGAGGTTGCAGTGTCAAAAAAGCCGGCCAAGGTAAATATCCAGCGCTACAAAGGTCTCGGCGAAATGAATCCGAGCGAGCTCTGGGAGACGACGATGGATCCGGCGCGGCGCGTGCTGAAGCAGGTCTCCGTCGATGATGGCGAAGCGGCCGACCGCATTTTTGATATTCTTATGGGGACCGATGTCGCTAGTAGAAAGAGTTTTATACAGAGCAATGCAAAGTTGGCGACCCTGGACGTTTAGCCCCCGATAATAGTCAGTTTTGCCGAAGCGCTGTTATTGTCCGGGTTTGATTCAGTAATTGCGGGCGTAATGGCATTAGTGACAGGGTCTACGTACTTGATGTTTGCAGTGATGGAAATCATCTTATCAACCCCCGGAATCGCCTGATCAAAGCCAAACGCATAGTCGATATAATCACCAGGGTTGAGGTTCTGTTGAGGAACAGATTGATAGATAAAATTCGAAGCGGTCGGAATGGATGCGCTCCAGCGCCACGCGCCGGTCGCATTCGTACCGCTATTCTTAATAGTGAATGTAACGGCCGGGCGACTGCCGACAGGCACAGTCGTGCTTGCAATAAAGGAATCCGCCGACGTTGTTGCGAGGTAGCCAATAGCGTTAATAGTTACGACAAGGTCGGGAAGACCACTTTGCACGGTGGTTGTCGTCGCTTCGCCTATTTGGTACGCACCGCTTGTCTGCTCGCCGGCAGTCACTGTTATCGGTTTTTGGGGAGTCGGTACAATCGCACCCGTGGAAGCGGGACTCGTCGAGCCAAGTGATATGCTCGTTGACGCCGCCGGCGTCGAGACGACTGAAAGGGTTGGTTCCGCCGGTGTGAAAACCGAGCCGAGGTAGACGGCTGCCGTACCAATACGTCCCACCACCTCCGGCACAAAGCGCGTGGAGTACATAGCCGACCATATTCCTGCCGCGACAAGCGCGACAAAGCCGACCACCGCAAGGCCGTTCATGGTCGTCTGGCGGGATGTATTAGGTGAAAATATATCATTCATACGATAGAACTATACATAACACATGGTATTTTTTCTGTCAAGTTTTGCAAGATACCGCGTACCTTGACAAAATTGACACAATAGTGTATTCATGGGCAAGACGATATGGGGAAAATGGTCACATTCACCGCACGGCTTATTCGGGCCGGCAAGCGGACCTATGAGAGGAAGTGGAGCTTCTTCGGTCTTTTTGCTTTTACGTTCCTCGGGGGTGTTGCGATGCTTGGCCGGTTTGATCTGTTGCCGGTCATGCCTCCAGCGTCCGCCGCAACAGCTGCTGCCGTAGTGGCGGATCCGATTGTTTCAATGGACTCGCTCGGATCAAGATCGATAACCGTTGCCGAACTTCCGATAAAAATTGAGATTCCGAGAATAAACCTTTCGGCGACAATCCTGAATGCAACGACGACGGTTGTGACGGTCCTGGATGAAGCATTGCTCAAGGGGGCCGTGCGATATCCGACGTCCGCCCGTCTCGGTGAGACCGGCAACATGATCCTATTCGGTCATTCAAGCTATCTGCCGATAGTGGGTAATCAGGCGTATAAGACGTTCAACGGCATTCAGAAACTCTCGGAGGGGGATGCGGTCGTTGTGTACTCATCGGACAAAGCATATACGTACCGGGTGAAAAGCATTTCGAAAGAAAGTGCGAACGATGCAAGCATCCCGCTCTTGGTTTCCGGAAGCGTACTCACGCTCGCGACCTGTGATTCCTTCGGCGCAAAGACGGACCGATTTGTCGTCGTCGCGGACCTTGTTGAAAGCCATTCGATCTCTACGTAAGTAGAGGTCGAATGGCTCTCCGCAAAGGGAGAGAATGTTCTTTCCGTTAACCAACGAGCCGCACAGAGCGCGGCCTACCTGCCGGCAGGCAGGCACAATAAAAGGAGAAGGTGATGAAGAAAAAAAGGACGTTTGTCGTTTTGCTTGCGCTCGCTATTGCGGCGCTCGCAAGCCCGGCTTACTCTGCAGATGGGTCTCCGTGGAGCAATTGGGGCGTAGAGCCCTACGCCGCCACGTTTAAGGAAGCGTGCGCGAAAGCACCCGCGGCCATTAGCCAGTTTGCGCTTCCGACGGAGGTCAAGCAGTACTTCGTGGAAGTAGTCGGCGTCGGCTGTACCGGCGGCAAACCGGTCTGGCTCACGCCGAACATGACGCTTGAGCAGATGTGGACCGGCGGAAGCAAGCCGCATGTGATGAACAGGAAATCAGTGGCCGAGCTCCCAGTCCCCCAGTCGCCCGATGGTCGTCCCTACCGAAAGGGTTCGGTCGCCCAAACGGTCAAAGCGTTCTCGTGGGGCGCGATACACGAAGGGAAGATGTACATCCTTTATTTCCCTTTCGTCTGCTTTAACTGGAGCTGGACATTCGGTCCTGATCCGGTCCTTCCTCCGTCCGCGCCTCAAGTGCTAGCTGCAGCGGCGGTGCCGGAAAAATGCGCGACGGTGGAATACGTTGTCGAGCCGGGTGACGAAGTCCGTTATGCAGTCCTTGCGCGGAAACGCCTTCCGGCTTCGGCCTGTTGGCAACTCTGCGACGGCAAAAATTGTTCGGCACCGCCGTCTGCGTGCGACGACTGCGATTGGATGGGACCGAAATCCGTTATTAAGGACGATCTCGAGCCAGTCCATACTGGCAGATATGTCGCAACAGCAGCGCGCCAATCGTTGCGCTTCCCGCGCGAAGTCACGAGTTCGTACGCTGCGCTGTGCGTCTTACGCGACGGTCTTGTTGGGGAATCCGATTCCTGGGTCGTTCCGCCGTCCGTGTGGAATGGTGCAGTGACAAGTATTAGCATCCCGTACGGTGCTGAAGAATGGCCCGTATGGGGTCAATACGACTCATCAAAGTGAGACATCAGGCAGTTCTTTGGGGTCTGAACGCGATGGTTCCCTTGAACCATCGCGTCAGAACCCCTTTTCGTGCAAATCATGAACAACACACACATTCGTTCTCATAAAAAACATCATCCGCTTTTTGTCGGATTTTTTACCGTTTTCCTCACCGTTCTTTTTGGTGTGGAAATTGCCTTCATAAGTGGGACGGCTATGCCGACACCCGCGCTCGCACAACTAGCGCCTCCGTGTTGCGCGTTGCCCCCACCCCCTCCACCCCCGCCACCACCTCCGCCTCCACCCCCCCCATTGCCGCCAGCGGTAATTACTGTTATGCCTTCGGAACCGGTTGTGGTTGAATCCTCAACTCAAATTCCATCCCCTCCGCCTCCGCCGTCACCTACGGCACCAACCTGCACGCTCTCTTCCGCTCCAGCGGCTGTTGCATCCGGCTCTACATCTTTGCTCTCTTGGACGACAATCAACGCAGCCACTTTCAGTATTGATACCGGCATCGGGAATGTAGCGCCGGTTCTCGCAGGATCCATTTCAACGTCGGCACTACTTGCGGATACGACGTTCACCGGTACGGCGGTTAATTCCGTCGGAGCCACGGCAACCTGTACGACGGTTGTCACTATCGCAGTTCCTGGCGGCGGCGGTGGCGGAGGTGGTGGCGGTGGTGGAGGAGGGGGTGGAGGCGGTGGCGGTGGCGGGAGTGGAGGAAGTGGCGGGG
>CAZJKG010000011.1:0-3609 GCA_964546795.1 uncultured Candidatus Saccharibacteria bacterium
GTGCGCCCACCTGGAATCGAACCAGGAACCTCTTCCTTAAAAGGGAATTGCTCTACCAATTGAGCTATGGGCGCAGATTGATATTCCTACCACCTACAAACTACCACCTACAACCTTTGTTTTCTAGTAGGTGAATGCGTCAACCGTTTTTCCGTTTATGTCCAGCAGCTTCACGAGTTCGTTCTTGGTACGCCACATCGAGTTCGTGCGGCCGAGGTAAATGCGCCACACATCGCCTTTGAAGTCGGTATCGTTCCGATGCGCAGTAACACAGCCGTTATAATGCAAGTATTGCACTAAGAAATTCTTACATGCACCAGACGCGTTTACCGGCGGAGTGAGCGTGACCTGACATCTTGAAAGTTTTTTCACATATTCAATACAAGCATTGTCCCGGATATAATCGGGTCCGTAGAAAGAGGCGAGCTCGTCGGAGGGCACGGGACAATTTTGGGGAAGAGAAGGGGAGAAACGTTGGAAGGTGCTGAAATAGCCGATACATTTGTTTTCGCGGAAGGAAGCTCCGATAGGCGATTGTCCAGAAATGACCAGCGCCCGAGTGCCCGGAGAGAGGATAATATCCTCATCTTCATTCACAACACCGGAAGTCGGCACTTCGGTTCCTTTGGGAATGATGACAGAGTTTCCCGTCGCATCACTCTTAAGCGTCCATTCGGAAAGGTCAACCGGCACTCCGGCATTTTGCGCCACGGATATTTCAATATATTCCTCACTGGGGTTCGATGAGCCGGCACCGGAGACATAATGGTTCATTCTGACGATACCGCGATAGGGCGAAGGTGTTCCGAAGACACTGCCTCCTACGAAAGAAGGTATCGGGGTTCCCGAGTTGTCCGAATAACTTCCGCCGCCGGACGAGCCCGACAAGGAGGTATTTGAATCGCCGATGGCAAATGGCGCGCGCGGAAGCTGCAGATACGTCCCACCCCCAAGGACGCCCGGCTGCGCAAGCCGGGGCCCAGTGAAAGCGATCGGGTGCAATGGGCCGCCGGTTGCTATCCAGATGAGGAATATGAAGACGAAAACCCCTATGAAAAACCATGCATCATGCATCTCCATATATAAATAGTAGCAGAAAGCAGGAGCAGACGGCAGTGGATGCTAAAGATTCTATTTGCTTACTTGGTGCTCCTGCAACAATTTTTTAAGCTCTTCACGGACGACACGTTCGTCGCTCCACGGAGTTTTCGTACCCCCAGCTTCCATAATGAAAGGATCAGTACCTTTGCCGCTGATAAGCACCGCATCGCCCGGACGCGCGATGTATAGCGCACGTCGGATTGCTTCACGTCGGTTCATGATGATCTCGGGCGCGCGCTTCATATCACGTGTCATCGCATCAACGATTGCGAGAGGGTCTTCGTCATATGGGTCTTCGTTGGTGAGGATGACTTTTTCGCATGTCTCGTCCGCAATATTACCCATCAAAGGACGCTTCCACGAGTCGCGCCCGCCGCCGGTATTGCCAAGGACACAAATTTTTCTTTGTGTTGGGAAGGCGTCATACAGGGCGCGGAGCGAATCCGGCGTATGTGCATAATCAACAACGACAAGAAAGTCCTGTCCTGCCTCGATGCGTTCAACGCGACCGCGCACAATAGGAAGCACTGCGAGAGCATGCATTGCGGTCAAGAGCGGAATATTGAGCGCTTCACAGAATTTAAGTGCGGCGAGAGCATTCATCGCGTTGAAAGTCCCCGGCATGGGAAGAGAAAGACGCACTCCAGCGTATTCAAAACTAATACTCCGCTCATCCCCAATCAGGTTTTTAAGTTCATTTGCACTGAATCCGACCGTTTTCAGAACACCTGCCGAAAGGAAAGTGCGGCTTTCCGGAATATCCTCATTGGCCACCAGGATTTTATTGCGTTTTGATGAGCGGACAAGCGTCTCGACGATGGCACGTTTGGCCGCGACATAGTTCTCGAACGAGCCATGGCTTTCGATATGCTCGCGCTGAATATTCGTTACAATGAGACCGTCAAGTTCAAGGAACCAGTGCCGGTATTGTAGGACGCTCTCGGACGTTACTTCGATGACGAGATGTGTGCATCCGGCCTGGAGCGCCCGGTGCATGAATGCCTGTGCGAAACCACGCCCCTGTAGTGTCATTTTGTAGCGATTCGGCTCCGAATCGTCCTCTATTGCGAATCGGATAGTGGAAATAAGCGCTGTAGTGTGGCCCGCGGCGCGTAGGATTGAAAAAAGCATCTCCGCGGTCGTGGATTTTCCCTTTGTCCCCGTCACGCCGATGACAGTGAGTTTCCGTGCGGGGAAGCCGTACGACAGTGCCATAAGAAAAGATAGTATCCCGTGATACATGGGGCGCAGTGGCCGCACTACTGATTCGGGCACTACTTTTTTCAGCAAGTGAACGACACGATTGACCAATTCGTACATGTAAAAGAAAGAATGATAATTTAGTGGCTTTGTGAGAGCGCTGCTTTGAGCCGCACTTCTTTGCCGACGGCAGTGTCTGGAATTGCCTGTAGTGCTTTGCGCGCTTCGCGCTCGGTATAGCCGAGCGCAACGAGTGTATCAAAGACCTCTCCGTCTTCGCGCGAATGCGACTGCGGTCCGACCTTGTCGGCAAGTTCCACTAGCATTTTTTCCGCGCTTTTCTTGCCGAGCCCCACGACCTTGGTGAGATACTCAAGATCGCGCGTTCCGATAGCCCCCTCAAGCGTCTCGCGCGTTGCGCGACGCAACACCGAAAGCGCCGTCTTGGGGCCCACGCCCGGAACCGAGAGTACGAGTTCAAAGAAATTGCGCTCAGCGTCGTCGGGGAATCCGTAGAGTTCCAAACCATCTTGTTTGAGCGCCAGATGCGTTGCCAGATGCGCTTCGCTGCCTACTTTGAGCGTTTGCGGCGTGCTCATGCGCACCTCAATACCGAAGCCCGCGACTTCAACGACGGCGCTCACCAATCCCACCTGAAGCACCTTCCCGCGTATCTGCCGAATCATGTCACTATCGTACTACCATTTGCCAGCAAACGGGAGATAGCGTATATATGAAAGACATATGGCAATTACCAGTTCCGCGAAAAAGGCGATACGCTCCTCGGCGAAAAAGCACGTTTTCAACCTGCGACGCAAGGATGCGCTGCATGATACGACCAAGACGTTCATGAAGAAGCTCGTTTCCAAGGACGTCGCTGGAGCCGAGAAACTTCTCCCTATGGCCTATGCTGCGATAGACAAGGCACGCAAGCGCGGCATCATCAAAGGCAACACCGCCGACCGCAAGAAGTCCCGTCTCGCAGGAGCGATCAAAAGAGCGCGGGCATAATTCTGGTGCTCAATTCTAAACTTTGCACGAACCCATTTTGAACGAAACTGATCCGCCCCGCCGCCGCTCGCTAACGCTCGCCCCACCACAGAAAAGTTTTGTTCGCATTTTTTGATTTGCGCGCGCCCGACTTTTTCTTCTAAAAGGAAAACAAAACTTTTCTGTGGTGTTCTGCTCTGAACGAGCAGGCGGCGGGGCTTTGCGGACTTCGCTCGGACGGCTCGGCATTCCTCCCCCCAACCCCCTCCTGCCGAGCCGTCCTCGCTTCGGCAAAAGGTTTTTTTGGCGGGGATATTC